>DAIOHK010000031.1:0-26881 GCA_036744795.1 Bacillota bacterium | reverse complement strand
AAAAAGAAGGAGATTTTGATTTTTCCTAGGATTAAGGAATTGCATAATTTAGTTATTAAAGATTCAAATACAATATATTGATAACCAATTGTCTAATCTTAAGACAATTACCTTGGAAAAAAGTTAAACACTAAGTTGTTCATGCTGTCTACCTAGTCGCTCATGCCGGTTACCTTAACATCACGAAGTGATTAAAATCAAGGGCCGGGTGAATCGACAAGCCGTACAGAGGATTTAATCAAAGCCAGATGAATCGACAAGCCCCAGGGGCGTTTCCCGTATTGGTTAAATAAATTATGCAATTTTCCCTCAGGATGTTAAAAGCGGAGAAGAGAAAGAGAAGAAGCCACTTTGAGAAAGTGGCTTCTTTTTTTCGGTTCAATCATTTGATAGTCCCCAAAAAGCTAAATTGAATGAAAACCATAAAAAATATTTGCTAATGGTATCACGTTTAGTCAATAACTATTTTCCGGGTTTCCATGTAAAAACGTTTCTCATCGGCTTCGCCCATGGAAAAGGTTTTTCTGGGTAAGGCTCCATCCGTGATTACTGTTTTAAAGAGGTCGTGCTTATTCATGGCTGGTAATAAAAGGCCGAGATTACCAGGTTTAGTCCCTATTTCTACTGTTGATTGATCTCCATGAATATAATCAATCTTTGTTTGTGGGTATTTACGGAGAAAAGCATCAAGAAAAAGCTGGAGGGTTCCAACAGTTAGATTACTGCAGGGATTATTAAACGTAACAACTCCTGAAGAATTTTCAGAAAAATAGGAAAAACACTGGGGTTGATCTGTTATATCCTGTAGTTGAGAGGAATACGGTTCCTCAATCCGGCAATCATAGTAGGTTTGTAATTCTGAAAAAAACAGTTTGGGATCAACATTAAACAGCACACGATGAATCGGGTGGAAGAGCAATCCTTGATCATAGAGGTTAACAACTTCGACTAAAGCATATCTGGCCGGGTGATTAAAGAGTTTCTTTGGATCTTCGGATTCAGATTTAATTGTTTCCCAAATGGCCTTGGCGGTAGCAAGGGAGTGATTCCCATCACCAACGGCAAAAAGTAAAGTTTCATCTTTAACCCCATATTTCTGGTAAATAACATTGGGGTCTGCTAGATTAGTCAAGGCTTTTAGGATCTGTTCCAACAAATCCTGGTCTTTGATGTGGTATCCCGTAAGATGACCGCTATTCATCATCAAGTCAAAATCGTAGAGTTTAGGCAAGCGGTTTAAGTGATTAAACAGAGGTTCAATTATTGTTTGTTCGGGGTCATCCAGTAAAAGCATAATATGGGGTAATTCTAAGTGACCCCCTTTTCGGATTTTAATTCTGGGGGGTAAACGATCAGTAATCGTCTCTTCAGTAGAGCGGATTAAACTTTTAGAACCTTTACGGTAATCATATTTTTCCAGGTCAACAGTGAGTAGTAATCCTTTTCTTGATCGGACATTTGGTGTTTGCCGGTCGATTAAGATAAAACCCGGCTCCAAAGGGCTTAGAATATCTTTTGTTAGGTAATTTAACATATTTTCTTTAATCTGGCTAATCCGAACTGCAACATTAGGATCTGTTAAGTAAACCTCGGGTAGGATTAAGTCAAGGGTTGAAGGATTGTTACCCACAAACCTCTCAACTTCTTCCCAGTATATCTGGTTAGAAGTATATTGATCGCAGGCGATTACAGACCATTTTTGCAGATTAATTTCGGGATTGGGTAATAGGATGGTAGGGATTTTAACAGCTAAGTCAGGAAAACCAATCATTTGATACACTCCTTTTAAGCTAGGGCTTATCTAAATAACTAAAGGGTAGAAAAATTTAGTTTACTCCATATAAAGCCGGTGATTGAAAAGTTCAGTGTCTAAATTAGAAACAAAGGGGGAAGGTTGCTCAGAATAATATAGGTAAAGCCGATGCAATGCTCTAGTGCAAGCAGTATAAAAGAGTTTTTTTTCATTTTCTAAATAATAACTTTTTTTGCTAGCATCATAGATAAGGACAGCATCGAACTCTAAACCCTTTGCCAGATAAGAAGGGATAATTACCACGCCAGTAGAGAATAGTTCATCATCATTCATAATTAGACGGATTTTGGTAAAGTATTTTAGTTGTTGATAAACCTTACGACATTGCTGAGAGGTTTTAGCTATTACCGCAATTGAAGTCATGCCCTCCTTTTTTAGTTCTTGGATTTGTTCGGTGATTGCTTTTGGGAGCAGGCTTTCTTGTTTAACGTTTATCACTAAGGGTTTGACCCCCGGGCGGTTAATATATCCGGTTTCCCCATCATTCCCCAGGAGAGCCTTAGTAAAATCGGCAATTTCTTTAGTAGAACGATAGCTTTTACTCAAATGGAATGAGCCGGGCTTTTTGTGGGCAAAAATCTTTTTAATCTCCGCAAAAGTATTTTGATATTGAATAGGATGAATTGCCTGGTTTACATCTCCTAAGATAGTAAAGGTCGCAGCCGGGAAAAGCTCTTTGATTACTTCATACTGGAGAAAAGTATAATCTTGAGCTTCATCAATAATAAGGTGTTTAATATCGGGGAATTTAGGGAAACCTTCGATTTTACCCCGGAAGAAAAGGAGAGGAGCAAGATCTTCACACCCCACCCATCCTCTTTCCAGATTTTTTATAGTTTCGGATCGGATCTCCTCAATATTGGGAGAAAGAAGAGTCCCTTCTGCTATTTTGTAAAATAATTCTTTACGGGAAAAGAGCTCTTTATATAGTTGAAGGGAGTTAAAACGAGTCCATGATTTGATCTGTTCTTTAATGGGCTCAAGTTCCTCTTTTACAGCTAGCCGGCTACGGGCTTTTAGTTCCTTCTCATTGACAATGTTACGGTCTCCGGCAAAAAGCTTCAGATAATATTGCAGTCTTTCTTTAGCAAGGGGACGAAGCAAAAAGTAGGCCCGACGCTGAATTTGAAGAAGGCGTTTTTTCATCGGCAGATAAGAAAATTTTTCTTCATAAAGATCCTGGAGTTGCTCTTTACCCAAGACTTTTTTCCCCAGAAAGAGCAGATCAGAAAAAGATTTTTTTTGGCTTGTGAGATATTGAATATACTCTTTAATTACCTGATAGAAATCAGGAGTAGTCTTATAATGGATATTTTCCAACCTGGTTTCAGCTTCTGCTGGCTCTTCCATAGAGAGAATGAATTCCAGTTGATTATTGAAATCTTCAATTTTTAATGTATTAGGAAGTAGTTTTCTGGTAAAATCCTGGAAAGTGGTACAAAGGATATTCTCTTCTCCAAGTTCGGGAAGGACATTAGAGATATAATCCTTAAATAAGCGGTTTGGTGAGAAGATTAATATATTTTTACTGGTAATTTTCCCCCGTTCTTTATATAGATAATAGGCTGCCCGATGGAGGGCAATCGAAGTTTTTCCACTACCAGCGGCCCCTTGAACAAATAAAACCTGATGGTGATCATCCCGAATTACCCGGTTTTGTTCACTTTGGATACTAGAAACAATGGTTTTCATCTTCTCATCAGTATGTCTGCTTAAAATCTCCTGGAGGATCTGATCATCGATCTTTAAACTACTGTCAAACATATAAATAAGTTTGCCATTTTCGATTTTATATTGACGCTTTAAAAGAATTTTGCCCGAAATTGTACCAGCTTGACATAGATAATGGGCAGGGCCTAAAGGAAAGTCATAAAACATACTGCAGATTGGAGCCCGCCAATCGTAGACAAGAAGATTACCTGTATTTTTATCAATCAAGGATGAAATTCCAATGTAAATCTCATCTGCTTTATGGGTTCCTTTTTCCGTAAAATCAATCCGACCGAAATAAGGGGAGAAAAGCATTTTCTCCAGTTTCGCAACTAGACGATGACTGTTTTCTAGTGCAACCTCCAAATGTTGGAGTTCATTAACTTGTTGTGAGAGTTTAAGAGCATCATCAAAACTATATACATAGTGAGGCCCATTATCCCAGAGTGTTTTTCGTTCAGTCATTACTGTATTTTTCTGCTTGTTAAGAAACTGTTTTTGCCTTTCTAGTTGTTGCTGAATCTCTAATAAGACCTGTTCTAATCGATGCTCTTCGAATTGGCGGTCAGAAGTATTATTATTCATTTTTACCTCCTTGTTAAGAGCTCATAGCGTATCACGCCACAATTATTGATAGCCTTTCCGTAAGCAACTCACTATATAGTGTCGCGACCAAAAATTGAGGAAACAATGCAACTAGCCTTGTTAGGGATAATGGTGACGGATAGTGCTATTTATGATATAATAAAATAGTGTTAATTATGCTTTGGTCAAACAGAACTTTATTTTCCCCTGCCATCTAATGCAGGGGATTAGTTTTACCAGCAGCCTTCAGATTTAATCTTTATTAAAAATATGATGGACTGGCCTTTATTGTGGTTAATCTTAAATCAAACAATTATGCAATTTCTTAAGAAGAAGAAAGAAAACAAGACCAGAAAAAGGATTTATTGTAAAATAGACGAAGATAGAATATTGAATAGGTTGACCTTTAGAGTTTCATAGAGTGAAGGTATTCGCTCACGCTGGCTACCGCCCGCACACATGAAATGATGAAAATATAAGCCAGGTGAGTCGACCGGATGTATTTTCTCCAAGAATGCTAAATGAAGAAATCCAATACCACTTGCGAAACAACATTTTGACCTGGCTGGGCAAAGAATAATAAGATAATTTAAGAGTATTTTTTAAGTAGGAAGATACAAAATCTATTATACCATATTGTAAGCGCAAAGAGGAGTATTCAAAGGAGCTTAGTTGAATAGGAGAGGCGAAATATGGAGGAGTCACTCTATTTTTTAGAAGAGGACTTAATTTATGACTTGATTAATCAAACTGCCCCCACTAAGGAGCAGATTTTAACTCTTATTGAATGTCGATTAGCTTATTGGCCGGGATGTTATTTACAGGTAGAAGGGCATACAGTTGGTATCTTTGATGATCTTTATCAAAGAGTTAAATCTGATCCGGAAAAGGCAGCTTTTCTATTAGTCTTGGCTTTAGAGACAATTTGCTGCAAGCGGTGGGAAAACCTTGCTCAGTTTGAATGTGGATTATATCTTTTGAAGCTGCTGGCTAAGGCTTCTGCTACCCACCTACTCCCGGAAAGGGCAGGAGGTATGGTTTTAAAACTAAAAGAGATCTTCCAGAGGTTACTTGTCGATCCATCCAGGGCGAACACTGCGGAAGAATTACTTTCCACAATACTGAATTGGTATAGAATTAAGTGAGAGAATTACTTGATTAGTTACTCGTTTTTTATTATTCAAGGAATGCTCTGAAGAAATTGCATAATTTAGTTTCTTATAACCTTCCGACCAAGTTTGGTATAAATTAAAAAGAGATTATTTAAGCAAGCGACTACCAACCAGTCCCTGAATCTGTAATTCTTTTTTTAAAAATAAAGGAATTCGAAAGGAGGAATTACGATCAAAAAATTAAGATTAATAGCACTAGATTTAGATGGGACTTTACTGCGGAGAAACAAGACGATTAGCGAGACAACCAGGGAAACGCTGAATAATCTTCATGAGCAAGGGATAGAGATTACCCTGGTTACAGGTAGACTATACCATTACACTAAGCATGTGGAGGATTTATTAGGGTTTCCTGTTAACTTTGTCTGTACAGACGGGGCTTTTTTGTTTCCTAAAGGTTACGGTCAACCGGTGTTTGAGAGTATAAATCCAGAAGTGACTAAATCGGTTCTACAGACACTTAAAGAACAACTTAATGTGGTTTATATGGTAAGCAATGATGAAATAATTAGTTTTTGTGAGCAACCAGATTTGGAGATTCGATCCTGGGGTTTTAAGCTTCGTCAGGATGATTTTTGTTCAGAAAAAGATATTAATATTAAACAGATTGAACAAATTATTATCCTGGATCAAGCAGCAAACGCCCGGGCAATATATAAAAAATTAAAATCTATTCTTCCAGGTATTAAACTAGATATGAGTCCTTCCTTAAAAAGTGGGTATAATCAGCTTATTATCCGTCCAGATGCAGTGGATAAAGGAAGTGGGCTGAGAAGTATAGCCGAGAGATTAAAGATTGATTTGAGGGAGACGGTAGCTTTTGGGGATTGGTTAAATGATCTACCCATGTTTAAGGAAGCGGGACTTGCAATAGCTCCGGCTAGTGCTGTACCAGAAGTTAGAGAACAGGCAGATATTGTTTCAGATTACTCTAATGATGAAGATTTTATTGCGATTGAAATCGAAAAACTATTAGCTGAGAAAATTGCTTAAATGCCTTTTTGATAACAAATTGACAAATGGTCTGATACGAGTTATCTAAGGCCATAAGGAATAAGAGAGGTATGATTTAAATTATTAATTGAGAGGATACTTAAAAACTTAAGTATCCCCTTAATCTATTTAAGCTAGCAATAACTACAGACTTGGTGATGTTAGTTGATTCCCAAGATAAAATAGTTATCCTGCTATTTAGGGACAGAAGGATAGCTAATCTTAAGTACGATAGTATTGTTGATGCTGAAAATATGTAAAATAAGCTTTCAAATTTCATAGCTTCTACCGCAGCTATTAGCTACGATGTAATAGAAAATCACAGAAAGGGTGTTTTAAATGAGAAATTTATCATCCATGGTATCGAGCCTTTTTTATGCAGGAACATTTTGTTATTGAATATTATTTAGACAAAGGAAAAGATTATTTCCTAACTTATTATGGGTTGGGATCGAAAAACTTAGGATACAAAAAGAGGCTGTAAAGAGCAGCCTCTTTTTGTATAAAAGGAAATTTGCGGGAGACTACGATTACAATTCCACTTTATTTTCCATAACTGCTACTACTAAGCGAACTGCAGCTTCAGCATCCTTTAAATCAATCATTTCCGAGGGGGAATGAACATAGCGGCACGGAATGGAGATCACGCCCGCCGGAACTCCTGCTCTGGTCAGATGAATGGCACCGGAATCAGTACCACCGAAGGGTAAGACCTCAAATTGATGAGGTATGGAATTTTCCTCCGATAAAGTGGTTAGTAAATCCCTAACTTGAGGATGAGTAATCAGTGAACGATCCTTGATTTTAATCGCTGCTCCCTGCCCAAGTTTGACTGCCATACGTTCGCATTCCGGGGTATCACCAGTACTGGTGACATCAATGGCAATCCCAAGGTCGGGTTCAATCCCAAAAGCTGAAGTCCGGGCACCACGAAGGCCAACCTCCTCTTGGACAGTGAAAGTGCAGAACAGGTCATTCTGAGGATTAGTGGCTCGTTTCATCGCTTCAATAAGTACAGCACAACCAATCCGGTTATCCAGGGATTTGGCGATTACTCGGTCGCCTAAATCGGAAAACTCATGATAATAGGTGGCAATATCACCAATCGAGACTTTTTCCTTAGCTTCTTTTTCTGAGGTGGCGCCAATATCTAAGTATAGCTTATCCAAGGTTAAGTCTTTAATATTGTCGACTTTTTCTGCCCCAAAGACTCCGATTGTTCCATTTTGGAACCGTGCTCTCTGTCCAAACAGGCGATGGGGTGAAACTCCCCCTACATTACCAAAGCGTAAAAAACCCTTTTCATCTATATCAGTTACAATCATCCCGATTTCATCCATATGTGCAGCAAACTGAATTTTAGTTTTCCCGCCGCGTTTAATGGCAATAAGGTTCCCAAGGGTATCTTCTTTCACTTCATCGCAGTGGTTTTTGATCTCTTCCCTAATGATGTTTCGGATTTGCTCTTCCCGGCCAGAGGGAGAGCTAATGGTGGTTAATTTTTTAATCAACTCTTTCATACGGGTAACCCCCTTCTTTCAATACTTTTTAGGAATGCATCCGCAAGTTTAATCGTATTTTCATAATCATCCAGGCTCAAAACAGAGACTGGCGAATGAATATAACGGCAAGGAACAGAGAGTATACCTGCAGTGATTCCGGCTCGGGATTGATTAATAGCTCCGGCCTCTGTTCCTCCCGTGATTGATTCTCTAAATTGATAATTAATTCCAGATTCACGTGCTACTTCGATTAGCCTATCCACCATAGTTTGGTTGACGATTACAGAACGATCCATAAAGCTGATGGCCGGACCTTTACCGATTCTGGTTGATTGTTTATGTTTTTTAGAAGAAGGAACATCTCCTGCTGAGGTTCCCTCAAAGCCTAAAGCTAGGTCGGGGTTTATTCTGAAGGCTGCTACAGTTGCGCCTCTAAGACCCACCTCTTCCTGGACAGTAAAAGCATAATAAACAGGAAAATCATAAGTGTTTTCGATCAGGTTTAAAAGAACAGCACACCCTACTCGATCATCTAATGCTTTTCCTTTAAACATGCGGTCGCCAAATTCTCCGGCTTTTACATCAAAAGCTGCCAGATCGCCGATATTGACATCCTTCTCCGCATCGTTTTTATCTTTGGCCCCGATATCTACGAAGAGCGAGGGTATTTTGACCGGTTTTTCCCTTTCCTCCCTTTCTTGTAGGTGGATAGGTTTGGCACCAATAACACCTGGAATTTTATTGGGGCCGATCACTACCCTTTTGGAGAGTAAGACTCTTTCATCGATTCCGCCCATGGGTTTTATTTTAAGGAGTCCACTATTATCAATACCAACAACCATTAAACCTACCTCATCCATATGGGCGGAGAGCATTATTTTAGGGCCTTTTTTATCTTCGCCTGTCACGGCTAGGAGGTTTCCAAGATTATCGGTTCCAAATTTATCAACTTTTCCTTTAATCCGGTTGCGGATATACTCCCGAACGGCTTCCTCCCGACTGGAAACAGCATTTAATTCACATAATTCCTTTAGCAATATTTCAACCCCCCTACAAACTCGCTATTGATTCCCATTACAAATTCAGCGAGTAATCTGCCTGTTTCTGTTAGGTCTTCTAGGGATAAGGTCTCAACTGAAGTATGCATGTAACGAAGAGGGATGCTGACAAGACCGCTTGTTACCCCGGCTTGGGCTACCTGAATCGCATAAGCATCAGTTCCCCGCGGAGTAACTTCAGCTTCAATCTGATATTTTATATTCCCAGCTTTAGCAGCTTCTTTGAGTTTTTCAAAGACTTTTGGATGCGTCTGCGGACCAGTTACTATCACAGGCCCCTCTCCTAATTTAAAGGCCTCATAATCAGGAAGGCCGGGCATTTCACCATGGGTGACATCAATGGCAACCCCAATATCAGGATTAATCCCATAGGAACTGACAAAAGCACCTCTTACACCTAACTCCTCTTGGACAGTTACTACACAATAGACATCTGCTTGATGGCGAAGGTCTTTTAGTCGTTTCAAACATTCTACTAGTGCTATTACTCCGGCACGGTCATCCATAGCCTTTCCTGAGCAGAGAGAATTTTGTAATTGACAAAACTCTCTTTTAATGGTGATAGAATCCCCAATCTTGACTAAAGATTCAGTTTTTTCCTGAGAAAGACCTAAGTCAATAGTCATATCCTGAATCTTAATAGATTTTCCTCTCTCATCTGGAGTCTGAATGTGGGGTGGTTTGGCACCAATAATCCCCAAAAGATCTTTTTTGCCGTGAACGATCACCTCTTGTCCGACCAGAACGCGTTGGTCAATACCGCCAATGGAAGAGAAACGGAGAAATCCTTCTTCAATATCTGTAACGATTAAACCGATCTCATCCATATGGGCAGCAAACATAATTTTTGGTGGAGCTTCGCTTTGTCCTTTCTTGTGGAGAATAATATTTCCTAGTTTGTCACGGTGTACTTGGGAAATCCACTCACGTCCTTCTTCGTGGGTAAAAAAATTTAAAATTATCTTGGCAACTCGGTCTTCGCGTCCGGAGATGCCTGTTGCTTCGGTAAGTTTTGATAAAAGTGATGCACTTTTCACATGGTAGCCTCCTTTCTACTAACTCTTTTATTATAACTTTTTTCTTCAATAAATGTAGGGGTGAATTAAAAATATCTGTTAATGCAGAAAAAACAAATAATAAGTTTAATGTTAGTTAGTGGTTAAACTACGCTAAAAAGTAAATAAAGTTTAGTAATAAATAATATTTTTGCTGCATTTGAGCTTGTCTATAAAAAAGCCATGATCAGTTTTTTACCTTAATAGGTAGTCGCTCACGCTGGCTACCGTCCGCACACATGAAGTGATGAAAGTGAGGCCAGGTGAGTCGGTAAGCATCAAAGGCATCTTTTATTAGTTTTTATGTTTGAATAACCAGGCACGCAATTGTTTTAGATCTTCATTATCAGGGTAAAGGTTCTCCTGCTGTAAATCTGCCAATTGTTTTAAACACTCCGGATTGGAATTAAAAAAAAGAATGAGATTGCGTATAATACTCATCGTGGCTGGAGTAATATAATGTTCCATCCCTTCAACCTGTTCATCCACACCAACATTAGCTTTGACTAGATGTAAGAATTCTTTTAATGTTTCATCGCGCCAGACTAAAAACCGGCCGTAACTAAGTCCTTTTGCGGTCAAAGCAATATTTCGGTATTTTTCGTAAACAATAAATTTTGCTCGATCCAGTTTTTGGATCATCCTTGTTACGGAAGAAGGTTTAACCTGAATTGCTTTTGAGAGATCGATGGGTCGTACATAACCCTGTTCCCTTACTATCCGGTAAAACATTTCTAAATAATCTTCCATACTCTCTGTTAAGAAGGTGTTTTTAGACAAGGTGGTACCTCCCTTTTTCTTAAAAGGTTTTACCCTGCTTACAATTAGCTTCGGCTTTGTATTACAATTTTAGCTTATGCTAAGTAATGATAAAAAAGAACAGCGTAAAAGAAAGTCTGCATAAAGAACGAACTACGATCTTATACAGACTTATTATCTTAAAAAGATTTTGAAGATATTATAGCGGATTGACTGTAATTAACCTGCTTTCTTCAGAACGGAGGGCAATAATAGCACCTCTAATTGCATAAGCCACTGGATCTCCGGCTGGACTTTGACGGATAACCTTGATAACTGTTTCTGGAATTAAGCCTAGGTCCAACAAGCGGCTACGTACTAATCCTGTGGCTTTAAGTGAAACTACTTTTCCAAACTTACCCACAGGAAGTTTGGAGAGTTCTATTTCTTCCGGTCGAACCATGGAGAACCTCCTTTGTAACTATAGTAATAGACTATTATTAGCTGAAGATAACCTTATAAGTTTCATGTAAAGGATTTGTTCGAGGCTAATTGATAATAGTTTATGTTCTAATACAAATTAGTGTGCAATTAGGGTAAAATCCGGGTAAAACAGGAAAGGAGCTTAATTTAAGCGAGGTGGTTATAATTCTTTTCGTTAAAAAATGCCATAAAAAATTTGTGGAGGGATTATCTATTAGAAAAGGGATATGCTGATAATTGTCGAAATCCTTTTTTACTACATTAAATAATAGGAGGATTTTTCGACTGATGAAACGTTTAATTAGTCTTTTACTAATGCTGAGTTTAACTATTTTTGGAGCGCAGCTTTGTATGGCAGCACCTTTGGGAATCGGGGCTCGAGCGATTAGTATGGGCGGAGCTTTTACCGCGGTAGCTGATGATGGAACAGCAGCTTATTGGAATCCAGCAGGAATTTCTCAAGTCAAAATGGGTATAACCCCAAGTATAGGGGCTCAAGGTGATTTTAGTAATCTTGTTAAAATTATTGGCGATCAGAATATCGATCTTACAAATCTGGAAGGTTCTTTTAAAGGTACTTTTGGGGGAGGATTAACCTTAAGAAATTTTGCTCTGAATGTATTTGGGGATTTTGATGCAAATAGTCAAAGAACAGAAAATGGGATGTTACTAGATAAGGATAGCACAGTACAGGGGACCCTTACTCTTGCCAAAGAAATGACCAGCTTGTTTGCCTTAGGGATGAATGCTAAATATGTTTATGTAAGTAATGAAACCATTGAACAGACTGCATCAGGACGGTATATAACACCGGAAAAAGAAAACGGAGTAGCTGTTGATTTAGGTGGGATCTTCAAAGTTGGTAAAATAGTTAGATTGGGAGCAGTATTGAGGGATTATCCTATTACTAAATTTGAGCAGCTTGATTTACCTACCAAAGTAGTAGTTGGTGGAGCAGTTAAAATACCTTTAGCAGGTCTTTTAATTGCAGCTGATCTTGAAACTTCTCTGCAAGGAGAAAATGTGGTTTACCATCTTGGTGTCGAACAACCAATCTTTGGTCTGGTTTTCTTACGAGCCGGAGGCTTTAAAAATGATGAGGGCTTTAGTTTTACCACCGGTTTAGGAGGAAAACTAGGACCGGTTCTAATTGATGTGGCTGCAATTTTAGGCAAAGAAGACCCGGGGATCTTTGCGACGGTGGGAGTTAAATTTTAGGATTTAAAGTTACTTTCTTTGTTGTTTTTATGTGTAAATCTTAGCATAAGCGAGAAAAAAAGAACCGACAATAGTTGCGGTTCTTTTTTATTAAGTAGTTGCTCATGCCGGCTACCGCCAGCGCACATGAAATATGAGAATCAAAGCCGGGTGAGTCAACAAGCAAGTCGTTCATGCCGCCTAATGTATCAAAGGCGGATAAATCGACATTCTTCAAAGACTTTTTCTAATAATTTTCACTCCAGCAAACTGGGGCACATGAAAAGCGACCAGAGACGAGTTACGAGGTTAGATATTTCCAAGCTTTAAACTTATATCCAGAGCTTCTACCGAATGAGTTAAATGTCCGACAGAGATAACATCTACTCCCGTGGCTGCTACTTCTCTGATGTTTTCAGCTGTAACATTTCCGGAAGCTTCAACACAGGCTCGTCTATTGATGAGATTAACCATTTTTCTCATCAATTCAGGAGACATATTGTCAAGCATAATAATATCAGCTTCAGCATCGAGGGCTTCCCTAACCTGTTCCTCTGATTCCACCTCTACTTCAATAGTCATAGTATGAGGTATTCCTTTTCGTACCATTTCAATTGCCGGTTTAACACCCCCACAGGCTACTAAATGGTTATCTTTGATTAGAACGGCATCGGCAAGATTGTAGCGGTGGTTGTATCCCCCACCAATTCGGACCGCGTATTTTTGTAGAATACGAAGACCTGGCGTTGTTTTTCTAGTGTCAACCACGCGAACATTGGGAAAACCACTAATTTGATCGACTAGTTTCCGGGTGTAGGTAGCAATCCCGGAGAGATGCTGAAGAAAATTAAGGGCAACCCTTTCCCCGGCAAGGAGGTCTTTAACCGGTCCGGAAATTACTGCTAATAAAGTACCTGGTGCAACGGCTGAACCATCAGGAAGGTAAATATCCAGGAATATACCCGGGTTTAACTGTTGAAAAACTTCTTTTACTACAGGCCAACCACATATAATACCAGAAGATTTAGATATAAATTTCCCTGTACCGGTAGCTCCTTCGGAGATAGTAAGTTCGGAGGTAATATCCCCAATGCCTAGATCTTCCGCAAGAGCTCTTTGTATAATTTCAGAAACAACTTGTTTAGGTGGTTTCAACATAAAAATCACCTCTTTCTATTTTACCAGGGCCAATTATAGGCCTTATCAGCCGGATAAATTTCAGTTCGACCAGGAAAATGGAAAATCCTCTTGATCCAAGAAGGATCAGAGATTGAATAATCAGAACGAAAATGACTACCCCGGCTTTCCTTACGTTCTAATGCTGCTTTAGCCATTAAACGGGCAATTAAACGCATATTCTGTAATTCCAGATACTCAGGTATTAGGGAGGGGTTTTCCCAAGAAGAACATGATGATAACTGATGCAGGAGACAGTCTAATCCTTCTTGATTACGGATGATCCCAAGTTCTTTAGAGACCAGTCTTTTAAGGAATTTAAGATCAGTTTCAATTGTTGCCGGATCGGTTTCACCTGTTATCTCGGCCTTCAATTTTTGAGGAATCTCAGAAAAAGAGAGTTTATGTGCTTTAAGATACTCGAAGATCCGATGTCCAAGGACGAGACCATCAAGTAAAGAATTACTGGCTAAACGGTTGGCACCATGAACTCCGGAATTTGCTACCTCCCCACAAGCAAACAGGTGGGGTAAAGCTGTACGCCCCCAGAGATCAGTAGCAATTCCACCCATCATATAATGGGCGGCAGGAGCCACTGGAATCATTTCTCTGGTAATATCAACCCCATATTCTAAGCAGGTCTCATAGATATTGGGGAACCTACTTTTAATCCGCTCCGGAGCAAGGGGGGAGAGATCAAGATAGACATGTTCATCTCCGGTTTTTTGCATTTCATGAAAGATTGAACGGGCAACGATATCACGGGGGGCTAATTCTGCCTGTTTATGATAGGAAGGCATGAAACGGAAACCCTGCTTATTCCGGAGGAGACCTCCTTCTCCTCTTACAGCTTCTGAGATGAGAAAACGGGGTGCATTAGGCAAATGAAGGGCTGTAGGGTGAAACTGCATAAATTCCATGTCAGATAAGGCAGCACCTGCTCTAAAGGCAATGGCTATTCCATCACCGGTCGCAACTTTTGGATTAGTAGTATCGGTAAAAATTTGACCGCAACCACCGGTAGATAGGATCGTTGCTTCGGATAAGAAGCAACTGACCTTACCGGTTTCTTCAATGCCAAGAATACCGTAACACCCTTCCGGTCCGGTGAGTAGTGCGGCTACAAACAAATTTTCCTTAATCTTAATTCTCGGATTATTTATAACATCACGGGTAAGGGCTCTGCTAATTTCTCGTCCAGTAGCATCACCATCTGCATGTAAGATTCTAGAGCGGCTATGTGCGGCTTCGCGGGTGAGAGCCGGCTCTCCAGCCTGATAATCAAAGGGAACTCCTAAATCTATTAATTCTTTTACCCTTTCCGGCCCTTCACGCACTAGAATCTGGACGGCAGTAGGGAGACAAGTCCCTGCTCCAACTCTGATTGTATCTTCATAGTGAAGTTCAGGAGAATCAGAAGGGCTTATGGCGGCAGCTATCCCTCCTTGGGCATAAGTGGTATTGCTTTCTTCCAGGGTTTCTTTTGTAATCAGGGTAACTTCGGAAAATTCAGAAAGTTTAAGTGCGGTGTAAAGACCGGCAATTCCACTCCCAACCACCAAAAACGGAGTATGTTCAAGGTCTGTTGTGGAGATGCTTATTGCCATTATAAAGCCCCCTTGTTGTTAAAAAATTTTCAAATGCAAACCCTCGCCCTAAACACCTTAAAGGAGGCTAGGGAGAGGGTAGGTCTTAAAATTAAAAAAGTTAAATATTTATATAGCTAACATTCGTTCCAATGCAAGTTTGGCTTTAGAACGGAGAGGTTCGGGCACAGTAATTACAGGTTCCATATTTCGCAGTGAAGTTGCAATTTTCTGCAAAGATGTTTTTTTCATATTAGGACAGACTAAACCTGGTGCAAGTAAGTAGAATTTTTTCTCTGGATAGCGTTTTTTCAAACCGTGAATAATACCCATCTCTGTACCGATTATAAAAGTGGAAGCTTCCGATTTTCCTACATGTTCAATAATCTGCTTGGTACTACCCACAAAATCGGCAAGGGCAGAGACCTCTGGCTTGCACTCAGGATGAATTAAAACTTTGGCTTCAGGGAGTGCATTTTTTGCCCGCTGTACTTCTTCAACAGCTACTCGATGGTGAGTATGGCAATATCCCGGCCATAAATGGAACTTTTTCCCAGGAATCTGTGAGGCAACATATCTTCCCAGATTTTGATCGGGAAGAAAAATAATTTCATCCGCATCAAGTGAACTTACTACTTTTAATGCATTCGAAGAGGTACAACAGATATCACTTTCAGCTTTAACTGCCGCAGAAGTATTAACATAGGCCACTACAGCTGCTTTGGGATATTTAGAGCGCCATTCTCTGACCGCTTCGGGATCGGCCATATCTGCCATTGGGCAACCAGCATCGGGAGCGGGTAATAATACCGTTTTTTCAGGGGACAGAATTGCGGCGCTTTCGGCCATAAAATGTACTCCGCAAAAAACCAGAACTTTTTGCGGGGCATTAGCAGCTAATCTGCTTAGTTCCAAAGAATCGCCAATAAAATCGGCAATATCTTGAACTTCACTATTTTGATAAGTATGGGCCAAAATTAAAGCCCCAGTTTTCTCTTTTAATTGACGAATTTCAGATTTTAAACTAAGCTGCTGAGACATTCGCGATCATCCTTTTTTTAACCCTTATTAAGTTCAGTTTACATTTTACCTTTTTACTTTATAGTTTGTCAATTCAATCCGTACCTTCCGTAAACTGCTTAACAGGATCTTTACTTTTACGAAAAAAATTTATAGAAATACTATTCACATATTTTGCTTTCTAAGGTACAATAAAATTTGAAAGAGGGGGGGAGAGTATCATGTCAGTAGACAAGCTTATTTTAAGCAATATGGTATTTTATGGTTACCACGGAGCTTTTGCTGCTGAAAAGGAACTAGGGCAAAGGCTTGAGGTTGATGTTGAGCTTTACCTTGACCTTTTTCGAGCAGGTACGACAGATGATCTTGACTATTCAATTAATTATGCAGAAGTATATGCTCTGGTAAAAGATATTGTTGAAGAGCGGGAATTTAACCTAATGGAAGCTCTTGCACAGGCGATTGCGGATCAGATCGTTTCAGCATATACCCTTGAACAAGTGGTAGTTAGAGTTAGAAAGCCAAACCCTCCTGTCGGAGGAATAATGGATTACTTTGGAACTGAGGTAGTTCGGAAACCACCACAGAATGATAATATTCAATTATATTAAAATGAAAATTTGATAATCTACTGATTAATGCCTGATCTTTAGGCATTGATTTGACCACAAAAAATTTATGCAATTCTTAATTAATTTGTATTTAATAATACTGTCTTATTTTGAGATGGTTCACTTAAAGCAAACAAAATGCCTTCTTTAAACAGAAGGCATTTTTTGCTTTTCGTTCTTAGAGAGGGAATTATCTTTGGTAATATTGGAAAGAATATGCCTACACTTTACTATGGCTGTTAATTGTTGGGATTAGAACAGCGGTTACCGGAAGGAGTGACCAAATGAAAATTCTGATGTTAAGTTGGGAGTTCCCTCCTAAGGTTGTTGGTGGGATTGCCCCTCATGTTCATGATTTAGCACTTGCCCTGGTCAAAAAAGGAGAAGAAGTTTCGGTCCTTACGATTGGAACCCAAGATGCTCAGGAAACCGAAGAATTAAAAGGAATAAATGTTTACCGGGTTAAGCCAAGTAATCCCCATCCACCGGATTTTATCTCTTGGGTCCTGCAGTTTAACCTTAATCTGGTTGAGAAAGCAATGGCACTATTTAGGGCTGGAGAAGAGTTTGAGGTTATTCATGCACATGACTGGCTGGTAGCTTATGCAGGCAAACTCCTGAAACATGCTTGGAACAAGCCACTGGTAGCAACCATTCATGCTACTGAGTGGGGAAGAAATAATGGTCTCCATAATGATTTACAACGGTATATAAGCGATGTGGAATGGTGGTTGGGTTATGAAGCCTGGCGGGTGATCTGTTGTAGCCGTTATATGTTGAATGAATTGCATAGAATTTTTCAAATCCCGAGGGATAAATTAGAAATAATTCCAAATGGTGTATACCCGGAAATTTTCAAAAAAACGCCAAAAAATGCCATGGAGATTAGAAATAGATTTGCTGCTCACGATGAGAAGGTTGTTTTTTATGTTGGTCGTATAGTGCGTGAAAAAGGTTTGGACCTTCTATTGGAAGCAGCAGTTAAAATACTTAAGGTAGATAATAAAGTAAAGTTTGTAATTGCTGGGAAAGGGCCATATGCGGAACATCTTCAAAATAAAGCTCAGAGCCTTGGGATTTACCAACGGATTTACTTTACGGGTTATATAGATGACCTAACACGTAATGCCCTGCTTAGTACAGCAGATGTTGCTGTCTTCCCTAGTTTATACGAACCTTTCGGAATTGTGGCTTTAGAAGCAATGGCAGCGGGAGCGCCGGTAGTTGTTACTGATACAGGGGGGCTGGGAGAAGTAGTACAACATGGAAAAAATGGATTAAAGGCCTTTGCCAATAATCCTAATTCCTTAGCCGACAATATTGTATGGATGCTTCATTATCCGGATCACGCAAAAGCCATGAGGGAACAAGCATATCGTGATCTGGAAGAGGAATACGATTGGGAAAAGATAGCCGGAGAGACCATCCGGGTTTATCAAGAAGTATATAGTGAATTTCTTGAGTCTTATTTTTATCAACCAGGAAAAGAAGAAACCCATAAAACCACAGCTACATCGAAGATAAATAGCTTTAAAGAAACCCCAGTTTCATATAACCGCTATACTCCGGTAGAAACTGCCGGAAGTAAAACGGAGTACCAAATACTTTCTGCTGGTGATCAGCTGCTTACTGAGGAGTGAGGAATGAGCAACAATGGTAATAAAAAACAGGAGGTTTTCAGTATGAAGGCGATAGTAATGGCCGGCGGAAAAGGAACAAGACTTAGACCTCTTACTTGTAAACAACCAAAACCAATGGTACCGATTGCTACCAGACCAATGATGGAGTATATTATTGAATTATTGCGGCGTTACAATTTTACCGATATTGGAGTTACACTCTTTTATCTTCCGGAAGTAATCTCCAATTATTTTGGTGAGGGAGAAGATTTTGGTGTCTCCTTAAAATATTTTATTGAAGAAACCCCTTTGGGTACTGCCGGTAGTGTAAAAAATGCCGAAGAGTTTTTGGATCAGACCTTTCTGGTGATCAGCGGGGATGCTTTGACTGATATTAATCTCCAGGCAGCACTGGATTTTCACCGAGAAAAGGAAGCTTTGGTTACCATTGTTTTAACTAGAGTTAGTAATCCTTTAGACTATGGAGTAGTAATCACTGATGAGGAAGGTAGAATTAAAAGGTTTTTGGAGAAACCGGGCTGGGGAGAGGTGTTTAGTGATACAGTCAATACTGGCATTTATCTTATTGAACCTGAAGTATTCCAATATTACGATAAAGATAAAGCGGTGGATTTCAGTAAAGACCTTTTTCCCCTTTTATTGGCTTCTGGTAAACCATTATACGGATATATAGCTGAAGGATACTGGTCGGATGTAGGCAATTTACACCAATACCGGCAGGCTAATTATGATCTATTAGCGGGAAAAATAAAATTTAGTCCGCCGGGGCAGGAGATCTCTTCCGGAATCTGGGCAGGGGAAGGTACAGAGATCGATCAGGATAGTATTTTAGAGCCTCCGATAGTTTTGGGCAGATATGTACGGATTAGAAAAGGAGTAAAAATAGGAAAGTATAGCGTCTTAGGGGATCATTGCTTAGTAAATGATAATTCTTCAATTAAAAGGTCCATCCTTTGGAACCATACTTATCTAGGTTTTGAAACTGAATTAAGGGGCTCAATCTTAGCCCATCATTCCCATCTAAAATCCTGGGTTTCTATTTATGAAGGGGCAGTATTAGGAGAAGGGTGTATGGTAGGATCAAAAACCATAATTAAACCCGAGATTAAAGTATGGCCGGAAAAATATATTGAGAGTGGCTCAGTCTTAAACTCAAGTATGATTTGGGGAAACCGTTGGGAAACTAATCTCTTTGGAAATCAGGGAATTGATCGGACTGCCAATTTGGAATTTACTCCGGAATTCGCAGCAAAAATTGGCGCAGCCTACGGAACCGTTCTTCCGGAAAAAAGTCGTGTGATAGTAAGTACTGATAATTTTTATCCGGCACGAATATTAAAGACCGCTTTAATATGTGGTTTTTTAGGGTCAGGAATCGATGTTTTTGATCTTGGGGTGATGGCTACTCCAATTACAAGGTATGCGGTAATGCTACTGGAAGCTCAAGGCGGAGTTCATCTACGGATCTCTCCTCATAATCCAGAAAATATACTTGCCAATTTTATTGATGAAAAAGGCTTAACTATAAATCGAGATTTAGAAAGAAAGATTGAACAGAGTTTTTTTACGGAGGAATTTAAGAGAGCACCTATTGATGGTATTGGTGCAATAACTTATCTTCCCCATCTTTTCGAACATTACCTGGAAGGGATTACCAAAGTTACAGATCGGGAGCAGATTAAGAAAGCACAGTTTAAAATAGTGGCTAATTATGATGCAGGTACTTTATCAATGTTGCTTCCTACTCTTTTAACTAATCTTGGTTGCGAAGTGATAGATTGGGATTTAGAGGAGAAACCAACTAGGCCGCAAACGCTAAAAGAACTTTCTTTGGTAATAAGTAAAATTGCTCATAAAGTAAAGTCAGAAAAGGCGGATCTGGGAATTGTGGTAGATAATAATGCGGAACGCCTAATCTTGGTGGATGAGAAAGGGCGATTGGTAAAGGAAGAACAATTTTTAGCCCTTCTCTCCCTTTTTGTCTTAAAATACTCCCAGGTCGACACAATTCCTCTTCCGGTGACTGCCCCGATGTTTATTGAAGAGGTAGCAAGGGAACACCAAGGGAAAGTAGTCCGGACTAAAGCCAATACCCGAGCCTTAATGGAAAAAATAGTAGAGACAAAGATTTTTCCGGGAAAGGACGGAAAAACACATTTTCAACCATCCTTTGATGCTTTATATTCTTTAACAAAGGTGCTAGAATTAATGGCAAGAGAAAAAATGAGATTATCGGAACTAGTCTCGGTTTTACCCCCATATTATACAGATCAGAAGGTGGTGGAGTGTTCCTGGGAGGATAAAGGCCGGGTAATGCGGAGTCTCTTTGAGGAGAATAAAGAGAAAAAAATTGAAGTCATTGATGGGCTTAAAGTATACCATGATAATGGTTGGGCTTTAGTTCTTCCTGATGCTGAAGAACCGGTTTTTCAGGTATATAGTGAGGCTTCATCGCAAGAGGAAGCGGATGCTCTAACCAGTTTATATATGGGTAGGATTAGTGACTTACAGATCGAATAAAAATGTATTAAAAGCCGTTCAAAGGAAGCACACAAATGCTTCCTTTTTTTGTATTAACATAAGGAATTGCATAATTCAATTATTGAAAATTTAATCATATATCTATAGTTTGGTATATCTTTACTTTTAAAAAAAGACCTTTTTTTTAATAAGCGGGTGTACTATACTAATTAAATCATATTATTATTCCGAAGAGTAATATAGGGGGGAGAGTTGATTTTTATGGAATTGATTCGTTTTGTAATAATTACGGGAATATCTGGGGCGGGGAAATCTGAAGCAGTAAAGGCTTTTGAAGACTTAGGTTATTTTTGTGTAGATAATCTTCCTCCGGTGTTGCTTACTAAATTTGCTGAGCTTTGTGCACAATCAGAAGGAAGAATTAATAAAATAGCACTGGTGGTTGATATTAGAGGAGGAGACTTTTTTAATAGCCTCTCTTCTTCTTTGGAGATGTTAGAAGAAGCAGGTTATTCTTACGAAATACTTTATCTTGAAGCAGGGGATGAGGTTTTAATCCGAAGGTTTAAAGAGTCCCGCCGTCGTCATCCGCTCTCAGGCGAAGGAAGGATCCTTGATGGGATTAAAGCGGAAAAATCTCGGTTGGAAGAGTTAAAGGGGAAGGCTTCTTTAATTTTAGATACTAGTAATATGACAATCCGTCAACTTCGGGAGGAGATTACCTCCAGGTTCGCCCAGCTAGATGAGAGAGAGAAACTAATGATTACTGTGGTTTCTTTTGGATTTCGAAACGGGCTTCCTCTTGATGCGGACCTCATTTTTGATGTTAGGTTTTTGCCTAATCCCCATTATGTAGACTCCTTACGGGAACTTGATGGTAATTACCAAGAAGTATCGGATTATGTTTTAAAATGGCCAGTAGCTAAGAAGTTTCTTAGTAAGCTATTTCATTTCATGGAGTTTTTAGTTCCGCAATATATTAATGAAGGGAAATTACAATTGATTATCGGAATTGGTTGTACCGGAGGTAAGCACCGTTCCGTAACCATTGCCAATCAGCTTGGAGATTTCCTGAAGGCTAAAGGGTATAAAGTCCTTATTGAACACCGGGATATAAGTTAGGGGGAAAGGTTTAATGCCCCGTCGTAAAAGATTTAATTTTAAATTGTATTTTTCAAAGTGGATATTTTTTTCTTTAGGATTAGTTATATCCGGCTTTTTGATCCGTTTTTCAACAGCAAACCTTAACCTTTGGTTAGGAAGTCTGCAAATCATGATCGGATTATTTTTTCTTGTCTACCATGTTTTAAAAACCCTTGATGAGAAAGCCTTTTTACAGTTCTTGGGCGGGGAACAGAAGTCATCCAAGGGGCTAAAGAAAGATATTAATATTGTAACAATTGGTGGGGGTACAGGGCTGGGGACTATTCTTCGAGGCTTAAAGAGGGTAACTAACAATCTAACAGCGATTGTTACAGTAGCTGATGATGGAGGGAGTTCCGGGCGGATCAGAAAGGAATTCGGAATTCTCCCTCCAGGAGATATCAGAAACTGTTTGATTGCCATGGCAGATCTGGAACCTTTAATGGAGCAACTGATGCAATTTCGATTCAATGAAGGGGCAGGACTGGCGGGACATAATTTTGGCAATCTGTTTTTAACTGCAATGACAGGTATTACTGGAGATTTCCAAAAAGCGATTGAAGCTTCGGGAAAGGTTTTAGCAGTAAGGGGGAGGATTTTTCCTGCTACTTTTGAAAATGTAAATCTTTGTGCAGAATTAAAAGACGGGTCAATTGTCAAAGGGGAATCTACCATTGGAGAGAGTAAACAACCGATTAAACGGATATTTTTAGAGCCTTCACAAGTTAGAGCGGTAACCGATAGCATAACAGCAATCAAGGAAGCTGATATTATTATTATTGGACCAGGAAGCTTGTTTACAAGTGTTATTCCACCACTACTTGTTGGGGAAGTGCTTGCTGCAATTAAGGAATCTACTGCTACTAAAATCTACATTTGTAATGTTATGACCCAGATCGGAGAGACCGAAGGTTTTACTGCTTCAGATCATCTCCAGGCCTTACTTCAACATACCGGTTCGGGTGTGGTTGATTATATTATTATTAATAATCAAGAGGTCCCATTAAAGTCCCGGCTACTTTATGCGGAAGAAGGAGCAGAGCCTGTTACCCCCGATGTCGAAAAAATCGTTACCCAAGGAGTGATACCTGTTACTGCCCCTTTGCTTAATACTAATGGCCTTGTCCGTCATGATGCCGAACTTTTGGTTAATTTATTGGCTAATCTCTGTTCCAACCTTGCCCCATTATTTTTTAAGAAACGCCAAGGGTTATTAGGGATAAAAAGAAATTTGCTTAGAATAATAAAGAAACTAAACAGTATAAAAATCGGGATCATTACTGGTTCAGAAGGAAATTCAACAATTGAACTAGATTTTACATTGAAAAAGATTAAAGGATTACCGGAACCAGCTTTTAAAATATATACTGGTGAAAAAGGTACTCTTGAAGCTTTACTACCTCAGGATTTTGATCAAAAAAAATTTCTGGCGGTTGGTATATTTCTCGGTGAACGTCCGGTTGGCGGTTTTGCGATTAATATAACCAAGGTCTATCTTAAAGGGACAGCGATTTTTATTTATTACCGGGAAGAGCAGCCAGCTTCAGGAGTTGTAATTCAGAGATTGACATACCCTGCAGTCTTATTAATGCTCGAAAAAGCACAACTTCCGAAAGGGGATTTGATGGTTTACTTTATGGAGGAAGAAAGCGGAAAACCAGTGGCTGTTCAAAATATAGTTTTATAAGTAGTCCCCCACCCCAGCTTTGCTGGTACACATTTATGTAAAAATTAATTGTCAATATATAATAAACTACAATAAATGCTTAGATTTAACTTTACAATCTGGTATAAAAAAGATAATATATAATACAAATGAATAAAAAGACCTTCAGGGCAGGGTGAGGCATTAGCCAATTCCCGACCGGTGGTAAGGGGTACCCCCGAGTCCACGAGCTTAAGAGAATTAAGCTGATCTGGTGAGAATCCAGAACCGACGGTAGAGTCCGGATGAAAGAAGGAGTAAGAAAGAGCGTATTTTGCCCTGAAGTATTTTTCAGGGCTTTTTTGTTTCTATGAGATGAGGTGAGGTAATGCAAAAAGTAATTGAGGTAAAAAATGTATCGCTGGCTTTTACCCCTACTAAACCGCCGGAACTTTCCGGAGTTAATCTTGATGTTGATAATGGAGAGTTTGTTTGTTTGGTAGGGCCTAGTGGTTGCGGGAAATCTACACTCTTGAGATTGATTTCAGGGGTATTACTGCCTGACTCCGGAGAGATCATAGTTTTTGGGGAAAAGGTAATCCCTGGTTGGAATCGGTTAAGTTTTGTCCCCCAAGATTCACTTTTACTTCCCTGGAGAACAGTACTGGATAATATTATTTTCCCTTTGGAACTGAATGGGAATAAAAAAGAGCCAGAAGAAAGAATCCAAAAGGCACGTGCTGCTCTGAATCTAGTAAACCTTTCCGGGGTGGAGGATAAATATCCGCATCAACTTTCTGGTGGAATGCGGCAACGGGTTGCTTTAGCCCGGGCCTTGGTGGGAGAAGCCCGGCTTATCCTGATGGATGAACCATTTGCAGCCCTGGATGCTCTGACCAGAAGTCAGCTGCACTTGGAAATTTTAAATATACAGTCTCAAACAAAGTTTACAGGACTAATGGTTACCCATAATATTTTTGAAGCGGTTTTTTTGGCAGACCGTATTTTTGTGATGGGGGAAAATCCTGGACGGATTCTGGGTGAGGTGAAAATTAATCTGGAATACCCGAGAAATCAGAAACTGCTTAGTACTCCCGAGTTCAGTAGTTTGGTGGGAGAAGTACAGGAACTGTTGGAACAGGGATGGGGAGGATACAATGAAGAAGAGAATAAATAACTTTTGCCGGCGGCATGAGCGGAGTATTTCAGTTATTCTCATCGGGATGGTTTTTCTAATTATTTGGGAAGTTTTATCTTTCTTTTATGAACCTTATATTCTTCCTTCTCCCGGTGAAGTTGGAATTCGTTTTAAAAAAATACTTGAAACTAGAGGTCTCCTGGCCGGCCATTTTTTTACTACTTTTTTTGAGGCGATTGCAGGTTTTTTAATAGCGGCCTTGGTCGCACTCCCATTAAGTTACTTATTGGCTCGTAACCCTTTTCTTGATCGGTTAATTACTCCGTTGGTCGTTGCGATGCAGGCGATTCCGATTGTTGCTTTAGCTCCTTTGCTTGTTATCTGGTTTGGTTTTGGAATAACTTCTAAGGTTTTGATTGCGGCAATGACTTCATTTTTCCCCATGCTTACTAATGGAGTAGTTGGTTTAAGGGAGACAGATCCCCGGTTAAAAGAGCTATTAATTATAATGGGAGCTACAAAGAGGGAAATATTTCTTGAATTGGAAGTCCCTTCTGCTTTACCGGTTCTTTTTGGGGGAATGAGGATGGGATTAACCCTTTCGGTGATTGGGGCGGTAGTAGGAGAATTCTCTGGGGCAGGGAAAGGACTTGGATATTTGGTCTATTTTGCCCGGGGTACTTTTGATACTCCTCTGATTTTTGTAGCTTTGCTGGTCTTAGCCGCGATCGGGATTGGCTTTTATCTATTAATTTCAAGGCTGGAAAGTTGGGTAATGCCTTGGAAGCAGAGTGGGAGGTGAAAGCCGGATCAAATTTTACTTGAAAAATACGGGTAAATTAATTTGGAGGTGCCTTAAATGAAAAAAAACCATGTACTGATCTTGAGTATTACTATTTTAATTGCCGGAATTATATTTTTTGTAAAACCGAAACAAAATAGCCAAGTAACCTTAGCAATGACTTATATTCCTAATGTTCAGTTTGCTCCCTGGTATGTTGCAAAAGAAAAAGGTTTTTATAGTAAAGAAGGTTTAGATGTAGTTTTTGATTATCGGATGGATATTGATGCCTTACAATTGGTTGCTACCGGGAAAATGGATTATGCAATTGCCGGTGGTGATCAGGTGCTGGTTGCCCGGGCACAAGAAATTCCTGTAGTTTATATTTTGAGCCTATATGCCAAATTTCCGCCATCGATCCTTGCGAAAGTAGAGTCGGGAATCAAGAGCCCGCAAGATTTAAAGGGAAAACAGATTGGTCTTCCCTTATATGGTACTAATTTACTGGCTGTCAATGCAATTCTGAAACGGGCAGGGGTAGATGCCAAGGATGTAAAACTGGTGGATATAGGCTATACGCAGATTCAGTCGCTGGTTGAAGATAAAGTGGATGCGGTAGTTGGTTTCGCTAATAATGAACCAGTAAAATTGAAAGCCATGGGTTATGAAGTAAATGAGATTCATTCCTGGGATTATTTTTCTCTGGTAGGTCATGGCTTGATTACCGGGGAGAAAAAAATAGCCTCAGATTCAGATGAAGTGAAAAAATTGGTCCATGCCAGTCTTAAAGGGTTAGAATATGCTTTAGCTCATCCAGATGAGACTTTTGAGATTTGCCTCAAATACCTTCCGGAGCTTGGAGAGGAACAAAAAGAGCAAGAAAGGGAAGTTCTTAAACGCTCGATGGCTTTGTGGGAAAATGATTATACCAGGGAGCATGGGGTGGGATATTCGGATCCGCGGGACTGGGAGGATTCGCAGAGGCTGATGATGGAGTTGGGAATTATTGAAAAAGAGACCCCAATCGAGAGGGTGCTTAATTTAAGCTTTTTACCCTAAGTATTTTTAGGTAGTTGCTCACGCTGGCTACCGCCCGCGCACATGAAATGATGAAAATAGAGCAGCAAGTTGGATTTGCCGGATTGTTGGAAGGCGGCGTGATCAGCTGCGTATAGCGGTGTTGCTCAGTCCGGTCGGTACTCGATATACATCAAGTATTATCTGCGTTCCGTCCTCCTTCGCGCCTTGCTCTACTTGCTGCTGACGCCGCGAGTCAACTCAATGAAGTGGTGCTTCCAACAATCCGGCAAGGATGCTCCCCGGCGCGCTAGGGTAAAAGCGCCGGATCTTGAGA
>DAIOHK010000030.1:0-28221 GCA_036744795.1 Bacillota bacterium | reverse complement strand
GGCGGAACTGGCAGACGCGTACGTTTGAGGGGCGTATGGGCAACCGTACCGGTTCGATTCCGGTCCTGGGCACCAAAATAAAAATTAACTGCAGCTAATAATTAGCTGCAGTTTTTATTATTATATTTACTGAAAATCCCTGCTTTTGCTACTACTAATTGCTAAACGGTTTTAGTAGTTGGTTTCAATTGGAATCTGAAGGTAAATGGCTGTTCCCCAAAATCTCTTACTTCTAATCTTAAGTCCATATTCTTCGCCATAAGTCAGTTTAATCCGTTTATTGGTATTATACAAACCAAGATGTTCGGAAGAATAGTTGTCATCCTGTATTAAGCTTTCACGTAGTTTTTTGAGTTTTTCGGGCTCAATACCAGCTCCATTATCGATCACGACTATCCTAAGTTCCCTATTTTGCTCAATAATTTTCACTTTGATATAGCATTTTCGTTCAAGTGGTCTAATACCATGCTGGATAGCATTTTCGATTAAGGGTTGAAGAATTAACCGGATGATTGGGTATTCAAGGGAAGGTTTATTATATTCCCAATAGACATCAAATTTATCCTGGAACCTTACTTTTTGTATTTTTATATAACTATGGGTATTTTCCAATTCTTCTCGTAAGGTGACTTTTTTCCCCGGTGATTCCAGTGAATATCTCAGAATATCTGAAAGATCTTCCAGCATTTTGCTTGCTTCATTAGGTTTGTTGGTATACTGCATGATTTTCCATTTGATTGTTTCAAGGGCATTAAATAGGAAATGCGGGTTGATCTGCGATTGTAAAGCTAGCAACTCCATGAAGTTAAGTTTATATTTTCTTTCGGAGAGCTGAATTTTCAGGTAATTTTGTTCAATAAAGCTGGTTAATATATTATACGTAATATAGCCATACTCATCTTTAATCCGGTCAGGAGGGCGGGGAAGTTCTTGGCCATTTGCTGCTGAATCAATAATGGAAACAATATTTTCTAACTGGCGATAATTTTTCTTTGATAACCAATAAGTTAATACTAATCCTACTAAAAAGGATAAAAGAGAAAAAAGGATTGTAAGGGTTTGTAGTTTGGTAGTTACCTGGTAAAAAGTGGAAAAGGGAATAATTGATAAATATTTCCACCCATATTTTTCTGAAACCAACTGTGAAACTATGAAATTGTTTTCAAGAGACCGGAAAGTAAATACCGGGTCAGAGATATTTAAGAGCTTGGAAAGTTCTTTGGGAGTAAAATTTACGGGTTTGTTATTTATAATAGAGTGATTTTCATTGTTTGTAATTAAGATTCTTTGTTCCGGATTGGTCACCAGATTATCCAGGTGTTTCTGTAAGTAATCAGCATATACATTTAACACGATTACTCCGATTTTATCTTTATATCCGGGAAGGTGTAGACTCCGGTAAACAGTCAAGATTTCGGTATTGGTCTTTTCAAATTTATAATTTTTTATGGTCCGTTTCTCTGTCCAAAAAAAATCCTGTTGATTACTTGCCAAATAATTTTTATACCATGATGTATCGTAAAAGTTATTTAAATGCACTAAACCATTATTGCTGGTAAGAAACCTTTTAAGGTCATTATCCATATACACATAAATGGAATGAATATAAGGTCTGGCATTAGCCGGAGCAGTAATAAAGTTTGTAATTGTGGTTAATGTTTTATATTCTTCATAAGTAAGAGAAGAATTGGTTTTATTAAGTATTTTTTTTAGCTTGAGTGTAATTTCAAAGTTGGTACTAAAAGTTAAATTAAGCGAATCCAGTTCATTGAAGATGAGTTCCAAATTTTCTCTTGTTTGTTTCAATAAGTTAGCATTATTTCTAATAAGCTCTTTTTCAATATACTGTTTAGTGATAACCTGAGAAAAAAACCCAAAAGATACTAAAGGAATTAGTAAAGGAAGCAAGAATAGGAGGAGGTTTTTTCGGAAAGAATTATAATCGTTTTTCATCACTAGTGCTCATCCTTTACCTCATTTAATTTCAGGTCAGGGTAAAGATCATGTGGAAGGATTCCGGAATTCTGTAGGTGTAACACCAAAATACTTTTTAAAAGCTCTAGTAAAATTTTTGGGATTGCTATATCCAACTAGTTCGCTGATTTCATAAGTTTTATATCTTATATCATTCAATAGTGTAGCAGCTTCTTCCATTCTAACACGGAGTAAAAAATCGGAAAAATTTTCTCCGGTAATATCTTTAAATAATGTACTAAGATAATTAGGGTTTAAATGTACCAATTCACTGGTACTGCTCAAAGTAGCAATCTGGTAATTTTTATAAAGGTAGGATTTTACGGTATCGATAATTTTATCATAATAGCTATAACTAGGATTATCCTCTTGAACATTGGTTTCTAGTTCAGAGATTCTTTCCTGATCCAATTCCTCATTGATTTTGGAGAAGACTTCATATAGTTCTTCATATTTTGTGGGCTTTAAAATGTAGTTCTTTACTTCATACTTCAGTGCTTCCCTAGCATATTCAAACTCACGATATCCGCTTAAGAGAACAATTTTTATATTAGGATTAAGCTGATAAAGCTCTTTGGCGAGCTCCAGTCCATCCATGATTGGCATTTTTATATCGGATAAGACAACATCAACGGGTAATTTCCGACAATAATCTAAAGCTTCACGGCCATTTTCGAATAGCCCTGCTACTTCAAATCCTAATTGAGTCCAAGGAAAGTAGTTTTTAATACCATTACGGATGGAGGATTCATCATCAACAATTAGTAATTTGTACATAATAGCTCCCTATCTTTTTAATATACTCTGTCTTAATAAGTTACATATTTACTTTGCTTTTCCTCCTTTTTTGAAGTTGTTAAGTTTTACATAATAAAAGAGTCTATTTATGAAGAAAAGATACTTTTCAAGAAAAATGCAAGTTTATTGATACCAAAAGTTAAAATTTACTGCTTTATAACAATACCGAAATAATATTACAATATAACTAACAGAGAGAAAAGGAGGCGTAAGAATCTTTTCGTTAAACCATTAAACCATTAAAGATGATTAAGAGGAGGATTTGCAAGTGAAAAAATCAGTTAAATCATTAATGCGTGTTTGTATTGTAGCTATTTTAGTTGTTGCTGTTTTAGGTACTATACAGGCTGCAAGACCTAAACAAAAGCAGATGCGGTTCTCATGGTGGGGCGGAGATGTCAGACATCAAGCCACACTAAAAGCAATTGAGTTATATACCAAGAAAAACCCTAATATTAAAATTGAAGCTGAATACGGTGGCTTTTCTTCCTATTACCAGAAACTTGTAACCCAATTAGCTGGTGGTACAGCGGCAGACATTATTCAGATTGATTATAAATGGGTACATGATCTAGCTGCGCAGGGTGAACTCTTTGTAAATATGAATAAACTGACCGACAAAATTGATATGAGCGGTTTTGATATGCAATTTGCACGAGATCATGGTGCTGAAGGCGATTATCTTTTAGGTTTGCCGACTGGTATGAATGCTTTTTGCCTTGTAGCAAACACTGAGTTACTAGAAAAAGAAGGAATCCCTCTAGAGAATAATTGGGATTGGGATAAGATAATTGAAGAAGGAGTTAAACTACAAAAGAAAGATAAGAATAAACACTTATTATGTTTAACAACTAATCACTTTTCTTATCTACTAAAGATGAAGATCAAACAGATAACCGGGAAGAATTTTATCAATGATGATTTTACCTTAGCCTTTAATAAACAACAATTGGTTGAAGTGCTATCTTATATTCGGAAAATGGTTGATTTAGGTATTGTTCCACCATTCGAAGAAAGTGTTCTCTTTGATAATGTTGGTAGTGAGCAAAATACTTACTGGCTTGAAGGAAATTATGCCTTTTTCACCACATGGGCATCTTCAACCCCTCCAATTATTTCGTCTAGTAAATTTAAAGTGGATGTGGCGAGATATCCCGTACCAAAAGATGCCAAAAACCCTGGTGTTATGACAACTCCTTCTCAAATTCTATCAATTAATAGCAGATCAAAGTATATTGATGAGGCAGCCAAATTTGTAAACTGGTTCTTTAATGATAAAGAGGCTATCATGGCATTAAAAGATTCGCGTGGTGTTCCCCCAACTCAAAAAGCACGACAGATTTTAGCAGAGAACAATCTACTGGATCCGGTTATTGCTAAGGGTGTAGAGATAACCTTACCATATAGTGGTGGACCGGAGAATGCTCTAAGCTTGAACAAAGAAATCGAAACAATACTACATGACTATATTCAGCAGGTTGGTTTTAAAAGGTTATCACCTGAAAAAGCCGCAGAAGCTCTGATTGTAGACTTAAATAATAAATTAGCAGATCTTAAAGGTTAAAACGCTGCAGATAAATGCTTGGGAAAGCCTTATAGGTTAGATCCATAATGCTAAAAAGACAGTGGGTATGTAATAAATGTAGTTTAAATCCAGCACAATACTTTGCACATGAAAAACTAGAGTTCTTATATCCACTGTCTTTTTATAACCAAAAGAAGCACGCTTGAATTTGTTCTGTAGTTATATAGTAATAATTGTGACAATTATGCAAGCACCTAGAGTGGGATTTAAGATATAAGCTTGGCGGGAAAATTAAAATGCTATTTTAGTCTGTGAAAAGGATGGAGAAAACATGAAAACAGATCAAGCTTTAACAAGTAATAAGTTAGATATAAAGCCAACAAAGGAACATCAATATGTAGGGTTATTATATATTGCCCCGTGGATTATCGGGTTTCTAATCTTTCAACTTTATCCGTTTATTACCTCATTTTTATATTCTTTTACGGACTTATCTTTGCTTAAAGAACCCAATTTTATTGGCTTAAAAAACTTTATTGATATCTTTACAAAAGATAGGTTATTTTATCAATCACTAAAAGTGACATTAATCTATGTATTAATTGCAGTTCCGGGAAAACTTATTTTTGCCCTGTTTATTGCAATGGTTCTCAATATGAAATTGAAATATATTAATTTTTACCGAACTATATATTATATGCCTTCTATTCTAGGCGGAAGTGTAGCTGTATCAGTACTATGGCGGTTCTTATTTGCCCGTAAGGGATTAGTAAATATTGTTCTTTCTAAATTATCTATTCCAGCTGTTGATTGGCTTGGAAGTCCAAATGTTGCTCTTTATACCTTAAGCCTGTTAACTGTTTGGCAGTTTGGTTCTTCAATGGTTCTGTTTCTTGCCGGATTAAAGCAGATCCCTAATGAGCTTTATGAGGCAGCGAAAGTTGATGGAGCTGGCAAGGTAAGAATATTTTTCAAAATTACTTTGCCCATGTTAACGCCCATTATCTTCTTTAACCTGGTAATGCAGATGGTTAATGCTTTCCAACAGTTTACTTCGGCTTTTGTTGTTACACAGGGCGGACCTTTGAAATCAACTTACCTATATGGGATGATGCTTTATGATAATGGTTTTAAATACTTTAAAATGGGTTATGCTTCAGCACAATCATGGATTTTATTTATCATTATTATGGCAATGACTGCTTTAGTCTTTAAATCTTCCCCATATTGGACGTATTATGATGACGAAGGTGATTTTTAATGAAAACTGATTGGAAAAAAATTTTAACGTATGTGTTTTTGACACTGTTGGGAATATTTATGGTCTATCCATTACTTTGGCTTTTATCTTCTTCCTTTAAGTCAAACCAGGATATCTTCATTTCGATGCGCTTAATACCTAAAAAGATTGTTTTTGATTCATATATTAAGGGTTGGCAAGGAACTGGCCAGTATACCTATGGGGTGTTTTTTAAGAATACTTTTAAACTAGTAGTGCCTACAGTCTTATTTACGTTAATCTCTAGTGTATTGGTTGCTTATGGTTTTGCCCGCTTTCAGTTCCCTTTTAAGAAACTTTTATTTAAGTTGATGATTGCTACCTTGATGCTTCCAAATGCGGTAATTATTATTCCCCGCTATATTCTGTATCGGGATCTTGGATGGCTTGACTCTTATTTACCATTTACTGTTCCGGCTTTGTTTGCCACTTATTCATTCTTTATTTTTATGTTAGTTCAGTTTATTAGGGGAATTCCTCGAGAATTAGATGAATCTGCCTTTATTGATGGTTGTAATTCCTTTGATATTCTTGTTAAAATTATTCTTCCCTTGGCAAAGCCTGCTCTTTTTTCCGCCGGTATTTTCCAGTTTATCTGGCGCTGGAATGACTTTTTTAATGTTCTAGTTTATATTAACAGTGTAAGTAAATATACATTATCATTAGCCCTTAGGATGTCAATTGATATTACTCAATCGGTAGAGTGGAATCAGTTGATGGCAATGTCAGTACTAACTATGGTTCCTCCCATCTTAATTTTCTTTTTCGCCCAGAAATACTTTGTTGAGGGTATTGCAACAACCGGGTTAAAGGGATAAATTTTACTGAAGCGAACTAATTAGTAGTATACAAATTGAAATACTTTGGGGCTTTCAAAATCACCTGGCTTTGATTTAAATTACTTGCGTATTGGTGAAAGCCAGCATGAAAAAATTTGTTTAATTCACCCGGCTCTGTTAATAACTTTACGTGTACTAGCAGTAGCCGGTGTGAACGACTTACTTACTATATTAAGAAATTGCATAATGGATTTATTTATCAAAGCACGATTTTATCCTCATCCTTGTAGCTGGTCGCTCGTATAGTATTTAGTTTTAGCAAATTTTCTCTATGTGTCCATCTTACTTTTATTTTCTTGGATGAAGAACATCTTTAACTACAAACAACGAACGATCAGTAGTATAAATTTTGAATTTAATTATGGAATTATTTCGGAAAAAGCATTGAAGTCATTCTTCTAACACGAGCGACGAGCTATGAGGATGAGGATCTAGAGTATTAATCTTAAGGAGTTATGCAATTTCTTTGATGTTGAGGGAGGAATGTAAGTGAAAGAAATTAATGTTACACAGATTACAGAGACCGTGGCTAAATTATGTATTGATGCTTGTCTTTACCTAGGCGATGATGTGGTGGAATTACTTCATCAAGCTAGAGAAAAAGAAGTTTCTAATTTTGGCTGTTATATTCTTGACCGGATGCTTGAAAACCTGAAAATTGCTTCAGAACAACAGATTCCAATGTGTCAAGATACAGGGATGACAGTTGTATTTCTAGAGATAGGTCAGGATGTTCATATAACTGGCGGGAATTTAGAGGATGCGATTAATGAAGGAGTACGCCGGGGCTATCAGGAAGGATATCTCAGGAAATCAGTTTTATCCCCGTTAGAAAGAGTAAATACCAAAGATAATACTCCCGCAGTTATTCATACACAGATTGTTCCTGGAGATAATCTTAAGATTATGGTGGCTCCCAAAGGAGCTGGGAGCGAGAATATGAGCCGGCTTAAAATGTTGAAGCCTGCCGACGGCTTGGAAGGAATAAAGGAGTTTGTTCTGGAGACAGTCAACTTAGCTGGGGGCTGCCCCTGTCCGCCGCTTATTCTTGGTATAGGTATTGGTGGTACAATGGAAAAGGCGGCAATTCTGGCAAAGAAAGCTTTATTACGCAAGGCAGGTGCTCCAAGCACTGATTCTTTGGCGGCCGAACTGGAAACAGAAATTTTGAAGTTAGTTAACAAAACAGGGATTGGGCCTCAAGGCCTGGGAGGTAAAGTTACAGCTCTGGCTGTTCACATAGAAACCTACCCCACCCATATTGCTGAACTACCTGTGGCGGTCAATATCCAGTGTCATGCAGCCCGCCACAAGGAAGCAATTTTGTGAGGTGAAATAGATGAAAAAGATAAAACAGATTCAAGCACCGGTAATTCGGGAACAGATTGAAGGATTAAAAATCGGAGAAATGGTTCAGCTTTCTGGAGTTATTTATACGGCAAGAGATGCAGCTCATAAAAGAATGGTCAATCAGTTAAAAGAGGGGAAACCATTACCGATTGAACTGGAAAACCAAGCTATATTCTATGTAGGGCCCAGTCCGGCCAGACCTGGGCGTGTAATTGGTTCCTGTGGGCCAACTACCAGCAGTCGGATGGATAGTTATGCTCCGATCTTACTAGAACAAGGTTTAAAGATTATGATTGGTAAAGGGCAACGTTCTCCGGAGGTGGTCGCTGCTGCTAAGAAAAATAGAGCAGTATACCTGGTTGGAATTGGAGGAGCGGCAGCTTTAATGTCACAATGCGTTAAAAAAGCTGAATTAGTTGATTACCCGGATTTGGGAACGGAAGCTATACGTCGTTTGGAAGTTGAAAAGATGCCATTGATTGTGGCTATTGACACCAGTGGAAACAACCTTTTTGAAGAGGGACCAAAGGAATATGCCGAAAAGTAAAGGTTAGCTAAAAGCAATCCGCAAGGGTTGCTTTTTTTGCATTAAAAACCGGAAAAAAAGAAAACCTAAAGAGGAAGTAAAAAAAGTAAGGAGGTTTTCTTTGGTGGCAGAGGTGACGGTATATACCACTCCTACTTGTCCTTGGTGCAATCGGCTTAAAGATTTTCTCCAAGAGGAAGGAATAGTATACAATGAAGTTAATGTAGCCGAGGATATTGATGGTGCAAAAAAGATGATAACACTGACAGGCCAGCGTAGCGTACCAGTAACGGTGATTGGTGAACAGATAGTAATCGGATATAACCCTGAGGGAATTAAAGAACTGCTTGGTTAAACCGGAGGTTGGTAGCTTGGATAAAACTGGCTATGATCTGTTAATTATAGGTGCTGGGCCTGCCGGGATGACGGCAGCGGTTTATACAGCAAGAAAAGGCCTCAGGACATTAGTAGTAAGTAAGGATATTGGCGGTCAAGTAAATTGGACGACTCTGGTTGAAAATTATATGGGATATGAAAAGATTGAAGGGCCGGAGTTGATGCGTAGGTTTAAAGATCAGATGCAAAGCGATAATCTCCTTTTTATAGAAGATGAAGTTATTAGTTTAAGGCGAGATGGGGAGAGCTTTATTATTACGGGCAAAACTACTGGTGAACATTGGGGAAAAACAGTGATTGTGGCTACTGGGAAACGCCCCAGGATGCTGGGAATACAGGGAGAAGAGGAGTTTAGGGGGAAAGGAGTCAGTTATTGTTCAACTTGCGATGCCCCCTTGTTTCGAGATGCTCCAGTAGTGGTGGTTGGGGGAGGAAATTCCGGGGTTCAAGCTGTACTAAATCTATTAGCGATAAATGCTCAAGAAGTATATTTAATAACAGATTTTCAATTAACAGCAGACCAGGTTTTGGTAGAGCGAATTAAAGATGAAGATAAGGTTAAGGTATACCTCAACCATTTAGTAACAGAGATTTTTGGAGACACAATGGTTACCGGAGTAAAGATTAAAAGTCGTAAAACTGGTGAGGAGCAAATACTCTCTGTGCAAGGGGTTTTTATTCAGATTGGGCTAGAACCTAACAGCGAATTTCTTAATGAACTTAAGAAAAACGAACGTGGGGAACTGGTAATTGACTGTCATTGCCAGACGAATGTTCCTGGAGTATTTGCCGCTGGGGATGTAACTCATATACCGGAAAAACAGATCATTGTGGCTTCAGGAGAGGGAGCCAAAGCTGCACTTAAAGCTTGGGATTATCTGATCAGTTCTCGGCAAGCTAGTTTGGCAGAGAAAAATTAAAAGGGCCCATCAAGGGCCCTTGGAATCTACTAAATAGAGGCGGGCTTAACAGATATTGCAAATTGTGCTAAAACGATTGGAAGGGTGTACTGTTACTACACCTTGTGGGCACGGGAGTTTTCTGTTACCTACTTTAAAGGCGGATAATTGTAAGATCTGTAATACTGACAAGACGCGCTGGATATCTGAAAGACCTAGGGAACCGTTGGCAAGGATAAATTGAGCCTGATTCAGCCGGCGAAGGATATCATTTTTGGGACCGGCAGCCAAGGGAAGGTTTCTTACTGCGCCACGAATTAGTTCAATGCGGTTGCTTAAATCGGCTGCGACTGAAGGAGTAAGGGCACTAGGGTTTCCGAGAAATTCAGCAACGGCCTGAGAGACATCTTCAATTCTACGTAATACACTGCAGCTACTACTCATTTAATCACCTCCCGCTTTATTTTATGACACAGAATACAGGAGGCAATAAAATATACAGAAAACAAGATTTTATAATGAAAAGTTCTTATTTTTTCCTAAGCCCATACTCACAGAATGTCCAACTAATTAATATTTAGCCTTTGCATCAATGACTTTAATGATTTCACTAGTGGCATCTGATAGACTACTTTCAGTCATAGATTTAATATAATCAGCCCGGTTTTGATAGAGAAGATCGATTTTGTCTTTTAAATTAGACTCTGTAATCTCTTCTTCATACAATAACATACTAAAATTCTGCCTTTTAAAGGACTGGGCATTGAGAATTTGATCACCACGGCTTGAATCTTTAGGAAGGGGGATGAGAAGATTTGGCTTATTTAAGGCCAGTAATTCAAAGAGGAAGTTTGCCCCCGCTCTTGAAACGCAAAGGTCAGCCATAGCAAGGATATGGGGTAGTTCGGGACCCACAAATTCAAACTGTTGGTATCCTTTATAACCAACTAAATTTTGATCAACATTCTCTTTCCCACAAATATGAACCACTTGGTATTTGAGTAGCAAGTCAGGGAGAATAGCCCTGATCATTTTGTTAATTCTAACTGAACCAAGACTACCACCCATAACCAGGATCGTAGGTTTGGTATCAGTAAAACCGCATAATTTAAGGCCTTGTTCCTTAGAACCGGAAAGAAGTTCCGGTCGGATCGGATTTCCGGTTAGAATTCCCTTACCTTGTGGTAAATAGTTTAAAGTCTCTGGAAAGGTAGTACAGATTGTAGAGGCAAAGAGCAAAGATATCCGGTTAGCAAGTCCAGGTGTTAGGTCGGATTCGTGAAGAATAACCGGGATCTTATTCAGCCAAGCACCGATTGTAACCGGAACCGATACAAAACCTCCTTTAGAAAAGACAATGTTTGGGTGGAGCTTTTTTAGTAGTTTATAGGATTGAACTATTCCTTTAATTACACGGAATGGATCAGAGAAATTCTGTTTTGAGAAATAACGACGGAATTTTCCAGTGGCTACTGGATAGTAAGGTAGATGCTTTGCTGTAATCAGTTCCCTTTCTATACCATCATTACTACCAATATATAGTACTTCCCAGCCTTTGCTTTGAAGCTTGGGAAATAGAGCTAGATTAGGCATCACATGACCAGCAGTTCCTCCACCGGTTAAGACAATTTTTTTCAACATATTTCACCCCTTAAGTGAAGATGGCTAATGATTAATATAGGATGGTTATAAAGTAATATTCTCTATTTGTTCTGTCAACCCTTTAGAAGAAAAAATTAACTAAAGTTTATCTAAAATTAGGAAAGTGCATAATTATGGACTGTCATTCCACACAAGTAATGAGCGTCCAGCAACGAGCTACGAGAGGCATTATGAAATTCCCTCAGATGGTAAATTGACAAACACCTGGAAGATGATATAATTTTTGAAATAGAGAATCTAAAGTTCCGAGGTTTATAAGTTGAAGAAATTACGCAATTTATAAATCTAGTGGCGCGTCTCAAAGATAACCCTTAATATTGCTACACACCTAGTACCACTCGCTTCTAACATCATAAGTAAACTCAAGATGCTTCATGCAGTTTTTTAAGTTTTAGTGAGAAAAATAAAGGCCCCGAATCAGGTTAATATAGAAAGTGAGGAGAACAAAAAACATGTCCAACTTGGCAATCAAAGATTATTTAACTAACACTAAACCAGAAGAAATTAATGCGGGATTCCTAGCTTATTTAGCTAACCTCACAGAAGTGGCAACAGTAGCTCCTACTATTGCCCGAGATATAGTATATGAATTAAGAGACCAAAGGAATAATTTGAAGTTAATTGCCAGTGAAAACTATTCATCACTCGCTACCCAACTGGCCATGGGAAACTTATTTACCGACAAATATGCCGAAGGTTACCCTTTCCATCGTTTCTATGCCGGATGTGGTAATGTTGATAGTGTTGAAGATTATGCAAGGAAGCAAGCTTGTAAATTATTTGGAGCTGACCATGCTTATGTTCAGCCGCACAGTGGAGCGGATGCCAATCTTGTTGCCTATTGGGCAATTTTAAATGCCCGGGTAAAAACCCCGGAATTGGAAAAATTGGAGATAAAAGATCCTAATAAGATGAGTCGTGATGATTGGAATAAACTCCGTTACCTCTTAGGTAACCAGCGTCTTCTGGGAATGGACTATTATTCAGGCGGACATTTAACCCATGGTTATCGGCATAATGTTTCGGCCCAGATGTTTGAGACCTTTAGCTATGGTGTTAACAAGGAATCTGGTTTATTAGATTATGATGAGATCGAAAAGATTGCTATGGAAGTAAAACCCTTGATTCTACTGGCTGGATTTAGCGCTTATCCTCGAACCATTAATTTTAAACGTTTCCGGGAGATTGCTGATCAAGTAGGAGCCGTACTAATGGTAGATATGGCTCATTTTGCCGGGCTGGTAGCTGGCGGAGTCTTTTCCGGTGATTATAATCCGGTTCTCCATGCTCATGTTGTAACGACTACTACCCATAAAACTTTACGTGGACCCCGTGGCGGTTTAATTTTATGTACCGAAGAATTTGCCGAACATGTAGATAAAGGATGCCCCTTGGTAATAGGTGGTCCTCTTCCTCATATAATGGCAGCCAAGGCTGTGGCACTAACTGAAGCTAATAAGCAAGCATTTAAAGATTATGCCCAAAAGATTGTAGAGAATTCCAGAAGTTTGGCGCAGGCCTGCATCGAACAGGATATGGAGGTTGCTACCGATGGCACAGATAATCATCTACTGCTGATTGATGTTCGTCCCTTTGGCCTTACCGGACGTCAGGCGGAGAGTGCTCTCAGAGAGTGTGGGATTACTTTAAACAGAAACTCTCTACCTAATGATACGAATGGTGCCTGGTATACTAGTGGCTTACGGATTGGGACTCCGGCAACTACTACTCTGGGCATGGGGGAAGCCGAGATGAAGGAGATTGCTTCTATACTTAAAATGGTCTTAGAGAATACAAAACCACGGCTTATAGATTCCGGGCCAAAGGCTGGAACAACAAGTAAAGCCCGGTACATTCTGGATGAGAAGATTAAAAATGAAGCCCGCTCACGCGTAGAAACTTTGTTGAAGCGTTTTCCGGTTTATCCAGAATTGGATTTGGATTTACTATTAAAATATTTTGGTTAAAATATAAACCTTTTTTAAAAAAACAGGGAGATTGTAAATCAATCTTCCTGTTTTTTTATTTTAACCGGATTGTTTGAGTGCGCTGTAATAGACTTGCTGTATGTGTTTGTCGTTTTTTTAATCTTCCTTTACGCTTGCTGTACTGTAAGCAGAATTAAAGATGTCTTTAGCTGAATTTAGAATTGAGACTGAGAAAAGCATATAAGTTAATATATTAGCAAATAAATAATAAACCATTAAACTTTAGCCTGGAGGTAAGTTTGGATGGTTTTTTATTAAGCCAGGTATGATATAATTGGAAGAAAGAATTACCGATGAAAATAATTTTGGGGGCAATAATTTGAAGAGCGAGTTTAATTTAGTCTATGCTGATCATAATGGAGAACTAAGGTTTGACCCGGAGTTACTCCCTTTGGGTGCTACGGGGGAGGAGTATTGGGAATTGGCAGCAGAAGATTTAGTCCCTCTTCCTCCGGGAGCCGATCTATTTTTTTTGCCGGGAAGACGGCCGATCGGCTTAGATCTGCGAACTGGCGAACCAGTAACGATTGATGAGGAAGATTTTACAGCAGTAGCGGCTATTCTTCCTCAAGGTTATACCCGATTATTTCTTCCGGCTTATCAAAGGAGTTCAGAGGCGCCTCAATTACCGCTTTACGGTTATACAGCAGTGGCGGCGAAAGATGGTCAATTATACGCAGCGGTCCGTTGCACTGATGAAGTAGAAAAATGGAATCCTTTATTATATAATTCTCCTGATTTGCCCAGCTTAATTGAGAAAAAACTATCAAAATGTAATAATAACCGGATCTTGAGACAGCTGGCCAAGTGTGCCCTAGAGTATCATTGCCTTACTGCTCAGAACATATTCTACGGCCGGTGGGAAGGAGGAATTCCCGTTTCTCCGTCCTGTAATGCCCAGTGTCTTGGGTGTATCTCCAAACAACCGGCGGAATGTTGCCCTTCAGCCCAAGAGCGGATTAATTTTCAACCAGCTATTAAGGAAGTATTAGAGATTGCCCTTCCACATCTCTCTGGAAAGGAAGCAATTATCAGTTTTGGCCAGGGATGCGAAGGAGAGCCTCTTTTAGCTTGGGAGCTAATCAAAGAAGCGATTAAAGAAATTAGGGAAGAAACGGGCGAAGGTACAATTAATATTAATACAAATGCCGGGATGCCTGAGGCACTGGCAGAGCTGGCTAGAGTAGGACTGGATTCTGCCAGGGTTAGTATCTTTTCGACAAATCCGCAGTACTATTCTTTGTACCATCAACCGCAAAATTATACTTTTTCCCAAGTTACGGAGTCAATTGACCGCTTACGGGAGCAATCGGTCTTTGTCTCGATCAATCTACTTGCCTTACCGGGATTTACCGACCGGCAATCGCAGATGGAAGATTTATTCCGTTTTCTCCAGGCTCACCCGGTAGATATGATTCAGATGCGGAATTTAAATATTGATCCCGATTTTATCTGGGAAAGAATAATGAAAAGCAAAAGACCATTAACAGGAGAGATCTTGGGGGTCTCTAAATTCCTTGATGAATTGGCCCGTGAGTTTCCTAAGATCATAATTGGAAATTATAGTAGGGCTCTTCATTAAGGGAGCCCGTTTTAATAGGAAGATCAAGTTGATGATAGATTCCGGCAGTACTGGAGTATTCCATTAGTAATGGCAAGAACAATTCTTTCCTGGTATTCTTTATTCTGGAGTTGAAAAGCTTCTTCCGGGTTGGAGAGGAATCCGACTTCCAGTATAACTCCACTGATTCCAGGTTGTTTAATGATAAAGTAATTACCAGGTGCAGCTTTTTGAGGAGTGGTTTGAATTTTATTCAATTCTTCTTGTAAGATTAAGGCCAGTTTTTTTCCGTCCGGGTCCTGGTAATTATAGAAAGCAATCATCCCGCGGCGGGCCCGATCTGTGGACCAATCGCAATGGATACTGATGATAAATAGGCTACCAGTAGTTCTTGCTTTTTCGATTCTTGCCGATAGGTCCCGGCGGTGTCTCCCTTGTCGTCCTTTAATAAATGGAGATAATTCGGTATCTGTCTCACGTGTCATAAAAACATTTAAGCCGCTTTGACGGAGTTGATTACGGAGTTTCAGAGCGATTGCGAGGTTGATGTCTTTCTCCAAATTTCCCAGGTGATCAGCAGCACCGCCATCAACTCCTCCGTGACCGGGATCAATCAGAATACTTTTTTTGTTTAATTTGCCTTGAGCATATTTTGTACCGGAAAAGTAGGGGAAAAGGATGAACAGGCAAAGAATAATTCCAAGCAAATATATAAAAAGTTGTAGTTTTTCTCTAGTAAGGATGATGATTCTCATCTGATCACCCCAAAAATATCAAGTAAACTTTTAGAGGATTCGACAGTTAGCCCCTTAGCTTTTGGATCACTTATGTTTATTCATAGTTTTTATATTTATGCTACGAGACTTATGAATTGCAAAAAAGTATAGGGAGGGAGATGTAAGTGCTTAGTCTTAGATGGTGGGAAAAGCTATGGCGGGTGATTCCGACAGAGGTGATCTTTGTACTTAGAAGATTACAAGAGCATGGTTATGAAGCCTATCTAGTGGGTGGTGCACCTCGGGATTTGCTACTATCTAAGCTTCCAACTGATTGGGATTTAAGCACTAACGCACCTCCGGAGAGAATAAAAGAGATCTTTGCACAGACTATTCCAGTAGGAGAGAAGTTTGGTACTGTTTTGGTAGTGATTAATGATTTCTCCCTTGAAGTAACAACTTTCCGGCGAGAAGGCACTTATACTGATGGGAGACATCCGGATTGGGTGGATTTTACCACTTCCCTTTTAGCCGATCTTTCCCGACGTGATTTTACAATTAATGCAATGGCTATTGATCCTTTAAGTCGAAAAATAATTGACCCCTTTGGTGGAAGACGGGATCTTAAACGTCGATTAATCAGAACGGTAGGTGATCCCAGATTACGGTTTCAAGAAGATGCTTTGCGGATGTTAAGATTTTTTCGTTTCCAATCGACTTTAGGATTTCGAGGAGAACGCCGGACTGAAGAAGGAATTAATCCTTTAGAAATAAGAAAAATAAGCGGAGAACGGATTGGAGAGGAACTAAAGAAACTACTGATTTCTGCTTTTCCGGAAAAGGGACTTACCGGGATGGCTAGAACTTCACTGCTTACCACCATCATTCCGGAGTTTATTCCAGTACTTCAGGATGGAAACAGGCTGTTTCAGCATTTAGTTGCGACCACCCAGGCGATTAAACCTCTTCCCGAGCTACGTTGGGCAGCTTTCCTGCATGACCTGGGAAAAGGAAGTACTAGAATTCAGGTGGGAGAGGAGATTCACTATTATGGGCATGACAAGGTTGGACAGGAGTTGGCTACCGGGATCTTGGAACGTATACGGTATGCAAACAGCTTTAGTAAAAATGTTTCAACCTTAATCCGCTGGCATATGTTTTCAACCGATCCCTTGGTCTCTGATGCTGCTTTACGTCGCTTAGTCATTAGAGTAGGAAGGGAGTATATTAAAGATTTATTAGAATTAAGAAGAGCTGATATTGTTGGTACTGGTGGAGCATATCATTTAGCTCTGAAGGGGCTGTCGGCTTTTGCATCACGGATTGAAGCTTTACTTACTGGTGAAACTGTTTTTTCCATACGGGACTTGGCAATCAATGGTCATGATGTGATGGAACTGCTCTCTCTTCCTCCGGGCCCTAAGGTTGGGGAAGTTTTACAGGAGGTTTTCCGGTGGGTAATTGAAGATCCTAAACGTAATCAAAGGGAGAGACTCCTGTATTACCTTGAAAAAAATTACTAATCATACGAGGGCATTGTCTAATAAAAATATTATGATTGACCAAAAAAAAGATTAGACAATGCCTGGCGGGAATATTAATATATTTATGGTTAAACTTAAATAATTGAATTACGAATTCCTTAACCTATAATACTTTTCATTTTTCCCACCTTTGACGCATAATTTTGTAAAAGCAGGTGGATTTTTTATGTGATAGGAAGGATGGTATGGGAAAAGTGGAGAAAAAGGAGAAATTCAAAGCTAAAATAGCTGACTTTTTGGAGTTACCATCCGATGTGATATTAGATCTTCCTCGTCTGGTATTAATGGGAAACCAGCGTCTATTCTTAGAAAATCACCGGGGAATAGTAGAATATACAAACGAAGTGGTAAGGATAGATACACCTGCAGGAGAGGTAAAGATCACCGGAAAAAGACTTAATATACTAATGATCGCTAAAGAAGAGATCATGCTTGAAGGAGAGCTCAGTAAATTAGAATGGGTGGAGCGTGAAGGATGATGTTGAGCTCCCGAAGAATTTTAGCTTTTTTGCAGGGCTATCTTATTATCATGATTAAGGGTTATAATGGGGAAAAACTACTTAACTATGCCCTTGCCGAGGGGATTACCTTTTGGGATGTAAAAAGGAAGACGCCAAAGATTATTCTATTAAAATTAAGAGCAGCAGATTATCCCTTACTCCGCCCTTATTTTCGGAAAACAGAAACTACAGGGAGGATATTACAGAAGAGCGGGTTGCCGTTTCTCTTTAGAAGAGTGGCAAGGAAAAAAGGCTGGCTCTTGGGGATGGTTCTGTTTGTAATTATGCTCTACTTATTATCTTCATTTATCTGGTTCGTTGAAGTGCAAGGAGTTCAAAAGTTGGATAAAGATCTGATTCTCCGGGAACTTTCCGAACTTGGGGTCTCTCCCGGTGTGTTACGGAGTAAAATAGAGAAAAAACGCGACTGGATCATTAAGGAACTACGGATTCGCCTTTCAGATGCAGTATGGGTTTCGATTCAGTTTAAGGGGGTAGTCTCTCTGGTTACTGTAGCTGAGAAGACTCTACCACCTACTACTAATGAAGGGGATTCAAATCTAATTGCTACTAAAGATGGTTTGATTACAAGAATCTTACTAATTGATGGCACTCCTCTGGTTAAAGAGGGAGATACTGTATCTCGAGGGGATATTTTAGTGTTAGGGGAAAAAATTCTTCAGTATCTTGATGGTAATCTTGAAATGAGAAAAGTAAAGGCAGAAGGAGAGGTAATTGCTAGAGTCTGGTATGAAGTTATTATTGAGGAGCCATTGGAGGTTTATAACTCCAATCTCACTTCTGATAAACGTGTAATCTATAGCTTAAAGATTAAAAATCAAATAATTCCTTTATTTTCTTTTGGGAAGATAACCGGCAGGTATCAACAAGAGCGTTACCGAAAGACCTTATTTCGAGGGAGGAATAAGTCTAGTTTAGTAGAATTAATAAAAGATATATATCAGACCGCAAATTGGAATAAACGGCAGGTATCCACTGAGATGGCCTTAAATAAGGCTAGAAATGCTGGGAACGAAAGGATTACTTTTTTACTTCCACCGGGTTTAAAACCGGTGAAAAGGGAAGAGGAATGGGAAGTAAAAGAGGAGGTTCTTTGGTATCGTCTAGTAGTGGAAACATTAGAAAATATAGCTAAACCTGCTTTGAAGGAGGAGCAAAATTAAGTTTGAATCATTCTGAAATAGCTTTAGATATTAATCCCGAAATAGCCCCTGTTCTTTTTGGGCAATATGACCAGAATCTTAAAGAGCTTTCCAAAGCTTTGGGAGTAGAACTTACAGCCCGGGGTAATACAATATTCCTTTCGGGGGAGGATGAGAATGTAACAGAAGCTCTGGATGTTTTGGAAAAATTACGGAATCAGGTAGAAAAAGGAGTAATGCTTGGACCTGCTGAGATAAGATATATGTTAGATTTATTGGAACGTGGAGATGAAGGTGAAGCCGAGGATACTAGTTTTTCGGCTCGCCCAATCCAAGTAACCAACCGGGGAAAGCGGATTTCTCCTCGTACCTTAGGACAGAAAAGATATGTTGAAGCCATAAGGAATCATGGTATAACTTTTGGAATTGGTCCTGCCGGAACCGGTAAGACTTATTTAGCGGTAACTATGGCAGTCGCAGCTTTGCAAAGCAAACAAGTAAATAGATTGGTTTTAACTCGGCCAGCAGTGGAAGCTGGAGAAAAACTAGGGTTCTTACCTGGAGATCTCCAGGATAAAGTCGATCCTTATTTACGACCACTAACTGATGGTTTATTTGATATTTTAGGAGTAGATCTATACCAACGTTATGTAGAACGAAGGATTATCGAGATCGCGCCACTGGCTTATATGCGGGGACGTACTTTAGATGATTCCTTTGTGATTTTAGATGAAGCACAAAATACCACAACCGAACAGATGAAGATGTTTCTAACTAGAATGGGATGGGGCTCAAAGATAGTGGTTACCGGGGATATTACACAAATAGATTTACCAAAAGGACAAGTCTCCGGTTTGGTGGAAGCTTCAGAAGTTCTCAAGGATGTGCCAGGAATTGCCCTTGTTTATCTTGGTTATAAGGATGTGGTTCGTCATGAAATGGTGCAAAAAATAATTCAAGCATATGAAAGATACGAAAAAAAGTGAGGAGGAAAAGGCTCTTAACATGAAGGAGGCCTAGATATGGGAAATAAGGATTTTCACCTCCCAGAGAAAAATTTAGGAAAGAAAAATCGAAAGAAAAGGAATTTCAGCTCCAGGTTATTATTGTTACGACGTTTCTTTTCCCGTAAGGCCATACGGGAAAAAATTCTAATATTTACCAGTTTCATAGCCTTAGTTGCTATTCTTCAAATTGATTTAGTTCCTCAGGTTATCCATGTTCAGTTGGGAGAACCTTATATTGGTGAAGATATTAGAGCACCACGAACGGTTGTTAATACTGAAAAGACTAAAGAATTAATGAATCAAGCTGCCGATCGGGCAGTGGAGGAAGCAAAAAACAAGCCAGAGTATCAGATGATCAGTATTGAGGCGGGAGTAAAAGCTAGTAATCAGTTTAGCAATGTTTTTACTGTCTTTGATGAGGAAAGAGAGAAACTCCGGAGCATTCTGGAGAGTAATGAGGAAGCCCCCTCAGAACAGTTTTTATTGGCAGTCCGCCAGAAACTAATAAATATCGATGAGAAGTTTATTGATTTTTCTGTAGAAACGATTAAAGAGGTTCTGATTTTACCAGCAGAAGATTATGAGCGGATGAAAAAAAGTTTTCGTCAGGTCTATGTATCCCTGGAGACAGAGGAGAAGATTAGTCCGCAAAATATAAATACGATTAGAACCAATCTTGCTCAGTACATCAATGATGAAGAATTTCTTATTTTACCTCAGGACAAGCAGTTGATCCGGAACTTCCTGGAGAACATGGTCTTTTCTAATTTGACCAGAGATGAACTGAAGATCCGGCAGTTACAAGAGGAAGCAAGAAGGAAGGTCATTCCTGCCAAGATTGAAAGAGGTAATTTGATACTCAGGGAAGGGGATATTGTCACCAATGAGCATATTCAGATCCTTCGGGATCTAGCTTTAATTGAAAATCGAGGAAATCGGGTAATTATTTTCTTTAGTTTGACAATATTCTCTTTAATATTGATGGGGATCTGCCTGTTCTATATCTATTTCTTTAAACGGGATTTTTTGAAAGAAGAACGCCAACTGTATCTTGTAGCATTGGTTGCACTTGTAGTTTTAGCGGTAGCTAAGGCGATGAGCCTTATGAATTTGGAATGGATAGAGTATCTTATACCGCTTTCATTTGCGGGAATAGTCTTATCCTTCCTTAGTGATCCACAATTGGCCTGGGTAGTTACTACCATACTCAGTTTGCTGATTGGTGTGATCCTGGATTTTAACCTTTCATTAACGGTCTTTTATTTTATTAGTGGTGCTGTCTCGATTTATAGTATGATCAATATAACACAGAGAAAAGAAATGATCCGGATGGGGTTAATATTATCAGGAATTAATCTATTTACCGTAATCACGATTGGGTTTCTTTTTGGTGCTAAAAGGCTAGGAACTCAATTAGGGTTTGCGATGGTTGCCGGGTTTAATGGAATTCTCTCAACAGCATTGGCTAACGGGTTTCTTCCTTTTCTGGAACATCTTTTTGGCTTAACCTCGCCCTTAAGTATTTTGGAGATGGCAAACCCTAATCTGCCATTACTGAAGCGTCTGTTGATTGAAGCACCTGGAACTTATCACCATAGTATTCTTGTGGGGAATCTGGCAGAAGCGGCTGCCGATGTAATTAATGCCGATAGCCTCCTGGTAAGAGTTGGTTCCTACTATCATGATATAGGTAAATTACGAAGGCCTTACTTTTTTGTGGAAAACCAGATTGCTAATGATAATCCCCACGAAAAAATTTCTCCTAATCTAAGTACCTTAATTATCACTTCTCATGTCCGTGATGGGGTGGAACTGGCCAGAAGCTATGGAGTACCTCAATGTATTATTGATATTATTGAACAACATCATGGAACTGATTTAGTCCGATACTTTTTCCAAAAGGCTTCGGAGAATCTTGAGGAAGAAAAGGAGACCATAAGGAAGAGCGATTTTTCTTATCCCGGTCCGAAACCTCGTTCTAAAGAAGCAGCTTTAGTAATGCTTGCTGATTCAGTAGAAGCTGCTGCCAGGGCGATGAGCAAACCATCATCTGCTCGTTTAGAGGCACTTGTGGATAAGATTCTTAAAGAAAGATTAGAATCGGGACAATTAGATGAAGCAAACCTTACTTTGCGTGATTTAGATAAGATTAAAACCGCATTCTTAAAAGTGTTGGGCGGAATATTTCACCATCGGATTGAATATCCGGAAGTAGGTACAATGGAAAGGAAGAAGAATAATGGGGGTAATAGTTAATAATCCGGATTTTCCGGAGATTGGCGAAAAGACGATCAACTCTCTTTCTTCTCTGGGGGAAATTATTCTCTCTGCTCATGGGAAGAAACAAGCTGAGGTAGGGTTAACACTTGCAGATTATAATTGTATACAACAGTTAAACCGGGATTACCGGGGAATGGATGCCCCCACAGATGTTCTCTCTTTTGCTTTAGAGGAAGGAGATGAACCTGCCGAACAATTTACAGATCAAGAGGATAGGCCTCCTGAACTGCTTGGTGATGTTATAATCTGTGTACCCCGTGCTCAAGAACAAGCCAAGGATTATGGGCACTCTTTTGAACGGGAATTACATTATTTAGCGGCCCATGGCCTGCTCCATCTTTTAGGTTATGATCATCAGAATGAAATTGAAAGAAAATTGATGAGAGAGAAAGAAGAAGAGTTTTTGGCCAAGGGAGGATGGAGCCGGTAAATGGGGAATAAGAATCTACTAGAAAGTTTTAATTGTGCCATTGACGGGCTGGTATACTGTTACCGTACGCAGAAAAACATGCGTATTCATTTTTTTATCACCATTCTTGTTCTATTTGCCAGTCTCTGGTTACATATATCTAAATTTGAATTATTGTTGGTTTTCTTTTCGATTATTCTTGTTTTGTTTGCCGAAGCAATTAATACAGCAATTGAAGTAACCATTGACCTGATTACCCAGGAATATCATCCCCTGGCGGCGATTGCCAAGGATGTAGCTGCTGGAGCTGTTCTCTTAGCAGCACTAAACTCGTTGGTTACAGGCTATATTGTTTTTTTCCCTAAATTGACTCCGGTTTTACCTAAGGTGATTGAAAACATTAGAACTTCCCCAGCTCATATTACTATTATTGCTTTGTTTATTGTTATTTTGAGTGTGATACTTTTTAAGATTTATACTAAGACCGGCCGCCCCTTTTCTGGTGGAATGCCAAGTGGCCATGCAGCAGTAGCTTTTGCTCTATCTACGGCTATTATTCTAATTAGTCGGGATGGAGTGGTTGCCAGTTTTGTATTGATTCTCAGTCTGATGGTGGCTCAAAGTCGTGTTGAAGGTAAAATTCATAGCCTCTTAGAGGTAATTATCGGAAGCCTTCTGGGAATTCTTCTTACTCTACTTATTTTTCAACTTTATCAATAAGTCGGGGTGAAAAGTGATGAAAGAAAAAAATGTTTTATCCAAAGTATCTGAGGAAAAGATGAAAATCTTATTAACAGAGGCAAAGGAAGCTAGAACAAAAGCCTATGCCCCTTATTCCGGATATCAGGTGGGGGCAGCACTCTTGACCAGCAGCGGTCGGATTTTCCGGGGGGCTAATATTGAAAATGTTTCATACGGAGCAACCATCTGTGCTGAACGAGTGGCTGCTGTTAAGGCAGTATCTGAAGGAGAAGATCAGTTTCTTGCTCTGGCAGTAGTTGCTGATAGCAAGGAACCAGGGTCACCTTGTGGAATTTGCCGGCAATTTCTGGCTGAATTTGCTCCTGAGCTTCCATTGATTATGGGAAATATCCAGGGAAAAGTGGAAGTGGGAAGTTTAGATGAGTATTTACCAAGAGCTTTTGATAAAGAGTATTTAAAGTAATTACAAAGGTTATAGGGAGAAGATGATGAAAGAATTTCGTTCCGGTTTTGTAGGAATCATGGGCCGGCCTAATACGGGTAAATCAACTTTGACTAATGCCCTGGCCGGAGAAAAACTGATGATTGTTTCAGATAAACCCCAGACCACAAGGGAAAGGGTAAGAATGATTCTTACTACTGAAGATGCGCAGCTAATTTTTTATGATACCCCAGGCTTACATAAACCATTGCATCAATTGGGTAAAGAAATGAATAAGGTGGCTCGTAGTACTATCCCATTGGTTGATTTGGTTTTATGGTTAGTTGATTCCACACAACTTGCTGGAAAAGGTGACCAGTGGGTGGCTGAAGTTTTAAAAAATAGTAAGGTTGATGTTTTAGTAGCTTTTAATAAAATAGATTTAAAACCGGATTTTAATCCAGAGGAGTTTCTTTCTAAGGTAGGAGTGGAAGAATGGCCCTGGGTAAAAATTTCAGCACTAAAAGGAAAGGGACTTTCGGAACTTTTAGAAAAAATGAAGTCAATGTTGCCGGTAGGGCCTCAATACTATCCTGAAGGGATGCTTACCGACCGCTCAGAAACTTTTATTATCTCTGAATTTATCCGGGAAGAGATTTTGAACCTTACTGAACAGGAAGTCCCCCATTCTACGGCAGTGGTTATTGAAGAGATTGAGGAACGCTTAAATGGTAAAATTTATATTCGAGCTATTATCCTTGTAGAAAGAGATTCTCAGAAGAAAATTATAATTGGTAAGGGCGGCAGTCTTCTTAAGAGGATTGGAAAAGAATCCCGTAAAAAGGTGGAGGTTTTTTTAGGAAAACCTATTTATCTTGATCTATGGGTTAAGACTAAAAAGGACTGGCGAAATTCTCTTTCTGTACTACGGGAATTAGGATATACAGAAACAGAACAAAGCAAATAGATTAGGATTAATCTGCTTTATCTGCCGGTTAGATGGTTAGGAGTTGCATTAGGTGAAACAAGAATGCAGATTACAGATGGATTCCGGACAAGAGAGACTAACTTTTTTATTAATACAGGCCAAAAAAGGTGATTCTAATGCTAGAGAGACTCTGATTAAAGAATATTCCCCTTTTATCATGCGGGTAGCGGCGGTAACCAGCAAAAGATATTTAGATCCGACTAGTGATGATGAGTATAGTGTGGCCTTAATCGCATTTAATGAGGCAATTGATAATTTTAGTCCAGCTAAAAGGTGTTCTTTTCTTGCTTTCGCCAATATAGTGATTAGACGGCGATTGATTGATTATTTTCGAAAACAACGCCACAAAGAAAAGGAGATACCTTTGAGTGGTTTTCAATCTCCGGAAGATTATGAGGAGGAAGAACCGAAGGTAATTGTTATTGGTTCCCAGATAGTCTATCAGAAGGAGATGGAGATATACGATCGGAGAGCAGAGATCGAAGAGCTTAAACGAATTCTTGCACAATTCGGGATTACCCTGAATCAACTTGTTGAATCTTCCCCAAAACATAGAGATACCAGGGAAAACTTATTTTACATAGCGGAAGAGATTATTAATTACCCTCCGGCTCTAGCAATGATTATGAAAGACGGATCATTGCTTTACAGCTGGATGACGAAAAAGTTTGGTTTATCAAGAAAGACGCTGAGGCGTCATCGCTTATTTTTGGTTGCTCTATGCCTTTTAAAGACAGGTGATTTTCCTTATCTCTCCGATTATATTAAAGTTCAATAAGAAAGGTGATCCTATGAAGCTGGCCAAAGGTTTTTTATTGGAAACGATGGAGGGAAACGAAGGTATTATCTTGACCAAACAAGGAGTCTTTCAAAGGGTCAGGTTAGATACATACTCCGCCATAGGGGAGGAAGTGTATGGTTCTGTTATTAATGCTGGAAACAAAATCAAAGGCTCCCTATTAATTGGTTTGTTTTTTGTTTTTTTTATTTTGACTCAGGCTTTTTTTAACCCGGGAGTAACTATTGGTGCGGGTTCTAATTTTCCGCAGCCTCACAGTAAAGTAGTAGAAGATAGGAAGGAAGAAGAATCGTTAATTTCAAATACATCTACAATGCTTTTTTTAGAAAATAAGGAGAAAACCAGGTACCAGAATTTGTTCTCATCTAGATTGACAACGATAAAAGATTCTGAAACAAAAAAATCTGAAAACACGCTTAAAACAACCGTTGTACAAAAGAAAACAAAAGATATGAAAGATCTTAAAACAATAAAAGAAAAAAAGGAACATTGGAAAGAGACTGGTAAAAAACCAGGTAATAGGGGTAAGGTTAAAAAGGAGAAAAAGGGAAAAAAGGGGAAAAGGGATGAGTGAGAGTTTGAGGGTGGAGGATTTTGATTACGAACTTCCAGAGGAACTTATAGCCCAGCAACCACTGGAAAAGAGAGACCAATCTCGTTTAATGGTGGTAGAGAGAGATAATAGAAGCATTCATCATACTCAATTCCCTGAAATTCTAGAATGGCTGGAACCGGGGGATTTAATGATCTTTAATGATACACGAGTTATACCAGCCCGGTTATGGGGTAAAAGATTACCTGGTGGAGGAAAAACTGAAGTTCTATTATTGCGAGCAGTTACTGAAGATTCCTGGGAAGCACTAGTTCGGCCGGGGCGAAAGATCCGCCCGGGGCAGAAAATATACTTTGGTGGCAAGGAAGAACTGGAAGCAATTACAAAAGAGCGAACTACTTTTGGGGGAAGAATTTTACGTTTTAATCAACAAGGTGCGGTTTTAAGGAAAAGCATCAATGAATTGGGGGAGGTTCCTTTACCCCCTTATATAAAGGCACCACTCCAGAATAGAGAACGCTACCAAACCATATATGCTAAGGAGGAAGGTTCGGTTGCTGCCCCTACTGCTGGTTTGCATTTTACCGCTGATTTATTGGGAAAGATTAAAGAAAAAGGAATTAGAACCGGGCTTCTTACACTTCATGTAGGTTTGGGAACATTTCGTCCAGTAAAGGTTGAAAATGTTGAAGAACACCAGATGCATTCTGAGTATTTTCAGATCAGCAAAGAACTTGCTTTAGAGGTAGCAAGAGTCAAAGCTGCAGACCATCGGGTGATTGCGGTAGGGACTACAACTGCCCGGACTCTTGAGACAATGGGCAATGAAGAGGGAACGATTAACCCTGGATCAGGTTGGACAGATATTTTTATCTATCCCGGTTATAAATTTAAGGTGTTGGATGGCCTGGTGACTAATTTTCATCTTCCCCGTTCCACTCTATTGATGCTGGTTTCTGCGTTTGCTGATCGGGAATTAATTCTTACGGCGTATCAGGAAGCTGTCCGAGAGCGTTACCGGTTTTTTAGTTTTGGTGATGCAATGTTGATAATATAATAAGGGTGCTACATTGATCTTTCTTTACAGGAGGTTTTTTATGTTTAAATTTGCGGTGGAATTTAAATCAAAGGAGAATCGGGCAAGAATTGGGAAATTAACGACTTCCCATGGTGAAATTCCTACTCCTGTTTTTATGCCTGTTGGTACTCAAGCTACAGTTAAAGCTGTAAGTTCCGATCTTTTGAGGGAAATGGGAACTACCATTCTGTTGGGTAATACTTATCACCTTTATCTACGGCCGGGTCAGGATATTATTAAAGAGGCTGGTGGACTTCATTCCTTTATGAACTGGCCGGGGGCTATTTTAACAGATTCCGGCGGTTTTCAGGTTTTCAGCTTATCGGCATTAAATGAAGTAAGTGAAGAAGGGGTATTTTTCCGTTCGCATATTGATGGCTCCCCTCACTTATTTACTCCGGAAAAGGTTATGGAGATCCAGATGGATATCGGTTCTGATATTGCGATGGCTTTTGACCAGTGCCTTGCCTATCCCTCATCCTATGATTTAGCCCGGGAAGCTCAGGAACGGACAACAAAATGGGCAATTAGGTGCCGGGAAAGACATAATAGAATGGATCAGGCTTTATTCGGGATCGTACAGGGGGTTACCTATCAAGATCTACGGGAAAAAAGTGCGAAGGAGTTGGTAGCACTTGATTTCCCCGGATATGCGGTAGGAGGGTTAAGTGTTGGCGAACCTAAAGGCTTAATGTATGAAGTATTAGATTATACTGTTCCTCTTCTACCTGAGGAAAAACCCAGATACCTTATGGGGGTAGGCTCGCCTGATGCTTTATGGGAAGGTGTAGCCCGGGGAATCGATATGTTTGACTGTGTTTTGCCGACAAGGATCGCCAGGAATGGAACAGCAATGACCAGTCGGGGTAGGGTAGTTATTAGGAATGCCAAATATGCCAGGGATTTTACGCCTTTGGATCCAGCATGCTCCTGTTCCACCTGTCGTAATTATACTCGTGCCTATCTTAGACACTTATTTAAAGCAGGGGAGATACTGGCAGCAATCTTAGTGAGTTATCATAATCTGTTTTTTCTTCATAGATTGATGGAGAAAATTCGTAATTCTTTGTTGGAAGGTAGATTTACTCAGGCAAAAAAAGAATTTTTTCTTGATTATTATGGTTCGTAAGGAAATTCTTTATTTGAAAAATAATCTATTGTAGGATTTTTTTGTTGGTTGTGGTATACTATACTACGAATATTAAAGGGAAATTCGAATTTTGAAAGTCAGAGGAGGATGTTTTTATGATTTACTTTACCACAT
>DAIOHK010000029.1:0-29308 GCA_036744795.1 Bacillota bacterium | reverse complement strand
CGTAGCAAATTACGTCCAGGAAGTAATCTGCTGAGTAATCGGCAATCTGTTTAGTCGCTCATGCCGGTTACCAAGTCGCTCACGCCGGTTACCTTAATATCACGAAGTGATTAAAATCAAAAACCGGGTGAGTCGACAAGCTATCCTGTAGGATTAATCAAAAACCGGGTGAGTCGACCAGATGTATTTAATCACCAAAAATGCTAAATGAAGAAATCCAATTTCAACTGCTAAAACAACATTCTGACCGAGGCTGGGTGGAATACTAATACGAGCGACGAGATTCGAGATGTATTTTCTAGGTTAGGTGGTATAAAGATTACTAAAGAAAAAATTAATTTAAATCTGACATCACCACGGGTTGTCCAACAGTTACTGACTAAATATAGTTTGACGGCTAAAAAACAACTAGGGCAGAACTTTCTGATTGATGCTAATATTCTTCGAAAAATAGTATCAGCTGCCAATTTGTACCCTTCAGATTTGGTTTTGGAGGTCGGAACCGGTATTGGTGCATTGACTACAGCTCTCTCGGAGAAGGCTGGTCATGTATTGACTATAGAGACTGATCATTCTTTGGCTCCGCTTCTTGAACACATACTGGCGGGACGAGACAATGTCCGGGTAATGTTCGGTGATATCCTTCAGTTTAATCCTGCCGATTTATTTAAAAATAGCTCAGTTCAGCCTAAGGTGGTAGCTAATCTCCCATATTATATAACTACTCCGATCTTATTCCATCTTCTTGAATCTAATGTTAAGTGGGATTCATTAGTATTTTTGGTGCAGAAAGAGGTGGCCGAAAGGATAGTCTCTTCTCCGGGAAATAAGGTATATGGTGCTCTTTCAGTAATGATTCAACACTATTGCAAAACGGAAATTGTAGGGGTTGTTCCTCCTACTGTTTTCTTACCTAAACCAAAGGTTAATTCAGCAATTATAAGATTAATTCCAAAACAAGAAGAGTTCTCGCGGAAAATAGAGAAGACTTTTTCTTTATTGGTAAAAACCGCATTTACCTACCGGCGGAAGAATCTTTACAATTCTTTACGGGGTATCTTTGATGAGCTTGGAGGAGAAACAAAGGTGATGGAAGCCTTTGAAACTTTAAATATAAAACCTTCACAAAGGGGAGAGACGCTTTCACCGGAAGAATTTTATGCGCTTGCGGCTTATTGTTCTAAGTTCTTTGGGGAAAACTAGGAAAAAGATCCCACATACAATCTGTTTCTTACTGAAGAGGGGATGAAGATGTATTTTATCAGTCCGACTAAAGGACGGCTTAGCTTTAAACAGGTTTTCCGTGATATTCTTTCTTTTGTCAAAGAGCATCCAGAGGATAATTATAAATTGATTGTAGGGACAGACTCTCAATTACGGAATGATGTTTGTTATGTTACGGCCGTGGTTATTCTCAGGGAAGGAAAAGGGGGGCGTTTTTATTATATTAAGGAACGGGAAAAGGGGAAGATCTCTTTAAAACAACGGATTTTTCTAGAGACTGCCAGGAGTTTAGAGGTTGCCTCTCTTTTAGCAAGTGAGTTTACCACTATTGGAGTGACTGATCTAAATATTGAGATCCACTTGGATGTAGGAGAAAAAGGGAAAACCAAAGATATAATCAGAGAAGTAGTGGGTATGGTAACTGGAAGTGGTTTTGGGGCACGGATTAAGCCGGATTCCTATGGCGCGACCAAAGTGGCTGATAAATTTACTAAGTAGTCGCTCACGCTGGCTACTGCTTGCGCACATGAAAGAATGAAAATACAATTTAAGTTATAATCTTCGCCTGGTCTGAAGTTGTTTCCTGGTTCACGAGAATTTCTTCAAGCATTCTAAGGTTCGGCTCCGGCTGAAATCCGGTACCCGCTTTATAGTCCATCCTAGACAAAAAGCGGCTCGCGACCTCCTGTCGCTCGACCCAATTTCAGCCTCCGCTTCACCAAGAATGCTGAATGAAGAAATCCAATATCACTGCTGAAACAACATTCTGACCAGGCTGGGTAAAGGATAACGGGGGATTACTCAACAATGATTAGAGTATTTTCTAGGTAAGAAATGACGAGAAACGAGCAGGGAGATCAGTTGACACTTGTCTTCAACTTTGCTATACTCAAAACGAACAAATGTTTGGAGGGGGCGGGGAAAAATGGCTGTTGATGAGAAACAGAAAGCTTTGGAGGTAGCAATCCTCCAGATTGAAAAACAATTTGGAAAAGGATCTATCATGAAACTAGGTGAAGCAGGCACCAAGATGAATATAGAAGTTATTCCTAGTGGGGCGATTACTCTTGATCTGGCATTAGGTGTAGGGGGAATTCCGCGTGGGCGTGTGATTGAGATTTATGGTCCTGAGTCTTCGGGAAAAACTACTGTGGCTTTGCATATGGCTGCTGAGGCTCAAAAATTGGGGGGGATAGCAGCATTTATTGATGCAGAGCATGCTTTGGATCCACTCTATGCTCGGAAATTAGGGGTTGATATTGATAATCTTCTTATTTCTCAACCGGATACAGGTGAACAAGCTTTAGAGATTGCAGAGGCTCTGGTACGGAGTGGCGCTGTCGATATAGTTATTGTCGATTCAGTAGCTGCTTTGACTCCTCGGGCGGAGATTGAGGGCGAGATGGGAGATTCCCATGTTGGATTGCAAGCCCGATTGATGTCGCAAGCACTGCGAAAACTGACTGGAGCAATTAGTAAGTCTCAAACTGTTGCTATTTTTATTAACCAAATTCGTGAGAAAGTAGGAATCATGTTTGGCAATCCGGAGGTTACTCCTGGAGGCCGGGCACTAAAGTTTTACTCCACGGTCCGTCTTGACGTTAGGAAGATCGAAACCTTAAAACGGGGAAATGATATAATTGGAAGTAGGACCAGAGTCAAGGTTGTTAAAAACAAAGTGGCTCCACCTTTTAGAGATGCAGAATTTGATATTATTTATGGAGAGGGAATTTCCAAAATTGGTTGTCTTTTAGATGTGGCAGTAGATAAGGATATTGTTAATAAGAGCGGTGCCTGGTATTCTTATAAAGATACCCGGTTGGGACAAGGTCGCGATAATGCCATTGATTTTTTAAAGACGAATAACGAGATGCTTGAGGAGATTGAGGATCTTCTTTATAAAAAACTAGAGATCGCCCGGCCGAAAAAACTTAAAGCTGAAGGAAAAGAAACCAAGGAGACTAAGGCAGCTAAAAAATGAAACGCTCTGTTTCTGCCCTGGAGTATGCTCTTACCCTTTTGGGAAGACGTGATTATTGCTGCCAGGAGTTAGGGCTAAAGTTAGAGAAACGAGGTTATAAGAAAGAAGAGGCTTTGGAGGCAATCGAGCGGCTTTGTCATTGGGGTTATCTTAATGACGAGGCATATGTTGCCATCCAGATTGATAGATTTCTACAGGCTGGGAGAAGTAGGGCATATATTCGTAAACGATTGCTTTCGTCTGGTGTTGAATCGAGAATTATTGAGAGTGGTCTGGAAAAAAGATACTCTCCGGAACAAGAGAAGGAGATTATTAAGGTACTATGGGATAAAATGGTAGAACGGGCAAAATTTCCGCCTGGGGAAAAAGAAATTTATAGATGGGCCAGGCGATTATATGCTGCGGGTTTTCCTCCGGAAGAAATAAGGCCTTATCTTATAAGATAGGGAGTCTTGACAGGGTTTTTCAAAAAAGATACAATAAAATTTGGAGGAGAACAAAAAAAGCCGAGTTCTTACTCGGCTTTATTTCTATTAATTATTCTATTAAAGGAGGTGTTGAGGATCGATTCGTGGATAAATATAATCTTTGTTTTACTGGGCTTTGCAGGTGGTTTAATCTTCCAGAAGATCAAAGCGATCATAAGTTTACGTTCTGCTGAAGATACCGCTAAAATGATGTTGCAAGAAGCTGAAAGGGAAGCTGAATCTACTAAGCGGGAAGCTATTCTGGAAGCAAAAGAGGAAGCCCTTCGAATCAAAAATGACTTAGAAAAAGAAATTAGAGATAGAAGAAACGATATTCAGCGTTTAGAGAAACGTGTTCTTCAGAAAGAAGAGAATGTCGATAGAAAAACGGAGATTTTGGAGCGAAAAGAAGAGAATCTGAGTAAAAAAGAGAATGATTTAGAGCGGCAGAGACTACAACTGGGAGAGTTACAACAACAAAGACGGGATGAACTGGAGAAAATTTCTGGTCTTACTGCCGATCAGGCGAAAGATTTACTCTTTGCTGAACTGGAAAAAGAATTGTCCCAGGAAATGGCGGTTAGAGTAAGAGATTATGAAGTGAGAATAAAGGATGAGGCTGATAAGATAGCCAGGGATGTTATTTCTACTTCAATTCAGCGTTATGCTGCAGACCATGTGGCAGAAACTACAGTTTCTGTGGTGGCCTTACCAAATGATGAAATGAAGGGAAGAATCATTGGACGGGAAGGGAGAAACATTAGGGCACTTGAAACTTTAACTGGCATAGATCTAATAATTGATGATACTCCTGAAGCCGTTATTTTATCAGGTTTTGACCCTGTACGTCGTGAAGTAGCAAGACTGGCTTTGGAACGATTGATTGCAGATGGACGGATTCATCCCGCCCGCATCGAAGAGATGGTAGAGAAAGCCCAAAAAGAAGTAGAAACGGTAATTAAAGAAGAGGGCGAACAGACAGCCATTGAAGTGGGTATCCCTGGATTACACCCGGAACTAATTCGTCTTTTAGGTCGATTAAGATACCGTACAAGTTACGGTCAGAATGTATTGAAACACTCCATTGAAGTAGCGCATTTAGCTGGGTTAATTGCGGCTGAGTTAGGAGCCGATGTCAATGTGGCCAAGCGGGCTGGACTCCTCCATGACATTGGAAAAGCTATTGATCATGAAGTGGAAGGGTCTCACGTTACGATTGGTGCGGATATTGCTAAGAAATACCGTGAATCAGCAGCGATTATTCATGCTATTGCTGCCCACCATGGTGATATAGAACCAAATACTGTCGAGGCAGCTTTGGTTCAAGCGGCAGATGCTATTTCGGCTGCCCGGCCGGGAGCCAGACGGGAAACATTGGAAAGTTATATTAAACGTCTGGAGAAACTGGAGAAGATTGCTGATTCGTTTGATGGGGTTGAAAAAGCGTATGCAATTCAAGCAGGGCGTGAGATTAGAATCATGGTAAAACCGGAAAAAGTTAATGATTCTGCAGCTGCTTATATTTCTCGGGAGATTGCTAAAAAAATAGAGAGTGAATTAGATTATCCGGGTCAGATTAAAGTGATGGTGATCCGGGAGATTAGGGCTGTGGAGTATGCTAAGTGATTTTAATAAGCCACTGACAGCAGTGGCTTATTTCCTTATTGTAAAAGAAAAACAAGCAATGAGTTTGTCGGGGGGAGCAAAATGAAAGGCGTTTTTTGGAAAGAAAGTGACTCCTTTAACAACTCTATGAGTTTAATAGTCTCTTTACTTATTCGCTACCCAGAGATTGCTACTTTAAAATTAGATCCAGAGGAGAATGTTTTTATTTTTAGTTTTATTTTTAAACGTAATCTCTCTGCGAAAGAGGAAAAACTGTTCCGGGAAGAGTTGGAAATAAGTATCCTTACCTTAGTTGAATTGATCAGGTATGAGCCTAAGATTATTAATATTACTTTTAAGCGACAGAAAGATTTGAGTTTTCTTGAGATTAAAAGGGATATTTCCTCCCTTTCACAAGAGGAGATTTCTTTAGTGGTTAGGATAATAAATAACAAATATGAAGAGGATATTATTAAAGATTACGATGATAATATTAATGAGGAAGAACTAGTATTCCAGGAAGAAATAATTAATCATATGTTGGATGATTTAAAAGAGTCTCAACAGGATAAAGAGTTAATCGGTATTAGAGAAGATGGAAGAGTAATGATCTTTAATCATTCTGACCCCCCCTGCGAATAAGGGGGGTTTTAAATAAAGGGGGAGTATTTTGTTATTTAAAATTATTTTTCTTGGCGATATTGTAGGTAGACCGGGTAGAAATGCAGTAAAAGAGTTTCTGCCGGCGATTATTTCCGAGTATTCACCGGATTTAATTGTTGCAAATGGCGAGAATGCAGCTGGAGGTTTTGGTCTAACGCTACAGGTAGCGGAGGAATTAATAAGTTATGGTTTAGATGTGATTACCTTGGGGAATCATACTTGGAAGAATAGAGAGATAAATAAGGTATTTGAAAATTTTACTCAAGTGATTAGGCCTGCCAATTATCCCCCGGGGACACCCGGGGAAGGTTATGGGATTTTTACCGCAAAAAACGGTTATAAAGTGGGGATCATTAATTTAATGGGTCAGGTATATTTAGATCCACCGTTGGATTGTCCTTTCAAAGTAGGGGAAGAGATTATAAAATTCTTAATGAGTAAAACACCCTACATATTATTAGATTTTCATGCCGAAGCTACTTCGGAAAAAGTAGCACTAGGGAATTATCTGGATGGGATGGCTTCGGCTGTTATAGGGACTCATACCCATATCACAACTGCTGATCAGAGAATTCTGCCTCATGGAACCGGTTATATTACGGATGCTGGTATGTGTGGGCCTGTGGACTCAGTTCTAGGTGTAAAAAAAGAATTAGCAATAAAAAAATTTATTACAAAAAGGCCGGTTAAATTTGAGGTTGCTTCCGGTATTACCGCTGTCAATGGTGTTTATATGGAATGGAATCAGGAAGGAAAAACAGTTCATATTGAAAGAATTATTTTCCCAAAAAAATAAAAAGTTAATTAAAAAAAAAGGAATTTTATGGTGAGTATAATATATATATAGATATAGTTAACAAAGTTGACATATTTCAAGGAGGGGGATTAAGCAATGGAAGTATTAAAGGTTTCGGCAAAATCTAATCCAAATTCGGTGGCTGGGGCATTGGCTGGAGTATTAAGGGAGAAAGGAGCGGCAGAAATACAAGCAATTGGAGCTGGAGCATTAAATCAAGCGGTGAAAGCAGTAGCAATTGCTAGAGGTTTTGTTGCCCCCAGTGGGATTGATTTAATTTGTATTCCAGCATTTACTGACATCATTATAGATGGGCAAGAAAGAACAGCTATTAAACTAATTATTGAACCTAGGTAATATTTCTCCTGATTAATTTTTGAGACATTTCTCTCTTGTTACTCGTTGCTCGCGTGGAAGTTTACTTTTGCAAGATGCTCATGATAATTCTAAATGAAAAACGCCAAAGGCTGACTTTCAGACGAGCATCAATATTCTTCTGTGAGGCTCGCGATTATACGAGCGACGAAAGACGAGCTAAGAGATTATGTTATTTTTTAAAGTATGGACCTATATAATTTATAGGTTCTTTTTTTGTTTTAAGAAATAATAGAGAGGAAAGTAAGATGATTAAGACTAGTAAAGAGAAAATTTATTATCCGATAATTGATGGGCATGCTGATACATTGGTACGGATTACCGAAGAGAATGGAAGTTTGGGTCAGTATAATGAGAGACAGCATATAGATTTACCAAGGTTGCTAGAAGCAGGGGTAGATTTACAGGTAATGGCAATTTGTGCAGCGACCAAAAAAAACCCTTATTCCTGGGCTAAAAATATTATCTTCCGATGGAGAGCAGAATACGAAGCATTAAAGGAAAAGCTAATTTGGATCAGGACAGGTAGTGATTTTGCCAATTGGGAGAAAGGAGGAAAAATAGGTATTATACTGGCAATGGAAGGGCTCGAGCCTTTAGAGGGTGAATTATCTAGGATTAATGAATTTTTTAAACTGGGGGTTAGAATGATTTCCCTTACTTGGAATAAGGAGAATCAATTTGCTTCAGGGGTATATGCTAAAAAGGACTTGGGCTTAACAGCTTTAGGAAAACAGGTAGTAAAAACAGCTGAAGATTTAGGAATAATTTTGGACTTATCCCATCTAGGAAAAGGGAGTTTTATTGATTTATTGAATATTGTTCGGGAACCAGTTTGCGTTACCCATGCTAATGTATTTGGAGTTTTTCCGCATATTAGGAACTTGGATACAGAACAGATTAAGATGATTGCTTCGACAGGAGGGACAGTTGGTTTAACATTTTATCCTCCCTTTATCAATAGAAATAAGGTTAAATGTACGGATCTCATACCCCATCTGGAAGAGGTAATAAAAGTAGCCGGTGAGGATTGCCCAGCTTTGGGAAGTGATTTTGATGGAATCGAAATAACTCCGGAGGACTTAAGAGATGTAACTGGGCTTCCTTATTTCTTAAACCAGCTTGAAGATTACGGATTTAATGAGGGGATTATCAATAATTTTGCTGGCGGTAATCTTTATCGTTTGTTTAAAAAGAAATTTTCTAAAAGGATTTGAAAAAGGCGAAATTGCATAACATACCCCTCTCTACCTGTATTTACTTAGAGGGTTACTTGTTAAGCAGTAGAATTTTAGGCTAATACAGGTATAGTTGCAGTACTATTTGAAGAAACAGTTACAATTTAATCGCAGAAGGAGTTGTAGTAATGGTAAAAAAAGCCTACTCCGTTAAGATTCGTCCCTTTGTTAAGGAGGATCTCAAAACAATGGTTGCTTGGAACAAAGATCCGGAGGTAGAATACTTTGTTGATCGAGGCTTGCCTGGGACTTTGGAAGAATGTGAAGTTTGGTTTGCTCAAATGATGAAAAATAGGGAGTATCGTTTGTATGCTTTAGAGGATGAAAAGGGGAAATTGATTGGGGATTTAGAACTTGATCATATATGTTGGAGACGAAAAGAGGCGGAATTACGGATTAGGATAGGAGAGAAGGCGTATTGGAACCGAGGATATGGTAGTTTGGCACTGCAAAAATTTCTTAGATATGTTTTTGAAGATCTCAATTTGAACCTGGTTTATCTTCGAGTTTATACTTTTAATTTTCGGGCAATCCGATGTTATCAAAAAAACGGTTTTAAAAAACAGGCTTTTCTAAAACGCTTAAAAGATAAGGAGTGGAAAGATATTTATTTGATGTCAATTAAGAAACAACCATTTTGAATATAGAGAACCCTCCTTAACATAAAAAAATTACATTTATGGGAAGGAAATAGAAATTTTGTGTAGAAATAGAAGGACGGAAAGGAGGGCTCTTTATTGTCAGACGAAATAATTAGGGTGGTCTTGGCTGATAATAATCTAGAATTATGCCATGTGCTTTCTGAGCATATCAAGATCCAAGAGGATATGGAATTGGTAGCAGTAGCATACGATGGCTTGCAAGCTCTTGAGATGGTCAAAGAATATAAACCTGATGTTCTAATTCTGGATATTACCATGCCATATCTTGATGGGATCGGGGTTATGGAACGCCTGGTAGAGATTGGCGATGCTCCTGAGGTGATTGTATTAACAGCATTTGAACAAGAGTCAATGGTTCAGCGTATGATTTCTATGGGAGCAGCCTACTATATGGTTAAACCATTCGACACTCTAATCTTAATGGAGCGGATTCGCCAATTTGGTAAAAAACATGGGGATTACACCAAAGAGAGTAGTCATAAATATAATTCGCCCCCAATATCTACTAAAGGGTTCTCCCGTCATCGTTTGGAGATAGAGGTTACCAAGTTATTTCATGAAATGGGAGTTCCGGCACATTTTCGAGGATATAGTTACTTACGGGATGCAATTATTATGACAGTACAGGAAGAAGATATTTTGGGGAATATTACCAAAAATCTATACCCCCGAATTGCGGAGAAGTATAATTCAACTTCGAGTGGGGTAGAATCGGCAATTAGACATACGATCGAAACAGGTTGGGAAAGAGGTAATCCCGAGTCCTTTAAGAAAATGTTTGGAATTGATAATTATCAAGGGACAAGATCAAGATTTCCTACAGCTGCTTCTTTTATCGCAAAAGTGGCTGATCGGATTCGCCTCCAGTTGCAGGTTCCCGGGTGAATGGGTTTATATTTATTTTTTTTTATTAGGGCCTAAGCGGGTGGGAGAATTGCATAACTAACTTAAGTATGTATTTGGCCACATATAATGTTTAGCTTTAATTAAGGCTATCGTATATGTGGCCAATTTTAATAAATAGTTATGCAATTTCTTAAGGCTGAAGACTTCTCTCCTGTAAGGGTTTTTTTTAATGGTTTCAAAAAAAATGGGCACGATAAAAGGAAAAGGCTTCCTAGAGATGGAAAAGACTTTAGAAGTGACTTAATGTTAATAGATTTTACTGATACTGTATAAAAGGAGATAGTAAATTGGAGATAATAGGAGCAACACTAGACGAACTTGAAGAATATATCAACAGTTTTGGCCAGCCACGTTATCGGGCTAAACAGATCATGGAGTGGCTTTATCAGAAAGGTACTAACGATTTTAATGAAATGACTAATCTACCGGTAACCTTACGTAAAGATTTGAAGGATAAGGGTTTATTTCCTTCCATGGTATCAATAGAAAACGTAAGAGAAGCAGAGGATGGAACAAAAAAATATTTGTTTCGTTTACAAGATGGAATGAATATTGAAGCAGTATATATTCCTGAAGAAAAGAGGAAGACGGTTTGTTTTTCTACCCAGGTAGGATGTGCGATTGGCTGTGTTTTCTGTGCTACTGGGCAAAAAGGTTTTTATCGTAATTTGACTGCCGGGGAAATTGTTGATCAAGTCAGACAGATTGGTCTTAATTGTAAAACCAGAATCTCTCACGCAGTTGCTATGGGACAAGGTGAGCCTCTGGCAAATTATGATGCTACTTTGAAAGCAATTAAACTACTGAATGCCGATTATGGGTTGGGGGTTGCTGCCAGGCACCTTACTATCTCTACTAGTGGTGTAGTTCCGGGAATTAACCGTTTGGCAGAAGAAGAGCTCCAGATTAACCTAGCACTCTCTCTTCATGCGGCCAATAATGGATTAAGATCAGATTTAATTCCGCTTAATCGTACCTACCCTCTTGCTACTGTTATGAAAGCCTGTAAAAGTTATGCGCAAAAGACTAACCGTCGAGTGACATTGGAATATATCATGATTAAAGGGGTTAATGATCATAAAGAGGATCTAAAATCCTTAACTGATTTAGCAGGAGGATGGCTTTGTCATATTAATCTAATTCCTTATAACCCTGTACCAGATGTTCCTTACCGGGCTTCTGAAAATCAGACCCTTCAATATTTTCTTAGTACTCTACGTAATAATGGAGTGGCGGCCAGCATTCGGCAGGAACGGGGTGCAGAGGTGGGAGCTGCTTGTGGCCAACTAGCTTCTCAATACTCGTCATTGGTCTTTCATCATCCAACTGAAAGCTAATTAGTGTCTGCTCTTCGAAGGTACGAGTATGTTTCAATAGGAGAATATATGTATAAAAATATTCACTTAATTTTAATAGGAGATGTGTTATAATGAGTCTAAGTAATCAGCAATCATATGGGGGAAAAGATAAGGGTAAACAGGAGGATCTAGTTGAGGAGACTAAAGTATTCAAGAGGATTAAGGGAAAACGGACAAAAAAACTTCAACTAGCTTTAGTAGTAATCTCCGGTTCTGACCAAGGCCGTGAATTTTTATTGCCCCCAATTACAATTAAAATTGGGCGGCGGGATGAAAATTATATTAAATTAAATGATCCTAAGGTTTCAAGGGAACATGCTGTTTTGGAATATTCTTTTCTAAAGAAAACCTTTTTATTAAAGGATTTGGGGAGCACCAATGGAACTTACTGTAATAATCAGCGAATTGAAAACACCTTTGTTTTCCCTGGGGATGAGATCAGAGTTGGTGAATCAGTACTAAAAGTAATCTCTCTCCAAAGAGAGTCTGCAGATATGGTTAACGGAAAAAAGTAAAAACCAGGAGAGAAGTAGCGAGGTGGGATTATGAAGGTGGGAATGGCAACCCATGTAGGAAAAGTTAGAGAAACTAATGAAGATAGCATGGGGCGTAAAGATACACTTTTAGTTTTGGCTGATGGGATGGGTGGTTGTAATGCCGGTGAAGTGGCGAGTGCCTTGGTAGTTGAACGGGTTTTGGCGATTGAAGCTGAGGGTTCGGAATTTATAGATATCTTACCTATATCCTTAAATAAAGCTAACCGTGCTCTTTTAGATTACGCCAGTCTGCATCGGGAATGTTCTGGGATGGGAACAACGGTTGCGATTGTTAAAGTAGAAACAGATCGTATATACGTGGCCCATGTTGGGGATAGCCGGGTATATTGGTGGCATGAGGGGATTCTGACACAATTAACTACTGATCATTCATTAGTTGAAGAACTGGTTCGTGGTGGAGGAATCACAAAGGAACAGGCAAAGTGTCATCCTCAGAAGAATGTTCTCACAAGAGCTTTAGGGACGCCAGGGGAGATCAAGGTAGAGTGTAAGGAACATCCGGTCACAAAGGGAGATCGGATCCTACTTTGTACTGATGGGTTAACTGTAATGTTGGATAATGAAGAGATAGCTTCCATCCTTGCTTTAGACCTATCTCCACAGGAAAGTGCCGAATATTTAGTGAAGACTGCTAATGACAAAGGCGGTATAGATAATATTTCTGTAATTATTGCTCAAGTATAATGGAATTGTCCTTGTGGGGAGGATTTTTCTGATTTATGGCGAAAAACCTTCTTTAAAACAGTTTATTTATTTTATGATTATTTGGGTTTTAAGTGGCCCGTAGAGGTGAATTGTGTGATAGGACGTCTTCTGGGCAATCGATATAGAATACTTGAATTAATTGGCGAAGGTGGTATGGCCCTAGTCTATAAGGCGGAGTGTACTTTGCTCCAACGAATAGTGGCTATTAAGATTCTTCGCCCTCAATATTCCTCAGATAAAGAATTTGTTGAAAGATTCCGTAGAGAGGCACAGTCAGCGGCTAGTCTTTCTCATTCTAATGTAGTTAATATCTTTGATGTTGGCCGGGATGGGGATACCCATTATATTGTAATGGAGTATATATCCGGTACCAATCTAAAAGATCTAATCAGGAAAGAAGCGCCTTTTACTTTAAGCCGGGCTCTACGAATAACACTTCAAATTAGTGAAGCACTTCGTCATGCCCATGAGCATAATATTGTTCATCGTGATATTAAACCTCATAATATCCTCATAACTTCTGATGGAATTGTGAAGGTGACAGATTTTGGAATTGCCCGGGCAGTTTCATCTAGCGGATTTACCCAAACTGGGGTGGTTATGGGTTCAGTTCAGTATTTCTCTCCAGAACAGGCAAGGGGTTTACCGGTAGGACCCCAATCGGATCTTTATTCTCTCGGTTGTATTTTATATGAGATGCTTACTGGTGAGGTTTTATTTCAGGGGGAAAGCCCAATTGCTATTGCTTTAAAACACATTCAAGAGGAGCCACCCCTGCTTAGTAAAATTTGTGAAGGTCAACCCCAATCGGTAGTTAATTTATTTAATCGGATTTTAGCTAAAGATTTAGATCAAAGATATCCTTCAGCTTTAGCATTAAGTAAAGATATCCAGGGGATTCTAGGATTAGAGACTGAGGGTAAACCTGTTGAAGATTATCCGACTCAGGTTTTGAATATAGCAAAGGATTTAAAAGAAAAAGAGGAAGAAAAACCACATAAAGTAACAAATAGTAGATTGGCAAATCTTGCAATATTTATTACTACGATCATATTAGCCTTTGCTTTAGCTGGTGTAGGTTTTTTATATCTAATTCCTCCTAAACCGGAAGTTTTAGTTCCTGATTTTGTGGGTTTTGAGGTGAAAGAGGCGGAAAAGCTGGCAGCGGAAAATGGTTTAAAGTTAAATGTAAAGAAACATGAAGCAGATGAAAATGTTCAACCCGGTGGAATTCTTTCTCAGGTACCAAAACCAGGTATGATTGTGCGTAAAGGTCGAGTAATTGATATTGTTTTAAGCTCGGGAATCGAAACTGTTATTGTACCGAATTTAGCGGGAAAAACATTGATTGAGGCCGAAATTTTATTGGATCAGGCTGGCTTAAAAAAAGGTGATGTTTACTCAGAAAGTAATAAAAATGTTCCCAAAGATTACATCATCCGGCAAAAACCCGCTCCTAATACTAAGATTCAAAAGGGTGCCAATGTTGATATCTATCGTAGTCTAGGCCCGGAGTATGTTGAGGTTCCGAATTTTATTGGCTCTTCCCTGATGAAAGTACAATCAGAACTAGCTAGTCTGGGTTTAGTCTTTGATAATTCTTTAATCTATAAATCCAGCCCGTATGCAAAAGGAAATATACTAGATCAAAAGCCGCTACCTGGAGAGGTTGTACCTCTAAATACAGAGATGAGTTTTGTGATTAGTTCCGGGCCGGCTGGTTTAAACTCTAATTCCGCTGGTAATTCAGAAAGTAATTTAGATTATGGATTTGATCAAGAGAAAAATAACTTTTATTCGGAAATAAATAACTCAGAAGAGTAAAACATTCTTAATCAAACTGGGAGGGGATTGATTGCCTGTAGGTCGGGTCATTAGAATGGTCGGTGGTTTTTGCTATATAAATAATACTCAAGGAGATACTATTGTAGCTGTTTCCCGCGGGAAACTTAAACTTTTAGAGGATATTGTTGTTGGAGATTTAGTAGATTACACTCTAATTAATTCTGAACAAGGGGTAATAGAAAGGGTCCATTCAAGAAGCAGCATCTTAAAAAGACCATTTGTATCTAATGTTACTCGTGTGGCAATTGTTTTTGCCCATAAAAACCCGGATTTTAATTATTTTTTATTAGATCGTTTTTTGGTAATGGTAGAGGCATATAATATAAAACCTTTAATCTTGTTTAATAAGTCCGATCTGATTGATAAGGAAAATGCAGAAAAAAATGTTGAACCATACCGGAGAATTGGATATCAGGTTATTTGCACTAGTACAAAAAGCGGGGAAGGTAAAGAAGAACTCTTAGAGGAAATATCTTCTGATGCAACGGTTTTAGCGGGCCCTTCCGGAGTAGGAAAATCAGCTCTAGTTAATATGCTTGCTCCTGGTTACAATCTGGAGACAGGCTCTGTGAGTAAAAAAATTAAACGCGGCCGTCAGACTACCCGCGAAGTACGATTACTCCCCTTGCCGGGAAGAACCGGATTTATCTTTGATACCCCTGGCTTTACTCAATTAGACCTAGATTTTATTTCTATGCGGGAGTTAACGGATTGTTTTATTGAGTTTACAAAGCATCAAGGAGAATGCCGTTTTTTGGGCTGCCTCCACCAGCAGGAACCTGGTTGTCAAGTAAAGGCGGCCGTTGAAACCGGAGAGATTGATCGCTGGCGTTATGAAAATTTTTTATTATTTCTTGAAGAATTAAGAACCATAGAAAAACGTAAATATCTGCGGAACAGGCGGGACCGTGAAAAAAGGAGATGATAGAATGTCTGGTACAATACAAATCGCACCTTCTATCCTAAATGCAGATTTTTCTAGCCTCCGGTCAGAATTAGAAAAAGTAGAGTCTGCTGATTGGCTACATCTTGATATAATGGATGGGCATTTTGTACCCAATTTATCATTTGGACCAGCCATAGTTCAAAGGTTACGGCCTTATTCTTCTTTACCATTTGAAGCTCATTTGATGGTGGACAACCCTGATTTTTTTATTTCCCCGTTTCAGCAGGCTGGGGCTTCACGGGTGATTGTTCATGCCGAGACTAGCGTACACCTTCATCGTTTAGTACAAAAGATCAAAGCCGAGGGGATGGAGGCCGGAGTAGCTTTAAATCCGGCAACGCCATTAGAAGTTCTTGAACTGGTTTTACCGGAATTAAGTATTGTACTTTTAATGACTGTAAACCCTGGTTTTGGGGGTCAAACATTGATTAAAGGTGTATTAAATAAGATAAATAAACTTCGCGAGATTGTGGAGAAGAATAATTTTAAGTGTCAGATCGGAGTAGATGGTGGAATAAATGGAGAGACTGCTTCGGAAGTTGTTTCTGCCGGAGCAGATTTGTTAGTAGTTGGTACATTTCTTTTTAAGAATAAAGAGGAACCTTCCCGGGTGATCAAAGATCTTAGATGTACTTACGCCAGAAATAGCTAGTAAAAGTAGAGGGGGATAATAAATGTCTTTTCAACATATTGATTCTTTTGTCCAAGCTGTACATACAGTAATTAAAAGTATGTTGGATCCCAATGTTGAAACCGGCAAACCATTCTTTAATGATGATCCATTAAGAAAATACGAAATAGTTGTCTTGGTAGGAGTGTTGGGAGATCTCCAAGGGCAGGTTATTTGCGGAATGTCGATTGAAACTGCTAAAAAGGTGATAGAAAGAATGTTGGGTATGGAAACTACAGAGATCGATGATTTAGGTAAGAGTGCCCTCTGTGAATTAAAGAATATTATAGTGGGTACAGCTAGTACAAACCTATCTGAGGTGGGATACAAGTGCAATATTACTCCTCCCTTGCTACTTATGAATAGGGAGGTTCCTGAGTTTCTAAAACATATTAACACTGCTTTAGCAGTACCGATATCTATACCCTACGGGGAAATTGATTTAAATTTGTTTTTAAGAAAAGATGAACTTTCCTCATAAACTAGAAGTTTTTTTACGAAATTACAGATAATATTAGATGATCGTTATTTTTGCTTAAATCTTAAATCAATCAATTATATAATTCTTAAATCTAATAATAAGTCCAATTTTCCCAATTAAATTAAAATTAACTTCTGAGATTTAAAGCCGTAAAATTAGGCTCTGGGATCTCAGAAATAAGGAGGTAAAGTCCGTGAATGACCAAACCATCCGCTTTGAGCCTAAAGATGAAGAACGGCTGGAGGTCAGAAGGATTCTAAAAGAAGTATGTTCTGCATTAAATGAAAAGGGTTATGACCCTCTTGATCAGTTAGTAGGATATCTTCTCTCTGGAGATCCGGCTTACATTACCAGTTACAAAAACGCTCGAATTTTAATTAGAAAAGTTGACCGGGATCAGATCTTAGAGGAACTTATCCGGTACTACATGGAAAGAGAGGGGATTTAATGTCCTTTTTTCGAATTGAAGGTGGGAAACCGCTCAAGGGAACAATTAAGGTTAGCGGGTCAAAAAATAGCAGTCTAGCTTTGATGGTGGGAGCAGCTTTAGGTGAAGAGGATGTGCTTCTTACCAATTTCCCCCAGGATTTGGATGCGGTGATATTAGCGGAGATTCTGCGATTAGTAGGAGTGAAAGTAGAAGAAAAAGCTCCCGGAGAGGTATTAATTAATGGTTCCGGATTGCGTCCAACCCCGATCCCCTATGAATTAGCCAGAAAATTAAGGGGATCTTTTTATGTAGCAGGTTTAATGCTTTCCCGTTTAAAAGAAGCAGAGGTTCCTCTTCCGGGGGGATGTTTTCTTGGCCCTAGACCAGTGGATTTTCATATAAAAGGTTTTCAGGCCTTAGGTGCTGATGTTACGATCGAACATGGTCAGATGAAGGCTAAAATGGGGACTCCGCTGGAAACAAGATTTTTTATTAATCGTAGTAGTGTAGGTACTACGATCAATTTGATGTATGTAGCTGCTTTGAATCCGGGTACATTTTTATTGGAAAATGCGGCTAAAGAACCTGAAATTGTTGATCTTGCTGTTCTGCTTAATTCTATGGGTGCGAGAATTAGGGGAGCAGGAACTGAGACGATAAGAATACAAGGAGTAAAACAACTACGCGGGACAGAACATGCAATCATTCCGGACCGGATTGAAGCCGGTACTTATATGATGGCTGTAGCGGCTGCTAAAGGTGATGTAATATTGAAAAATGTTATGTCCGAGCATGTCAGGACAGTAATTATGAAGCTAAAAGAGACTGGTGCACAGATTGATGAAACAGAGACTGAGGTTAGAGTACGGGTGAAAGAACGGTTAAACAGTACTGATTTGGAAACTTCTCCATATCCGGGTTTTCCTACTGACTTGCAACAACCTTTCGGTGTTCTAATGACGATTGCTGATGGTACTAGTATTATCCGGGAAACGATTTTTGATAATCGTTTTCGTTATCTTGATGAATTAACCCGGATGGGTGCGGATGTAAAGGTGGATCGGGACCGGGCAATAATTAAAGGAGTGGACTTACTTAGCGGTGCACCGGTGGAAACTACAGATTTGCGGGCTGGAGCCGCTTTGGTGATTGCAGGTTTAGCTGCAGAAGGAGTAACTTTAGTATCAGGAGCAAAATGTATTGATCGTGGCTATGAAAAATTGGTAGAAAAACTCCGCGGAGTAGGAGCAAAAATAGAAAGGCTTGAGGATACGAAGGAATGTTAAAAATAAACCGCCTATAAGGTGGTTTTTTTATTTCTTATAAATGGCTTTTCCACCCTTAACCGCAAAAGTGGAATGTTTAGTTATAATTCAACATAAGTTTTAGGGGGCGGGGTGGGAAGATGTTAAAGACTAACCTGATTCTTTTTTCTCTGTTTACATTAGGAATGATTGCTGGTAATAGTTTAGTGGCAGCTAGTGCTGGTACACTTCTAGTAATAAAGCTAATGAAAATCCCTTTTTTGCTGGAAGTTGCAGAAAGGCATTCTTTAGAATGGGGTCTTCTATTTTTATTGATTGCAGTAATGGTTCCATTTGCCAGAGAACAGGTGGGCTGGGAAGAAATAGCCCAGACCTTTATTACCCCAATTGGTTTAGCTTCAATTCTTGGTGGAATAATCGCAACTTATCTTTGTGGGCAAGGAATGGGATTACTAAATTTGCGGCCCGAAATTATGGTGGGGCTGGTGATAGGAACAGTACTTGGCGTTTCATTTTTAAAGGGAATACCTGTTGGACCACTAGCAGCAGCAGGTTTAACGGCTTTACTTCTAAAAATATTTGGATTAGGAGAAAGATGAGGTGAAGGCGATCGAAAAGAAAATAATCTCCAGTATGAGCATACTCCGGATTCTTTCGGGATTGCTGGAGATTACAACGGCAATTTTGATTATCAAATTCCAAAAAGTAGAGACTGCTCTTCAACTCAATGCTCTACTGGGATTGGTCGGACCAATTATTTTTTTATTCGTAAGTACCCTGGGATTAGTTGCCGTGGCAGTAAAAATATCTCCTTTTAAAATTGTGTTCATAGTTTTAGGAGTCATTTTTACCCTGCTAGGGACTAAAAATTAACTATAAAAAGCTATTGCTTATCCATTGACCACTTTGGGGGAAGTTGCTCATGCTGGCTACACCCACGCACATGAAAGGATGAAAATTTGATGGTAAAGATAGACAGTCCTTGGGGAAAAGGTGTTTTTTACATATCGGCACTTCTAGTAACTCTCATCACCTTTTCATTGGCGGTTTTTCCTAAAGAAGGTTTAGAAGCGGCAAAAGAAGGTCTCAAGATCTTCGGTTGGATTGTACTACCTTCTCTTTTGCCCTTTTTTGTACTCTCCGAAATTATGCTAGGCTTAGGAATTGTTCATTTTATTGGTGTTTTTTTAGAACCATTAATGAGGCCGGCTTTTAATGTACCTGGAGTAGGAGCTTTTGCTCTTTCTATGGGATTGGCAGCCGGATATCCGATGGATGCGGTGATTACAGCAAAATTCCGCCGTTCTGGTTTATGTAATAGGGTAGAGGGCGAGAGATTATTAGCCTTTACCAATACTGCTGATCCACTTTTTATGTTTGGAGCAGTTGCCGTAGGTATGTTTGGACGGCCGGAGTTAGGGGTAACAATTGCAATTGCCCACTATTTATCCGCTTTTTCTGTAGGCTTCATCTATAGATTTTATGGGCGGGGGGAGACTCCTACCCAAGAGGTGAAAAAAGAAAATTTAAAAGAAAACATTATACAACGGGCTTTTAAAGAAATGGTCCGGGCCCGAAAAGAAGATGGCCGTCCGCTCGGTCAACTTGCTGGAGATGCAGTTACCGACTCTGTTTCTACACTATTAATGATTGGTGGTTTTATTATCGTTTTTTCAGTCCTGGTGCGTGTTTTGGAAGAAGTCGGAGTGGTTAGGCTTTTACTCCCAGTTGTAGAGTGGATTTTACGGACAATAGGTTTAAATCCATCTTTGAGTTCTTCATTAATTAAAGGCTTTCTTGAAATTGATTTGGGTACTATGGCTGCGGCACAGACTAGCGCATCTTTGGGTGATCGGTTAATAGTTTCTTCGGCAATTATTGGTTGGAGTGGATTGTCCGTTCATGGACAGGTGATTAGTGTTATTCACGAGACTGATATTAGAATAGTTCCTTATATTATCGCCCGTATTCTACATTGTTTATTAGGTGGTGTCTATACATATTTTTTACTGGGAACAATTAAAGTTACAAAAATATTTCCTGTACCAGTATTTTATCAGTCCACTGGTGTGCTACGAAGGTGGTATGTATCTTTCACCCAATTATTAATAGTGATTGGTTTTCTAATTGGCGCTGCTCTGCTATTGCGGGTATTATCCAAATTTAGATTAGTACTAGTGGAAGATAAAGTAAGTGGGAGAAAATAAATCTGTATTCGTAAGGGCTTAGATTTAAAGTTTCTGTTAAAGTTATGGTAAAAAATCACATGAAATCCATGTTTGTGTTACTATATATCCAAAATGAAGGGGATATATTTTTTTAACCAAATAAGTGATACGAATATTAAATTAGTAACACAATTTAAGGAACAGCATAATTCAAAATATAATGGTGTGTTTTACAGAAAAAATGTCAATATTTTTAGTTGAAATTTGGGAAAACACGGTTAGCTCGATTGTGAGGAGGAGAAAGATGAAGATTAATTCCCGGCAAATTGCCTTTGATCAGATGGCTTTGGTCTGGGATGCTCAAGTACCGATTCCGCCACAAGGGAGAATAGATGAAATGTTAGGAAACCTTGAAATGGCTGGAGAAACAATTGTAGATATTGGGACTGGAACTGGGGTTATGCTCCCATACCTTTTGAATCTTAATCCAGAAGGTCTATGGGCGGTTGATCTTTCCCCTGTGATGCTGCAAAAGGTTAAAGAAAAATATGGTGCAAATAGAATACTCCGAACCATACAAGCAGAAGCAGAGAATTTACCATTTCCGGATTGCTGCGTAAAACTTCTGCTTTGCAATGGTGTATACCCGCATTTTTCCAATAAATCTCGCGCTTTAGGTGAATTTTATCGGGTATTAAAAAATGATGGTATACTGATAATTAACCATTTTATTGGTAGAGCAGCAATTAATAAGATCCATAGTCAGGCCGAAGCTCAAATCCTAAGAACTGATCTATTAGAACCAGCGGTTGAGGTGGGAAAACTAGTAAAAGAAGCAGGTTTTAGGATAATCGAAGAGAAAGATACGGAGGACCTTTTTAGAATAAAGGCGGTAAAAGAATAGTTATGAATAGAGAAATCTTACGATTGGAAAAGTTGTCCATTGGTTATGAAGTAAACAAACCAATTTTGACAGACATCTCTTTTTGTTTAGCAGAGGGAGAAGTAGTAGGTGTGGCTGGACCGAATGGAATTGGGAAAACTACGCTATTTAAAACTATTCTAGGAATAATCTCTCCACTACAAGGTAAGATCGCATTTATGAATAGGGAATTGAGGACAAAAGCGGATACTAGCTGGGCCAGAAGCCGGATTGGATATGTTCCACAAGGCCGGAATCGCGGAAAACTCCCTTTGATTGTAGAGGAGATGGTGATTTTGGGAAGGTGGGGAACGTATTTTTCCGGGTTTCAACGCCCTGGAGAAAATGATCGTTGGGCTGCAAAAAAAGCAATGGAAATTATGGGTATAACAAAACTGAGGAAACGCGACTGCCGGGAATTATCGGGGGGAGAGTATCAGCGGGCAATAATTACCCAGGCTTTGGCCAGAGAAGCTTCACTTTTACTACTTGATGAGCCGGGCACATTTTTAGATTATGAATCACGGCAAGAATTTACTATGCAATTGACAGAATTGAGAAGAACTCTACCAATCAGTATATTAATAGTCAGTCATCACCGGGAAGAAATAGATAATTTAGTTGACCGTGTATTAATTTTGGGTAACAGGAGAAAAGAGGTGATATTATCCTGAAATTATTGGAATATCTTCGTATTCCCCTTTTTCAGCGAGCCTTATTAGGAGCTTTTTTGACAGGAGGAACCTTTTCTCTATTAGGGGTAGTAGTAGTTACTGCTAATTTGACTACTATTCGTTTTGCCCTTATGCACCTGGCACTTTTAGGGGGGGCAGTAGCACTTGCTTTTAAGTTACCTATTTTAGTAGGAGCTTTTGGGGGAATTATTATTGCTTCTTTTATTCTTGGTCCTTGGGCTGATCATTTAAAAGTTGATACTGGTATGATGAGTGCTTATTTAATGACCGGTTCGTTAGGAATGGCTTTTATCCTTTTTTACCGGACTGGTGTACCAGCAATGGAGGTTTTCTCCTTATTTACTGGTGGATTATTACTCTTAAATTCGCGCGATCTCTGGCTCCTTTTTGTGATTGGTATTCTGATCATCTTTACGTTTTGGGCCTTTTTTTATGAAATTGAGCTTTTTTTGTATGATAAGGAGACTGCAGAAGCATTGGGGGTTCCTATAAAAAAACTTCAGACCGGGCTAGTCTTTCTAACTGGTTTAGCAATTGGTGTTGCCATGCGGGTAGTTGGTGCTTTGATGGTGGATGCAATTATTTTAATCCCTGCTTTAGCGGCTTTAACCTTGGCACGGGGATTAAAAGAAGGGTTAATTCTTACTTCAATCTTTGGATTGATTGCTTCAGTTGGAGGTTTTTTCCTTTCTATGGGGGCAGATCTACCAGTAGGGGCTAGTATCACGGTATCAGCAATATCTTTATTGGCCATTGTGAGTATGATCAAAGGCAGGTTTAATCGTACGCTCAAAACATGATTGAAGTTATAATCTCCGCCTAGTCAGATGTTATTTCCTTGTTCATGTGGATTTCTTCGCATTCTAGGGTTCAGCTTTGGCTGAAATTACGCAGCCGCTTTATAGTCCATCCTTGGACAAAAAGCAGCTCGCGACCTCCCTGTCGCTTGACCCAATTTCAGCCTCCGCTTCACCAAGAATGCTAATGAAGAAATCCAATTTCACTGCTGAAACAATATTCTGACCAGGCTGGATAATCAACTAGAACTATTTTCTAAGTAGGGAAATATATAAAATTGGGAGGGGTTAAAAATTAAAAAAAGTAAAAGTACAATAATATTATTGATTCTGCTAATGTTGATGGCGGTTACTGTTGCTTCTCAGCAGAAAGAAGTTATAGTGGCGGCTTCTACTAGCTGGACAGGGGCAATTGCTAAAGCGGCTGGGGCGGATGAGGTTAGGATTCTTGCACCACTTGAACTTAAACATCCTTCAGAGTATGATTTTCGGCCTGGAGATCTTCAAAGATTGGTAAACGCGGATTTTCTGGTTTGGGCAGGTTATGAGCCTTTTATCCCACGTCTTCAAGAGAGTGCCGGGTTGCCTTCAGAACAGGTAGTAAAAGTTTTGACGACTAATACCCCGTCTAATCTGGTTAAGCAAGTAACTTATTTAGGTAAAGTTTTTGGCACAGAAAAGGCGGCGGGAAATTGGGTTAGAGAGTTTACAAGTGCTGTTGAAATAATGGAAAAACAGGCCCAGGAATTAAAATTACATGAAAAACGTGTTGTTGTCCAGATGCATCAGGAAGAGTTTATCCGATGGTTGGGTTTCGATGTAGTAGGTGTATTTTCGGCAGAAGAGTTAAGTCCGGCTAGGGTTATAGAATTTGCTTCTTTAAAACCAGATCTGGTGATCGATAACTACCATAATCCACAAGGAATGGGAATTGCAGAAGTGGCAGGGGTTCCCCGTGTAGAAATTCGAAATTTTCCTGAAGAAGCAGATGTAGATATATCCAAATTATTTAAAGAAAATTGGATAAAGTTAGCTTATTTTTGGGAAACAGAAGAATAATGTCAGATCAAAATTTGATTAGATTTGGGGTTTCCGTAGAAAGGGATCTTTTTCAGGAATTTGAAGACAGGATAACTGCTAAAGGGTATACTAATAGATCAGAAGCAATCCGAGATCTAATGCGTGATTTTTTATTAGAGGAAAGGTTAACGCAGAATGAAGAAGAACAAGTAGTCGGGACGATTACTATAATTTATAACCATCAGATCAGAGATCTTTCCGATCGTCTTACAGAGATTCAACATGATTACCATCACGGAATTATTTCTACCCTCCATGTTCACCTTGATGCTCTCTATTGTCTGGAAGTACTGGTGGTTAGAGGAAAATTAACGGAGGTCCAATTAATGGCTGGTAAAATGTTAAGTATGAAAGGTGTTCTCCATGGGAAACTACTTACGGTAGGACTTTCAGATTAAACAAATTTATTTTATTATTTTACTACTCTGGTAAGTTATTTACCTTACCCCCTCTATTAAAAACAGGGGGTGTTTTTTAAAGTTTATTTGATTTCATTAAAGGATGCTCCTATTTCAAATAAATATTTGTGTAGGAGTTTTCTTTTCTTGTAGTTTTCTTCGGCTTGTGTTCTTTATTCTATAGAATTTAGGGAATTTAAAGAGGTTTTTTCCATGTTTATTAACTCCAAAACCCCCAGAGGAAAACTAGTTTTATCGCCGTAAGCTTCGGAAATATTAATAGCGAAAGGAGGTGTACATATGGGAACTGGACAAAAGAGAAACACCTTAGTAGTTAAAGAGGCTTACCAGGCAATGGATAAATTTAAGTATGAAGTTGCAAATGAATTAAACATTAATATGCAACCAATTCAAGGAGATTATTGGGGTTATATGACTGCTCGTGATTGTGGAGCTGTGGGAGGCCATATGGTTAAAAGAATGATTGAGGCTGCACAGAGGACCCTGGCAGATCAGGCTGCGCAGCAAGTTTCTACTGCATTTCAACAGAGTGTTAGTGCACAGTCTCCACAGAGTACCAGCCCAGGAGGGCCTTCTGTCTTAACTTCAATTCCTGGATTTACTCCACCGCAACAGTAAATGATGAATTAAGAAACGGGGGCTTTTGCCTCCGTTTCTTTTGTCAAAAGATACTTGTGGCTTTTATTGGTTGAGGGTGGTTATAAATCTAATATTAAGTAAAAAGTACCAATTGTAGCTGGTAAATAAAATAAAAGTGCAGAAAAGACAAGGCCGGAGTCATTAAAGAAAAATCCAGCAAAACCTCCGACTAATGTTAGATATAAATAATTAATAGGAAATAGTCTTTTATTATAAAAATAAGTTATTAAAATAGTAGTCAAAGAGGAGATGGTAAGAAAACTCCATTTAGAAGATAATAATCTAATGTTAACTTGTATTTTTCTTAAGACTATTTCTTTAAGAGCAGTTATTCCGCGCGTTCTTAAATTCGCTAGAAGAAAACCAAAATGTGTTTGCGAATCAGGACTAGCTAGAATAAAATCTAGAACCAGAAAAAGAGCTCCAAAAATTAAGAGAAAAAAAGCATATTTAAGCAGCTGTCTAATAGAAAAATCATTTTTTTTCTCTAGAAAAAGTAAAGTCAATGCCATTGTAAAGGAAGTGAGGCCAGCTCCGAAATTGGCTCCGGAAAAAGGGGCTGCCAATAGAATAGCGGTGAGGAGTAGAAAACCCCAGAAAAGGCCGGTAGGAAGGTTATTTTGAATTCGACTTAAAATGATTAGAAAAGTAGCAATTCCTCCAAGAAAGAGGCCGGATGTTTCATTGCCAATCCCGTAATATCTTGCTCCCAACATTGGGTCATAACCGAAGATGGAGTTTTTAACCAAATTATTACCTGTTATTAGATCGAAAAAAATCACCATCACTATTAAGTAGATCGGAAGAATTAGATGAGGAGAACCTTTTATTATTAGGAAAGAGAGGTAGGTAAGAAAGCAATCAAGGAAAATAGCTACTAGTAAAAACAGAAACAAAGAATCTAACAAAAATTGAGATGCTAAATGAAGGCTAAAAGGTAATGCTGATAATGAAAGAGAGAATTGAAGCAGCCAAGTTTTATTTAGTTTAAGACATGATACTTTTGCTAGAAGCAAACAGGTAAGGACAATAAGTGGGAGAGCAATAGAAGCGAAATTTAGGAAAAAAGGGATCGTTTTCCGGCGAAAATAAGAATTTTGGATAATTTTTTTGTTTAAAAGAGCTAATTCTTGTAAATCTCCTTGCTTTGTAGAGTAGAATGGCCGGCCACCGGTGCGGGTAGGAGCGGTTATTTTAAAAAACTTGAAAATTGTGGAGGCTAAATCAATATTGGCAATAATACCGGGTCGCCGGGTAGTGGGGGAAATTAGAAGACCGGTGGTAAACTTATTTCCCCAGGTGATTAATGGGGTAATAAAATTACCTGCTTTACTCTGTATATTGGCCGGGGTAGGAGAGAGAAAGATTAATGCTTCCTGTTCTAAGTCAAGGAGAGGCCATAGTCCCAGAAGAAATCTATCCAATGTTAAAAAAAGACGTTTCTTTTCTCTGATAATCATTGGATCTAAAAGGTATGAGTTTAAAGCATCCAAACGGGAAAAATCCCCCAATTCTAAAAAAAGTAGATTGGTTTTAGTCCGAAATTCCTTATATTTTTCTAAAATATATTGATAATTTGATTCCCAGGGAATTAATCCATCAGCAGGTTTAAGGGTTCTAATTCCGACATCTCCTAAAGTAACTAAACCACGAAAATTAGCTCCCAGCCAGGGAGAGAACCGGGAAAAAGTATAATAAGTATTACCGGGGACTGGTGGTGCCGGATCAGAATTACCTATTACTGAACAGGAAAAATTATTTTTTTCCAATACTTCCCCGATTAAACCCGGAAAAGCAGTTCGAGAAGGGGAAAAATTGAGACGAAGGGCTTCTGCAAAACGAGGGATGATCACACTATTTATCGGGGCGTTTTCACCGGTAAATTGCTGGTAAAGTTCCCCCGCCTTTACTCCCATCCATTTCTCATTAAAATTGAGAGCTAGTCCTCCTGGACGGTCACTAAAGGCAGGAGAGCCTGCTCCTAAAGTGGCATGAGTATTTCCTGGGGTTCTAGCCCCGGGAGAATTTGTGGTCATTAAAGCGAAGGAACCTGATTGCATTTTTGTTTGGAGAAAGGGACCGGCATAATCAAGTAAATCGGTAATGGAGATTCGATCAACTAGTAAAACCGTAAGCTTAGGAGAACTCCTTCCCCAAACTGAATCTATTACTATGATCTGGAGGAATAAAGCAATAAAAAAAATTATAGAGAGCTTTTTTCCTCTATGGATCATCTTTTTTCCTCCCCAAAATTAAATACTTATAAGATCTTACCCCATAATTAGAAGGAAGATTCCCCAGTTGAACTTAGGATCATGCCTGTTATAATTAGGATTCCACCAAAAAGTAGTTTGAGAGTGGGCGGTTCATATCCTAAACTTACAGAAAATAAAGCGGCAAAAGCGGGTTCAGTGGAGAGTATAATGGCGGTATGAACTGGCGAGGCTAAGCGCTGGGCATAAGTCTGACAGAAAAAGGCCAACCCGGTAGAGAAAATTCCTAGGTAAACCAAGGGAAAAAATATTTTCAAATTAAAATTAATGGGGGGAGGGTTTGAAGGGATAAGAAGCCAGGAGATAATTGCAACAAAAGCAAACTGAATTATAACTAAGGCTTTGGGATCATAAATTTTAATGGCTTGGGCAGTAGCTATAATATGTAGAGCAAAAAAAAAGGCACAAGCTAGAGTTAAAAAGCCACCTAATCCTAATGTTGGTTTTCCTGTCCAAGTAATAAAGGTTAATCCAAAGGTAGCAGTAATAATACCAAGCCGGGACCGGGGTTGCAACTTTTTTTTAGATAGTATTGCATCAAAAAAAGCTACAAGAATGGTATTAAGTCCCGTGAGTAAAGCGGAAGTTGAAGGAGAAGTGTATTTTAAGCCAATGGTTTGGGTAATAAATCCCAAAATTAAGATTATACCTAAAACGATACCGGGCAACAGGGAAGAATGCCAATTATGAAGAGTCCGGTGATAGATTAAAATAGTAATGAAAAAGGCTAAGGTGAAACGGAAAGCAATTATTTGCATTGGATGGAGCAGTTCCAGAGAGTCTTTAACAATAATAAAGGAACCACCCCAAACAAGGGCAGTAATGAATAGAAGCAGATTCGCCTGGTAAAAATTATTTTTCAATTTTTTACCCCTTTTTTTCATTAATAAATAGCTATAAAAGAAATAAATTTTAAGCGGGTAATCGCTTATATTGGATTTAAATGGGTTCTTAAGGCAATTTAGCAATTCTCACCTGTATAAAACTTATTTTAGCATATAAGATTGGAAAAGAGAAGTGACCGGCCTTTAGTGTAATAAAAAGTACCTTATTAACAGTTCGTTGGAGCCCTTAATTTCATAAAATAGCGGTAGAAGGAAGAGGTTTATTCCACTCTTCTAAAGGGGGTGAATCTGTGATCGTCCGAAAAAGCAATCTGGTTTTAACAACTGAAAGGCTGAAGGTTTTAAAAGTAATTGGTGAAAGAGTCGCACAGGTAGTGGTAGAAAGTGAAACACCTATTAATGCAATTAAAATTGATAAAATTGATGCCCGTTTAGGCCCCTTTGAAGATCATGTATTTGAGAATAAAGTAGTAAAACAGGGAGTAATTCTTAAGCAAGTCTTTTATGTAGACTGTGATAATTTTGTTAGACATATATCTGAAGAGGTCCCCTATATGCTAACAGTTGAGATTCCTGGAGTCAAACCATCGGATTTTGTTGATGTTCAAAATCATTTAATAGACATTGATACTGATTTTCAATTGGTACCGGGTCATAGTGGTGAATTAGCGACACTTCGCCAGAAGATCGTGGCTCATATTTTAGTTAAAGCCTCTGAATGGGCTCAAGTTGATGTTGTAACGAATGTCCAGTCTTTTCCTAAGATTAATACGATGCAGCGAGTCAGTTGCTTCCAAAAAAAATGGTAGGAAAATGATATAAATAAGGACAAGGGTTTTAAATTAGCCCTTGTCCTTTATTTAAAACCAATTTTAAGTAAAGCTCGTTAAATTGTATTTTACATGAAAATTAAGCAACTACCTGTTGACAGCAGTAATAAAATATTGTATTATATAAAAGCGTTGTTTTTCCGGGCCATTAGCTCAGGCGGTAGAGCACCTGACTTTTAATCAGGGCGTCCGGCGTTCGAGTCGCCGATGGCCCACCATTTGGTCCCATCGTCTAGGGGTTAGGACACCGCCCTTTCACGGCGGCGGCAGGGGTTCGAATCCCCTTGGGACTACCATAAAAAATGTTCCCTGCCGGGGAATCTCCGGCAGGTTTTTCTCAAAATGTTGCTTTGAAAACGTATATTGACTCAATAATTGAATCATGTTATAATTTAGAAAGCGTGATTTAATTGGTCGCGTGGCTCAGTTGGTTAGAGCGCTGCGTTCACATCGCAGAGGCCACTGG
>DAIOHK010000028.1:0-29615 GCA_036744795.1 Bacillota bacterium | reverse complement strand
TTATCCTGCCAACGACCAGGGATGGTCGCGGAGATAATGCCACATTTAACCTAACTCTCTTATATCCGCCCAAGTTCTGATATAATGCTTTTTTATTATAATATCCGAACTATTTCGTATACGAGGGTTATCTATAACCTATACAGCTTAAACACAACTAGTTTCTCCCTAGTTCAGTTGGTAGTTAAATAATGCTTTATTTCCAATATTGGCTGATGTATCTATATATTAACATATTTACTTAATTGTTTCTATATAAAGGTAGTTTCCGCTTATATCATAAATATAAAAAATCCCCTCCAGATCTGCTGGAGAGGATTTTATGCTCCTTATAAGCTTTCTATCAATAATATCACATATTTAAACCCGGCATAAAAAATTAGTTCTATTGAAAAGCAACATTCTTCGATCAAGTCACCATTAATAGAGTTCATGAAAAACACATAAGTATCTCTGGTTTGTCTAATTTATTGAAGTAGTCCTTTCATTCGTTATGAGAAGAAAGAGGGCAGTCTTATTAGGCTAGCAGACCAAGGTTAATAAGAGTGTACCATGCAATTAGAAACGCCAATATCCCAATTAATATTGCTGCATCAGCACTTATCCCCTTCAAGGTAATCCCACCGATAGTGCCGCTTCTTGACTGATCAAATTTGCGGATGGCAAGGTATAGACGGGAACCCATGGCTCTGCCTGCATCATGAACAGCTGCAACCGCAGAGCGGTAAAAATCCGCCACGATCCGCCCAAAGACGGAAATCCCCAAACCTGCCTGCTTTCCCAAACCTTCTAATGTTAACCAGAAAGGAGGCTGCCAATGAAACACTCCACTTCTAAGCCCAGCCCAGCAAACTAACACTCCAAGGCTTAAGGTGATGAGCATACCTGTAACATCACCCAAATTCCAAAACGAAAGACCAACTAGGGCGGCAGCAGCATCTTCCATCCCCAATACTCGGGCAGCCGGTACGGCCATAGCTTTTGGGAAGAGTTCTGGTTTAAGTCCAATTCCAACCATAACAACAGCTAACAAACCCATAGCCAGCTGTAGCCTGGGAGCCCTCCCATCTGAGACCTCGATCTTCGTAGGTTTTCCAAGAAATATAAGATAATACAGCTTAGTAAAAGACGCAGCTGTTCCAACTCCCACCACCAAAAACAGCCGTTCCACCCAAACAACCCATGGTGTGCCGGTTTCCGCAGCTAAACTCAGTGCATGGTGGAGTAAAGTCTTACTGGCATACCCATTCAGCCCCGGTGCACCGGTTATACCTAAAACGGCCACAAACATGAGTACCGCGGTCACTGGGAAACGACGCCAAAGCCCACCGAGGTTATACAAATTAGTTTCTTTCGTATGAATATAGATAACACCGACACCCAAAAATAGGGCTGCTTTAAATAGAGCGTGATTAAAAATATGATAAATAGCACCTAAGAGACCAAAGCCACCATCTGCTCCCAGATAAAGGCCTATACCCAGCCCTAAGATAATATAACCCATCTGACTGACACTATGGTAAGCTAAGAGCCGTTTAGCATTACTTTGGAGTAATGCAGCCGTAACGCCTACCAGCATCGTACAGGTGCCAAGAACAGTAAGACTGGGTCCTAACCAGGCAACTCCACTCCCCAATCTCATACCCCAACCGGCAAACTCCCCCACCCGTATCAAGCCATAGGCTCCTACCTTAATAAGCAGTCCTGATAAGAGTGCGCTGCTGGGAGTAGGTGCCACTGAGTGAGCATGGGGTAGCCAGAGATGCAAGGGTACCATACCAGCCTTAATCCCAAATCCCGCCACAAAAAGGACTATACTCCAAGCAAACATTCGTGGGTCTGAAGGAATAACAGGACCAGCACCAATAGCAGGCAGTACATCATTAGTAGCTGCACCCATCAACACAATCCCCAAAGCTAGAAAAAGACCCCCAATGATACTAAAAAACAAGTAGAAATACCCGGCGCTAATCGCTTCTTTGTTCCACCGATGAACAACCCAGAAGTACGATGCGATCGTCATCAGCTCAAAGAAAAGCAGCATCGTAAAGAGATCGCCGGCTAGAAAAACCCCCAACACCGCCGAGAAGGTCAGCAATGTGCAGAGATCGAAAATCCTGGTCTTACCTTCATGTTTCATATATTCCGGTGCATATATAGAAATGACGAACCAGAGAAAGGCGGCCAGCATTACAAAGATGGTGGATAACGGATCAGCGTGAAAAGTCGGTACAAAAGGACCGGAAAGCGGTATTCTATAGGTTAATGGCATCCCCCCAAACACACCCTTCAGCCCTAGGCTCCCCAAAACAAGAACAACAGCACTAGTAATAAAAGGTATGTTTATAGACTTGTTCCACGTAAAAAACAAGACGAGCGCTCCAATCAGGGGAATAATCGTAAGTATCACAAGTAACATGACTGGACCTCCTTTCTTTAGAAAAACCAGTTAACAACGGCCTGAACTCCGGGCCAGACTATTCCCGGCCAAAGGCCAATTAATAGTGCAATCCCGGCCAAAAGCATGGTTGGAATAAGCATAAGGGCAACCCTGCCTCCCCGTTCTGCATTAGGTTGAACTCTTTCTCCACTGAAAGCAGTCACAACAGTAGGAATGAAGCAGACAGCATTGATGATACCGCTACCGATCAATACCAAAGCAAGAGGCCATCGCCCCCCGGCTACACTACCCTTCATCAAGTAGTATTTGCTCCAAAAGGTATTAAGAGGCAACATACCAATCATTCCTAGGCTGGCGATACCAAAGGCAGCCATCGTCTTAGGTAGCGACCAGCCAACCCCGCCCATCTTACTGACCTTGATCTCGCCGGTCTGCTCGGCAATGATCCCTGCACAAAAGAAGAGAGTAATTTTAAGCGTAGAGTAACTGATCATATGCAGAATGGATCCGGTCAATCCCCACGGTTGCAGCGTAAAAGCACCCAACAGAATATAAGATAGCTGGCTGATGGTGTGATAAGCTAATCGACGTTTCAAAACATCCTGCTGAGTAGCGATAGCAACCCCGACCAAAATAGTGAAAGCCGCGATTATTGGGAGTATGCTGGCGAAACTTAATTGTCCCATAAGCTCGTGCCCAAACACAGAATACACTACCCGCAGAATCCCATAGACACCGGAGTAAACAACTGCCACTGCATGTAGCAAAGCACTCACCGGAGTCGGAGCTACCATAGCCGCTGGCAGCCACCGGTGCAATGGCATTATGGCTGCCTTAACACCAAATCCAACCACAAACAAAGCTAAGAGCCAGTTAAGTCCTTGCCTTGTACAGTCTGCCAGAATTGGGCCACCCGCAAAATCAAGATTCCCTGCCCAACTTTGGGTAATCACTGTCGCAATCAGAATTGCTCCTGCACCAGAAAGACTGTAAAGGATATACTTGGACCCGGCCTTCACTGCCTCCGAAGAGCGTTCATGAATTACTAAAGGATATGTGGCAAGGGTAAGCAGTTCATAAAACAAATACAATGCCACGAGATTCCCTGAAAACGCTACTCCAAGGGTAACACTAAGGGAGATAAGGAAAAAGGTGTAATAAGTCCGCTGTTTATGCTTTTCCGACATATATCCAAAGGAATATACAGCAGCAAAAAGCCATAGGGTAGAAACAATAAGTCCAAAGATTGCTCCCAATGGATCCGGTTCAAGGCTCCAGGCCAACCCCCCGAACTCGCCGGCTATTCTGACGCTTTCGCCTACAAACACTCTGTGAGCAACTCGCCAACTGAAAACCATACCCGCTACAGAGAAAACCAAGACAACAAAGTTACGCAGGCGGTTGCTGGCCCGGGACATCACAGCAACAATCAGACCGCCAACCACTCCACTTGTTAAAGCCAAAATAAGATCAAGCATCTTTCAAATCCCCTCTCCCGACCCTACTGGAGTACTAATAATTCAGCAGCAGCCCTACGGGCTAGCTCCAATAAAGGTCCTGGTAAAACACCTAGAACCACGACAGCTGCGGCTAACAGAATAAGGGCGATCTTCTGCGGTAAACCAGGATCTTGCCAGTCTTCTTCCAGTGTCGGTTCAAAATAAGCAACTCGAAGAATAGGAAAAAGATAAGCGGCACAAAGCACGCTCCCTGTAATGATCACAGCTACCGCCAGCATATTTCCTGCTTCCAAGCTTCCAAGGAGCAGATACCATTTCCCAACAAAGCCGGAAAACAGCGGAATACCTACCAAACCCAGACTGCCAATGGTGAAGACTGCCATAGTGATCGGCATTTTCCGACCGATACCAGCCAGTTCATTGATATACTGCTTACCCGTTGCGGCGATCATGGCGCCTGCTGCCAAAAACAAGCTTGACTTAATCACTGCGTGGCTAGCTAAATAAAATAATGTACCAGTTAAACCTTTTGTGTTTACAAGACCAAAACCCAGGATAATATAGCCCACCTGAGCAACAGTGGAGAAAGCAAGTCTCCGCTTTAGTTCATCTTGTGTAAGGGCCAATATGGAACCGGCAATAATCGCAATCATGCCCGCCAGCACCAGTATCCTGTGTACAGTAAATTCCTTCATCAAAGTTTGGCCAAATACACTATACAGTACTTTCAAAAGGCAGATTAAATAACCTTTGATGGCAAGTCCGGATAGAATCGCACTAGCCGGTGACGGAGCCATGGAATGAGCATCCGGCAGCCAGATATGTAAAGGGAAAAGAGCTGATTTTACCCCGAAACCAACCAGCATAAAGCTTGCTGCCATCCATACCACATAGGGACTATCCTGCCAAATCTGACCCAGCTTCTGGGAGGCAAAACCCATATTCAGATGCCCAGTGGTAATATATAGAAAACCAATCCCACCAAGAACAAGGGCAGAGCCTAGAGTTGCCAGTATCAAGTATGTAAAGGCGGCTTCAGCAGCCCGAGGATGATTGCGGGCACTCACCAAACCACAGCAACTTAAAGTAGCCACTTCCACTAAGACAAAGACATTAAAAAGATCATTTGTTACCGCCATTCCGGCCAGAGCACCACCAAGCAGCAGATAGAGCACGTAAAATCGGGTCACCCGTTCTTTACTACCCACTTCTTCAGTGAGATTACCCCTGGCAAACAGTGCCACTGGTAGAGTAACACCAGCTATAACAAGTAAGAAAAATGCCCCTAGACTGCCTACCTCTATCTCAATTCCCCACGGAGCTGGCCAGCCACCCAGAGTATAAATAATAGGGATCCCTTTTTGCATAAAAACAATGGAGGCCAGATAACCTGCAACCACAAGCCCCAAAACTTCAACAAAGATGACCAGGTTTTCCACCAACCGCATCCGGCGAGCCAATGTCGGCAGGACAAATGCAACAAATAGAGGGGCTATTACAACAAAAATTGGCAGGTTAGCAGTAATAGCTGCTGTCATCTCTTTGTCACCACGTTTCTCATCTCCGCTATTCGCCGAGCGTCAGTAGTACCGTATGATTGGTATAATCGAATAATGAGTGCCAAAGCGAAAGCAGTTACACTAACACTAACAACTATACCAGTCAGCATTAAAGCTGATGGCAGCGGATTGACATACAGAGACTCTGGATTGGCCTCATCGAGTATTGGCACAGCCCCGCCCCGAATGTTTCCCGCAGCTACGAACATAAGAAAGATAGCACTTTCCATAATATTAATCCCAATCAGTTTTTTGAACAAATTAGAACGAGTCAACACAGTAAAAGCCCCAATGGTGAATAGAACCACAGCGGCAAAATACGGATAGTTGACTAGTAATTTTTCTAGCATTATTCTCACGATTCTTCCTCCATCATGGTATAGAACAATGTCACCATGGTACTAGCTACCCTGATACCAACACCAAGACCGATGAGGGAAATTAGGCCCCCAGAAGAAAGCGTTCCAGGTACTCCCAGATCAACACCTGCCAGCTTATTCGCTAAAAAGGGAACCCCCTTAACAATACCTACCATTCCCATGATTCCATACCAGAGGGTACCATAGCTCTCTGTCCAGATAAGAACTGTTTCCGGCAGTTTGGTACGGCCTTTTTCTAAGCCGTAAATGCTGGAGAAGGCGATAAAACTGAGCCCCACTATAATACCTCCGGCAAAGGAACCCCCCGGGGAAACATGACCATGGAGAATCACATAAAACCCATAAATACAGATAAAAGGCAAAATTATAGCAGCCACCCGTTTTAGAATAAAATCTCTCATTTACCGCCGCCCTCCCTTTTTGACGATTTTAAGGTAATAACCACAGCAAGAGCCGCCGTAAACAGTACAATTGTTTCGAACATCGTATCGTACGCCCTATAATCAAGGACAATCGCTGTCACCATATTCAGGACTCCAGTGTCTTCTAAAGCCTCGTTAATATATCGTTCTGAAACCTGGTTGTGAACTGGATTGTCTGGCATTCCATAGGGAGGCAGCTCCGTTACTGCAATTAGCATTCCATAGACCGCTAGTAGAGCCACCAGCAGAATCAGCAGATTCCTTATTCTCACTGCTATTCCTCCCTTCGGCTTGTACGGAAAATAACCACCATCATTAAGACCGTCGTGCAGATCCCCGCAGCAGCTTCCGTAATAGCAAGGTCAGGAGTATTCATCTGTAACCAGATTAGAGCCATAGTTACGCTATATGCACCATAAACGATGACTGCATGCACTAAATCCTTTATATAATACATAGCTAACGATGCTACCATGAGGATGAGCAAAAGAACCATGTTCCAGTAATCAACAGCTGCAAAATGCATACACTCACCCCTTCCTTAATCTTGTACCTTCAACAGGTTGTGTCCCATGAATCAGACCGGCTTTGGCCACCAAATGTGTCATGGTAGGGTTAATAATCCAAAACAAGAACAGAATAACCACTAATTTGATCCGTAGAATCCAGTTGGGACTGAGCAAAAAAAGCCCAAGCCCAATCAAACCCACACCCAGGGTATCACCCATTCCCACAGCATGCATGCGGGTATATGGATCTGGAAATTTGAACAGCCCCAAGGTCCCTAATCCAAAGGCCAAAAGCGACCCAATAAAACAGATATTTGCGATCCATTTAATCATGGGGAGCCACTTCCTCTCTATCACCCTCGAAACCTTCTAGTCCCGGTATTCTGAGCTGCCAATCACCAGGTGTGAGCACCTTAAGTATCCAAAGCCCTCCCACAAATCCACATAACATAAAAACAAAGGCTACATCAATAAACCCATACTCTCCTTTAGCAAAAGCCATCAACAAAATAGTCACACTTACCTTACTAGTGATGGCATTGATGGAGATTAGGCGATCAATGACTGTTGGTCCGATAATCGCTCGCAAGAGTACCAGGAGAATCAAGATCATAAGTCCTGCCAGTATCCACCACATGCGCTGCCCTCCTTTGCCTCCAGGTTTCCAAATTTTTAATCTCATCAATAATCCGCCAATAAAACAAGCTGATCGCGGTTTCTTCTGTAAGTGCATGCACAATAAATCGGCCTGTTTCCGGATCAACATCAACAGTCACCGTACCAGGGGTAATAGTAATACAGGTAGCTAGAAGCACCCGGCCCCAATTGCTCTTGATAGGAGGTTCCATTACCACAAACACCGGCCTCACCGGTGGGCTTGAAAACAGCAATGTCTTGGCTACGGTGATGTTAGATTGAAAAACATACATTACTAGCAATAATAGGCAGCGACCTAAGCACAACAGTTCTCCAGAAGATGGCATACTGGGAAGTCTGGGACCAAGATCCTGCCAAAACCAAACAGTTACTAGAGCGAGAAACGCCCCCACCAAAATGTGTTGTTGATTTACTTCTGCAGATATAACTATCCAAAATACTAACAATAGGATAAATGATACCATCAATGATCGCTTGTTCACAATTATCCTCCTTCTCCTAAAAATGCATCCGCACAGGAAGCATTAAGGAATCCTTGTCAACTCATAAATCACTCCCCAAGGAATCGGCCACTTGCTTAGACCCACTTCGCACAGCACTTTCCAAAGAACGGGCTGCTTGTTCAGACGCCCTTCGTATAGCACTCTCCAGCCCCTTACAGATCTGAGCCCTACCTAATTTGTCTACTACACCCATTCTTATCAACATGCGCAGGGGCTTTCGATCAAGCCCTCCTATGTATACGCTCCTGCCTTTCCTCTCCAACCGTCCAACAAAGTCCTGAAGGGCTAGAGCTCCACTTTCATCGATCACGGGTACATTAGAAAAATCAAATACCAGAATGGATCTATCAGTTATTTCCTTTACACGACGCCTGACATTCTCTACCCCAATAAAAAACAGGGGTCCATGGAAAGCAATTACTTCAACACTAGGATGGACAGGAAAAGTGGAGTCTGATGTAGTCTGCTTGCGGACTTCTCCATGGGGTGAAGATGCCAATTTCACTAGTACTACAACAGCGGATAAAGCAACCCCTACCAGCACGGCAATTGTTAGATCCTTTACCACTGTCAATATGGTAGTAATAGTCATGATCACTCCATAGCTCCAGCGAGCTCGGGGCATTAGTTTTAAACTTTTCCAATCGGCTGTACGAACTGAAGCAACCATAAGTATAGCTGCTAATGAGGCTAATGGTATGCGCTTTGCAATGGGACCAAAAACTATAACCATCAGTAGTAAAAAGACGGCATGTAGGATACTGGAAAGACGGGTACGCCCCCCACTATGGACATTGATTCCAGAGCGTGCGACAGCCCCGGATACAGGCACACCACCGATCAAAGAAGAAACAAGATTCCCTAAACCTTGGCCGATGAGCTCTCGGTTGCTATCATGCTGGGTACCTATCATCCCATCGGTAACCTCTGCCGACAAGAGCGCCGAAATACTACCTAAAAGGCAGATAGTAAACGCTGGCATAATCAATTGACCTATTTCACCAAAAGGCATGGTACTGAATACTAGTTTGGGTATACCAAAGGGGAGATTGCCTACAACATGAGGACTGTGAATGAAGAGTTCGTTCACAATTAAGCCCGCAACGAGGCCAAACAAGGATTCGGGTACTCGTTTAAAGAAACGCAGTGCCAAAATGATTACGATCGTAGTAATCAAAGTAATGGAAAGTGTTTCTACAGCATCACCAATTGCTGTCATGAAAAACAGGATAGAGACTCCATTCGTAAAGCCAGCGACTACAGGCTGGGGGAGATACTTAACGAATCCACCTAATCGAAGTAAGCCAAAAGTCACCTGCATCAAACCTGCCAAAGCACCAGCTAGAAGCATACCGCTTACCCCATGCTTACTGACAATACTAACCAAAACTGCTGTCATAGCACCAGTAGGGCCAGTAATTTGCACGCCACAACCGCCAAACACAGCCGCAGTTAAGCCACCAAAAATCGATGCATATAAGCCTGCTACCGCACCTGCTCCACTAGCAATTCCGAAGGCTAGGGCAAGAGGAAGGGCTACAACTGCTGCAGTGGCTCCGCCGATCACATCACCGCGTACACGCTGCCACCAATTTTTCAAAAAAATCACCCCGCAAATAGTAGTGGTACCAAGGAAAAGTCCAGTCTAAAACTTTTGTCAACGCAAAAAAAGCGTAGGTCAAGTTCTATGACTAAGACGCAACGCTTGGACCACTCCTACGGGGTTAGCTGACGGGTTCGGGCACCCAAGTTGCCCTACCTGATAATCAGGATTCACCCCAATAATGGATCCCCCGTTTCCTGTTGGAATTCGGAGATAACGTTATTTTTTGTTTAAATATACTATATTTCTAATAATAACATATAAACTGGTTAAGTCAAGATCGTGTCAAGACACTAAACAACTATTCACTGTTATGCCTTGGAAGCTATAAGTAAATAGGAAGGAATACACAATGGAATATAGAAACTATTTCTCAGCATATGACTTAATGAAGGGTCAGAGTTTGATGTTGCTGCTTTAAATGATTCCGAGTAGGGAACTATAGCCGAACCAATCATAAATACAATACTAGCAATAATTACTATTAGCATCGTTTTTAATACTATTTTCTTGAAATCCCCTTTCTAGTATTTTTTTAAAACATCTCTATTCTATGTCCTCTAGGGCAACCTTATCTATTATAATTATCCTTCTTTGACCAATTAGCTTGATTAATCCTAAATCTTGAAAATTCGATAGTTTTCTACTCAAGGTCTCCTGGGTCATGCCTAGATGGGAAGCAAGATCTTTCTTACTCATCTTTAAAGCCACTTCGTTCTGATCATTTGCCATATTTATAAGAGTTTTAGCTAATCTTTTTTCAACGTCAAGCAGATTGATCTTTTCTATCAGATTTTCTGCTTTCTCTAATCTTTCACTTAATTCCTCCATCACCTTAAAAGCGATAGTTGGATACTTTCTCATCAGTTCTTTGATTTTTTCGGCCGCGATCATACATACTGTAGTCTTCTCTAAGGCTTCCGCATTATCGGTCAAAGGACTGGAACTAAAAAGCGAAAGCTCTCCCATAAATTCCCCAGGGCCTAATACCCTTATTACCTGCTCTTTTCCATCATCAGACAACCGGGTTATTTTAACCTTACCTGTATGAATCACATATAGTTTTTCTCCTTTATCTCCCGAAAAATAAATCAGCTCACCCTTTTCAAAGGTTTTCTGGGTAATGATCCCGGCAATCTCCATCATCTCATCATAATTAAGATTACTAAAGATCGGAACTATTTCGATACATGTTCTTCCTTTACAATGCTCGCATTTGCAATCCACGTTAATCTCTCCTTTAAAGCGATTATAGTTATCACTAAATCGAAACTTGTTTTCTAGACTTACCACGATCACCATAACCCAGGAGTCTTACCGCATTGATCACTACCAGCAATACACTTAACTCATGAACAAGCATCCCAAAAGCTAGATTTACTGTTTTAAAAAGTACTCCTCCCAAAAGAGTTCCTGCTACAATTAAGGCAAAGTAGATATTTTGCTTCATGTTTCTAACTGTGGCACGGCTAATTCCTATGGCATGGGATAGTTTCTTGATTTCATCTGACATCAGAACCACATCCGCAGTTTCCATCGCTACATCTGTTCCCGCCCCGCCAATGGCAATCCCTAAATCTGCCGAGGCTAAAGCTGGTGCATCATTTACTCCATCGCCAACCATTGCCGCCATCCCATGTTTCTGCTGTAGTTCCTCTAGCACTTGAACTTTTTCCTCTGGAAGTAACTCGCCATAATAATTATCAATACCCAGCTCACTAGCGATCGCCTTTGCTACCCGTTTATTATCTCCGGTTAGCATTACTACTCTTTCGATTCCTAATTTCTTTAAGTTAGTAATCAGTTTTTTGCTATCCGCTCTGACAATATCTGCAATTGAGATTACACCCATAATCCCTGCTAAATCTCCAACCAGGACTACGGTTTGCCCTTTTTCTTCCTCAGACCTGATATAAACTTCCTTTTCTCCAATTTCTACACCATTTTCAGTAAATAGTTTTCTATTACCGATTAAGATTGTTTTCCCCTCGATCACAACTTTTAAACCTTGACCGACTACCATCTCCGATTTATCCGGTCTTCGTGTAATAGGACCCAAAGCCTTTTCCGCTTCTTCGATTATGGCTTTACCCAAAGGATGCTCCGAATAAGCCTCACCAATAGCCGCGATTCTAAGTAGTTCATCTTCTTCAAAGCTATAAGTTTTGACCCGATTAACCTTTGGCTTGCCCATTGTTAAGGTACCTGTCTTATCAAAAGCCAGTAATTTAACTTTTCCCAGTTTCTCCATTACCTCTCCACCTTTGACCAACACCCCATGCTTTGCCCCATTCCCAATTCCTGCCACAATAGAAACTGGTGTAGAGATTACCAAAGCACCAGGACAAGCTATTACCAATAAAGTCAGAGATAAAACCAGATCCTTAGTAAAGGCAAACAGCAATAATGATAAAATAATGATGGAGGGAGTATAGTATTTTGAAAATTTTTCAAGAAACTTTTGCGTCTTGGCCTTCTTATCCTGGGCTTCCTCAACCATCTGCAGGATTCTGGCAAAAGTAGTATCTTCTCCTACACGATCAGCTCTTACTTTTAAATAACCTGATTCAATAATTGTTCCCGAAAAAACCTCATCCTCAATCTTCTTGGCTACAGGAATTGATTCTCCTGTAATAGCTGCTTGATTCAGATAAGCTGTCCCCTCGATCACAGTACCATCTACTGAAACCTTCTCTCCTGGTTTAATTACTACTATTTCTCCTTTAATTACTTCTTCCGGTGATATTACCACTTCTACCCCATCTCTTATTACTCTGGCTACATCTGGAGCTAGATTTAGTAGTGCTTTAATCGAAGACCTGGTTTTTTCTAAAGTTTTGGATTCCAGATATTCGCCGAACAAAAACAGAAAGGTTACAGCTGCCGCTTCCCAGTACTCTCCAATAAACATTGCTCCGATTACCGCGATCGATACTAGAGCATCAATCCCAAGGATCTTATAGCGCAGAGCGGATATAGCATTCTTTAAAATTGGAGTCCCGGCTACAATTGCTGTTGCTATCATTACAATACTAGTAATCAGTTGCTGCCCGATTGTGTTTTTTAAAATAAAAGATGTAATGGCAAGAACCCCAGAGAATAAAACTCTTTGTCTCTTTGTTAACTTAACCATACTCCTCCCCCCATCTGGCCACAGCTTTACTTTTCTCCTATTACCTTAAATCCCAAGTTTTCGATTGTTTTCTTAATGGTTTCTGGGTCTACCACAGCCTCATCAAAACTCACCCTGACTCTACTGGAATTAAACAATACTTCGACTTCCTGTACCCCATCGTTTCTTTTTAGGACAGTTTGAATTTTAACTACGCAACTTGGGCAGGTTAGGGTCTCTAATTGATAGGTTTTTATCGTCATAATTTATCCTCCTTTTTCTTTGATGACTTCATTATATGTGTTTCAATACTAATACTCCTTGATCTAGATCAAGTTTAATGGTTTTTTGCTTTTTTATTTTCTCCAGCAATAATCTAATTAAGCCTTTAGCCTAATGCGCAAAAAAGGTACTCTTTCAAAAGCAAAGAGTCAAACAAAAAATAGTAGTATTTTAGCAAGTTACCAAATACTTAAGGCCAGTCCTGGTTTTTCCACCACAAAAACCATTATTTTTGTATAAATAGATTGGTCTTGTCAAAATCTAAACTTAACTTAAGGAATTGCATAATTCATTATTCTGGATAAATAGAAACTGGAATGGAAAAATGTAATCATGCAATTCCCTCTAGTAATAAAAACGGAGGTTAAATAATGGATCAGAGATGGTTAAGCCCTTTTAATAATAACGGTTTTTTAGAGCCCGGCAGAATCTTTAATCAATTCTTTCCCCGTAACTTTCGAGATCTCTGGGAACAAAAAAGTTTTGGGCCTTCTATTGATATGAGAGAAACAGAGAAAGAAATTATTATCAAAGCAGATCTTCCGGGTGTAAATCAGGAGGATTTGGATATTACAGTAAATGAAAACGCTGTTCAGCTTAAAGGGGAAGTAAAACAAGAGGAGAATCGTAACGAGCGCGGATACCATATGACAGAACGCCGGTACGGAAGTTTCTACCGGACTATACCTCTTCCCTCTGAAGTAATTTCAGAACAGGCAACTGCCAAATATAGAAATGGTGTCCTAGAACTAACAATTCCTAAGGCTGAAAAGTTAACTAGAGGCTTTAAACCAAGAATTGAAACTGATGAGAAACACTAAAGCCATCCTCATGGATGGCTTTTTTTTCGCTAATAAAATAGTTTATTAAAGAACAAAATCAAAAAACTATAGTACACCAAAATGCTCCACAAGTATTTTCACTGCCATCACAATTAAGATCAGGCCACCAGCCAGCTCCGCCTTTGATTTGTATTTAGAACCAAACAGATTCCCTATTTTCACCCCAAAAAAGGAAAACAAAAAGGTTGTAACACCAATTATAAAAATGGCAGGAATAATATTGATCTGTAAAAAAGCAAAACTTACGCCTACTGCTAAAGCATCGATGCTTGTTGCGAACGATAATATCGTCATATTTTTAAAACTAAATGAGGCATCAACTCTTTCATCATTACTTTTCGCTTCTTGAATCATATTAATCCCAATTAACGAAAGCAGGGCAAAGGCAATCCAATGGTCAATTGATACTATTCTATCCTGAAACTGCGTTCCTAACATGTAACCGATCAATGGCATCACGGCCTGAAAACCACCAAAAAAGCAACCTGTTATAACTGCTTTCTTATAGCTCATTTGCTGCAGTGATAATCCCTTGCAGATTGCTACTGCAAAGGCATCCATTGATAAGCCAACTGCAATAATAAATAGTTCAAATAGTTCCATTTTGTTTCCTCCACTAAATTAAAAGACCCATGAGATAGCCTATAAAGCTACCCATGAGTCTTATTCTTTAAGATAAGCCAGGCCAAAAATGGCCGGTATGTTGACTTACCACCCAGCAAAGCAGGGCAAACTACTCCCTCACAGAATAGATATTTAATAATGTTGTTTAATATAGTATCATAAAACCCGACACAGAGCAATGGATTGCCTTATCTTTTCTTAACTAAGTTCTACCGCTACTATTTAAAACTGATTTCAATACTTGTCTAACTGCCGTTTAATAGTCTTGAAAACCAGTTTTGTTTGCCGGAAATACTTTAAATTTTAAAGTTTCTCACCAGAAAGCCTAAAATTATCAAATTGAGTAGCAACAGCAAAACAGAAAGAGAAAAGCCCCACAAAAATAGGACTTCTATTAACCATTCTCATCTTCTTTGCTAAGAATCCCTTCGTAATAAGTAACAAGTTCCGGGAAATCATTTAATGCCGTTTTCCCTTTATTACTAAGTTTATATACTCCCCGCTCCACCCGTTCAAACCATCCATAATAATTCTTATTCAAGATTGATAAGGTTTTTTTCCCAGTCCCTAATTCTCTTAGATTCTTAGGCGATAATTGACCATACTTTTTTAAGCAGCAAGCTATATGAATGACATTCTCCTTATAAGCAGTCATTAGCTTTTTTCCTGTACTTCCACCTACATTATAATTACCATGCCGGCCTTGAATTTCCGCAATGATATTTTTTGTTTTTTTCTTCGTAGCCCGCATACTCTGTTCTCGATTAAAAGGGTAAGGATTTAAGATAATATCTACTTGCGGGCTCTCACCCTTAAATGAAACAGTTATCAGCCCTAATTCCAGTCTTCTAACCAAAAAGTACAAATCTTTCCACTTTCGCGAAAACATACTATAGTTTGGTCTTTGGATGGCAATGTATACGTACTCAGATAACCGCTGACGCTTAACCGCCTGAATTAACAGATCCAGATTTAGATTTAATTTCAACTCAATAATGATTAACTCACCATCTTTTGAAGCTGTCATATCACAGCCATTGACCTCAGCATGCACCTCAAAACCAAGCTTCGCAAAATAATTATGTATTGGTTGGTATAACTCAGTCTCCCGTATTTTTTCTGATTCTTTCATTATTCTCTCCAACTCACGCTAATATCTCACATTCCGTACCTTCCAATAAGCAAAAGTCAAGCTAAATTCGGTCCCCGGAATTTTGTTGACAAATTAAAGCCCAGTTAATCAGGAGGTGCAAAAGGTAAGTAATACTCATAAAATACTGTTATATTAAATATACCATAGATTAAAGAATTGTATAATTACCTCTAATCTCCATATTTTAGATTTAATCAATACCCTCAAATATAATCTTTTTTTACATCAATCGTTATTTCTCCTCAAATTATCTAACTCCTATTCGAAATAGCTACAAAAAAGCTCTTGCTAGTGAGATTTTCACTTTTGATAATAATAATTCCGCATTTTTGAATCTTTCTTTGGCGGATATAACAATTATATTACGCATATGACTTTATTCAAACTAAAATCTATACTTCTGGTTCAAACTGGCTGCAAAATAATTATAGTTTTTCCTATAGTTTTTTGGTACAATAAGGAAGATAGATATAAACTCTACTTGCACCTAAAGCCTTAAAGATATAGTTTAAAGTAACTCGGTTTATTATACCATCATCGAAAGTATCACTTAAAAGTTATCTATTAACGGAGGTGATGGAAGATGAAGACTGATAAGTTCCAAATAGTTGTAGATCACCTAGTTAGAATAACTCAAGAAATAACAGAGATTAAATCCAATCAACAACAGTTTTCGGAGAAACTAGAACAAAACAGTCAGGCTATCGCCAGAATTGAACATAATCACGGCGAGAAACTTAACGCTCTGTCCGAAAGACTTGATAAGACCAATCAAGCCGTCGCCAGAATCGAACATGACCATGGCGAGAAGCTTAATGCCCTGTCTGAAAGACTTGATAAGACCCATCAAGCCGTCGCCGATAATAGTTTGAAACTTAATGCTCTATCTGAAAGACTTGATAAAACTAACCAGGCTGTCGCTGACAATAGCTTGAAACTTAATGCTCTATCCGAAAGACTTGATAAGACTAATCAAGCCGTCGCCAGAATCGAACATGACCACGGCAAAAAACTTAACGCTCTTTTTGATGCTCGGGAAATACAACTTGAGGTAAATGATCGCATCTTAAACACCTTATCCAGAATTGAAGAGAAACTTGATCATCTTTCGAGTAAAGTTGCACATCATGATCTTTTGCTAAAAAAGGGCTAATTAAAAAGATACTTCGTAATGATTCTACTTTTAGCTTAATATTTAATCTAAATACCTGAATCCGGAGTGTGATAACTTGCTTGAAATCTTCATCCAGTCACTACTGATTGGTTATTCCGGTGCAATAATGCCTGGTTCATTACTCACATATACCTTGGATAAAAGCATAAAGACAGGTGCTAAAGCAGGTTTAATGATTTCTATCGGCCATGCCTTACTCGAACTTATACTGGTAATACTGATCCTTCTAGGTATCGGTCAATACCTAGGTACAGCATTTGCCCAATTGATTATTGGAATACTCGGCGGTATTGTTTTGTTATTTTTTGGTATAAGCATGGTCAAAGATAGTTTCCTGGGAAAAGTATCAATTGATTTTACAAATGAAGCTAATATTAAATCCGGTAATCTAGTAATCGGAAGTGCTCTGGTCAGCGCAGCAAATCCTTATTTTATAGTTTGGTGGGCTGCTATTGGCCTTGGACTTATTATGAATTCCTATAATACCTTTGGGCTTATCGGAGTCAGCCTCTTTTACCTGGGGCATATACTCTCCGATTTTACTTGGTACACATTTATTTCTCTGCTGGTTAGTAAAACAAGAACCTTTATAAATTTGAAAGTCTATAAAGTAATAATAGCAATCTTGGGTTTTAGTCTAATTGGATTTGGTACCAGTTTTCTAATCTCATCAGTGAAAATTATAGCTCATTACTTCTAAAAACAAGATCAGCTTGCTCCTCGATCCTCATTTCCTCAAAATACCGGTTTTCCATTGGTATCCATTCACAAAGAAACCGTTGATGCAGTTCTTCTCCATTCCTTTTTAAGATTCGTCTGCTTTGTTCATCTGGATCAACACGCAAAAAAACCTTAAGATCATAATGTTCAATTAAAGTAGGGTGCAAACTATAAACACCTTCTATTATATTCACCGGTTTTGGTACTACATTTATATATTCTACAAGCGCCTGTTGTTGACAATCATATCTTTGATACTGAAATTCACCTCCGCTTTGTAAACCACAGATTACTTCCTCTTTAAAACGGAGATAATCCACATTCCCTCCAACCTCTTGTAAACGTTCTGTGGTCCTCTGTTCAGGCCTAAGAAAAAAATGATCCATATGAAATATATTGGCATCATACACCTCATTTAGCAAGGCAGCTAAGCTAGTTTTTCCAGCACTGCTATTTCCATCAATAGCGATGGAGACTCGAACTTTCACTTTCAATAAAGCATCAATTCGACAGAAAAGCTCTGAAAATTCCTGATACTCTGATTTTACCATAAGGTACCCAGGTATATAGGGTGTTTGTTCATGATTTATCTTGTTTTGCATCGATTTCTTTTCTATCCTTTCTTTTCTCAAATCTTTCAATTAGGAAGTTGGCGGTAACCAAGTACCATATCCGATTAATTGTTTTAAGAGTAGAATATATTCTGAAGCTGCCTTCGATAAATATCTGTTTTTCTTAAAAGCAACAATAATATTACGTTTAGCTAATGAATTGTTTAATTTGTAATAGATTGGATGTTTTTTATAATTACCAAAACGAATCAAGGTATCCGGAATAAAAGAACAGGCAATCCCTGATAAAGTCCAGAAAAAAGCTGTTTCTAGGCGTTCTGTATATAGAATGTTTTCAGAGTTAAATTCAGCCATTTGCGCTAATTCCCCTACCATATTCCTAACATTCTGTTCCTGGCGTAAAAGGATGAATTTTTCTTTTACAGCAAGTGATAGTTCTATGGGAGTAACTTGATATAGATGACGAGTATCCATCATAATATCTTCTGCTGAAACTTGATATTCCTCTTTGCCTTTGTTAAATGGACTATTAGGAGGAACAGCCATGTACAGTTGCTCCTCAGCTAGGATCTCCGAATGAAGCACTTGATCATCAACCGGGCCCGACATAATCGATAAATCCATATTACCTTCTAATAAAGCAGCTTGTAAAAAAGCTTCCCTTTCTTCGACAATATGAATATGAACCCCTGGAAACTTCTGATGAAAGGCAGCAATACTTTTTGGCAATAAACAGGAAGCACGGAACGGTGTAGTCCCAATAGTAAACTCGCCAATCTTTAGATTATGAAGATCAGTAAATTGTGTGTTCAACTCTTCCAAAACAGCTTGTATCCTGCGTGCAGCATTGACATATATTTCTCCGGCATAAGTCAATTTGACAGGAGAAGAACTCCGATCAAATAATTCAACATTTAATCGCGATTCTAGATTTTTAATGAACTGGCTTAAAGAAGGTTGCGTAATAAATAGTTTCTGTGCTGCCTTAGAAAAACTTTTTTCTTCAGCTAAGGTAAGCACATACTCTAAATCCTGTGATCTCATATCTAAACTCTCCGTAATTTTTTGAAAGGAATCGCATAATTAATTATTTTAAATTAGATAGCCCCACTACAAATTTTCTAACAACATATTCTGATTGAAGGTGTGTTCTAAGAAATTAAAGAAAAAATCGGAATAACTTTTTATAAGTTGTCATTCAACCCGAGTAACAAGCGACCAGGGCAAGCTAGAGATACATTATGCAATTTTCTCATCTCATAAGTTGTAGCCTACATAATGTATACTACTATAACTATTGGTTTATCGCAACAGAAAGTGTTATAATATCCTAAAAAAGGTATCAATATTGTAAATTATTATTAATATTATCTATGAGGTGAGTTATAATTGATTAAGAAAGATAGTATAATTTTGTTATGCATCTTTGTTTTGAGTATACAATTAACTGTTTATCCGGGAAAAGTAATTTGTTCCGGACCAGGGGTTACCAAAGATCCTCTGTCCACGATTAACGAAAGCACTACCAAACTGGAGGATAAAAACCTAAATAAGATGGATAATGACCAAAAAGCTAAAACAGATACTTACGAAAAAATGGTAGCACGTTCTTTAATCAGTACCGGCAATAATTATCGGATGAAAAAGGCTCTTGAAAAAGCAAACAAAGGCCAGGAGCTTATCATGGTGTATCTTGGCGGTTCAATCACAGAAGGCTACAATGGAGGCCCTAATGGTTGTTATGCAAAATTATCCTATGATTATTTTTCCCAAACCTTTGGGACAGGTAATAATGTAAAATATATAAATTAGGCGGTTTTACTGAAGCCCGAACAATCAAGCAGTTCCCAAAGGGCTGGATACATAAAATAGGCGCACTAAATGAGAGTTTTATCTTAAATCTCGATTGCAAAAACTTATTTCTGATATATAAAGAAAGTAAGAATATGATCACTGGTGCAGTTGAGGTCTATGTAGATGGGGTAAAAAGCTTCATGTCAATGGCTATAATAGTTCCGGATGGAATAATCCTGTAACAAAATTAGTTTTTTAGCGATAAAACGGTAAAAAATCATCAAATAGAAATTAAAATGGCAGAAGGTGCTGAAAATAAAGAATTCACCATTCTGGCCTGGGGGTATTGCGATGAATAAAAAGCATAATCAATTGTTTTTATCTCCCTTATTAAGTAATGGGATGGTCTTGCAAAGAAATACTGAAGTAAAAATTTGGGGAAAAGCAGAGCCCAATGAAACTCTAACCTTAAATTTCCGTGATAAAACCTACATAACAACAGCAGACCATGTAGGAAACTGGCAAATTATTTTAAAACCAATGGCTGCGGGCGGGCCCTGGAAAATGGAGATCTCCGGACAGAACGACGAGTATATTATTGATGATATCCTAGTTGGCGATGTCTGGGTGCTAGGCGGACAATCAAATATGGAACTCCCCATTAATAGAACTTTAGATCTATTTGAGAATGAAGTAAAAACCGCATTCAATCCTTTTATTCGTCAGTTTACTGTCCCAATGGTATATGATTTTCATGGACCCAGAACCGAACTCTCTGGTGGTAATTGGATGGCAGTAACTCCCCAAAATGTAATGGACTTTAGTGCAGTTGGATATTTCTTTGCTCAATACCTTTATGAAAAATATAAGATTCCTATTGGCCTAATCCAGACTGCAGTCGGTGGTACTCCGGTTGAGGCCTGGTTAAGCGAAGAGGCCATCAGAAAATTTAGCGGCTACGAAAAAATTCTAGCCCAATGCCAAAATGATAATTATGTAAATAAGATAATTACTACTGAGAACGAACAAATGAACAAGTGGTATAAAGAGTTAAACGAAGAAGATAGCGGATGCTTGAATGATTACGTTTGGAGTAAACCATCCTACGATGATTCCTCTTGGGATAGTTTTGAAATCCCTAATTCCTGGGCTAACAGCAAATTGGAATCGATTAATGGTTCGGTCTGGTTTCGTAAGGAAATAGAGATCCCTGAGGCTATGCTGGAGCAGGAAGCTGTTCTACGGATGGGAGCAATCGTTGATGCTGATGATACTTATATCAACGGAGTTTTAGTGGGAAAGACCGAGTATCAATATCCACCCAGAAAGTATCCAATCCCTAAAGGTATTCTAAAAGTAGGGAAAAATACGATTGTGGTACGGGTAATTAGTAACCGCGGGATCGGTGGTTTTGTAAAAGATAAGCCCTACAACCTGATTGCCGGTCCCTATGAAATTGACTTAACCGGCTCTTGGAAATATAAAATTGGTGCAGTGATGGGGACTCTACCGCAGGCCACCTTTTTTCAATACATACCAACCGGTGTCTTTAATGGTATGATTGCACCCTTGAAAAATTATCCGATCCAAGGGGTCATATGGTATCAAGGAGAATCCAATACCGATCATCCCTATAATTACCGAGAACTTTTTACCGCATTAATTCATCAGTGGCGCGGACTTTGGAATTGCGGTGATTTCCCCTTCTTGTACGTGCAATTGGCTAATTTTATGGTTCCTGCCAGTAACCCGGTAGAATCAAACTGGGCACAACTACGGGAAGAACAAAGATTAACCCTTTCCTTGCCCAACACAGCAATGGCAGTCACTATTGATGTTGGCGAACATAATGATTTACATCCACAGAACAAAAAGGCAGTCGGTACCAGGTTAGCATTATGTGCGGATAAATTAGCTTATGGGCAAGATGTTATTCATCAGGGACCCTTATTTGATAGAATAGAAATAAAAGAAAACATCGTGGAACTGTATTTTGATAGTATTGGCAGCGGCTTGATGGCTAAAGGCGGCTCTTTACAAGGTTTTGAAGTATGTGACAGCAACAGAAATTTCTATCCGGCAGTAGCAGAGATTGCCGGAAATAAAATTAAAGTCTTCGGTACTCAGGTGAAACAACCTACTGGGGTTAGATATGCCTGGGCAGACAATCCTAATCAAGCCAACCTTTATAATAAAGAAGGGCTTCCGGCTTCGCCTTTCCAAGCATATGACCCAAATTGTTAATTAAACTTTTTGCGTTGTGTCCTTTTTAAAATGTCCCAACACAATATATAGTGTTGGGCTTGTATTAGGCTATCAATATATTGTACAGGGACAGAAATAATCAATGACAACGCAAAAAGCCCGAATTATCTGACCCGCTAGAGAACCGGTCATATACACTAAACTTATATTGCAGCATTTTCCCCTTCTCTAGTTCATTAATAATGTCACTCAAATAATTGTCCCGTTCATCCGGCCACATCCCTTTGTCTAGCCGGATGTTATTTATCGGGCTAAGAGTATCTGGATTTAACCTTTTAGTATGGTCCTCTTTAAGCAGACATTTTTATTAACTAAAGTAGCGGTGCGAACAAACGTAAGAAGGCTTGTAAAATTTTCACCCACCATGGCCTATTCTCCCATTCCTGTAAATCAATTTCTTCAGAAACTTCAAAGGTGGCGACAATATCCTCCTTAATCTTCTCCAGCACCGGGGCTCCACAGATCCAAACCCCGTTTTCAAAATGAAGGTAAAAACTACGGTAATCCATATTAATGCTACCTGTAATCGCCTGGTCATCATCACTGATGATCGTCTTGGCATGAATATACCCCGGGGTATATTCGTAGATGCGGACACCCGCTCTGATAAGTCTTCCATAGTTCGAGCGGGTAACCATATGAACATACCAGTGATCCCATATTTTCGGGGTAATAATTCTAACATCTATCCCGCCCATAGCCGCAGTACATAGTGCATCAATCATCGAATCATTAATAACAAGATAGGGAGTGGTAATATAGACGTATTCTTTAGCATTCGAAATCACTTGACGATACATTGTCTCTGCCGGATTACGCGGATTGTTCACAGGTCCATCAGAAAAAGGCTGGTAAAAACCATCTCCCGTAATGTTAATGGTCGGTCGGTAATTTAGATACTCCTCTTGAATTTTACTTTCTGTTTCCCACATCTGTAAAAAGGTGACGGTCAAACTCCAAACTGCGTCCCCCTCAAGCCTGATGGCCGTATCCTTCCAGTGTCCATGTTTGGGAAAGATATTTACGTATTCATCAGCCAGGTTAGTACCGCCGGTGTAACCAATATTACCATCAATTACTACAATCTTCTGGTGATTACGGTAATTAATATAAAGCCGTGAAATATATCTATGTACCGGGTTAAAGGCCATCGCCTGAATGCCTTCGTTTTTCAGTTGCTTAATAAAATTATTAGGTAAAGTAATGATACTGCCAAAATCATCAAATAAGATTCTTACTTCAACACCTTGGGCCGCTTTGTGCTTTAGAACTTCACGTATCCGATCCCAAAGTTTTCCTTCACTCAAAATAAAGTATTCAAGAAAGATAAAATGTTTAGCTTTTTCCATATCTAAAAGCATCTGCTCAAACTGTAACTCCCCCAGAGAAAAATACTCGCATTTCGTATTATTATATAAAGGAAATCCCTCACGGATCAGAAATCCGGCAATTCTTTTCCGCCAGGGGTGGGCTTCTTCTAATTCTGCATACACCTCAGGGTCCTGCTCTAAATATTTTACCCCGCGGGTAAGCGTTTCCTGGATTCTCACGCTTCTCCGCCCTTTAGTCGCCGTCCTCCCCCACAAAATGTAAAGTAAATAGCCAAAAACCGGTAAGATAAGAATAACAGTCACCCAGAGAACGGTGTATGAAGAGTTTCTTTTTTTATCAATCAATACGAGTATCGCCAACAGTCCTAAGACCTCGAATAAAAAATAGATATAGACCGCGTTATACCTAAGCCGCGTAACAACCAGAGCCAATAAAAAAAGTTGTGCCAATACAGCCAGACCGACAATAATAATTCGTATCATACCAGCGACCTTTTTTTCTGCTTTTCTTGACATTACGCTCACCTTTCAACAATTATTCAAAACCAAGGTTAGTAAATCTGCCTTACTTTTGAAAATATAAAATAGCCGTTATTTTTTTGAGAAGAAAGATTAGCCAGTTGTACCTGTATAAAATTTTAACCTCCAATTTATAGGTTGACATTAGCAAGTATTTCCTTTAATTCTATGCTAGATAGAGCATAAAAACAAGTAACTTTTTCTCCGGCTGCCATTGCACTTCCTCAATCGTCATCTATGCTTTTTCTCTTCCTGTTAGCTCCCCCTGGGCAAGCTGTGGCATCAGTTTCAGTGATGCCTTTAATTTTTTATATTCGTTAATATCAATATCAAATTTTCTCTCTGCCATTTTGTTACCTAATCTCATTTAAACACATTAATTTAGTTTGTTCCATAACAAGTTCAACTGCTGTCTTCGACTGATCCGGCGGATAGCCATACTTTTTCAGCAAACGTTTTATGATCATCCTCATGTTAGCCTGAACACTTTCACGAATCGTCCAGTCCACAGTAAGATTATTCTTAATCGAGATCGTTAGATCCCTAGCAATTTGCTTCAGAATCTCATCGCCCATTATTTCTTTAGCCGATTCATTATCTGCTAAAGCATCATAAAAGGCTAATTCATCCGGGGTCAGCCCGGTACTTTCTCCCCGTTTCTCTGCTTCATTAATCTGTTTCGCCAGCTCAATAAGTTCCATGATTACTTGTGTGGTCTCAATTGTCCGGTTCTGATACTTTCTAATCGCCGCCTCCAATAACTCTGAGAATTTTTTGGACTGCACCAGGTTACGTCGGGAGAAAGTTTTGATACTACCTTTCAGCAATCTGTTCAATAATTCAACTGCTAAGTTCTTCTGCTTCATTCCTTTAACTTCATCCAGAAACTCGTCAGACAGGATGGCAATATTGGGCTTGGAAATTCCAACCGCACTCAGGATATCAACAACTTCATCGGAAGAAATAGCTTTTGAGATTAACTGGTTCAACTCAGCATCAAGTTGCGAAGTAGTCTTCTTTCTATTATCATCAGTAATCAGTTTAACCAGACCTGCCTTGACCGCTTTATGGAATCCGATCTCCACATTCAATCTTTGAGCAGTATCCGTGGTCGCACATAAAGAATAGGCACGTGCCATTTCTGTAACCAACTTTAGATAATCATTCTTTCTCTCTTCACGAAGTTCAATGATAAAATCCATGGTTTCCACAATCGCCTGCATCTTCTCACTGGGTTTACCAGTGAAGAATTTACTATAATCATGGCCATGTAACAACTCTTTGATCAGATCATACTTTTCTAAGAGCACCTCAACAGCTACTTCCGTATCAATGCCTGTTGTCTTTTGATCACTATCCGTATATTGAGAAAGCGCTGTTTTTAAATTTTCCGCAATCCCGATATAATCAACAACCAGTCCTCCTTGTTTATCTTTAAAGACCCGGTTTACCCTAGCGATTGCTTGCATCAGATTATGCCCGCTCATCGGCTTATCAATATACATCGTATGCATACTAGGTACATCAAAGCCGGTCAGCCACATATCACGAACAATAACCATCTTTAGTTCATCATTAGTATCTTTCATCCGTTTTGCTAATACTTCCCTGGTCGCTTTGGTACCAATAAAGGGTTGCCACTGGGCCGGATCGGCCGAACTTCCCGTCATCACCACTTTAATCTTGCCAGCCATTAAATCCTCGCTATGCCAATCCGGACGCAACGCAACAATCTCTTTATATAACTCGATAGCAATCCTCCTGCTCATAGCAACAATCATCGCTTTGCCGCCCTCATTCTCTTGGGCTCGCTCCCGCTCTTCAAAGTGGGTAACAATATCCTGGGCAATCAGCTTGATCCGTTCTTTAGCACCAACAATCGCCTCCAGCCGTGCCCACTTAGTTTTGAGTTTTTCTTTCTGGCTTGCTTCCTGAAACTCTGTGATCTCCTCATATTCGCTATCAACTTGAGGCTTCATCTCCTCCGGCAGCTCTAGCTTGGCAATTCTACTTTCATAGTAAATCTTAACCGTGGTTCCATCCTCAACCGATCTGGTCATATCATAAATATCTATGTAATCCCCGAAGACCGCCCGGGTATTCTTATCGGTTAATTCCACCGGTGTGCCGGTAAACCCAATATAAGAGGCATTCGGCAGACTATCCCGCATATACTTGGCATAACCATATTTGATCTGTGCTTCAGTTTTTCCTCTGACAATTTCGGCACCAAACCCGTATTGGCTGCGATGGGCTTCATCTGCAATCACAATTACATTTTTACGTTTGGTCATAACCTTTTCCCCATAGTCAGCATAATGATCCGCTACTTTATCCAGGGAATAAAGCTTTGCATCCTCTTTCACTTGTTCAGTAGAGGGTGCAAACTTTTGGATAGTGGTAAAGATAATACCCCCACTGGTACGGTTATTCAACAGTTCCCTTAGATGAGCCCGATCACTAGCTTGTACCGGGATACTTCTCAGCAGATCCTGACTTTTTTGGAAAGTGGTATATAACTGATCATCCAAATCATTTCGGTCCGTAATCACTACAATAGTGGGGTTTTCCAGTTCTTCATCTACAACCAGTTTACCGGTATAGAAAACCATGGATAAACTCTTCCCGCTACCCTGGGTATGCCAGACCACACCAATCCGCCGGTCTCCAGTCTCCATCGTAGCACGTTTGGTGCTCCTCACTGCCTTATTAACCGCATAATACTGATGATAACCAGCCAGAATCTTCTGTGTATCCTTACCATCGCTCTGGAATAAGATAAAATACCTGATCAGATCAAGGAAACACTCCTGTTCAAACATCCCCTTAATCAAGACCTCCAACTGCGGAATAGACTGCGGGGCAATCGTCTCACCATCAATCGTCCGCCAGGCCAAAAACCAGTCCTCATTGGCAGTAAGCGTACCTGCCCTGGCATTCACACCATCACTGGCGACCAGAAAAGCATTATAGGTGAATAAGGAAGGAATAGTCATCTTATAGGTTTGGAGCTGGTGATAGGCATCAGTAATCTCAACATTCTCATCACTGGCACTTTTCAACTCAACAACTACCAAAGGAAGCCCATTGACAAAGGCAATAAGATCCGGCCTTTTCTCCACCCCATGCTCAACAACGGTAAATTGGTTAGCCACCATAAAATCATTATTCTGCGGCTCTTTAAAATCGAAAACATACGCCTTTTCCGTCCGGTAACCGGCATCTTCCCGACGTACCTGTACATCAATACCATTGGTAATCATCTTATGAAAAGCCTTATTATTCATTAACAGGCTCGGGCTTTGCGGAATCGTAATCTGCCGGAAGGCTTCCTCCAATGCCTCCCCGGGCAGCCGGGGATTAATCCGCGCCAGCGCTTCTTTCAACCTCTCGGCAAGCACAACATCACTATAATCTTCCCGCTCCGGATAATCTCCATCCGGAGCCAAATCCGGAGCAAAGACTATTTCATAGCCAAGTTCCTCAAACCATTCCAGGGCCGCCTCTTCTAAGTGGGACTCGTAGAAATTACTCCTCATCTGTCGCCACCTCCTTAATTCGTCTTTTGCTTTATCTTTATTTATAAGGGTTTACCCTTGTTTATTAGTGGTATTCTCCTCGATTGGCACCCGGATCTCACCGGACATTAGTTTGGGGAGGAGGGTGTCTCTAATTTCTTTTAAAGTTCTGTTTTCGAGATATAATTTAATAATTTTTTCATAAATTGAGTTTAAAATATTACTCAAAAATTTCATGTCCGAGTCCTTCGGTATTAACACTTTTGATTCTGTTAAGTCCTTTCTTCTTATATGACCCATTGTCGTTGCTTTATCTTGTGCAATAGCCCTAAATTTTTCAAGATGTTTCAATGTCCACAAGTAGTAGAACCATTTTTCATATTTCTTTGATGTAACCTTAAATAAATGCTGATTTAAAGCTCCTTTTTCTCCTGTCCAAATTTTCACCTCTAATATTCCAGACCATGAAAATATTACATCTCCATTATTAATAATATATTGCTCAGGAATAGTTACACTTGCTTTGTCGGAACTGTCATCTGTAAATCCTTGATTCAACTCTCTAATCTTTATAACAGGCAAAAAATCATCTGTTTTCGAACGATATTTTTGCATAGCTAGTCCATTTAGAAAATCAGCAATATTATCTAAACTTTCAACCCTCCACCCCTTCGGTATTCTTCCTAACTCGCTATCCTTAAACTCCCCATCCTGAAAAGGCTCAAAATCTACAAACCAACTTTTGAAGATAGCCTGTGCTATTTCCTCCAGGGTTTTATTAATGCGGTGATTGAGTTCAATTTTATCATCAAGACAGGAAAGGCTAGCGGCGATGGCTTTTTGTTCGGGGAGGGGCGGAAATAGAATCTTCAAATTATCAAAAGTAGCTCTCGTAATAGTATCAAAAACAGAACCGTGAGTGTTCGCTTTTATCTGCCCTATTATATTTTTAATCGCATAATACAAAAAATCATTTATGGTCATAGGTTTAGCTCTTATACCATAACATGATTGATTGAAAGCCATTGGAACAGCTAACTGTGCTAATGCCCCAACAGTACCTCTTGCAGAAATAATAAGATCCCCTGTGTTAAGTAGTTTCGTTGAACTATTTTTTAGTCCCTGTTCTGTTATTGTTTTTTCTGTAATAAACACATGGCGATTATCGTTATTAAAATCAACAACAGAAAGCCACGGAATATTTCCATTCCAGTATTCTTCTACAAATGTTTTTGGAGTACCTCCACCAATAATATCACATACTTCACTGAGCGAAACCTCTTTCCACTCCCTCTCACCCATACCCCCATCACTCCTTTCCCTCCAACAGCTTTTGCGTCTCTTTAATACTTTCCAAAAAATCCAACTCTACTTTGGATAATTCATCTTTCTGTTTTTGCCGGTATTTCTCATATTCAAGTTCAGCTTTTATTTTAGCTTGTTCACGACTGATCTTCCCAGCATGTTGCAGTAATTCGCTCCCACTCATCTTGATAAAATCATCTAACTTTTCGATCCAATCTTTCATATACATTGGTTTTTGCCTTATTGCCTGTAATTCGGCAAACTCAAGATAGGCGGATACCAGTCTATTTAAAATGCTTATTTCATCTTCTTTTAAATAATTTTTTGCCACTGTAACATCTGATTTTTTAGGTTTTTCCCCTTCAAATGTAGTCATACCCATAAAGGAATCCTCTGCATTAGCCCTTAGATACATGATTTCTGCTGCGGTATGTCCATGAGCCGCATAATGCATTTTATTCTGAACTGTCTTAAAAAAAAGTTTGGAAGTTTCCGCTCTTGGATCATAATCTATACTCGTGGCATAGATATCTAAAACTTGTCGGTAAAATACTTTCTCACTAGACCGAATATCCCTGATCCGTTCCAACAGCTCTTGAAAGTAATTTCCCCCGCCTGAATTCTTTAGCAAGTCATCATTCATTGTAAAACCTTTAATTAAGTATTCTTTGAGCCTTTGCGTCGCCCAAATTCTAAATTGAGTGCCACGATGAGACTTAATTCTATAACCAACAGATATTATTACATCTAAATTGTAATGCTTTGTATTATATGCCTTTCCATCAAGGGCAGTTGTCAAGTATTCCTTGACAACTGAATTTTTATCAAGCTCCCCTTCCTTAAAACAATTATTAATATGCAAGCTGACATTTTGCTTAGTTGTTTGAAACAACTCTGCCATCTGAGATTG
>DAIOHK010000027.1:0-33990 GCA_036744795.1 Bacillota bacterium | reverse complement strand
ATATTAGGCTGTACCCAAACCGAGTTGTGGGAAGATTGGAAGGGAGAATTACCCCAGATTTACCGTGAAGGAGCGGATCTTCCTTCTTTTACGGCTGTAAATGCTCCGCTGCTTAAAGATTATGGCGATCAGGTTAGGGTGAAAATGGCTAAGGATGGAAGAATCGCCTTTCTCTCTAACTACCAGGGAAGAATTTATGATCTTTATTTGTATGATGGAGAAAAGGTCAAAAAATTGACGGACTTAACAGTTTCTGCTTTTGATTTTTCCCCTGATGGGAAGAAGATCATTTTCCTCTCTGATCAAAGTGGAGAGCGAAAGCTCTATTTATTAAATTTGGAGTCCGGAGAAGAGACCCCTTTTACTTTGGAACTACCTAATCCAGTAGAAGTTGCCTGGTCCCCTTGTGGAGACAGACTAGCAGTCGTGGTCAATACTAAAGGTGATTCTGATCTCTATCTAGTCGATCTAAAAGGGCAGATCCTTGGTTCGATTGCGTGTTCACCGGAAGATGAGACTTCCCCAGCCTGGTCGCCTTCAGGGGAGAAAATTGCCTATATTTCGCCAGTTCAAGGCTTTGATCAGATTCATATCTGGGATGGAAAAACAACTAAGCTCCTGACCAGATCGGCCTTTCATTACCGGGAGCCAGCATGGGGAAGGGAGGATCAACTCTATTGCCTTTATGGGAAACAAGGATATTACCGACCTGCTATGATTGATGCTAAAGAAGGCGAATCTTCTCTTTTAGGGAATTTTCAAGAGACAGTATTAGAGATTCTTCCAGAATCTGATGACGGTTTTTTGATTACTATTTTTAATGCTGGCCATAGTAAAATTTATCGTTTTCAATTTTAATGGAGTGATATTATGCAGAAACAAGGATCATACCTTTTATTTCTTACTTTGTTTCTATTTCTGATTAAGTCTACACCTCTTTACGCAGAAGAGAAACCTGCCTTTGAAGAATATCATTCGCAATTAGAGATGGAGTATTTTGTCCCTTTTTTGACCTACGATGGCTCTTTTAATCTTGCTACTTATTGTAAGATGAGTAGTGTTCTTCGTGATCAAGAACTCCAATTTATGCTTTCAGCTGCTGGGGAAGAATTTAACTTTGTTCTCGGATATACCTTTCATACTCCATACTGGTCTTATGGATTAAATTTCTACCGTATGCCAGTCTATACCGGTCCAATTTGGGCATCAGGTTTTTTTGAACTTCAGAGTGGGGGCAGCTTTTTGGTCAGCAGGCACATTAATAATGAAAACCGGGTTGACTTGCGTCTTCAATTTGAGAATTTTTCCCCCCTTTCCTTAGCTCCACCATTTCCGGTAGAAAGTGGCTCGCTTCTTGGTTTTGAGGCAACAGCAACGCACGATGGCTTTTCTTTTTTCGCCCAGAAGGGACATCGGGGGTACATTAGTATTGCTGGAGCAGCACCACTATTAGGTACAGATTATAATTATATTAAGGTGGAAGTAGATAATAGAAACTACTTTCCCTTAAATGCTAGAACCTCCCTTATTCTTAGTGAACGTGGGGGAAAGATCTGGGGAACGTACCCTATTCACCGAGGCTTTTCTTTAGGAGGTATCCAGCAAGTGAGTATGAGCAGTTTAGGCACTCTTACTAACATTGGGCTTTTAGGTACCTTGGCTGATACTGTACTACGAGGATACCCTGAATACTATTTTAAAGGTGATGGTTTTCTTCTAGGGAATTTTGAACTTCGAACATTATTGTGGCCATCGGAATACCGGAAACTAAGAGGAACCGGATTAACCTTGGTTCTCTTTTCTGATGCAGCCATTGTCTGGAAAGCGGGTACGAAGATTACACCTTCGCCAGCAATTGGTGCTGGTATTGGCCTTAAGTTTTTCTTTTTTGGTTTGAATATAGGTTTAGATTATGGAATTTCTTATAATACTCCAGGAGTATCTCCTAGATGGCATTTTAGTATTGGTGAAGTTTTCTAAATGGCTACGTTGCTTTAAGAAGGGATTACACGAGTAACGAGCGACCAGCGACAAGCTACGAGAAAATTTCTTAAATAAAAAATTAATTATTTTAAGGTATAACACGCCCGTTAGTAACCAAGAATGGTTACTGAGGGGTGATGTTGATGAAAACATACAGTAGCTATCTGGTATTGTTTATTTTATTATCATTTGTGGGAACGGTAAATTCCAAAGATGCTGGTTTGTTTATACCAAACCGGATGGTCGTGACTGCGGAAGTGCAATTAAAGGAAGAGATATACGGCCCCTTAAAGATAATAGAGGGGGAAGTATTAGAGACTGGTAATGACTATTTGCTCATCAGAGGGAGAGATGGAAAAACTGAAAACTTTACGCTGTCCCCTGAGAGTACGGTTTTTGTGAATGGTCAAGAGGGAGAGATTTCAGCTCTAAGACCAGTATCACCTGGATTATTCTTTGCTGTTAGGTTATATTTTACTTATAGCGATAATCTCTGTCTGGTTGATGGTTGGTATGTTGGCGGGGTAGTTAAGGTGAATGTGATCGATGTTCAAAAAAGGTTGATGTATGTCCAAGCAGTTGAGAATGGAGAAAGTTACCTCTTTTTAATCAGTCCGAATTTAAAAGAGAAGATATCCCGGTTAGCACCAGGTACGGCTTGCTTTATTCTTATCGATTACGAACATGGAATCAGGAGAATTTTTATTGATGAATAATAGTGTAGGAGGATAAAAGCGAAGTTTATAGAATCAAGTAATAAACAAGAGGTAAAAGCTGGTGCTGAAGAGAGAAAGGATTGAGAATGCTTGGCCATACCAGTTTTAGTAGTAGATGATTCTGCATTCATGCGTCAGCTGATCAAGCAGATGTTAGAGTCTGATGAAGATATAAAGGTAGTAGGTGTTGCCACCGATGGTTTAGATGCTCTAGAAAAGATTAAATTTTACCAACCACAGGTTATTACCTTAGATTTAGAGATGCCACGGATGGATGGACTTTCTTTTTTAGCCGAACTAATGGAAAAAAACCCGCTTCCGGTAGTGGTTGTAAGCTCCCTAGCAGTTGAGGGAGGAGAACTTACTTTTAAAGCCCTAGAATTAGGAGCTATAGATTTCATTACAAAACCAGGTTCAAGACCTTCAGAAGCTCTCTGGCAGATTCAGGATGAACTTATCCAAAAGGTGAAGGCCGCTTCCCGGGTTCATCCAGGAATAATCAAGTCGTATCCAAAACAGAAAGCCATAGATTTACCTTCATTTTCTGAAAAATACAAACCAGGAATAGTTGCGATGGGAGCTTCTACAGGCGGACCGCGGGCCTTACAATATATTTTAACTCGCCTTCCAGCTGATTTCCCCTTGGGGATTCTCATTGCCCAACATATGCCAAGAGAATTTATTAGCCACTTTGCCTCCAGACTTAACTCACTGTCCCCATTAGAGGTATTGGTAGCAGAAGATGGAGCTGAGGTTCTTCCCGGTAAAGCATTGGTTGCACCATCTGGCCTACAGACGGGAGTAGTTAAAGATGGAAAGAGTTATAAAATTAGACTGAAAAAAAGTGATGCTCTGTACCGACCTTCAGTAGATTACCTATTTAATTCCGTAGCGGAAACATATAACAAACGGAGTATTGGCATTTTGCTAACAGGGATGGGAGCGGATGGTGCTTGTGGTCTAAAACAGTTGAAAAATGCAGGGGCAATTACCATTGCTGAAGCTAGAGAAACCGCAGTGATTTATGGCATGCCGCGGGTTGCCGAAGAAATAGGTGCAGTAGTATATCAACTTCCGCTGAATGAGATTCCCACATGTATCTGCTCTTTAGTAAAGAAAAATGGACTAAGAAAATAAAAATGAGAGTTGAGCCAAATGGGTCTTATTGATTTAGTGGAAAATAGAATTAGAGAGGTTCCAACCCTGCCCATTATCGCCAACAAGGTTATGGACCTTTTGAATAATCCTAAATCCTCAGCTGCGGATTTAGAAAAAGTAATCAAGTACGACCAGGCTTTGGCTGCCCGAGTGTTAAAACTTGTAAACTCAGCTTTTTATGGTTTTCCACGACGAATTACAACCATTGGACAGGGGATCATTATCTTAGGCTATAATACAATTAAGGATCTGGTGCTTAGTGTCTCCATAGCAGATCTTTTTCGCATGAAGGGGAATAGTAAGATTTTTGATCGAGTTGCCCTCTGGGAACACTCGGTCTGTACTGCAGTAGGAGCTAAAATGTTAGCCGAGAAAGCCTCCCTTCCTTTGGAAGAAGAAGCATTAATTGCAGGTTTACTTCATGACATCGGAATTCTCATTTTGGATCAGTGTTTAACAACAGAGTTTGAAGAGATTATCTTTCTGACTACCGAAAAAAGATTCCCGATGATTAAGGCTGAAGAAAAAATCCTTGGCTTTAACCATACAATCGTGGGGCGAAAAGTAGCAGAAAGATGGAATTTCCCCCCTTTATTAGTTGAGGTATTAAGATATCATCACCGACCTTTTCAAAATAAAAATTATTGGGCCACTGCTGCCTTAGTTTTTTCTGCAGATAACCTTGCACAGGAGGCCGGGATTGGGTTTTTAGAAGGATATGATGCTGAGCCTGAATTTAAAAATAGGGTCTGGGAGTGGCTTGGCTTGAAACCCCAGGGCAAAAAGGTTTCTCTCCTACAATTAAAGGAGGAAATGGCTAAGGCGGAGGAGTTCATTAATTTGGTTTCCTAAACAATAGAAGAATTATGGTAGATAAATTTTTTCCAAAAAAATTGGGGTGAGTTTATGCAATTGGTTGATTTAGAAGCCAAAACCTTAGCTGAACTTCAAAAAGTGGCTAGGGATTTTGGGATTGAAAATTATACTAGATACCGGAAACGCGAGATTATTTATGAACTTCTCAAGGTTCTGGCGACCCAGGAAGGGCGAATCTTTTCTCAAGGAGTTTTAGAAATTTTACCTGAAGGTTATGGTTTTTTACGTGTTGATAATTATGTACTTGGTCCGGAAGATATCTATGTATCAGCTTCCCAAATCCGGCGTTTTCAGCTTCAGACTGGTGATTTAGTAGCCGGACAGGTAAGACCCCCAAAAGAAACAGAGAGATATTTTTCTCTCCTAAAAATACAGGCTGTTAATGGATTAGACCCCGATACTTTTCAACAGAGAACAATCTTTGAAGAATTAACTCCAATTTATCCTCAAGAGCGGTTGCACCTCGAAACCAACCCCAAAGAATTAGCAATGCGTTTAGTCGATATAATTGCTCCGATTGGCAAAGGACAACGCGGAATGATTGTAGCCCCTCCGAAAGCTGGAAAGACAACGCTTTTAAAGAAGATCGCTAATAGCTTGAGTGAGAACCATCCTGATATTCATCTGATTGTGCTCCTTATAGATGAGCGTCCGGAAGAAGTAACTGATATGGAACGTTCTGTCAAAGGGGATGTTGTTAGTTCTACCTTTGACCAGCCGGCAGAGAATCATGTCCACGTTGCTGAACTTGTTTTAGAACGGGCTAAACGGTTAGTCGAATTAAAACAGGATGTAGTTATTCTTATGGATTCCATCACCAGATTAGCCAGGGCCTATAACTTGGTGGAACCACCTAGCGGACGTACTCTTTCTGGGGGGGTTGATCCCGGAGCTCTTCATAAACCAAAACGCTTTTTCGGTGCAGCCAGAAAAATCGAGGAAGGTGGAAGTTTGACCATTATGGCTACTGCTTTAGTGGACACCGGAAGTAGAATGGATGATGTAATATATGAAGAATTTAAAGGTACAGGTAATATGGAACTTCATCTTGACCGTAGACTGGCAGATCGCAGGATCTTTCCGGCGATTGATATTGTCCGTTCCGGTACCCGTAAAGAAGAGTTGCTTTTTGATACCAAAGAGTTAGAGACCACCTGGGTATTACGGAAGGTTTTAGGTTCAATGGGCCCAGCTGAAACTATGGAGTTAATATTAGACCGACTAAGCAATACTAAGACCAACAAAGAATTACAAGATCTAATTTTAAATTCATCTTTTGCCGAAACCGTACTAAGTAAAAGAGAAAAAGAGAATGGGTTTAAATGACTTTTATTGGTTTAGCCCATTTTAGACTGAGAATACCGGAGAGTTTTACTCTCAAGGATAAACGCCGAGTAATTAAAAGCTTAAAAGATAAGATTTCCTCCCGGTTTAATATCTCCATTGCTGAGGTTGGTTTTCAGAATGAAAAACGCCTCTCCGAACTAGCCATAGCAATGGTTAATTCTGATCGGGCGTTAATTCACCGTTCAATTATGCAGATCTTAGCAATAATAGAGACTGATGGCCGGTGTGAAATCATCGATTTTTCTCTGGAGTGGCTTTAAAACCCGATCTGTTCAATGAACTCGGTTTGAAAATCAGAACAGGCAGACAATTCAATATGGGAGATCTTTGCTTGTAATTCTTCTGCTTTGAATAGCCATTTTCTAGATAGGAGAGCCATTTTTCCTCCGGTTCCAGCCCCATTACCAATGAAGATAATTTTATCTTTAAGTTTTTGCGGAATTAGTCCTATCTGTGTAGCCCGGTAAGGATCAAGAAAATTACCGAACCCGCCAGCCAAAAACACGTGTTTAATCTCCTGACAGGAGATTTTTCGGATTTTCATCAAACTACTTATACCAGCGGCAACCGCTGCTTTAGCAAGTTGAACCTCACGGAGATCCTTTTGGGTAAAAAGGATCTCTTCTACTGCTCCTTCATTGATCCCGGCAACTAAAATAGCAGGTTGCCCTTGAAACTCACGAATTCTCCGGGCGAGAGGCGTCGATAGTTTTCTTGTTAATTCTTGCCGGGAAAGCATTCGTCCACTGCTATCAACTAGTCCACTCTTGATCAGCTCGGCAGTTAGCTCAATAATCCCTGAACCACAGATTCCCCGGGCTGCTTTTCCCCCAAGGGTGGTATAGGTAAGATCCTCATTAATCCGAACCTGATTGATTGCTCCATCCAAAGCTGCCATGCCTTGACTAATCCGGGCCCCTTCGAAGGCGGGGCCAGCAGCTACCGAAGAAACATAGATCTGCTCTTTATTCCCTAGAGCAATTTCCCCATTAGTACCAATATCAACCAGTAGATTAATCTCTTCGCTTTCTCCCAGCTTACATGCGAGAATAGCCCCGATGATATCTGAGCCAACAAACCCGGAGACTAAAGGTAGGAAGGTAACTAAGGCCCGGGGATTAATTGGGAAACCCAGTTCCCGCGCGGATAGATCTATCCGCCGGTTAATCACTGGTATAAAGGGGGAGAGAGCAATATTATTAACCGGTAAACCAGCCAGTAGATGCATCATAACTGTGTTTCCGACTACCACCAGATGGTAGATCTGATTTCCCGGAATGCTAAATTTCTCTTGCCCATCAATAATAAGCTTGTTTATGGTTTGACGTATAAAATTATTGAGGATCATCAATCCTTCTGGTTCTTTCAGCGTGTAATCAATCCTCGAGATTACATCCCCTCCATAGAGCGCTTGGGGATTAAGGCAGGAAAGGACTCCTACTTCCTTACCAGTAGAAAGATCCATAAAATAGACTGCAATTGTCGTGGTTCCCACATCAATAACTAATCCATACAATAAATGCTCAGCTTTTTCCTTCTCGATTGATAATACCGAATCTTTAGCGAAGATGGCCTGGCCTTTGTAATTCTGGGAACGCAATAACTCCGGAAGCAGAGAAATCAGGTCAAGATCATTTATTTTATAAGGGGAAAGGCTTTCTTCCAGCCTTTCCAGATCAGCCCTTTGATCAGTAAGAGAAGGCGGCTCAACTGCAAAAGCAATTTTTTTTATTAAAGGATCTACATCCAAGTCTTCTTCTCCGCTTGTTAAAATATGAGGTTTTAAATCCACATTTTCAAGTTCAACACAGAGATCCTGGTTAACTCTGATCTGACAAGCTAATCTATAACCGGAGAGACGCTGCTTTTTAGTTAAATTAGTTATTTCATGCTGATGATAGGGAGGGAGAGGATCAGGCCCTAGAGAGAAGAGTTTGATTTTACATTTACCACAAAGACCATTTCCTCCACAGGGGGTCTTGATATAGGAACCGGCACTAGTCAAGACCTTCAGCAGGTTTTCATTAGGCTTGACAACAAGCTCCTGATCAGGTTTATCCTTCTTTTTTAGCGTGATCCGGTACATTTACCCCATCACCACCTGTCGGCAATTAAGATATCTTTATTTTAAATTAACTCTTCTAATCTACTTAGAAAATGCCTCTGTGCTTGTTGACTCACCTGGCTTATATTTTCATCCTATAGGATAGCTTGTCGACTCACCCAGCTTTGATTTAAATCACTGTGTAATGTTAAGGTGGCTGGCATGAGCGACTACCCAGTAATTTCAGGAGAATATAAACAATGAATGAAATGAAGATTGTTAGGAAATGCTATCAGAAACTATTTAAGCAGAGAATATAAGCTTATTGTTTTTTAATAACTCTACTATAACATATTTGGTAGAATTGTGGAGGTAAATGAGAGTGGAAAATGACCAAAGGATATTTTGGTTGAATAGAAGATTTATAGCCTGTCTATTTGTGATTAGTATCGTTTTTGGTGCAGGTAAAGTTAGAGGCGGGGAAGGAAAAGAAGGAGAGTTTATTCCCCCAATCAACATCTACCAGGTCAAACCAGTAGTAAACTCGGTGATGATTGGAGCCAAAACCCGGGTGGGGAAAGTTTCTACTGCTCAGGAAAACCAAGTTGCTGCCGGAAGTAAGGAAAAACTTATTGAAGAAGATAAACACCGGATAAAGTGGGGAGAAACTTTCTGGTCAATTTCAAAAAAATATGGTCTCAGTATCAGCGAACTATCTATGTTAAACCCTGGAATCGAACCGGCAAAAATTAAGTCCGGGGATTTCTTACGGGTAAAAAAGGCTTCTTCTCCTAGTAGAGGGAGGAGTAGTCCCCGGAATCAATTAGCACCAGTACTAAAAAATATGTCGTTTTCCTTTCCTGTAAGTAGTGCGCGGTTGACTTCACCCTTTGGGATGAGGTGGGGAAGAATGCATTATGGAATTGATCTGGCGGCACCGGGTGGTACTCCGGTCCGGGCAGTTTATCCGGGTAAGGTAGATTATGCCGGGTGGAGATCGGGTTATGGTTTATTAGTAATTTTGGATCATGGGGATTTTCGAACCGTATATGCACATAACTCCGAAAACCTGGTACAAAAAGGAGAAATAGTAACCAGTGGTCAAACCATTGCTAAAGTAGGTAGAACAGGTAATGCCACCGGTAATCACCTCCATTTTGAACTGGATATTCAGGGTCAAAAGATTAATCCTTTACCATATTTATATTAAAAAATGGGAAAATTTAAAGAATATCTTGCTAATTCGCCGAATGAAGGCGATTGAGTATTATATTTATAGATATTCTTTTTTTTTGACCGAAATTCGGATTATTTAAGAATAAACTGATCTTGCTACTAAAGGAAAAGATCTATATCATAGAATACAAAGGTCAGAGAAGGTCAGGAAAGGAGTGGTGCCAATGGGATCACTTTCTGACCTAATTGAGCAGTATCTCCGCGACTTATTGGAAAGATCCGAGTCTATAGAGATACAACGGAGGCAGCTAGCCCAGATGTTCCGGTGTGCTCCTTCGCAAATCAATTATGTTTTAGAAACTCGCTTTACAATGGAACACGGATATTTAATTGATAGCCGCCGGGGAGGCGGGGGTTTTATTAGAATAACCAGAGTGGATTGGTTCCCTGAAGCTAATTTTTTAGAGAGCCTGATTGAATGGATCGGAACGGAAATTAGTGATGGAGAGATGACAATTCTTCTTCAGCGCTTGGTTGAAGAGGAAATTCTTGAACAGAAAGAGGCTCGTCTACTACGGCAGTTAATTGAAAGGGAGATTAAGAGTATCCCAATTAATCAAGCTGTTAAAGACCAACTTAGGGCTCGCTTTCTTCGAATTATATTATTAGTTTTATGCGGCCGGGAAAGCTAATTTAAGTCTTATATTTCTGGAGATTGAGACCAGAGGAAGGTAAAAGGAAATATATTGTTAAAGGAGAGGGATATTATGTGGTGTGAACGATGTAAACAACGTCCGGCCACTGTTCATGTGACCAAGATCGTAAATAATGCCAAGACCGAATCCCACCTTTGTGAGGTCTGTGCCGGAGAAACCGGAACTGATTTGGGATTTTTATTTGAACCGAATTTTTCTTTTCACAACCTGTTGGCAGGGCTTCTGGAGAGCGAGTTTGGGGTAAAAAGTGGAACTATCCCCCAAACTGCGGAAACAAGCATGAGAAAATGTCCTACGTGCGGGCTGACCTTTACTGACTTTATGAATATTGGCCTTATGGGTTGTGCTAATTGTTATGAAACTTTTAAGAATAATCTCGATCCCCTTTTACGTAGAATCCACGGGAGTACAGTGCATACAGGAAAGGTACCTAAACGTACTGGAGGCCAGGTAAGAGTGAGAAAAGAGATAGAACAGCTTCGCAGGAAACTACAGGAAGCTATTAATCGGGAGGCTTACGAAGAAGCGGCCAAGATTCGTGATGAAATTAAAGAAAAGGAAAAAAAGTTAAAATAGGAGGCGATGGGGGTGTCACTACAGGACAAAATCAAGGAGTTATTACCTGGTTGGTTAAATCAACCTTCCCTTGATGGTGATGTGGTGTTAAGTTGCAGGATTAGATTAGCCAGAAATCTTCGCGAGATCCCATTCCCCCATTATGCGGGGGAAAAACAACTGGAAGAGGTTAATAATCAAATTAAAAATGTTCTAGAACTTCCTGATTCAGAATTCAAAGATTATTCTTTAGTCAGAATAGATGGGCTTGGACAATTAGACCGGATTTTATTAGTAGAAAAGTATTTAGTAAGTCCGGATCTGATAAATAAACCGGCTCATCGTGGGGTAGTAATAAAAAACGATGAAACAGCCGCAATTATGATTAATGAGGAAGATCATCTACGAATACAGACGATCTTTCCTGGCTTGCAACTGGAAAAGGCCTGGAACCTGGCGAACAAAATTGATGATTCTCTGGAAGCACATCTGAATTTTGCTTTTGATGAAGAAAAGGGGTATCTTACAACTTGTCCAACCAATGCCGGAACTGGACTACGGGCTTCAGTCATGCTCCATCTTCCTGCTTTAGCAATGGTGGATCAGGTAAAAAAGGTACTTTCCGTCCTCCCTCATGTGGGACTAAATGTAAGAGGAATCTATGGAGAAGGTACAGACCCATTAGGGAATATATACCAGATCTCCAACCAGGTTGCACTGGGCCTTAGTGAAGAAGATTTAATCGGCAAATTGGTCTCCGTGACTAGACAGGTTATAGATCAGGAACGTTCAGCCCGGGAAGCCTTACTGACCAATGATTCCAGGTTACCATTAGAAAACAGGGTAAACAGGGCTTTTGGTTTACTTACTCACGCCCGTTTAGTCTCCTCCGAGGAGACCATACGACTCTTTAATGATGTATTATTAGGTGCACAATTAAATTTGATCCCGGAAGTTAAAGAAGAAAGTATTAGAGAGTTACTCTTTCTCAACCGGCCGGCTATTCTCCAACATCTGATTGGCAAAGAACTTACACCTGGAGAGAGAGATTACTACCGGGCAGCAGTAGTCAGGGATCATTTAAAGAAGAGAGCGTAATTGGCTAATTATAAATTCTAGTATTTGGTGGAATTCAATAATGCATTTTATAGTTGTTACTCATATTGAATGATGCTTATGTAAGTCTTTGTTTAGATCTTAATTCTTAATTTATGTAATTTCTTAATTTTAAAAAATGAGAGGTGAAGATAATGTTTGAAAGGTTTACCGAAAGGGCACGTCGTGTGGTGTTGCATGCTCAAAGAGAAGCGATGAGGCTGAGGCATAATGTGGTGGGAACAGAACACTTGCTTTTAGGATTAACCAAAGAGGAGGAGGGCGTAGCCGCCAAAGCGCTGGAAACATTAGGGGTTAATCTTGACAAAGTACGGATGGAAGTGGAAAAAATTATAGGCGTTGGAGACCAGGTTATCTTGGGTGAAGTGCCTTTTACACCTCGAGCCAAACGTGTATTGGAATTGGCCTTAGATGAAGCAAGACAATTAGGTCATAATTATATTGGTACGGAACACATCCTACTAGGGTTAATCCGGGAAGGGGAAGGTGTTGCTGCACAGGTCCTAAAGAATCTGGGTGTTGATTTAGAAAATGCCAGAAAACAGGTTTTTACCTTGTTAGGGGGTAATGTTTCAGCTGGTTTCACCGGACAAATGGCAGGAGGTCCAAGTAAGACTCAGACTTTAAACCAGTTTGGAAGGGATCTTAATGAATTTGCCAAAATGGGTAAGCTTGACCCGGTTATTGGTAGAGAAAAAGAGATTGAACGTGTAATCCAGGTTCTTTCCCGGAGAACTAAGAATAACCCGGTATTAATTGGTGAACCGGGTGTAGGTAAAACAGCTGTTGTTGAAGGTTTGGCCCAAAAAATTGTTGCTGGAAATGTACCTGAAATTCTTAGAAATAAAAGGGTTGTAGTTTTAGATATGGGCGCAATGATCGCTGGTTCTAAATACCGGGGAGAATTTGAAGAGCGGATGAAGAAGGTACTGGAAGAGATCGGGAATGCTGGAGATGTCATCCTCTTTATTGATGAAATTCATACTCTGGTTGGAGCCGGAGCAGCCGAAGGAGCAATTGATGCTGCAAATATTCTCAAGCCGGTATTAGCACGAGGGGAATTACAATGTATTGGTGCTACTACTTTAGATGAGTATCGGAAATACGTAGAAAAGGATGCTGCTTTAGAAAGAAGATTCCAACCAATTATTGTCGGAGAACCTAGTACCGAAGAGTCAGTCTTGATTTTACAAGGATTAAGGGATCGCTATGAAGCGCATCATCGGGTTAAAATTACAGATGAAGCGATTAATGCCGCTGTTGATCTTGCGAACCGCTATATCTCAGATCGTTTTTTACCAGATAAAGCTATTGATTTAATGGATGAAGCTTCCTCGAAAGTACGGTTGCAGACAACGATTACACCGCCTAATCTTAAAGATTTAGAGGACCAGATTACACAGGTTCAAAAAGAAAAAGAGGCGGCTATTGGAAATGAAGAATTTGAAAAAGCAGCTAAACTCCGGGATGAAGAACAAAAACTCCGTGCTCGACTGGATGAAGAGAAAAACAACTGGAAAAATCAACAAGGTCGAGTAGAACCAAAGGTAACAGAAGAGGAGATCGCTGAAGTTGTTGCCAGCTGGACGGGGATTCCAGTTACTAAATTAAAAGAAGGCGAAACTGAAAGGCTGTTACATTTAGAGGATATTCTTCATCAGCGTGTAATTGGACAGGAGGAAGGAATTCAATCAGTATCTAAAGCAGTCCGCCGGGCAATGGCTGGGCTTAAAGATCCAAAGCGGCCTGTTGGTTCATTTATTTTCCTTGGGCCGACCGGAGTAGGTAAGACTGAACTAGCTAAAGCCTTAGCTGAAGCCCTTTTCGGTGATGAAAACGCGATGATCAGAATTGATATGTCCGAGTATATGGAGAGACATACTGTCTCCCGCCTGGTAGGAGCACCTCCGGGATATGTTGGTTTTGAAGAGGGTGGACAGCTTACAGAGAGGGTACGACGGAAACCTTACAGTGTCATTCTGATGGATGAGATTGAAAAGGCACACCCTGAAGTCTTCAATATCCTTCTCCAGGTCATGGAAGATGGACGTCTCACCGATGCCCAGGGTCGGACCGTAGATTTTAAAAATACTGTTGTAATCATGACCTCTAATGTAGGAGCTAATCTAGTAGAGCGTTCAGGAAACATCGGTTTTCAGGTTCAGGATGAGGAAGAAAATGAGGTTGTAAATTACGAACGGATGAAAGAACGGATTCTGGATGAATTAAAAAGAACCTTCCGACCGGAATTCCTGAATAGAATAGATGATATTATTGTTTTCCACCCCTTGAATAAGGAACAATTACAAGAGATCATTGATTTAATGCTGAAAAACCTCCGGAGTCAGCTGGAGGAGCGGGGGCTTTCGCTCAAAGTAAATCCTGAAGCTAAGGAAATAATTCACAAAGAAGGATATGATCCATTATTTGGAGCCCGGCCACTGCGCCGTGCAATCCAAAGATTAGTGGAAAATCCACTGGCAGATGAACTTTTGCGGGGTGCGTTTAAAGAAGGCGATCAAATTATAGTTACTGCTCAAGACGGAAAAATCAGTTTTAAAAAAGCCCAAGTAGAACAGGTACTCTAGTTGATAGTTAATTAAGGGTAAAGCTTAAAAAATCCTTCCTTACAGGGAAGGATTTTTTGCTAATGTTAAGAATATTTAATTAAACCCGGAGAAAGGCGCTTTTAAGAGAGAATTGCGTAACTCCTTAATGTATGCAAATTCAAGCAGGTGAAAAAATGGCTAAGGGAATTATCTATACTTGCCAAAATTGTGAATATGAATCCCCCAAGTGGCTGGGGCGATGTCCCTCCTGTGCTGAATGGAATACATTTCGGCAAGTGACAGAGTACCCTTCTAAATCAGCAACTTCTAACCGGGATAGTATTTCTATTCCTCTTAATTCCAAGGAACTGATTCTTGATGGAGAACGTTTATTAATTGGTCGCCCGGAATTGGACAGGTTATTCGGAGGCGGTCTGGTACCAGGTTCCCTAATTCTCTTAGGAGGTGAACCCGGAGCTGGTAAATCCACTCTTTTGCTTCAGATCGCTGGTCAGCTTGAAGAAAAGTTTGGCAAGGTTCTTTATGTTAGTGCTGAAGAATCTCTCACACAGGTTAGGTTAAGGGCGGAACGATTAGGTCTCTCTTCATCCGAATTATTAATTCTCCAGGAAGATGAAGTGGAGAAGGTAATGACAGAGACGGAACGGGTCAATCCGGTGGCAGTAGTCATCGATTCTGTACAAACCTTAAGAAGTGCCAGTAATTCTGGTTTACCCGGGAGTCCGAGTCAAGTCCGTGAAGTAGTTCAATCGGTGATGGGTTTAGCCAAAGGAAAAGGTATTATCTTCTTTTTAGTGGGACATATTACCAAAAGCGGGATGCTTGCCGGGCCAAAATTAATTGAGCATATGGTTGATGTAGTACTTTATTTTGAAGGAGACCGGCGTTTTCCCTACCGTGTCTTGCGAGTGGTAAAAAACCGTTTTGGTTCCACCCAAGAGATTACTTTGCTGAATTTAGATGAAAAGGGGCTGACTCCTGTTCAGAATCCATCGGCATTCTTATTAGCCGAACGACGACCTGATCAGAGTGGCACCGTAGTCACTCCGATTGTGGAAGGTAGTCTTCCACTTCTGGTAGAAATCCAGGCTTTAGTAACACCTGGTAATCCCGGTAATCCCCGACGTTTAGTATCAGGGTTAGATAGCCAGAGAATAGCGATGGTACTGGCTGTTTTGGAAAGGAGAGGCGGACTTCCTCTTTCCAGTCAGGAGGTTTATGTTTCAGTTATTGGCGGGGTGCGAACTGAGGAACCTTCTTGTGATTTGGCGGTAGCCCTAGCAGTTGCCTCTAGTTTTTATGACTTGCCCCTGCCACAAGATTTAGCGGCTTTTGGTGAAATTGGCCTTACCGGGGAGGTAAGGAGGGTAGGCGGAGGCAAAAGACGATTGGAGGAAGCTAGAAACCATGGTTTTACGCAGCTGCTTATTCCAAAAGGCCTATTAGGAGAAGTTGAAGCAGGGGATGGGATGAAAATGCAAGGAATTAGCAGTGTCCAAGAGATGTTGGCAATGATAAAGAAAGAGGGGGGGTATAAGTTTGACAGAAGATGATTCCGGAAGAATTATTAAAATATTACAGATGGTAGCTCCTGGAACCGTATTGTATGAGGGGTTAGAGAATATTCTCAGAGCCAGAACGGGAGCTTTGATTGTCATTGGCGATACAGAAAAGGTTATGAGAGTGGTTAATGGCGGTTATCACATTAATGCCGATCTAAACCCTGCCAGCCTCTACGAATTAGCCAAGATGGATGGGGCGATTATCCTAAGTAGTGATGCCAAAAAAATATTATTAGCAAATACCCATTTAACTCCTGATCCAATGATTCCTACCAGAGAAACAGGTTCAAGACACAGAACTGCGGAACGGGTGGCAATCCAGACCGATGAACTAGTAATCTCTATTTCACAGCGCCGAAACCTTATAACCCTCTATAAAGGTAATGATCGCCATGTTTTGCGTGATATTGGAACAATATTGGCTAAGGCCAACCAAGCACTTCAAACTTTAGCAAAATATAAGAGCGTTCTAGACCAGGCTCTGATCAATTTAAGTGCTCTGGAGTTTGAAGATATGGTGACTCTGATGGAAGTCTGCACCGTAGTCCAAAGGACCGGAATGGTTTCTAGGATTGCCAAAGAAATTGAATTATATGTTTATGAGTTAGGAACCGAGGGCCGGTTAGTGAATATGCAATTAGAAGAATTGATGTTTGATTTAGAGGCTGAAGGGCTTTTAGTTTTAAAGGATTATCTTGTCAACCCCGATGATTTTGAAAAAACCCGGGAAGAATTGACTTCTAGAACCTACGAAGAATTACTGGACTTGGGGGTAGTTAGTAAGGAACTAGGTTTTTCTACACAATCATTAGATGTTCCGGTCAGCCCTCGTGGCTATCGGATTCTTAGGAAGATTCCTAAACTACCATTACCAGTAATTGAAAACCTTGTCCGTAAATTTGAGGATCTCCAGAACATTGTTGCCGCATCCATAGAAGAATTGGATGAAGTAGAAGGGATCGGAGAAGTAAGAGCCAAGTCGATTAAAGATGGGTTACGCCGCTTACGAGATCAGGTTATCCTCGATCGACATATTTAATAATTGAATAATACTTCGATAAAATTTTAGGAAAAATAAAAACTCCCTTGACAATAGAGTTTCTATCTGCTAAAATTTATAATTTAATATAATTTGACATAAATCCCGGTTCTGTGTTATAATATTAAGTGAAACTTTTCTTTGGAGGTAGCTTAATGTTCAATGTTGGAGACCGGATAGTTTATCCGATGCACGGGGCTGGAGTAATTATGGGAATTGAAGAGAAGAACCTATCGGGAAACCCAGAACCTTATTATATTATCAAACTTACAAGTGGCGAGATGAAGGTGATGATTCCTGTTTCCAACGGGGAACTTGTAGGTCTAAGGGAAGTCATTAATCAAGATGAAGTAAATAAAGTTTTAGAAGTATTAAAAGAAGAAGACTGGAAAATGTCACAGAACTGGAATCGTCGTTACAGGGCTAATCTGGAAAAAATCAAAACAGGATGTATATATAGTGTAGCTGAAGTTGTTAGTGCTTTAGCTCGGCGTGACAAAGAAAAAGGACTTTCCACAGGTGAGAAAAAAATGTTGGAAAATGCCAAACAGATTCTTTGTAGCGAATTAGCCCTTGCCCAAAACATTAACGAACATCAGGTGGAAGAGATGATTGAGGGTTTCCTTAATTAAACGCCAGGGACTCTGGCGTTTTTTTAAATCCATTTGCTCCTTTTTTGCTAAAAATCCTGTTACCGTAAATAAAAATTGATATAGGGGATATAATTTATTGTTTTGGATAAATTAACAAGAAAGGAGGTGGCCCGAGTGCTAGTTAAAATACTCACAGTTTTATTTGGCTTATCTGGCGGTTTTATCTGTTATTATTTTATATTTTCTTTTTTCCCGCAAATTCATTGGTTATTGTTGATGGCAGCTACGGTATTGGGTTTAATTATTGGTTATTTTTTAGGTGATTTTTTATTGAATTTTCTCTGGAGAAAAATTGAGGATACATTTCAAAAAGTAACTGTTCCCGAATTAATTATTGGTGGTTTGGGTATGCTTTTTGGACTTATTCTTTCCGGCTTAATTGTAATGACTATGCCTGTAAATAATCTACCTGGTCCTCTTGGTAATTTACTGGCATTAATGGTTATCCTCACCATTACGGGGATGACAACACAGATTACTTATAAGAAAAAAGAGGAGATTTTAAACTTTTTAGGTAACTTATCTAAAGGTACAGAAAAAGAGGTTAAAGGCAGAATTCATGCAGGTAAACTATCTTATAAAGTTCTCGATACCAGCAGTATTATTGATGGGAGAATCATGGATATTTCCCAGACTGGTTTTTTGGAAGGGGTCTTTGTAGTTCCTGCTTTTGTTTTAGGGGAGTTACAAAGAATAGCAGATTCATCGGACTCATTGAAACGTAATCGGGGACGAAGGGGATTGGATATTCTTAATAAAATGCAAAAAGAATCAGGACTCTCTGTTCGTATTTATGATCAAGATTTTGAAGACCTTTCCGATGTTGATATAAAAATAGTCCGGCTGGCTAAAGTATTAGAAGCAAAAGTAATTACTAATGATTATAATCTAAACAAAGTAGCGGAATTATACGGTGTGTCTGTTTTAAACATTAATGAACTAGCCAATGCGATTAAACCAATTGTTCTTCCTGGGGAGGAAGTAGTGGTTCAAGTGATAAAAGATGGCAAGGAATTTGGCCAGGGAGTTGCTTACTTAGAGGATGGCACGATGATTGTGGTTGATGGAGGAAGACAGCACATAGGAGAAGAGCTTATGGTTACTGTTACCAGTGTCCTGCAGACTGCTGCGGGTCGCATGATTTTTGCCAAACCAAAAGAAGTATTGGTACCTAGGGCTTCTTCGCTTTCTTAAGACAAGGGGATGGTTCTTTCGTCTTTTGCTCTTACTAAGAAAGCTTTTTGCGTTGTGTCCATTTTAAAAGGTCCCAACACAATATATAGTGTTGGCTTGTGTTAGGCTATCAATATATTGTGCAGGGACAGAAAAAATCAATGACAATGCAAAAAGCCCAAGACAAGGGATCTTCTCTTGTCTTTTTTTGTTTTTGTGCAGATAAGAAAGGTTTATCGCTTACAAAAAAGCAAAAATTCATTCGTGGATAATTTTTATTGACTATCTAAAGTTTGATTTCAGTCAAAATAAGGTTTCCCAATTAAAATGTCATCCTGACATATGCATCCATGCATTAAGGCCACATTTTTCCCTCAATCGCGCTAAGAAAGTCTAATAAAACAGTATCAAGCAGGAAAACAGAATCCTCTCCCTAAATAAATAATATAGTAACAAAAGCACTCAAGACTAATGGCAGGTGAAAAAGATGGATTCTCTTCAAGATTGGCAGACTGTGGCCATTATCCCGGCTGCTGGTTCCGGCCGGCGCATGAATTGCCCGGGACAGCAAAAACTTTTAATGGTTTTAAATGGCCAGACAGTCCTAATTCGTACTCTAAAAGCACTGGCTCTACCAGAAATTGAAGCTTTTATTATTCCGGTTTCCGCCTCCGATCGCGAGGAGTTTTACCAGCGGATAGAATCGGCATTCTCTGACCGGGAGGTTGTTTTTTGTGAGGGAGGAAAAGAAAGACAGGACTCAATTTATTCGGCTTTAACCGCAGCTAAAGCTTGGCAGGGCTGGCGGGTTCCCGAAAAGCGCCGGATGATTCTTATTCATGATGCAGCCCGTCCCTTAATCGAAAAAGATGATATACACAAGGTACTCTCTGCTGCCCAGCGGAGCGGTGCGGCTGGATTAGGGGTTCCGGTTAAAGACACGATTAAGGTAGTAGGGGAAGATGGAATGATTATAAATACCCCGGAACGGAAAAATCTTTGGGCCATACAAACCCCACAAGTCTTTACCTGGCCGGTAATCTGGGAAGCCCATACCCAGGCGAAAAACTTCGGGCATACTGGTACGGATGATGCTGCGCTTGTTGAAAAACTGGGCAGGCCGGTACAGATGGTCTATGGTTCTTACCGGAACCTTAAGATCACAACACCGGAAGATCTAACCATTGCTAAAGCACTATTAGGTAAGGAGGAAGAAACCATGCTCCGTGTGGGACAGGGTTTTGATGTACATAAATTTATTTCCGATCGTCGTTTAGTTTTAGGAGGGGTCGAGATCCCAAGTACATTAGGGTTAGAAGGCCATTCTGATGCGGATGTGGTAATCCATGCGGCTATGGATGCGCTGTTAGGTGCAGCGGGACTCAGCGATATTGGGGAATTATTCCCTGATCATGATCCTGCTTATAAAAATATAGATAGTCAAAGATTATTAAGCCGTGTTATGGAAAAACTACAAGTAATGGGAGTTAAACCCGTAAATTTAGACCTAACGGTCATTGCGGATTACCCGAAGATTGCTCCTTACCGCCAGACAATGCGAGCGAATCTTGCAACTTTACTTAAGATCCCGGAAACAGAGGTTAATATAAAAGCAACCACCACTGAAGGATTGGGCTTTACAGGAAGAAGAGAAGGGATTGCGGCCCAGGCAGTGGCTTTGGTTGAAAAAACTTCATGACTTGCCCTTTTATATGATTTATGGTATTATGTGACTAAATTATATTTAAAGGGGTGCTCCTTTGACGGGGCTGAGATTATACCCTTGAACCTGATCCGGGTAATTCCGGCGTAGGGAAGAGTATCTAACCCCTTTCTGGGGTTTTTTCTTTCTAGGGTATCCGTCCGGGCACTTCCGAAAGGAAGGAGTTTATATTATGAAAAGAAAACTATTATTACTTCTAATGCTAACCTTGTTCGTATTCACAGGGTGTGTTGGTAAACCAGAGAAGGGACTGACAGTTTATACTTATTCCAGTTTTCCTCCGGCTTTAATGGAGAATATTGTTGGCCATTTCCAAGAAGAACACCAGATAAAAGTGGATTTTAAATCATACCCTGATACTGGCCCACTTCTTAATCAATTAGCACAGGAGAAAAAGAATCCTCAGGCTGATGTGGTTATTGGTTTAGATAATAATTATTTTACTAAGGCTTTACAACTTGATGTACTTCAACCTTATAAACCTAAAGGTGCAGAAAAGATTCGGAAAGACTTGATCTTTGATTCACAGTTCCGTTTGACCCCATTTGATTATGGGTTTGTAGTATTTAATTATGATAGCGAGTTTTTGAAAAGAGTACCAACTACCCATCAGGAGCTCCTAGATCCTTATTACAAGGATTTAATCATTTTAGAGAATCCCTTAACTTCTTCCCCGGGTCAGATCTTTTTACTGACTACTATTGCACTCTATGGTGAAGAGGGGTATCTTGACTACTGGCGGGCTCTAAAGAATAATCTTTTAACTATTACTCCGGGTTGGGATGAAGCTTATGGTATATTTACTAGTGGCGAGGCCCCACTGGTTCTTTCTTATGGTACCAGTCCGGTTTATCATCTGCTTTATGATGAAACCGAGCGTTATAAAGCCTTGATCCTTGATGGGGGAGCTTATGCTCAGATTGAAGGTGTAGGAATTATTAAAAATACAAAAAACCTTAAAAATGCAAAGCTCCTTGTGGATTATATCTTATCATCCGATTTTCAGCGTTTAATTCCTGAGAACCAGTTTATGTACCATGTGCGAGAAGATGTTGAGCAACCAAATAGTTTCAGAGTAGCTGCTCAGGCAGATAAATTATTTAACCTTCCTCTAGAACTGGTAGAGGAAAATCTAGACCATTGGTTATCCGAATGGGAAAAAGTGATGAGCGAATGAGTGCTTTTAGGGGGGGAGGAAAGCATGATTAGGAAAAACAGGAATCAGAATAAGAACCTATTCTATTTACTGATTATCGGGCTTTTCTATCTCCCAGTATTATCTGTTTTAAGCAGGGCGTTTCTGAGAAGAAACGCCTTGACTGATGTTTTGGTTTTTCTTAAGTCTGATTTATTTTTAAAAGTCCTCTCTTTTACCACAAAGCAAGCTGTACTTAGTGCAATCTTTAGCTTGTTTCTGGCAATACCAGGGGCCTATTTTTTTGGACGCTATAAATTTCCGGGGAAACGTATATTCCGAAGTATGATGGTACTTCCTTTTATGCTCCCCGGTATTTTAGCAGTTCTCGGGATGGTAGTTTTTTATGGAAAAAATGGAGCTTTGAATCACTTTCTATCCCGGCTCTTCCCTGGGAAAGGCCTTGCCTTTACAGGCCTTTATGGTTTTAAAGGGATCGTACTAACCCATGTTTTCTTTAATTTCTCTTTTTGCCTACGGATCCTGGGGGAGAGGTGGGAGCGGATTGACCCCAAACTTGAAGATGCCTCTTTTATGTTGGGAGCAGGAAAAATAAAGACTTGGTGGCGGGTGACTCTTCCCTTGCTTTTACCGACCATCGGCTATCTTTTTACCCTGGTCTTTCTCTATTCTTTCCTCAGCTTTACTGTGGTTTTGGTCTTAGGAGGCTATTTATACCAAACCTTTGAAGTACTCATCTATATTGAATATAATAATAAGCTTAATTTTAACCATGCCAGTCTTTTAGCAGCAATCCAATTGCTTCTTCTGGCTGGTGTTTTATATTTACAGAATTGGACAGGGAAATTATCTCAGCGTCAAACCGGTACTCCAGGGGATCTGCCAGCTCTAAACCCCAGGAAACAACCGGGTACAGTTATCCTGTTTATCCTTTATTTTATCGTAGCTATTCTATTTTTTACACTGCCAATAATATTAGTTTTAATTCGTTCATTTAAAAGCCGGGGACAGTCCAGTGGAGCATGGACATTTGAGAATTATCGTTTATTATTATCCCGGGGTTTTAGTTTTGCGGTAGGTAAAAATTTTATTGTTGTCTTATTAACAAGTATTATGATCTCTGGGATAGTCGCCTTTCTAACTTTAATAACTGCTTATATCTTAGCTAGGAAGAGAAAAAGTCTAAAATGGGGAACTTTGGATCTCTGGCTCCAATTACCGATTGGGATCTCCTTTCTTACTTTCGCCTTTGGCCTGGTCAACCTTACCGGTCAAGCAGTACCATCCTGGCTCCGTCTGATTTGGGCTCAGTTTTTTCTTGCTTTTCCCCTGGTTTATTCAATCCTTAGAACTGCACGACAGGAATTAGGAGAGGATCTGTTGGATGCAGCTGCTCTATTAGGGGCTTCAGGTAAAGAAGTCTTTTTTACAGTGGAATTACCTTTAATGAAAAGAGCCTTAGGCAGTGCACTAGCATATGGAGCCGCGATTTCGCTAGGGGATCTCTCTGCGGTTCTGGTTTTAGGGGAGGGCAAGATAATCACCCTCTCAGTTGCAGTCTATCGATTAATCGGGCATTATCATTTTCCCCAGGCTACAGCATTAGGAACGATCTTTACCATCTTATCGCTCTTACTATTTTTTCTGATCGAGGGGAGAGAGAAAAGAGACTTATTTTAAGGGGACTAAATTTAAACAGGAGAGAAAAATGAGAGAGAAATTTTTACAGATTGAAATAGAAAAAAATTACCCGGGTTTTAATTTAAAGGCTAACCTGATGATCCATGAGGGGGAGTTTTTCTCCCTGGTTGGCCCCAGTGGTTGCGGGAAAACTACTCTTCTTAGATTAATCTCTGGACTTGAAGAGCCGGATCAAGGACAAATCATCATGGCCGGGGCAGATATTACTTTGGTACCTCCAGCTCAGAGAAGAATTGGCTTTGTTTTCCAGGATTATGCTCTTTTTCCCCACCTGACAGTTGCCGGTAATATAGAGTATGGTCTAAAAGTACAACGACTTCCGGCATTAAAGCGTCAAGCAAGAGTAAGAGAATTACTAGCGCTTTTTGAATTAGAAAAATTGGGCAAAAGAAAGATCCAGGAGCTTTCAGGTGGTGAACGGCAACGTGTTGCTCTAGCTAGAGCCTTAGCGCCCGAACCACTTCTTTTACTGATGGATGAACCCTTTTCGGCTTTAGATTATAGTTTGCGGCGGCGCTTACGGAGAGAATTGAAAGAACTTCAGGAGAAACTAGGGTTTACAGCAATCTTTGTAACCCACCAGCAAGAAGAGGCTCTCTCCCTTTCTGAACGCTTAGCAATCATGAAAGACGGCCGGATTATTCAGACTGGGACAGCGGTTGAAGTTTATGAAAATCCCCATCATCCCTTTGTTGCGGATTTTTTAGGTGATGCCAATCTTATTCCCTGTAGTTTAGAGTTTGAAGCTGGAATAGCAAGGGTTTATCTTCAGGGGGACAAAACACTTTCCTTACCAGCATTCAAAGGTGAAAAAACAGGGAGGTATCTTTTAATGGTAAGGCCGGAAGACTTGTTTTTAAAGCCAGATGATTCAATATTTCAAGGAGAGATTAGTTCTTTGGAATATTTTGGACATGGGTACCATATAGAATTAACAACTAGTGAAGGGTTGTTACTTAAAATTGCAACTGGTAAAGAAAACCATGATTTGCAAAAAGGTCAGTTTTATGGGGTTGGGATCTGCCCAGGTGCAGCAAAATTAATTCCCATAAATAGTTGAATCGAGACATAAGATGTATTAATTTACTATAACAAATAAATTCCACATCCCTAAACCTAGTATTTGAGGGTAATTTTGGTTCTCTCCAAATAGATTTATAAATAATGTAGAAATAATGGAGGAAATTGGGGAAGAGATGCCAAATTAACTTAAGGAAGACTGGATATCTTGGAGGTGGGAGAAATTTGTTAGAGATTACGGAATTGAATGGTACTTGGGAACTTCATCCAGTTGCTGAATTTAGTAGATTGTGGTTGAGTGAGGCCGCACCCGAAGAAGGATGGGTTACGCAGGAGATTCCTGCTCAATGGCAGGAACATACTTCCCTTTCCAGTTACGCAGGGAAAATGCTCTATCGTAGGCGTTTTGCTTTTTCACCTCAAGACGGTCAAATGTACCGCCTGGAGATCAATGGTGTTTTCTACAAGTACCGGGTTTATCTTAATAGTTATGCTTTAGGTGGGACAGAAGGGTATTTTTATCCAACCTGTTTTAATATAACTCCTTATCTAAAGGAAGAAAATGTTTTAATCATTGAAGTCGATTGCCCGGGTTCTGACCGGGAAGCAGCCCATAATTCGATGCTTACTGGGATCTTCTCTGGACACCCGCTTTATCCCGAAGATTACAACCCCGGCGGTATTTGGCAGCCAGTACGGATTTTAAGTTCTGGACCGGCATTTATTGAAAACTGGAAATTACGTACCCAAAACCTTTCCGGGGATGAAGCTAAGCTCAGTTTGGATTTGGAAATCTATTCAACTGAAGAGACTAAAATCAATAGTAAAATAAGACTTGAGCCGAGTAATTTTCAAGGAGCAGAATTTAGTAGGGAATTTAATTTTGCTTTACAAAAAGGCACAAATGTTTTTACTTGTCAATTTGAGCTTAAAGGAGTACAACCATGGTGGATATGGCAGCTGGGTGCTCCCAATCTATACCGGGTTGATTTACAACTGGTGGCCGAAGGAAAGATTTTGGATCAGGAAAACTCTCTGTTTGGGATTAGAATCTTCGAACTTAAAAACTTTATCCCCTATTTGAATGAAGAACCTTTCTTAGTAAAGGGTTGCAATTACCTCCCACTATCTTTATTCTTGAGTAAACTAAGTGAAGAAGAGTATGCACAAGATATTTCCTTATTAAAAAATAGTAACCAAAATATGGTTAGAGCTTATAATCATATTGGAACGCCAACCTTTTACCAGGCAATGGATAAGGCTGGAATCTTAGTATGGCAGGATTTTCCCTTAAATCCCAATTATCCCTTTACTCAGCTTACTGGAATATCCCACCAGATTGATCAGATGTTCCGCTTGTTAGGGAATCATCCTTCAGTGGTTTTGTGGACGATCTATAATCAAAGCGGTTATGAACTACAAAATAACGGGAACAAGCGGCTGATTCCTAGTAATAAATTAGAAAAACTGGCAGCTAGGTTAAAAGAGATTGATCCCACACGGCCGGTAATTACGCACTCAGGTACAAAACAACCATTAGCCGATTCTGATACGGGCTTTAATTTCCAATTACCAACGGATATTTTCAGATTAGATCGTTATCGTCGGGGATTTAGACAAAGAGCGATCAGGTTTGTTTCCTGGTTTGGACGGCCGAGCTTCTCCACTAAAAAGCAACAGGAAGAAGAGAGAATATTAATCCGGGGAACAACTTTACCTGAAACCTGGAAACAATGCAAGACAAGGGAAGAATTGACCAGCCTCAGCCAGCAGGAACAAGGAGAACTTTTAAGATTTTATATTGATCGGTTACGCTTTCATAAGTACAATCCTACTGGGGGAATGCTTTTCTTCTGTTTCCGTGATTTGGAACCTGGAGTATTCTGGTCAGTTGTTGATCAACAAGGACTACCAAAAGAGAGTTTCAATATGGTTTCTCTTTGCTACCGTCCGATTTATGTCTTTGTCTTACTACCAAAAGAATATTTTCGTGTAAAAGATCTAGTGCAGTTCCCGATCTGTTTCAGCAATGACCAGCATGGAACAGGCCTTTTGCCCATTCCTGTTAAAGCTCGATTCACTGATCCCCGTGGCTATCTGGTCTGGAAAGGACAGTGGACAGTAAACCGCTTATCGGATGAAAAGACCAAAATCCTTGGCCAAGTCTCAGTCATGGTAATGCAAAAAGGGGTATATACCCTGACTTTAAACTGGGATGACCATGAGGAGAATGTGGAAAATATTTATCAGGTTCAAGTTAAATAATACGATGTTAATCTGGTGGAACTTATCCATCATCGTTTGAATAGAGATTTTGATAAGAAATATATTTTTTTGCTTGACAAAACCTGTAGTTGCCGCTATATTAATTATAATTATACTCGAGTAGCTAATATTTAAAGACAATGATGAGGAAGAGTAAACTGGATAAGGGTAAAGAGAACCGGCGGTTGGTGCAAGTCCGGTGCTGAGGCCAGTTGAATGTCGCCTCGGAGTTGCCAGGTGGAAATAACGAGTATATCTGGCCGGACCTTCCGTTATCGGTGAGTATGTTGTAATTGCAATACTCAGTAAGAGCGTTCTACAGGTGCGCAAAAATAGGGTGGTACCACGGAGCTTCCGTCCCTAAAGGGAGGAAGATTTTTTTTACCTATTATAAGGTATAATTTCCCATAAATAACGGATGAAGGGAGGTAAACTGATGAAGCTTACAGGTGCTCAAGTGCTGTTAGAAAGTTTAAGGAAAGAAGGAGTAGAGCTCATCTTTGGATACCCGGGAGGACAGGTGATTCCGATCTATGATGCTATGTACCGCGAAGGGTTTAGACATGTACTAACAAGGCATGAACAAGGTGCAATCCATGCGGCAGACGGATTTGCCCGCTCTACCGGTAACCCTGGGGTTTGTCTTGCTACATCGGGGCCGGGAGCCACCAACTTGGTTACCGGTCTTGCTACTGCCTATATGGATTCGGTTCCAGTGATTGCCTTTACTGGCCAGGTACCAACGACAATGTTAGGAAGGGATTCTTTCCAGGAAGCGGACATTACAGGGATTACAATGCCGATTACTAAACACAATTATCTAGTAAAAAATGTTTCCGATTTACCGCGAATTATTAAAGAGGCTTTTTATATTGCCACTACCGGACGTCCGGGTCCAGTCTTAATCGATCTACCAAGAGATGTTAGTGTTGGACGGGTTAAATATGAGGAGCCCACTACAGTGAATCTTCCTGGATACAAACCAGTTTATGAAGGAAATATGAAACAAATTAGGGCAGCTGCAGCAGCCCTCCGGGAAGCAAAGAAACCATTAATTTATGCCGGGGGAGGGATAACAAGCTCCGGGGCTGAGGAGAATCTCTTGAAACTGGCGGAGCAGGCTGGGATCCCGGTAACAACAACACTGATGGGCTTAACAGCTTTTCCCGGAACTCACCCGCTTTTCCTGGGAATGCTGGGTATGCATGGTACAGCTGCGGCCAATTATGCAGTAACTGAATGTGACTTATTATTGGCCATTGGTGCACGCTTTGATGATCGGGTAACCGGGCGGATTGATACTTTTGCTCCTAAGGCCCGGATTATTCATCTTGATATTGATCCGGCAGAGATTGGAAAGAATGTCCGGGTAGATATCCCGATTGTCGGTGATGTCAAGAAGATTCTCATGGCCTTGCTTCCCCTGCTTGCTACGGAGAAACGTAAAGAATGGCTTAGAGAGGTTAATAATTGGAAAGAAAAGTACCCTTTGGTATATGGAAAAAATAATGAGTATATTATGCCTCAATCAGTAGTGGAAACCATCTATGAACTGACTGCCGGGGAGGCCATCATCTGTACAGAAGTGGGTCAAAATCAGATGTGGGCCGCTCAGTTTTATCAATTTACCAAACCTAGATCATTTATTTCTTCTGGCGGATTGGGAACCATGGGCTTTGGATTTCCGGCGGCGATTGGGGCACAGATTGGCAATCCCGACAGACTAGTGATTGACATTGCTGGTGATGGTAGCATCCAAATGAACATCCAGGAGCTGGCAACGGTTGCCAGTTATAAACTACCAGTGAAAATTGTTATTCTTAATAATGGTTATTTGGGAATGGTCCGTCAATGGCAGGAGTTTTTCTATGGGAAACGTTATGCCGAGGTAGCTTTAGAAAATCCGGACTTTGCTAAGGTGGCGGAGGCATATGGAATTAAAGCCTATACAGTTAGCAAACCGGAGAATTTACAGGAAATCTTAAAAAAAGCGCTGCTTTATCCTGGGCCTGTTTTGGTCGATTGTTTAGTAAATCCAGAGGCGAATGTACTACCAATGGTACCGCCGAATGGATCGATCTATGAGATGCTGGGGGTGGAACAAGCATGAAACATACCTTAGCAATGTTGGTAGTCAATCAACCTGGTGTTATGGCACGGGTTGCTGCCCTTTATAGTCGGCGTGGTTATAATATTGATAGTATAGCAGTTGGCAAAACTGAGGATCCGAATATCTCCAGGATTACCCTGGAGGTAGAAGCGGAAAATGAGGCGGAATTAGAGCAAATCTCTAAACAACTTTACAAACTGGTTGATGTCATCAAAATTACTGACCTTAGTAAAGATGATGCGGTCGAAAGAGAACTGGCCTTAATTAAAGTTAATACCTGCCCCTCTAATCGTTCCGAGCTTTTACAGATTGTCGATATTTTTCGGGCCAAGATTATTGATGTTTCCCAAGAGGCTGTGATCATCGAAGTAACCGGAACCCAGGATAAAGTAGAGGCTATTATCTCCTTGATCAAACCCTTTGGTTTAAAAGAGATCGCTAGAACGGGCAAGATTGCAATGCTGCGCTCAGCAATAAAAAGCTGAAATTCGTTAGGAACAGATTACTTATTTAAAGGAGGATAAGTTGAGATGCAAGTCTATTATGATCGGGATGTTAATGAAGAGATTTTAAAAGATAAAACAATTGCCATCATCGGCTATGGGAGCCAGGGGCATGCTCATGCCCAGAATTTACGGGACAGTAGATACCGGGTGATCACCGGACTTAGAGCGGGTAAGTCTTGGAACGCGGCACTTGAGGATGGTTTTACGGTCATGAAAGTATCGGAGGCGGTACAAAAGGCCGATTTAATCATGATTCTGGTTAATGATGAGTGGCAGGCTGATCTTTTCCAGAAAGAGATTGCTCCGTACCTAACCGCAGGCAAGGCCTTAGCCTTTGCTCATGGTTTCAATATTCATTTTGGGCAGATCATTCCCCCGCCGGAGATTGATGTGTTTATGGTGGCTCCTAAAGGCCCTGGACATCTGGTACGTAGAGTTTACCAAGAAGGTAAAGGCACCCCTTGTCTGATTGCAGTTCACCAGGATGCTACAGGGAAAGCAAAGGATTTAGCCCTTGCCTATGCTAAAGGGATTGGTGGTACCCGGGCTGGAGTCTTGGAAACAACTTTTCAGGAAGAAACCGAGACCGATCTCTTTGGTGAACAAGCTGTACTTTGCGGTGGGGTAAGTGAACTGATTAAAGCCGGCTTTGATACTTTGGTAGAAGCGGGGTATCAGCCGGAAATTGCCTACTTTGAATGTCTCCATGAATTAAAACTAATCATTGATCTGATTTACGAGGGCGGGATTGCCAGGATGCGTTATTCAGTTAGTGATACTGCAGAGTTTGGCGATCTAACCAGGGGTAAAAGAGTGATTAATCAGGAGACCAGAGCAGAAATGAAAAAGATTCTCCGGGAGATCCAAGAGGGAATCTTTGCCCGAGAATGGATTTTAGAGAATAAAGTTGGACGGCCGGCCTTTAATGCCATGCGCCAGCGGGAACAGGAGCATCCAATTGAACAAGTAGGTAAAAGGCTACGGGCTATGATGCCGTGGATAAAAAGTGGAAAGTAAGCTTGCCTATTAGGTGAGCAACGAATTTTCCTTGACTTTTTCAGCTGAAAAATATATAATACCTATTAATCATTCTAAGATAGTTAATAATTATTCATTACAGGATTTAATATAATTATCCTATGCATCTATAGTATCCTTAAAATTACAATAAAACGATTGATTTTAATTAGAAGGTTTGTTTAATAGATTGGGTTGGAGCTAAATAAATTATAAATTACTTAAAAAACAATAGTTAAATGGCGATGAAGGGTTTTGTATCGATGAAAGGTATAGAGAGCAGGCGGCTGGTGTAAGCCTGACCTAAATTCGATCTTGTTTCCCGGCCCGGAGCTGCTGGTACGAAATCACAGACGAGAAATCGCGGGGTGAAAAGTAATTCCAGCCGGAGTAGTTCGTTAAACCTTGACTCAAAGGATATTTGCGTCATTAAGTCTCCGCTTGCCGGAGAGAAGTAGGGTGGCACCACGAGCCTCTCGTCCCTATTGGGATGAGAGGCTCTATCTTTAGGTAAAACTAACCTCATGGCTAAAAAATTTGGAGGTGTTATTAATGAAAGTATTGGTTTTAGACAATGTCTCAGAAAAAGCAGTAATGATCTTACGGGAAAATGGAATTCAAGCAGATGTCTCTCCAACGCTTCCGAAAGAGGAACTGTTAGAGAAGATCGCAGATTACGAAGGAGTAATTGTCCGTAGTCAGACCAAAGTTACTACTGAAGTAATTGCGGCAGCAAAAAAACTCAAAGTTATTGGCCGGGCTGGTGTGGGGGTTGATAATGTAGATATCCAAGCTGCTACCAATAGGGGAATCGTGGTTTTAAATGCCCCGGATGGTAATACGATCTCTACAGCGGAACATACCATAGGGATGATCATGGCTTTAGCACGCCGGATTCCCCAGGCCCATACCAGCTTAAAAGAAGGGCGTTGGGAGCGGAAAAACTTTACCGGGGTAGAGGTTAATGGTAAGGTACTTGGCGTGATCGGTATGGGCCGGATCGGAACTGAAGTAGCCAAGCGGATGATGGCTATGAATATGACGATCTTAGCTTTTGATCCTTTTCTTACTAAAGAAAGGGCTACTAAGCTTGGTGTCAGATTAGTTACTCTGGATGAATTATTAACCGAAGCAGATTTTATTACTGTGCATACTCCTCTTACCAAGGAGACAAGAGGAATTCTGAATGCCGAAACTTTGCGTCAAGCTAAACCGGGGGTTCGGATTATTAATTGTGCCCGTGGCGGGATTGTTGAAGAAGATGCCTTGGCCGGGGCGATTGAAGCGGGACATGTGGCCGGGGCGGCTTTGGATGTTTTTGTTGACGAGCCGCCGACTAATCGTAGACTAATTGATCTTCCTCAAGTAATAGTCACCCCCCATCTGGGAGCTTCTACTGCTGAAGCGCAAGTGAATGTAGCCGTAGATGTAGCCCATGAAGTTTCGAAAGTACTTCAGGGAGAAGCTTTTAAAAATGCAGTGAATATGCCGACCCTTCGTCCGGAAGTGATGAAGATCCTTCGTCCCTATTTTCCTTTGGCAGAAAAACTAGGGCTTTTTATCTCGCAATTAGTAGAGGGAAGACTGGAGCGGTTAGAGATCGAATACAGCGGTGAAATTACAGAGTATGATCTTACTTCCTTAACTACATTGGTAATCGAGGGTTTGCTAAGATTATCTCTTAATGACGAAGTCAATATCGTAAATGCACGGGTATTAGCAAAGGAGAAAGGATTAAAGATCTCCGAACGAAAAGAACCCATTGATAATGATTATAGTAATAAAATTCAGGTTAAGGCCCATACAGATCTTGGTGAACGGGTTGTTGCCGGGACTTTATTCCGTAAAAATGATGAACGGGTCGTAGAGATTGATGGTTACCATTTTGAAGTGGTACCCCATGGACATTTGCTGATTGCTCCGCATAATGATGAACCGGGAATCATTGGACAAGTTGGAACCATTCTTGGTAAAGCAGGGATTAATATCGCCTATATGCAGGTAGGTAGGAAAGAAGCTGGCGGCCTGGCCATTATGGTTTTGACAATGGATAATGAGATTCCGTCTACGGTCCTGAAAGAGATAGCCGGGATTAAAGGAGTCGTTAACCCCCGTCAGGTTGTATTATAATATAATCTTGTTGCTTGCCGCTGGTCTCTTGTTGTTCTATCGGATGAAGCCTTTGGCGGCGGCAAAAGATCAAATAAAATCTCCTTGACATAATCTCTTCCATCCCGTATAATTATAAAAAATTTGCTTGCTTTATAGGCGATGACAAGGAGTAGTAGGATGTTGGCAATGGTTTAGAGAGCCGGTGGGTGGTGCAAACCGGTACCAAGCCACTCTGAACTCCCCTTAGCAGCTGTACAGATGAAAAACGTTGCTCACGCTGGCTACCGCCCGCACACAAGTAGTCTGTACCGGGGGATTATAGATCCAGCCCGTTATAGCAAAGGGTTATTACTTAGTCCGGCCGGATACAGTAATTACCTGATAAGTTGATGCTAAAAGGCATCAAATAGGGTGGTACCGCGATACCTCTCGCCCCTATAACAGGGGCGAGAGGTTTTTCTATTCTCATTTAACAGCTTATGTTGGCTACCGTTTGTGCACTAAAGCAGTGAAGTTATGCTCCCAGCAATCTGTAATAGATGCTCCCTGGCGTACTGGGGCAAAAGCACAGGCTTTTGGGAGCTTACGAGTAAAAAGAAGCTGCAAAGGCTGCCATTCAACACGAGCGATTAGCGACGAGATTAGTTAGCGCGAATGTTAAAAGGAGGAGATTCAAATGTCTAGGATGATTAGAATTTTTGATACAACCTTACGTGATGGGGAACAGGCAGCTGGAATTAATCTTAATCCTGAAGAAAAACTGGAAATTGCCCTTCAATTGGCTAGGATGAAGGTGGATATTATTGAAGCTGGTTTTGCTGTAGCTTCCCCTGGAGATTTTGAAGCGATTAAAAGAATTGCCCAACAAGTAAAAGGTCCGGCGATTTGTTCATTATCCAGGGCGGTTCCGGCTGATATTGAACTGGCTTGGAAGGCAGTTCAAGAGGCGGAGCATCCCTATATCCATACTTTTATTGCCACTTCTGAAATTCATATGAAGTATAAACTTAAGAAGACTCCAGATCAAGTATTGGAGATGGCTGTGGCCGCGGTTAAGAAAGCCAGAAACTTCTGCCCGGAGGTGGAATTTTCAGCTGAAGATGCCACCAGAAGTGACTGGGATTTTCTCTGCCAGATCTTCGAGGCAGTAATTAAGGCAGGAGCAACAGTAATCAATATCCCGGATACTGTGGGTTATACTACACCCGAAGAATTTGGCCGTCTAGTACGGTATATCAAAGAACGGACTCCCGGTTTTGAACGGGTATTACTTTCAATCCACTGCCATAATGATCTAGGGATGGCAGTTGCTAATTCTCTTGAGGCAATTAGGAACGGGGCTGATCAGGTTGAAGGGACAATTAACGGACTGGGAGAAAGAGCGGGAAATGCTGCCCTGGAGGAAGTAGTCATGGCCCTTAGAACCCGATCGGATCATTTTTCAGCTGATACGAAAGTGGAAACAGAAGAGATCTACAGGACCAGTATGTTGGTCTCTGCTCTTACCGGATTTTCTGTACAAAATAATAAGGCAATTGTTGGTGCTAATGCTTTTGCTCACGAAGCAGGGATTCACCAGGATGGGATACTTAAGAATAGACTAACTTATGAGATCATGACCCCACAATCAATCGGGATTCAAACCAGCCGGCTGGTTCTAGGAAAGCATTCCGGACGTCATGCCTTTAAAGAGCAT
>DAIOHK010000026.1:0-34198 GCA_036744795.1 Bacillota bacterium | reverse complement strand
TAATCTTATAGAAGAAAGATTCAACGAAAAAAAGGGAATAACTGCAGCAAGAGAAAAGGAGCTTTGTTCAATATTTAATGACAGTCTTTCTGAGGAGGAAGAAATAGCTTTAAAATACTTGTATGCCTATATGCCACTAAACGATCTTGGAGATCATGACGGTAAGTTTTTCCTTTCCCATGTGAGGAAGATATTAGAGGTTAGGTGTAAAACACCATGGGGAGCCAAAATCCCCGGGCGGCTATTCCTTCATTTTGTGCTTCCCATAAGAGTTAACAACGAAAATCTTGAAATATATTGTGATACTTTTTTTGATGAATTGTTTGACCGGGTTAAAGACCTTTCAATGTGTGATGCAATCCTGGAAATAAACCATTGGTGCCATGAAAAAGCAACGTATGTTGGCAGTGATATAAGGACAATATCTCCTCTCACCTTAATGAAAAACGGACTCGGAAGATGCGGGGAGGAATCAGTGTTCACCACCGCTGCTTTAAGAAGCTTGTGTATCCCGGCGCGGCAATGCTACACACCACGTTGGGCCCATTGTGACTCAAATCATGCATGGGTTGAAGCGTGGGCTGATGGTGAATGGTATTTTCTTGGGGCCTGTGAACCGGAACCAAAACTTAACATGGGTTGGTTTACAAGCCCGGCATACAGGGCGATGCTAGTGAACACTAGGGTGCCCGGGCATTATACAGGCGCCGAGGAAGTTACACTATCAGATAAGTGGCATACCGAGATTAACCTATTAAAGGGATATACATCAATTAAAAAGATAACTGTAAAAGTAGTAGACACTGTAGGAAAGGCCGTTGAGAAGGCAAATGTATATTTTGAGCTTTACAATACGGCTGAATTCTTCCCGATTGCGAAACTTACCACTGATTGCAGAGGAGAAGCATCGCTAACCACAGGCTTTGGCGATTTGTTGATACACGGCTTTAAGGACGAATGCTGGGGAGAGGAAAAAGTAAGGATAAGTGATGTAGACTACGTCAAGATATCAATTTCACAGCATGTACCAGAGACAAAAGTCGAGGAATTTGATATGGCGCCTCCTCCGGAAAGGAACTTACCCACAGTCAGTGTTACCGAAGAAGAAGTACAGAGGAATAGCGAGAGACTTAAAATTGAGGATGAGATAAGGTCTAGTCATCAGAGAACCTTTGTATCACACGAGGAAGCAATAAATATCGCAAAAGAGATCAACCTCTGCGAAGATAGAGTGTGGGATCTCCTGAAAAAAGCCAGAGGGAACAGTTGGGTAATAGCTTTATTTTTAAAGCAATATGGTAACATTTATGGGGAAATGTCCTTGAAGCTTCTAGAAAGCCTTAATCCAAAGGACTTAATTGATACAGGAATAGAAACTCTTGCCGACCATTTGATCCACTCAGTGGACTTAAAGGGAGACTTTGAAGAGGATACCTTTGTAAACTACATTTTGTGCCCAAGAGTATACTTTGAAATGCTGGGAGCATACAGGGAGTATTTCAAGGGAAAGTTCAGCCTTGAAGAGAGGGAAGGTTTCAAGCAAAACCCTAAGGCCTTGGTTAAATGGATAAAAGAAAATATCGATCTTCTTCAAAGCGCCACCTACTATGTGGGATTTGCCTCACCGAAGGGAAGCTTTGATCTAAGGAAAGCAGATAGTTTCTCAAGGGATATTCTGTTCGTAGCCCTTGCTAGAAGCTTTGGTATTCCGGCAAGACTTGAACCTACAGATAAAAGACCACAGTATTTAAGAGACAGCGATTGGAAAGATGCTTTTGTCAGTAAACCGGTAGAACGTGAGGAAAATATTCCTTCAGGAAAAATACGACTGGTGAGGGCTTGTAACTGTAGAGTGAAAGCAGAATATTTTAATAATTTCAGTATAGGAAGATTTAAAAATGGTATTTTTCAGACACTGGCTTATCAGGATGTAGGATTCGAGTACTTTGGAAAGTATTTTGACCTGCCGGAAGGGTACTACAGACTTGTGACAGGTACCAGATTATCTGACGGTACTGTACTTGTACGTGTAAGTCTTTTTGAGGTTAAGGAAGGTCAGAATGTTGATGTAGATATCATATTCCGTGAGGATCAGAACAATGTAGAGAATTTGGGCAGTATATCCGGACTTAAAGGACTTACTCCCTTAGGAAAAAATAGTCAGGGAAGCATATCTTTGAATAAAAATGCTATAATTGCCTGGATTGAGCCAGATAGGGAGCCTAGCAAGCACCTTATAAGGGAGCTTAGAGAATTAGCCGAGGAGATGGATAAGATAAACCCTTCAGTTTATATATGTGTTGGGGAGGATAAGCTTACTCCAGCTTTTAACGCCGACTTCTATGACGGACTTCCACAAGGTACTATCTTCGCAGTCGACAAGGCCTATACCTGCTTTAATAGCTTCGTTTCAGCAGCGAAGAAGGAATTGAGGATAAATTATCCGGCTGTTTTTGTAGTGGACAGGAACAATAAGATTAGATATGCTTCCACAGGATATAAGTTGGGAATAGGGGAGGAAGTATTAAAATTATTACAAAAGCTCTCTAAGATCTAGATTATGTCGAGCACTTATCGATGATATTTAATAAGTGAGTGTCGCAAAACTACTTTGAAGCAGTTAGCGACACCCCTTCATTCGCAGATATTTTTTTTTACCTCTTAGCTCAGTTGGGGAGAGTCCGATATATTGTTTGAACTTTTTATAAAAATAATTGACATCGGAGTAACCCACTCGGCTCGCAATTTTTTTGGTCTTCAGGTTAGTGGTCAGTAGGAGTTCTTTAGCTTTTTTAATCCGTAGTTCATTTACATAGTTGGAAAATAATTCTCCGGTTTCTTTCTGAAATAACTGTCCAAGATAAGTTGGGTTGATATTTAATTTCTGGCTGAGCGTTTTGATTGACAATTCACTGGCGTAGTTGCTGTTGATATAATTGAGAATCTGTCTGATCACGGGTGTCATCTGTAGATCTTCCATGGTCAAGGATTCATTGAACTTAATAATCTCGTCTTTTACGGATTTTATTATCTGTTCAATACTTTGTAACTTTAGGAGATTGGAGAAGAGTTTTTTATAATCATGCTTCGAGGTATTACTTGGTAGATTCAATTCTTCAGCAAGGCGATTAATTATCAGTAAAATCTTGATAGCACAATTTTGGATGTCCGAGGGAGTGGTGGTGATTGAGGATTGCAGTTTGGCAAAAAGCTCATCGATAAACTGGAAGATAACAGTGGTGTTTTTACTTATTAATAGTTTCGAGAAGGATTTAAAGTCTAATTCGGTGATAACACTATTATTTTCCGTTAAAGATTTAACTTTATCGTAATGAATGATTTGATTTTCGGTAAGGAGCAGCAGGTAGTTTTGGAGTTCTTTAGTCTCCCAGTAACTCTTATAAACATTAAGATAGGATTTATAATTGCGACCGACGGTAATGAAGAGATTTAGATGCAGTTTTGAGTTCAGAATCTCCTTTACCTGGTTTAAGACCATCGATAACATCTTTTCCTGGCCATTTTGTGAGTTGCGGCAAGAGATAAAGACCAGGTCCCCAACAAGGTCGCAAAAGCAGATGAGGTCTTGATGATAATCGGTAGTTGCAGCGCAAATTTTCAAGGCCTGTGAAACCAGCTTGGATTTTTTTTTGTTATTTCTTATGTCATGCTCATCAAAGGGAAAAAGGAGTTTTATACTGGAAACCGTATAATATAAGTATTTAAGGTTAAGATTAAGAAGCGCGGCGCGTTCGGTTAATTCCTGGGCATCAATGTTGTTTGTTGCCCAGCGATAAAGAATATTATTTCGTAAAATATTCAGATCATTCTTTGAGTAGAGCTCTTGATTGATTGATGTTTCAATCTTGTTAATGGTATTAGTGAGGGTCGAGGTTAGTTCCTCGACATTAATCGGTTTAAGCAGGTAATTTTCAATACCGAGTTTCATTCCTTCCTTGACATATTGAAAATCGCTATAACCGCTTAGAATAATGAATTTAACATCGGAGTTTATCTTTTTGATCTTTCTGATCAGATCCAGCCCATTCATTCGCGGCATCGTAATATCGGTGATCACTATATCCATATATTGGCGGGTAAAGAAAGAAAACGCTTCTTCGCCGTCTAAAGCACAAGCCGAGACAGATAGATTATACTCTTCCCAATCAATAATCGCCCGTAAACCATCGAGAATGAACTGTTCATCATCGACGATCATTACTTTATACATTATGTTTCCGCTCCTTTTTGAACAGGGATTTTCAGTTGCACACAAGTGCCCTTGTTCTGCTTGCTATTAATCGTAATTCCGTACTCCCGACCATACATGATAAACAGCCTTTCATGGACATTGGTAAGTCCTGCGGAGCTAGTGGCGGATGGCTGCTGCTCAGGATGGTGTAGAGCAGACCTCAAGGATTCTAGTTTGCTTTCTTCGATGCCTTTTCCATTGTCGCAGATCTCAAATTCAATCGTCTCTTTGGAGAGGGAGCCTTTGATGGAAATGTAGTTATCTGTCCGTTCTAAACAGATGCCATGGACGATATAATTTTCGATAATGGGTTGGAGGGTAAATTTTATGATCTTATAATTCAGGATTTCTTCGTTGACTTTAATATCATAGGTAAATTTATTGGTATGCCTAATTTTAAAAAGTTGTAAATAGAGTTGGCAGTAGTGCAACTCTTCCGCGATTGTGATAATTGTTTTATTCTTGACCGACGATTTAAAAAGGGTGGCCAAAATGTAGATCATGTTGCCGATATCAGTGGCCCCTTTTGCTACGGCTCTCATCCTGATTGACTCCAGGGTATTATATAGGAAATGAGGGTTGATCTGGTTTTGCAGGGCAACCAACTCTGCGTTTTTTTGCTTTAATTCTGAGAGGTACATTCGGTTGATGTAATTATTAAGTTCGGAACACATATGATTGAAACTGGTGGCGATTAGAGTTAGCTCATCATTATCCTTGGTGTGAGGGATTCTAACTGACAAATCTCCACTTTGGATTTTTTTCATCGCCGAAGTTATTCGGTCAGTTCTTTTTTGTAAGGATTTGAGTTTTATATACATTAAGAAGACAACAGCTATAATTAACAAGCCAGCAATAAAAAATATTGTTTGGTTAGCATGTTTTGTTATATTTATTATCTTGCTTTTAGGAATAACACCAATCAATAATACCCCATTGTCAGAGGTATTAATATAACATTCTTCATCTAGCCTTACGGTGTTGGAGTTCGTTAGGCTTTTTATCAGATCAATATAAGGGAATCTTTGGCTGTAGTATTTATTAGAAGAATCGAAAAACACATCACCCTTAGGTGTTAAAGCCAGAATGTATCCATTTTCCTCATTATTGTATTGCCGACAGTAATTGGCTATCGGTTCTAAATCATAATTAAAGATTATATAGCCAATAGTTTTTAAGGTAGTGGGATTATTAAGAAATTGGATGGTGGAAAATACCTGGTTGTTTTCCTTGGGGTTTCCTAGAACATATTGACGTGGTTTGGCATTAATAATATCAAAATTGGGGATCCTGAGGTCCGCATTAGGTGGCAAAGTAAAGACTTCATTTTTTTGCAGATAATTCACATAATTATCTGCTTCAGATATATATAAAAAATCTTTCTCTTTACTGTAAAGAATAATGCTTTTCAGCTTTGGGTCACTCAGGAAGCAGTTTTGTAAATAAGTGAACATGCCCTGCATTATAAAGGTGTTTTTTCCATAGAATTTGTCGAGTCTATAGGCGGAATAGGCATCAATACTATTTCTAAGAAAAAAAATAAGATCCGAAGATTGCTCCTCATTTCTATAAAGACTCATTACTAATTCTTTGGAATGATTACATTTTTCATTAAAATAATCAGTCATTCTGTCGAGTATTTTTTTATTCAACTCCAACTCATTCTTTTTTGCGGCTTGTTGGATACTACTTTGGACAAAAAAGGCCAAGGACAATAGGGTAAAAATAATTGCTATCGTGTAGGTGAGCAATATTTTATTGAAGATTTTTATTTTAGCCCTTTTGATGGTAAATTCTTCTTTTAAGCACTGCATCTTATCTACCTCGAATTGATTATAGTTGCCATACTATTATAATTATATCATATTTTCCCTATTTTATTTATAAGTAATTTGGAATCAACAAGACATACGCCTTCCACACATTCTATTTGTGAAAGATATGGAATTATGGTATTAATGGAGATTATATTCGGGTTTTTTCTTATTACCTATTAACCGCATAAGTTCTGGATTAGAATTCATATGGTTAATGTTAAAATGTAAGATTAAGTTTATTCTAAGGAGGAATTATACAAATAAGTGGAGGAATCTTTATAAAGAGAGTGAACATTGGTGCTGTGGAAGAGATACTATAGAAAAAGATAGGAAGTAAAAAATTGATCTTAAATAAAAAAGCAGGGCTTAAAGCAGGGAAAAAAAAGTCAATAGAGAAAAAGCATTAAAAGCGTTCTTCCCCACGTGTGGGGGGAGAGAAGGAGGATTTAGTATGGATATGAATAAAACGATTGAGCGGATTAATTATTTATATCATAAAAGCCAGGACCAAGAGCTAACAGCAGCAGAAAAAACTGAACAGAGCCAGCTGAGGCAGAAGTATCTTCAAGCGATCAAAGTAAATCTCTGTAGTCAGCTTGAGATTTTAAAACCGCAAAAAAACGAAGGCAAATATTCTTATAAACCTTGTAACTGCGGTAAGCATCACCATTAAATATTACGAACTAAAGCTTTTTGTGTTGTATCCTTTTTAAAAGGTCCCAATACAATATATAGTGTTTGACTGGTATTAGGCTATCAATATATTGTATCGGGATAATTAAATCAAAAGACCCAACTAGTTAAAGGAATTGCATATATTAACTGCTTTAAAATTTAACCACAAGAAAAATAATTATTAGCTTTTATAAAATAAAGGATGGAATGTAATGTTTAAACGCATTAGAAAAGCATTTTTGACCGGGTTACTTCTGGTTTTGCCTTCTGCGGTGACAATTTACTTTTTATGGGTGGGCTTGAAATGGGTAGATGGTTTGCTGATTAAGCCCTTAAATGCTTTATTTGGAATTCAGATTCCGGGATTGGGGTTAATCCTTTTATTTATCTTTATTACGCTCGTTGGAGTTCTTGGCACTAACTTTTTAGTAAAAAAATTATGGGCCTATTATGAACGCTTAGCCAGGCGCATCCCCTTGGTGGGCAGTATTTATGGTACAGTAAAACAATTAACAGAGACCCTGTCTTCCAAAGATAAACTGGTCTTTCGTTCGGTAGTGATGGTGGAATATCCTCGGACAGGGGTTTATGCTACTGGTTTTTTATTAGGAGAACCTTTAGGGGGATTACCAGATAATTATAGAGAGGTATTTGTGCCAACGGTTCCGAATCCGACTTCTGGTTTTCTAGTGAATTTTCCGGAAAAAGACTTGATTTACCTTGATCTTTCGGTAGAAGATGCTTTAAAGTATTTTGTTTCCATTGGAGTAGTAAAACCGGATAAGAATCGAGGAAAGAAGGAAGGTTAATTTAATCAGCCTATTCCAAAACATTTAAATTACAATACTCGTGATTTGACAGAGCAGATTAGACAAGGAAAGAAATTTTAGGATATAATTTAGATTGAGGGAATGCAGAATCCATTTATAAAAATCCATCATACACCATATATTGTGGTTTATATAGTATCTTTGGTAATTATGCAACTCCCTCAGATAATAAAAATACTAAATTAAGAGAGGTGAGCGGATGCCTTTAATGTATGAGCATAACTCGGAATTAGCTCCCAGGTTTTGTATTTTAGGCGCGGGTCATGGTGGAATGGCGATGGCGGGACATCTAGGGATGATGGGGTATAAAGTAAATTTATATAATCGTTCAGACTCAAGATTGGTACCTGTCCGTTTGGGAGGGGGGATTGAACTATCCGGTGTGGTTGAAGGATTTGGCCCAGTTAATATGGCTACCTCTGATATTGCAGAAGCCATTCACGATGTTGATATTTTAATGGTGGTGGTTCCGGCGAATGGTCATGCTTTTATGGCCGAAAAGGTCGCTCCTCACCTGCAAGATGGACAGATGCTCCTCCTTAACCCGGGGAGAACAGGAGGGGCTTTAGAAGTCCGGAGTATTTTAAAACAGATGGGTTGCCAGGCCAAAGTAATTGTAGGCGAAGCTCAAACCCTGTTATATGCGAGTCGCAACATTAACCCTGCTCAAGTACGGGTTTTTGGCATAAAAAATACTATTCCGGTGGCGGCGCTTCCTGGGCAGCAGACGGTGGAATTGGTGACCAAACTAAGACAGGTCTTTCCCCAATTTGTTCCGGGGGATAATGTTTTAAAAACCAGCCTTGATAATATCGGGGCGATTTTTCATCCGGCGCTCACTGTTTTGAATGCGGCTCGCATCGAGTCGACGAGAGGTGAATTCCAATTCTACATGGAGGGGGTGACCCCCTCGGTAGCTCATGTTCTTGAAGCGATGGATGAAGAAAGAATAGCCGTGGCAGCGGCCTTGGGGATTAGAGCCATGTCAGCGCGGGAATGGTTATATATGGCTTATGACGCCGCTGGTAAAACTTTATTCGAAGCGATGCGCAATAATCATGGTTACAAGGGGATAAATGCGCCGTCTCTGGTTGATCACAGGTATCTATGGGAAGATGTTTCTATGAGTTTGGTGCCGATTGTGTCTTTAGGTAATCATTTGCAGGTTGCTACTCCTACGATCGGAAATATTATTCATCTGGCTTCATTAATGAATCAAACTGATTATTTGAGTGCGGGCAGGACGATAGAGAAAATGGGTTTAGCTGGTCTTAGCGTCGCTGAGATCCGACGGTTGGCCTTGGAAGGTGATTCCAGATGAAAAAAATAATTGCCGCTACTCTTGGGAATTGTGTGCATGTGGCAGGTGTCTCAAATTTTCTTCGCTTGGCGGAGGCTTGCGGCTACCAGACTAGTTTTCTGGGGATAGGGATAAAACCCGGGGAAATAATTGGAGCTGTTCAGGAGGTGGAACCGGATTATTTAGCGCTTAGTTACCGTTTAACTCCGGAAGTGGCGGTTAAACTTTTTGCTGAATTTAAAACCGCTCTGCTGGAAGCTGGTCTAAACAACCAGAAGATACTGTTCGGCGGCACTCCTCCGGTGGCAAGGAGGGCAGAAGAAAGCGGTCTTTTTTATCGGGTATTTAGTGGGGAAGAAGAAGGCGCCATTGTTGCTTTTCTTAAGGGTGAACAGATGAATGAAAATCCCGATGAACTAGGTGATACTCTTTTAGAACGGATCGCAAAAAAACATCCTTATCCCGTTCTAAGACATCATTTCGGGTTACCAACTTTAGAAGAGACGATCTTTGGCATGCAGCAGTTAGCCGCAGCTAAAGTTGTAGATATTATTTCGCTTGGTCCGGATCAAAATGCTCAGGAATCTTTTTTCCGACCGACAGAGATGGACAAAACCCAGGAGGGAGCCGGCGGAGTTCCAATTCGGAGCGCAGAGGATCTGATTAAGCTTTATCAAGCTTCCCGCACCGGGAATCGACCGTTGTTACGCTGCTATAGTGGAACCAGGGACCTGATCAAATGGGCCGAGCTCGCGACTAGAACAATCAATAATGCCTGGGGAGCAATCCCGTTATTCTGGTATAACGAGTTAGATGGCAGAGCAGATCGTTCTTTAACGGAAGCAATCAGTGAAAATCAGGCAGCGATGACTTGGTATGGAGCAAAAAAGATACCGGTGGAGGTAAATGAGGCGCACCATTGGAGCCTTAGAGGGGCGCCGGATTCGATTGCGGTTGCCGCCTTCTACTTAGCTGCGTATAATGCGAAAAAAGCTGGGGTTAAAGATTACATTGCCCAGATTATGTTGAATAATCCTCCTGGAACCAGTGGGTTAATGGATTTAGGTAAGGCCTTGGCGGGACTAGAGATGATTGCCCGGCTTGAAGATGGGGAGTTTAAAATTTGGCGGCAGATTAGGGCCGGTCTGGCCAACTTCTCTGTGAAGCAGGGAGTGGCTAAAGGACAATTAGCAGCCTCAACTGTGTTAGGACTTTCTTTAGCTCCGCAGATTATTCATGTGGTCGCTTATTGTGAAGCCGATCATATCGCTACCCCAGAAGAGATCATTGAAAGCTGCGAGATTGTCCACGGGGTGTTAAAAAACTACCTTTTTGGCGCTCCTGATCCTACTACAGATCCGCGGGTAGTAGCGAGAAAAAACGAATTAATGGAGGAAGCGAAGCTAATTTTAAAAGTGATCCGGGATCTTAGCGCTGCCGAAATAGAAGATCCCTTATCAGATCCTGAAACCTTGGCTCAAGCTGTAAGCCTTGGAATACTAGATGCTCCCCAACTTAAAGGTCATCAGGTGGCGCCAGGAAAGATTAATACCGTTATCGATCAAGGGGCCTGTTACCTCTGGGATGCGGATACCGGTCATGTTATCGGGGAAAAACAGAGACTTCTGGGGGGTAAAACATGAAAGAAGGAAAGGGGAATGCGTGAGCAAAATAATAAAGGTTTCTTTAGAGTCAAAAGATGGTTCTTACAGTTAATAACAGCTTTTGGCTTAACACTTTCTGTCACCATCGGATTTTTTCTTGGATATCTAGCTGGAAAAAGTTTTGGAGGAGAAACTTATACAGGGATTGTCGGGGCGCTGGTGGGGTTTGTCTTCGGTTTGGCATATCTGATCTGGTTAGCTATTGGGAATGGAAACGGCTCAAACCGATGAAGTTAACTAAATCTTTACGCTCCAGAGCAAAGGTTTTTAAAGAAAAAAGCAGAAAGTTTTTTAAGTTAATACCTTTATTGTCTTGTGTCGAAGGGAGGGTAATAATGGCGAAAGAGATTTGGAGTAAGTTGACTGCAGTGGAGGAAGATGCGGCCATAATAATAAAGGAAGCACAGAAGGAAGCTGCGGAAATGTTGGCCAAAACGCGCCAAGAATTGGCAGTTGAAAGAGAGAAACAACTGGAGGCGGCTAAGAAGCAAGCCGAGGCGGAACTGGCAAAAAGCCTTTCCCTGGCTCAACAGGAGGCTGCGGTTCTGATCAAACAGGCAGATGAAGAAACTGCGGTTCTACGAGGTAAAGCCGGAGAAAGGTCAGCTGCTGTTGTTGAATATATTAAGGAAAGGATCCGGAAATAATGGCAATTGTACCGATGAAGCATATGGAGTTATACGGTCTAGTTCGTCATCGCTCTTCTTTCCTTTCGGAACTGCAAAGACTGGGTTTGGTAGAATTAGTAGCTCCGGCTGAGGAGGAAATTAGTTCTGAACCGGGAGAAGAACTAAGAAACCAACTGGATCAGATTGAAAATAGACTGGCAGAGGTTAACCGAGTATTAGCTATCTGTGAGCGGTTTGCTCCGCGCAAGCCGAATTTTATTGAACAATTTGCCGGCATGAAGACCGTTTTGACTTGGGAGGAACAACAAAATTATCTAGCAGAAAGAGAAAAGCTTGAAGAACTAAGTAGCGAACTTTTCAAATCTGAAAATGAATACGCCCGGATGGAACAGGAAAAGGTTCAGGTTGAGCGAGAAATTAGCCAGTTGCGACCATGGATAAGGCTTGATCTTCCGCGTCACGAATGGAAAGGCTCAACTAATATTCAGGTTCTGTTAGGGAGCATTGAGGGAAGTTTAAGCGTTTTTACAGAAGCGCTTGCTCAAGAGGAAATAACATATTCTTATCAAGAGTTAGGCGCTTATGAAAGTCGTTTGTATTTGGTGTTTTTCTTGTTGCGAAAGACCAGGGCTGAGGAAATTTTAAAAAATAAGGGTTTTGTGCCGACTGTTCCAGAAGTTCCAACAGGAACGGTCCAGGAATATCTGGACTTCTTAGTTAAGAAAAAAACGGAGCTTACGGAGAAACTAGAGGCGGTTAAAAACACGATTAAGCGTATTGCCGAGCAACACCGGATGTTTGAGACTTTCTATGATTATTGGCACAACTTAAAACTACAAGTAGAAGCTAATCGTCAATTATTAATGAGTAAAGATGTTTTTGCCTTGGAGGGTTGGGTAGAAGCTGAAAAAGCGGATAGAGTCAAGAAAGTTTTAGAAGCGATGGGGCTTCCTCATTATGTGCTCTTCCGAGCTCCAGAGCCGGATGAGAAAATCCCTATTGCGATGAAGAACTCGACTATAATTACGCCCTTTGAGACACTGGTAGAATCGTTTAGCTACCCGCGACAAGATGAGGTTGATCCCTCATCCGCAATTGCCCCCTTCTTCTTCCTTTGTTTTGGGATTGCCTTGGGTGATGCGGGCTATGGAATGCTCTTAGCATTAATCTGTTCAGTGCTTCTCTGGAAAATGACGATGAAACCCAATGGGAGAAAAATGGCCGGGATGCTACTCGCCAGTGGTTTGGGAGCTGTATTTGTCGGGTTATTGACTTCTAGTATCTTTAGTTTTTCGCCCTATAAAGGAATCTTTAGTTTTGTAGAAAGCCCGCAAATTTTGTTAATTGTCTCCCTAGGATTAGGACTTGTTCAGTTGTATGTAGGGACATTAATCAGTGCATGGATGAATATCAGGGATGGACGAGTGGCAGATGCCATCTGGAAACAAGGATTTTGGCTTTTATTTCTTACCGGAATTCTCTTAACCGTAGGCGCCCCCCAATTAGGTTGGGAGCAATATGCACTCCACATCAAATACGGAACGGTAATTGCAGCAGCCTTATTGATTATTGGGAATACCAGAGGCAAAAAAGGGTTGCTCTCTAAATTAATGGCGATCCCCGGGGGAATCCTTAATATCTATGGTAGTGTCGGGTTTTTTAGTGATGTTCTCTCTTATTCACGTCTGATGGCGCTGGGATTGTCCGGAGGAGTGATGGGTTCGATTATTAATATGTTTGTCCGGATGACCTGGGGAGTACCGGTGATTGGTTGGCTATTTTCAATTTTAATTTTCCTGTTTGGACATGCTCTTAATATGGGTCTAAATGTCCTGGGCGCTTATGTGCATTCTAGCCGTCTTCAGTATCTAGAGTTTTTTAATACCTTTTTTGAAGGTGGAGGGAAACCTTTTACACCTTTAAAAATTGAAAATATAAATATTTTCTTAAAGAAAGAAAGAGAGGTATAAGCGATGTTAGGTTCTTTTTATGCATATCTTGGGGTTGCGATTGCAGTATTATTTTCGGGGTATGGTTCAGCTTACGGTGTAGGGCTTGCCGGTCGAGCTTCAGCAGGGGTGGTTACAGAGGATCCCAAAAAGTTTGGACAAACGCTTATTTTAACTGCCCTGCCAGGAACTCAAGGAATTTACGGGTTTGTGATTGGAATGCTCATGGTCTTTAAGTTTGCGGCCGTTCCCGGACCAATTCCAGTCGAAGCGGGTCTTAGATTTTTAGGCGCCGGGATTCCTATTGGCATCGTGGGAATGCTTTCTGCGATTGCTCAGGGGAAAGTGGCTGCCGCCGGGGTTGGGATTGTTGCTAAAAGGCCAGAAGAAGCGGCCAAGGGTATCGTTTACGCAGGTTTAGTCGAAACTTACGCTATTTTAGCTTTTATTATTTCTTTCTTTCTCTATAATGCAATTAATATTTAGGTGGGATATAAAATGGCCCAAGGATTGACTGAATTAACTAATCATATTCTGGAGGATGCCCGGAAACAAGCTGAAGAAGAAAAAACGCGTAGCTTGGAGGAAGCAAAAAGATTAGCGGAGGATTACCGGAAGGAGACTGCTAAACAGATCGCTTTTCTCCAGGATGACTACCGTCGTCGAGGTCAAGAGGAGAGTAGTAGGCTCATTAGCCGGGCCGAAATGGAAGCAAAACTTCGGTTGCTGGCAAATAAACAAGAAATGGTTCATGCTGCTTTTGAAAGGGCCCTCACTGAGTTGATACAAATGTCTCTGACGGAAAAAGCCGTTCTTTACCAAGACTTGCTATTAGCGGCGGTCGAAGAGGGCAATGAGACTATTGCGGTGTCAGCAACTGAAACAGAACTCTGGGCTAAGATTATCTCTGAAGTGAATCAGAAACTGGCCCAACAAGGGCGAACAGCAAAACTCAACTTAAGAACTGAACCCGCAGACATCAAAGGGGGTTTCCTCCTCTTTAGTTCAATATACGAAGTTAATGCTTCTTTAGAAGCTTTAATTGCCGATCTAGAAGAAAGGTATTATCCGGAAGTTGCCGGCATCTTATTTGAGTAACGGGGGAATGGAGATGGCTAAAAAAGATTATGCCTACGCTGTTGGCCGTATCCGGGTCCTGGAAACCAAATTACTCCCCGTTGGTTTTTTTGAACGTTTGTTGAATACTACTTCATTAGATGAGACTCTTCGTCTGATGGGAGAAACCGATTACGGAAGTAAAGATTGCGACGCTGATTTCGAAAATATTTTAGAAGAACAGCTGTTAGAGGTTTATCATTTTCTCCGGCGCCAAACTTCCGATGCCCCTGAATTGCTTGTCTTTCTTAGACGGTGGGATATTCATAATTTGAAACTATTAGTGGCCGCTGAGGCTGGGGGTCATCCCAGCAGATTAGGGGTTACTCCTTTTGAAGAGCTTGAAGAGATGGTAACTAATTCAGAATATACGGAGTTACCATTAGAATTTAACGAAGTTCTAGAGAATCTACCGGAAGGTGGTCCGGAGCGAGCAGCAGCACTAGATAAGGCATACTATGGTTATGGTCGACGTATCCTCGGGAAATGCTCCCAATTGTTGGGCGATTATTGGCAAACGAGGCTAGATTTGATCAACCTGCAAATCTTTCTCCGTCTGCGCAATGCGAATGCTTCGACTAAAGAGTTTTTTAAATTCATGGTCGAGCCAGGTATAATTGAGAGCGAAAAATGGGCTGAGCTTTTTAATGCTCCTTATCAAAACTTAGCTTTACTTTTAAGTAATTCTCCGTATCAGAACTTGCTTCGTGGGGGAGAAGAGATTTTTAAATATTTACCTTTCTTAGAAAGGGAGACCGATAATTTTCTGTTGGAGATCATAAAAGAAGCCAAAATGATTTCTCTTGGAATCGAACCACTGATCGGTTATTTACTGGCCAAAGAGAGAGAAGTGCTAAATCTTCGTTTAGTATTTGCAGGGAAGAAAAACAAACTACCAGCGGAGACGGTCAGAAGGAGGTTACGGAATGTCTATTTTTAAGATGGCCGTGATCGGAGAAGAAGACCTGATTCGTGGCTTTGGTCTGTTGGGTTTGGACTTATTTCCGGTCTCTACTGGGAAAGAAGCAAGGGATCTGTTATATGGGCTGAAAGATGATCGAGAGTATGGGGTGATCTTTATTACCGAGTCGATCGCCCAGGGATTTACGGAGGAGATAGAAGAATGGGGTAGCAGACCGTTGCCGGCGATGACATATATTCCTGGCTCAGCAGGAAGTGAAGGTTATGCTTTGGAGAGAATCAGGCGTATTGTGGAGAAGGCGGTAGGTGTGGATATCCTAAAGGGAAAAGAGGTCGGTAACAAGTGAATACTGGGAAGATTGTAAGAGTATCCGGACCTTTAGTCGTGGCTGAAGGGGTCCCCGGCGCTAAGATGTATGACGTGGTTCGGGTGAGTGATGAAAAATTAATCGGGGAGATTATTGAACTCCGGGGCGAAGAGGTTTCGATTCAGGTTTACGAAGAAACGACGATGATTGGTCCCGGGGCGCCAGTCTATTCCACTGGTTTTCCTTTAAGTGTGGAACTGGGACCCGGGCTTCTTGAATCGATTTATGATGGGATTCAGCGTCCCCTTGATGTCTTGGCTCTGCAAGGCGATCGGTTGGCCAGGGGTATTGAAGTGCCGGGGCTACGCCGGGATAAAAAATGGCAGTTTAACCCGAGAATTTCCGAGGGGACTGAGGTGGAGCCTGGTGATATTCTTGGAGTGGTTCAAGAGACAGTGGTGGTGGAACATCGGATTATGGCGCCACCAGGGGTCAAAGGGCGTTTAACCAAGATCCTGGCTGGTGAGTTTACAGTAGAAGAGACCATCGCCGTGGTCGAAACAGAAGCTGGTCCTCAGGAACTAACCATGATGCAACGCTGGCCGGTGCGGCGCGGACGCCCGTATGTAGAGAAATTGTCACCTGATCGGATTATGACCACCGGACAACGGATTATTGATACTTTCTTTCCGATTGCGCGGGGAGGAACAGCTGCCATTCCCGGTCCTTTTGGAAGCGGTAAAACAGTGGTTCAACATCAGTTGGCAAAATGGGCGGATGCGGACATCATTGTTTATGTGGGTTGTGGAGAACGGGGTAATGAGATGACCGATGTTTTAACGGAGTTTCCCGTTTTGCATGATCCACGGACCGGTGAGGCTTTAATGAAACGAACCGTATTAATCGCTAATACTTCTGATATGCCGGTGGCAGCGCGAGAAGCTTCCGTTTATACCGGAATTACCATTGCTGAGTATTTTCGGGATATGGGTTATAATGTGGCGATTATGGCGGATTCCACTTCCCGTTGGGCGGAAGCCCTTCGTGAGATCTCAGGCCGACTGGAAGAGATGCCGGGGGAAGAAGGCTATCCGGCCTATCTTGGCTCTCGGCTGGCGGAATTTTATGAACGAGCCGGACGCGCCTTGTGTTTAGGTAAGGATCAAAGAGAAGGCTCGATTACCGCGGTAGGCGCAGTCTCTCCTCCGGGCGGAGACCTTTCCGAACCGGTAGCGCAAAATACCTTGCGCGTGGTTAAAGTCTTCTGGGGGTTAGACTCTACCCTCGCCTATCGCCGCCATTTCCCGGCGATCAACTGGTTATTAAGTTATTCCTTATATAACGAGCGTTTGGACGAATTCTTCCGCCGTGAAATTGGGGAAGAATGGGTCAACCTACGGAGAGAAGCGATGCGTATTCTACAGAAAGAAGCGGAACTTGAAGAGATTGTGCGGTTAGTAGGGATCGATGCCTTATCCGCCCGTGATCAGCTAACGATGGAGATCGCCCGTTCGATTCGGGAAGACTATCTGCACCAAAATGCTTTCCATGAGATCGATACCTTTACCTCCCTTGATAAGCAATTAGCCATGCTCCGGATGGTCCTGGCTTTTGAAGAAGTTGCTGCGGAATTGCTAGACCAAGGCATGGAAATGAGAAAGATTTTGGAACTACCTGTCCGGGAACGGATTGCTAAAGCCAAACTGATTCCAGAAGATCGGTTGGAAGAATTTACACAGTTACTGTCAGATATTAAAAAAATAACCGCAGAAGATGCCCCCGCCTTGGAGGTGATGTAAATGCTTAAAGAATACCGTACGGTAAGAGAAGTTGTTGGTCCGTTAATGTTAGTGGAGAAGGTCGCAGACGCCAACTTTGGAGAATTAGTGGAGATCCAGCTGGCAGGGGGAGAATTACGCCGTGGGCGGGTGCTGGAGGTTAACCAGGATAAGGCTTTGGTTCAGCTGTTTGAAGGTTCAACCGGTTTAAACCTGTATGATAGTAAAGTGCGATTTCTGGGACGCAGTATTGAATTAGGAGTTTCTCCGGATATCTTAGGCCGAGTTTTTGATGGAATGGGACGACCGAATGATAAAGGGGCGGCGATTATTCCTGAAAAGAAGATGGATATTAATGGAACACCTATTAACCCCTTTACCAGAAATTATCCTTCGGAATTTATTCAAACTGGTTTCTCAGCGATTGATGGTTTAAATACTTTGGTTCGGGGACAGAAACTTCCCATCTTTTCGGCCTCAGGTCTTCCCCATGCGCAACTGGCAGCGCAGATTGCTCGCCAGGCCCGAGTCTTGGGCGAAGGCGAGCGCTTTGCCGTTGTATTTGGCGCCATGGGGATTACTTTCGAGGAAGCCGACTACTTTGTTAGTGACTTCCAGAGAACCGGGGCTATAGAAAGAGCGGTTCTTTTTATGAACTTAGCCAATGACCCGGCTATTGAGCGCATTTCGACACCGCGCATGGCGTTGACTGCCGCTGAATACCTGGCTTTTGAGCTTAATATGCATGTACTGGTCATCCTGACCGATATGACTAATTACGCTGAGGCTTTGCGGGAGGTATCGGCTGCTCGTAAAGAAGTTCCCGGCCGGCGGGGTTATCCAGGCTATCTCTACACTGACCTGGCTACTATTTACGAACGGGCCGGTCGGATCAAAGAAAAAGAGGGTTCGATTACCTTGATCCCGATTCTGACGATGCCTGAAGATGACAAGACCCATCCGATCCCCGACTTAACCGGATATATTACGGAAGGGCAAGTGATTCTTGCTCGCGATCTCCATCGCAAAGGCATATATCCCCCTATCGACGTGCTACCTTCCCTTTCGCGCTTGAAGGATAAAGGAATTGGAAGCGGCAAGACCCGCGAAGATCATGCGGATACCATGAACCAGTTATTTGCCGCCTACGCCAGTGGTAAAGAAGCCAAGGATCTGGCGGTGATCTTAGGAGAAGCTGCGCTTTCTGATTTAGATAAAAAGTTTGCCGCTTTTGCTGATCAGTTTGAAGATCGGTATGTACGGCAGGGTATGGAAGAAAATCGCAATATTGAAGAGACGCTAAATCTTGGTTGGGAGTTGCTCTCGATGATCCCTCGAGGTGAACTGAAGAGAATTCGCCAAGAGTATCTCGAGAAATATCTCCCGACTACAGAGGAGAAAAAATAGAATGATAAACCCGGGATGCTAGTAACCGGGTTGGGGGTGATAGTTTGGAGATTCGAGTAAACCCGACTCGTATGGAATTACTGCGACTAAAAAAAAGATTGGTGACGGCGGTTCGCGGACATAAGCTCCTTAAAGATAAACTGGATGAACTAATGAAAAACTTCCTTGAGCTGGTGGAAGAAAACCAACGTTTACGCACCAAGGTAGAGGAAGATCTGGCGCAAGCTTTGGATGGTTTTGCGATGGCCCGTGCTGTCATCTCCCGAGAGGTCTTGGAAGCAGCGATTACTACCTCCCGGGGAGACGCTACTTTAACTGCGGGGACTACTTCGAAAATGAGTGTCGAAGTGCCGGTCTTCTCTCTGGAGATGACTCCGGCGCTCGGTAATGGTTTTGGGATGACCGAAACTTCCGCTGAACTGGATGAAGCCGTTAACTTACTGGCGAATAGCTTTACCTCTATGGTGGAACTGGCGCAAGTGGAGAAAACCGTCGAACTAATGGCGGCTGAGATTGAACGCACCAGAAGACGAGTCAACGCTCTGGAATATGTTCTTATTCCGCAATTACAGGAACAGATTAAATATATCACCATGAAACTGGATGAGAATGAGCGTTCTAACCTCACGAGGTTAATGAAAGTAAAAGAGATGGTGAGAAATAAAATGTAAGTGGCTGTAATTTAAAAATAAATATTTGGAGTTTAAGATAGAAGCTGGGGCGAAAACACACTCGTCAAAAGCTTCTTTTTTTAGTTTTTTGTCGATTGATTAATAGTAAAGATAGATTGAAGTAAAAAAGGACGTAATATTACGGATAACTGTGAAATCATGGGAAAGAAGCGAATAAAACTAATGATTTATTTCACTAAGAGTAAGTTTGATTTAAATTTAAAAGTTGTAAAAATATAATAAAATGATATACTAATGTAGTAACGTTATAATGTAAAGACTTTGAGGTGAAACTATGAACGTTGATGTTACCCACTCAATTAAAAGGAATTCATATGAACCATTGTTTTATCGAACAAAAAACAATCTACAGGAGATGATTAAAAAAAATAATTTGAAACCTAGCGATAAGATTCCTAATGAAGAGGATCTTTGTGCATTATTTAAAGTTAGTCGAACTACGATTCGAAGAGCTATAGCTGAGTTGGTTACAGAAGGAGTTTTATATAGAGATCATCCGAAAGGAACCTTTGTGGCGGAGCCAAAATTAAGACTGAATTTTATCGGTGAATTAACAAGTTTTGCACAGGAAGTGGTGAGCAAAGGTCTCGATCTTACAGATAAAATTCTAATATCTAAAACGACAAAAGCTAATAGTTTTATTAGTGATAAATTAAATATTGACATTGGTGAGAACGTGTATAATTTCTTAAGATTGCGGTTCGTTCAAAACAATTCTATTTGTTTGGTAGATTCGCATGTAAATAGTAGATTATGTCCAGATTTAGATATGAGCAAACATAAAAAAGACTCGCTTTATAACGTGTTAGAAAAAAAGTATGGCCTTTCAATTTGTAAAGCGTATAGAAGTTTAGAACCAATAGTTGCTGGTAAAGAGGAAAAGGAGCTTTTAGGTATAGACATAGGCCTTCCAATGCTACTAATATGTAGTACATCCTTTTTAGAAGATGGATCCGTATTAGAATACTATGAAGCGAAAATAAGAGGTGATAGGAGTGTATTGGCTTTACAAATAGAAAAAACAGGCATTATTAATACAACTTAATTTATGACGTTTCCGGTGAAGACTTTTTACTGAATCGTAATAGATTTTGACCAAATCAAATAGTTTAAGGAGGGTAAAACATAAATGATAGACAAAAATACAATAGCAGGGATGATTGACCAAGTTGCCTTAGGGCCGATAGTTAGAGAGGCTGATGTAAAACGTATTTGCGATGCAGCTAAAAAATACCGATTTAAAGGTGTGGCTGTTCCACCATCATTTATATCTACTGCGGTTCAGATGTTTAAAGGTTCTACTTCAATTGTAGTTGCTCCGGTTGGTTTTCCCCATGGTAATCTAACATCTCATGTTAAACTATTAGAATCAGAAGAGGCTATTAGGCATGGAGCACAAGAAATTGATGTTGTTATGAATCTTGGTAAATTTAAAGACCATAATTATTCTTATGTATTGGATGAACTGGCCAAAATAGTATTATTAGATGAAAATATTAAGGTGAAAGTTATTATAGAAGGTTGTTACCTAAATAACGATGAGTTAAGAGAAGCGTGTAAACTTGTAATAGATTCCGGTGCGGAATTTATTAAAACATCTACCGGTTTTGGCGAGTATGGCGCGACTTTTGAGATGGTTCAAATTATTGCCAAATATACAAAAGGAAAGATTAAGATAAAAGCAGCCGGGGGAATTTCTACAGTGGAACAAATAGAAAAATACATTGCCTTGGGTGTAGAGAGATTTGGCACATCTAATGGAGTAAAAATAATTAATTCTATAAACAATACTATAACTGAGGGAATTGTATAATTACCTTTGGCATCCATTCAACCGCAATATATAGTGTTTAACTTTTATTCGAGGTAATTGTCTAAGATTAGACAATTACTAGTGGGCTATCAATATATTGTGGCTGAATCTTAAGTAATTTAATTATGTAATTCCCTAATAACTACATATTAATTATTAATATTTGTTTATTAATCATTAGACATGGAGGGACGTAATGGCAAAAATTGAAACTGGTAAGCCAGCACTAATGCGTAATTTAAATAAACAGATAGTTTTAAATATTATAAGAACAAAGAAGCTTATTTCGAAAGTCGAGATATCAAAAATAAGTAATTTAAAGCCACCGACGGTAGCAAATATTGTAAAAGAATTGCTAGAGGAAAATTTAATTTTGTACAAGGGAAAGGGAAAATCTAATGAAAAGGGTGGGCCAAGACCAGATCTTTTCAAATTAAACCCTGAAGGAAGGTTTTTTATTGGCATAGATATTGGTGTTAAATGTATAGTAGGTGTAATCGTAAACTTAGAAAGCGAAATAGTTTATAAGGTAAGTAGCAAAGATAGATATGAGACACAAGAGGAGTTAACAAACATACTAGAGTTAATAATGAATAGTTTACTTGATAAAAGCAAGATTAATAAATCTTTAATAGAGGGAATAGGAGTAGGCTTAGCAGCATTTGTTGATACAGAAAAAGGCATTGCCAAAGCCTCAAATATTAAAGTTCTGAATGATTATCATATTAAAAAGATCTTGGAAGAAAAATATCGTATAAAAGTACATGTAGAAAATGATATTAATTTAATAGCTATTGGTGGTAACTGGTCTGATGATAAAAATATCAGGTATAGGAATATTATTTGTGTAGGTATTAGGACGGGTATTGGGTTGGGTATAATAATAAATGGAGAAGTATACAGAGGAAGAAGCGGACTTTCTGGCAATATAGGACATTATCCGCTATTCAATAATGGTCTATTATGTGACTGCGGTATAACAGGATGCTTGGAGACAATTGCTGGAGAAAACGCGATAATTAATAATGTAAAAGAATATATTGTAGAAAATAAAGACTCTGTAAAAAATGGTTTAAGCCAACTAGGGATTAAAGGCATTGAAGATGTTGATATTGATAAAATCTACTATGGTTTAAAACAAAACAACACCATCATCCTGCAAATAACAAAAAGGGCTTTATGTTATTTGGGAGTTATTATCGGGAAGATGATACAGTTGTTTGAACCACATGCTATTATAATTAGTGGAGAAATTTTTAATCATAACGACATTTTGTTCGATTATTTAGTAAACATTGCAGGGAAATATTGTTGGAAGACTACTTTTGAAAATGTTCAGTTCGAAAAGTTTATTATTACCAGTACTACTATTGCCCATAGTGCTGCTTTACAAATTATAAAAGAGTTTTTTTTAAATAATACCTTAAATAGATGAGGAAATTGCCTAATAACCTACAGCATTATTTAACTGAGGGAATTTCATAATCCCACAAACTCTAAAAAAAGGAGACAAATCTCCCGTATTCATGAAACGTGTTTTTTCTATGGCAACAGACATTCACTTTTCGCATCTACAGCGATCTGGAGTTTATATCCAAACCATGTAGGCTTGTTTTAGGGTGTTTGAAATTCTATAAATGAGTGAGATATTAGGAAAAAAAATAAAGATTACAAAGGGAGGATGTAATATAATGCAGTTAATTATTGAGAAAGATTATTCATCTATGAGTAAACGTTCTGCCGAAATCTTTGCAATCAATATCCGGCAAAAGCCTGACTTGGTTCTCGGCCTAGCTACCGGAAGCACTCCGATTGGCGCCTATAAGGAACTAATTCGGATGCATCGTGAAGAGAATTTAGATTTTTCCAAGGTCGTTACTTTCAATTTAGACGAATATTACAGTCTTACCCCAGACAATCCCCAAAGTTATAATTACTTTATGTTTGAAAACCTATTTAACCACATAAATATAAAGCGAGAGAACGTATATATACCTGATGGCAGAATCTCGGATATAGAAAATTATTGTCGTACATATGATGAGAAAATCGAAAAAAACGGCGGTATAGATATTCAACTTCTTGGCATTGGTGTAAACGGTCATATAGGTTTTAACGAACCTAATGATAATTTGGTGGTAGCAACACATCTGACAGGTCTCACAGCAGATACTATAAAAGCGAATTCTAGATTTTTTAATTCACCTGATGAAGTTCCCACAAAGGCTATAACAGCTGGTCTCGGTTCCATCATGAAAGCTAAGAAGATAATGCTGCTGGCAAGCGGTAAAAACAAAGCTGATATTATCGCAAGGTTGTTAAAAGACGGCGTGGTAACTACTGAGAATCCATCTTCCTTTTTACTGCTTCATCCGGATACTACCATAATAATAGATGACGAAGCTGCAATCAGATTATAGAAATTAACACAAACGGCGGTATTGAACAGAAGTTTGTTCATAGGCATATTTAGTTTATCCATACTATTTCGGTAAAGAACAAATTACCCATGAGGCTTGTTTTATAGTGTCCGAAATTCTATGAATGAGTGAAATATTTGGAGAAAATTACAGATTGTAGAGGGAGGAATTTTATTGAGGTTACTTATAAAAAATGCCCATATTATTACACCTTACGATATTTTATACAACTTTGAATTAGCCGTCGAAGGCAATAAAATTAAACATCTGGGGCCGTCAGGTACTTTAAATGAAAAGAACTTTGATGAAATTATAGATGCTAAAGGGAATTATCTCTCACCGGGCTTTATCGACCTTCATACTCATGCAAATTCCGGCTACGATACAATGGATGCCAGCTTTGAAGCAGTGGATGCTATGGCACGTTTTCAGATTAAAAATGGGGTAACTGGATTTTTGGCTACTACCATGACAGCCTCCACCGAAGAAACGGAAAAAGCTATAAAAAATCTAGCAAATTATATAGCTCGGCAAAAAGAAAATGCCAGTGTTTTAGATACTTCGGGCAATGTTCCTGCGGAAGTTTTGGGGCTTTATCTTGAAGGGCCATATTTTTCTATGGCTAAAAAAGGTGCTCAGCCTTCCAAATACATAAAAAATCCAGATATTGATGAGCTTTCCTATTTTCTTAAATTGTCGGAGGATTCTGTAAAGATAGTAGCTATGGCGCCGGAACTTCCCAGTGCCATAGAGGCAATTGATTACCTTCATACCAGAGGTATAACTGTATCAGCAGGCCATACTGACGCTTCCTTTGAGATAGCTAAAAACGCCTTTAACTATGGAGTCACCCAAGTTACTCATGTTTTTAACGGCATGAAGGGTCTTACCCATAGAGAGCCCGGCATTTCCGGAGCTGCCCTAATTGATGAAAGAGTTTCTTGTGAAATGATATGTGACGGCATTCATCTTCATCCCGGTGCCATGAAACTAATTGTCAAAGCGAAGGGAAAAGATCAAATAATATTAATTTCCGATTCAATGATGGCTGCAGGCCTTTCAGATGGGGAGTACACTTTAGGCGGGCAAAGAGTTACTGTTAAAAACAAGGAAGCTCGGCTTTCCGACGGAACTCTGGCAGGCTCAACCTTAATTTTAAATAAAGCCATATACAACATGGTTCAAATGGTAGGAGTACCATTGGAAGATGCTGTGCGTATGGCTACTCTGAATCCGGCTCGGGCTATCGGCTTAGAACGAAAGAAAGGCAGTATTGAGATAGGTAAAGATGCGGATCTTGTGGTATTTGACGAGAAACTAAATATTTTACATGTGATAAAATCGTAATATATATTAAAAATGATTGGAGATAATTTGGTTCAGGTTTGAGGATGTTTTCATTGTATGAAGACGAAACTTATTTGACCTTTAAAACTATTGCTGGAAGAATTTTTATCTAGCCTTAGCTTATGGGATAATAAGTAAAAAGCTGCTTGATATACAAGCGGCTTTTTGCATTTAATAATCCATTTACGTGTGGATTCGATGCCCAGCGAGAGCAACTACCCGGCTAATAGTATAGCTCTACCCCTAAAAAAGCAACTAACCCTTTCTTAATCAGGCCCCGATCATAAAATAACAAAATATTAAATTAATGTTGACAGCTTAATAAATAGGGTATATACTGTAGTTAGTTAGTAATCATTACTAACTAACTACAGTATATCTTTTACAGCTTACAAACAATAAATATTAATCTGGAGAGATGTGAAATGGATAAATATTACATAGCAGTAGATATCGGAGCAACTAAAACTCTATTAGGGATTTTCGATGAAAATTCCACTCTCAAATATAAAGTAAAGTTTCCGACTTGCAAAGATAATTTTAATGATAATTTATTTAAGATGAAAGAAAAAACACTTGACTATGTTAAGGATCATTTAGAAGAACGCATACTAGGGATAGGGATAGGAATACCTGCCGTATACGATGAAAAAAATGATGTGATACAAAAGGCAGTTAACCTTAGTAAATGGGAAAATGTAAGAATAAAAGAAGTTTTAAATTCTGAAATAGATACAGAGGTTTGTGTACATACAGATGTGTATGCTGCATTGATAGGCGAAAAGATGTTTGGTATTGCAAAAAATGCTTCCAATTTTGTTAATATATCCGTCGGTACCGGGATTGGAATGGGAATATATACAAATGATTGCTTATATACAGGAGCAAATAATTTCGCCGGTGGAATAGGACATACCATATATAAGGTAGGAGGCGACCTGTGTGTATGTGGCAAACAAGGGTGCGTGGAAAATTATGTTTGTGGTAAAGCTATGGAAAGATTGTTTAAGCAGAGAATTACTAACGAAGAGTATAAGTCCTCAATATTGTATAAACAATTTAAAGAGGGTGATAGAGTAACATCTTTTGACATCATAAATGCCGCATTTTCCGATAGGTTATGTAAAAATATCATTAATGAAATAGGTTTTAACTTGGGCATTGTAATTTCAAATGTCATCATGTTATTTGACCCAGAAGTAGTTATCCTAAATGGTGGGGTAATAACAAACAGTCCAGAGTATTTAGTGGAAAAAATTAATAAGACTATATCTGAAAACCTGTTTTCCAAAATTTATCTTAGAACAAGAATCGAACGAAGCGTATTAGGCGAAGAAGCTAATTTATACGGTAACTATTGGTTAATTAAAAATTACGAAAGGGTGAAAAATAGTGCTTTGTAAGGATTATAGAAATGTATTAGTAAAAATGATGGATGAGTTAATCGAGAGTGAGATTGAGAAAATTAAATTTGCTTCTGAAACAATTACAGAAAAGATTATCAATGGAGGTGTAATATTTGCTTTTGGTACGGGGCATTCTCATTGCGTGGCGGAAGAAATATGTGGCAGGGCCGGAGGTTTAGGAACAATTGATGTAATATTGGAGGCAAGTTTAATAGGCGCAACAGGCTTCACAAAAAGTCAATACTTAGAAAGATTAGAAGGATTTGCTGAACCAATTATAAATCACAGGGGGATAACTGATAAAGATGTATTGTTAATAATATCAAATTCTGGTAGGAATACAGTACCTGTGGAAATGGCAATTAAAGCAAAAGAACGTAAAATATTTACTGTTGCAATTACTTCATTTAAATATTCAAAACATACCGGACCAAGAAACAAATATGGGAAATGTCTATATGAGGTAGTTGATGTAGCAATAGATAATCAAGGCATTGTGGGGGATGCTTGTATTAAGCTTGCAGGTTTGGAACAACCAATATGTTCAACATCAAATATTATGTCATCATTTGCGGCGCAATTAATATGCGGGGAAATATGCAAAATAATGGTTGAAAAAGGAATCGAACCGCCAATATTTATGAGTGGTAATTTGGATGGCGCAGATGAAAAAAATGACAAAATGACAAATTCATACAAGCATAGAATAAAAGCATGGTAATCGGATTCATTACTGTTATGTGATTTATGTTTTACATTATTATGTCATAAGAGGAGAACATTATGAATGAAGTATTGCTAAAGGGTGCTAGAATATTTGATGGAAAACACTTCATTAAAGAAAATTGTATTGTCATTGGAAACGAGAAAATATTAAGCGTTAATGAAAATATCCCTAGTTTTAAAGGAAAAATTGTTGATTTTAGTGATTATATTGTTTCTCCGGGATTTATCGATCTACATATTCATGGGATATTTGGCTTCGATACTATGGATGCCACTATAGAGTCTCTATATGGCATGGCAAAGAAAGTGATAGAATACGGAGTTACGTCATTTACTCCTACTACCCTAACTTCGCTTAACAAGAATATTAAAGCGAGCTTAAGAAGTATAAAGGAATTTATAAGCCAGAGGCGAGATGATTGTGCCCAGGTGCTTGGAGCCCACCTGGAAGGCCCATTTATAAATCCTATAAAAAAGGCGGCTATGAATCCGGATTATATTCAAAAACCTTCTATAGAAAATTATAAAAATATGGTTGGAGAATATGGGGATATAGTAAGAACGATGACAATAGCACCAGAGTTAGCGGGTACTTCAGAATTAATTGAGTTTTTGCAAGATAAGAAAGTTAATATTTCCATAGGACATAGTTGTGCGGTCTTTGAAGATGTAGAAAAAGCGGTAAGTATGGGAGTAAATAGAGCTACACATCTTTTTAACGCAATGGGACGATTACATCATAGAGATCCGGGAACAGTTGGAGGAACATTATTTTTTGATAATATTTATTGTGAAGTGATTGCTGATTTAGTGCATATTCATCATGCAATATTAAAAATGATTGTAAAGCAGAAAAGTAGTGATAAATGTATACTAATAACCGATTCTATGAAAGCTACAGCATTAAAAGATGGTGTTTACAATTTGGGAGATCTTAAAGTGATAGTCGCTAAAGGAGTCCCAAGACTTATTGATGGAACTTTGGCCGGTAGCACTTTGACTTTTGACAAGGCAGTCAAAAATATGGTAGAAAAAGTTGGTATTCCTCTGGAAGATGTTTTAAAGATGGCAACATCTAATCCTGCATCTTTACTTGGAATTGATAAGGTTAAAGGACGAGTAAAGGAAGGATATGATGCCGATATTATTTTATTAAATAAAAATTTAGATGTTTGTGGAGTCTTTGTGAAAGGGAAAATGATTTTTAACTATACACATTTAAGCATCTAAATACAGTTACTAAAGCTTAAAGGTGGTGAGGTCTATGTAATTAATTGGTTGGCATATAAAATTAAAGGTTAATAAAAAAATTAAGGAGTGAAAGAAAATGTTAAAGACGATTTGTAAGGTTATTACATGTATTTGTTTGATAAGTATAGTTGTTTGTAGTATATGTATTAATGCAGCAGAGTTGAATTCATTAGATGCATGGGCTAAAGAAGTGAAGAAAAATTGTAAAGGGTCGACAATTACTTTAGCTTTTGCTACACATACTTCAACCGATGCTTTTCAAAAAATGACACCCGAATTCGAAAAATTGACAGGAATAAAAGTAAATTGGGATGTCATGGAGACTAATTATCTAAAGAATAAACAGTTAATAGATCATACCGGCAATAGTAGTCGTTATGATGTATTTATGGTTGATGGTTTTTGGATGGATGAATATGGTTCAAAAAAAGTTATTATCCCTTTAGAAGACTATTTGAATAATCCTTCCTTGACTCCGGAATGGTTTGATTTTGAAGATATTGTTCCTGCATATAGAAATGGAATTGCTAAATATCAAGGTAAAGTATATGGAGTTCCAACTGCAGGAGAGACTCGATTTCTTGGCTATCGGACGGATCTGTTTAAGAAATACAAAAAAGAACCGCCAAAAACACTGGATGAACTGGTAGAACTTGCAAGATTTTTTAATGGTAAGGAACCTAATTTGTATGGGATCGCTTTAAGGGGTCAGAGAGGTATTATGTTTGCATCAGGCTGGATGTCTATACTGTACAATTTCGGTGGCGGTTTTCTGGATCAGGAAACTGGAAAGATAACAATGACTGATCCTAGCACTGTAGAGTCATTAAAGTGTTACCTTGAACTGCTTAAAAATGCTCCTCCGGATGTTGGTTCATACACACATGAAGAAGCTACATCGGCCTTTATGACAGGTAGATCAGCAATGTGGATCGATGCAACGGCTATTGTACCATGGATATTAGACCCAGAAAAATCTAAAGTTTATGATAAGGTAGATTTTGTACCTATTCCGAAAGGGCCTGAGGGTAAATATGGTGCTTTAGCTGGATGGAGTATGTCTATACCGACAACTTCAAAGAATAAGGATGCAGCTTGGGCATTCATTGTATTTATGACTAGCAAGCTTAAAGCAAAAGAATATATTTTGAACGAAGGTGTTCCAACCAGAACTTCGGTGTATACGAATCCAGAATTGATTGTAAGAGACTTTTCGTATCCTGCACAATTGGAGTCTTTGGAGGATGCAAATAGACTAGTTGAAAAGGGCATTTTATGGATACCAGCTCATGAAAAACTTGGACAGATACTTGATCGTGTAGGTTATTATGGAAGTGTTGCATTTACAGGAAAGCTTGCACCAGAAAAAGTTTGTAAAGATGCACAAAAGGAATTGGAAGAAATCGTGAACGACTAAACAAATTTATACCATATAAGAGACTGGTTTTCCAGTCTCTTATATGGAGTGATAAAATTGACACCTTACTTATGCTAAGTGAATTGCATATTATCTTGGGCATTTATTTACCACAATATCTAGCGTTTGACTTCCATTAGGCGATTAATATGTTGTAGTTAAATCTTAAAGTAATTTATTATGCAATTCCTTAATACTAAAAGTTCTTTGCTGTTAATGAACTACACATTTAAATACCCACACATTTTAGCGAAGTAACTTACTAAAAGATATCGACTAAAAGAAAGTAAGAGAAGGTGATGATAATAATCAAAAAAGATGTATTTAAAAGGCGTTCATGGTTTGGTAGGAATCCACATCTGGTGTGTATTCTCCCTTCTGTGATTATTATGGGGTTACTTGTAATAATACCGACCGTTTTTCTCTACTATTTAAGTTTAACCAATTATGAATTAGGATCAAACTGGTCGAATGTAAAAATGGTTGGTTTTGCTAATTTCAAAAGATTATTTAGTGGAAGAGATCCTGAGTTTTGGAATTCTATTAAGTTAAGCGTGGTATTTATGGTAATAGCAACATCTTTAGAATTGGTTTTGGGCTTTTTTGTTGCGTTTCTTTTAAACAGGGAATTCAAGTTTAAAAACATAGTATTTGCATGTTTGATTGTGCCTATAGCAATGACACCTAGTATAGCAGGCCAGATATGGAAGTTAATGTATAACGCTGAGTTTGGGGTAATTAATTACATTCTAAAAATTATTTTCAATCTAAAAATATCATGGCTTAGCCCTGAATTTGCGTTTACGTCAATTATTATAACTGATATTTGGCAATGGACACCATTTATGACTCTTATAATATATGCGGGGTTAAGGTCGATACCACTCGATCCATATGAGTCAGCACAGGTAGATGGAGGAAACGCGATACAGGTATTTCGTTATATTACACTACCTTTATTGAAACCCTTATTACTAGTAGCAATTATATTTAGGGCCATCGATTCTCTCAGATTGTTTGATGTTCCTTTTGTTTTGACTCAAGGAGGACCAGGAAGTGCTACTGAATTATTAAGCCTGCATGTTTACCGTTTAGGATTTGCACAAACCGGATGGATTGGTAGAGCATCGGCATGCGCAATAGTATTATTAGTACTAACTATTTTGTTTAGTCAGATTTTAATTCGGTACATGCGAAAAGGGGATGAGGAAAATTAAACGCCGCAAACTATTACGAATATACAAAAAAATATTAACCGCAATTTGTATTATATTTGTATGCATTGTCGCAGTATTTCCTTTCTTCTGGATGGCATTGATAAGTGTAAAGACAAAAATTCAAACCTATGACCCGAGCATATGGTTTGTTAAGCCGAATTTCAACAACTATAGGAATATAATACAAGTAAGACATGTATTCTATTATGTTAAAAACAGCTTTATAGTTGTTAGTTTAACAACTGTTCTGTCTTTGGCTTTGGGAAGTATGGCGGCGTATGGATTTGCACGTTTTGAATTTAAAAGAAAAGAGAACCTTGCTTTCTGGATATTAAGTTTACGAATGCTACCGCCGATGGCTACAGTAATACCATATTTTGTCATGGCCCGTATAACTGGTTTATTAGATACACATATTGTCCTCATAATATCGTATATGCTTTTTAATATTCCATTTACAATATGGATGATGAGAGGGTTTTTTGAGGAAATTCCCAAAGAGATTGAAGAAGCAGCGTTTGTGGAAGGGTGTTCACGCTTGCAAGTATTTACAAAAATACTTCTTCCCTTAGTTTCTTCAGGGTTTATTGCAACTGCAATATTTTGCATTATTCAATCATGGAACGAGTTTGTATTTGCACTATTTCTAACAGGTGTTAATGCTAGAACTCTTCCAACTACTGTTACATTGTTTTTGTCTGTGACAGGAGTGGTATGGGGTGAAATGTCAGCAATTGGCGTTATTACGGCACTTCCTGTAATGATATTTGCGATGTTAGTACAGAAATATATGATTAGAGGACTTACTTTTGGAGCAGTAAAACAATAAAATTTGTAAATCTATTAAAAAATAATAAAGGAAGGGTGGTGAGTCTTTTGGCTTCCATATTATAGCAGAAATGATGGAAACCAAAAGAAGGTACATGTCAAAAATAAAAATGGCTATTGTTGGAGCAGGTACTTGGGGGGAAACACATGCGCATATATATAACGATTGTCCGGATGTTGATTTGGTCGCCATCTGTGATTTAAATCTATCAAAGGCTCAAGAAGTTGCGGGGAAATTTAACTTACCAAGTTCGGCAGCTTATTCAAACCATAATGAGATGCTCAAAAATACTGATATTGATGCAGTTGCAGTAGTTACACCGGATTTTTCGCACAGAAAAATAGTTGTAGATTGTGCAAACGCAAAAAAACATATTTTAGTTGAGAAACCATTGGCTACTACTTTAGAAGATATAGATGCCATAGTAAACGCTGTGGAAAAAAATAATGTTCGTATTATGACTGATTTGCATAATAGGTGGAGTCCCCCATTTGCAGTCACAAAAGAGTCTATTGACAATGGGGAAATTGGGGAACCTTATACTGCATATTTTAGGTTAAATGATATTAAATGGGTTGCTACAGATCTATTGCCATGGGCCGCAAAATCATCAATTTTATGGTTTCTTGGTTCTCATAGTGTGGATACCTTACGTTGGATTTTCAATGATGAAGTATCACGTGTTTTCTCTGTTTCAAGAGAGGGAGTTCTTAAGAGTGAAGGTATTGATGCGGTTGATATTTACCAGACTATTCTTGAATTTAAAAATGGTGGTATTGCAACAATGGAAAACGGGTGGATTACCCCAAATACGCAACCATGGTTAAATGATTTAAAATTTAATGTTCTTGGGACAAAGGGTATGATCAGCCTTGATTTAAGTAATAGTCAGATGATAGAGAGGTTTACGGAAGAAAAGAATGACAGGCCTGATGTGTTGGTTAAACACTTCGTCCACGGAAAACCTAAGGGATTCTCCTTTGAGAGTATTCGGCATTTTATAGAGTGTTTGAGAACAGGCCAAGATTTTATGGTATCTCTCAAAGATGGAGTAAATACTACTAAAGTAATATTGGCAATTTTAGAATCTGCTAAGAAGAGAGAACCTATTGAAGTAAAATATTAGTTTATAAACTTAAATTTCAGCCAATTAATTGGGAAGAGGATAGAGATTGAAGCTGGAGCATGATATGTTCATTAACAGCTTCCTTTTTCTTTTGAATGTAATTTATAGAAGAGCGGAACCTTGAAGACCAACTAACGGAGGTCTCTGATCTCCTGGGGGATGCTGGAAAAGAACAAGCGGAGGACTTTAATAAAAACCTTCTTGATTTAGTGGAAGAAAACCAGCGTTTACGCACCAAGGTAGAGGAAGATCTGGCGCAAGTGGAGAAAACCGTCGAACTAATGGCGGCTGAGATTGAACGCACCAGAAGACGAGTCAACGCTCTGGAATATGTTCTTATTCCGCAATTACAGGAACAGATTAAATATATCACCATGAAACTGGATGAGAATGAGCGTTCTAACCTCACGAGGTTAATGAAAGTAAAAGAGATGGTGAGAAATAAGTAAGATGTTTTTTGAATTGATAGTAAGCTTAGGTTTTATTTATAGTTCATGCCTTTCAGGAATCTGCTGAGAACCATGAACTCATTATTTTATAATATGAATGGAAGCTGGAGTGAGAATACACTCGTTAACAGCTTCTATTTTTTTATAATTGTTATATATATAAAAATTATAAAATCAAGCTTACGTTTTAGCTAAGCGAGCTGTAACCGCAGGGGAAAAAGCAGTAAGAGAAGCTAATCGTGGTGATAGTTTAACAATGAGAAAGAATGCCCAAAATGCCTTAACTAGGCAAATGTTTTAAAAACATCAGTGGAAAACCCACAAAACTAGCTTGTACTTTATTCAAGCATCAATCGGCTTTTTCTAGCTGTTGAAGAGCCGATTGATATGTCGCTTCCGCCCTTTCAATTGATTCTATAGCTGAAGCCAATGCTTTTCGGACGTTTTCTACAACTACTATGGTAAACTTACTGCAATCAAAGCAAGAAACGGTAGAGGTATTACTTTTACATATGATTTAGCGCATAACCTAACCTCAATTGAGGACACGTTTGGTAGAAAAGCAAAGATAACCAAAGCAAATGGAAAGATAACTAAAATCACCGACCCACTGGGGAGAGAATATACTTACGGATATACCGGAGATAACCTGGTATCGTATACCGACCCGGAGGGTAATATTTGGACATATCAGTATGGGCCTTATGGGATGGGAAAATTCAGAGATCCGGATGGTTCCGGATGGACCAACTACTATACGCAATTAGGTGATAAATGGGTCGTAGACTATCAGGAAGATACTACTGGGGCTCGATATGACTTTTCATACGCGCCGGACTTACGGCAAACGATAGTAACC
>DAIOHK010000025.1:0-34250 GCA_036744795.1 Bacillota bacterium | reverse complement strand
GAGCGGTTTCAATTCCTCATAGGTAGACTAAAATCCTATATCTTCTTCTATATCTTCTTCTGTTGCGTTACGGTTTCAATTCCTCATAGGTAGACTAAAATCTCTTTTCGCTATATTGTCGAGTTTGGTTTTTGACAGTTTCAATTCCTCATAGGTAGACTAAAATCGTATTTGAAGGGGGTGGCTAGGATTGCGAAAGTAAAAAGTTTCAATTCCTCATAGGTAGACTAAAATCGATTCTGGCGGTTCTCTCAAACTCCAACCTGCACGAGTTTCAATTCCTCATAGGTAGACTAAAATCGGTATGGAATACGAAGAACTCTCTAGCAATATCGGAGGTTTCAATTCCTCATAGGTAGACTAAAATCAAAAGCGACTTCGAGCTTCTCACCGTCAGAAAGACCATCGTTTCAATTCCTCATAGGTAGACTAAAATCGCTTCTTTGATTGCTTCTATTACAATTTCTTCCGGGTTTCAATTCCTCATAGGTAGACTAAAATCGCGCCATATACGCCTAACACTCCCTGTCCTGTTGTGGTTTCAATTCCTCATAGGTAGACTAAAATCCCAGCCTACAATTGGCTCGACAATCGCTTTTTTGAGTTTCAATTCCTCATAGGTAGACTAAAATCTAAAAAACAGGCTTCCGCCTGGTCTCGGCGCATCAGTTGTTTCAATTCCTCATAGGTAGACTAAAATCTGGTTTCCTCCCTTGCATCAAATAAACGGGTGGTGAGGTTTCAATTCCTCATAGGTAGACTAAAATCGGAAACAAAAAACAACCACGTCAAGCGGTTGTATTTCGGGTTTCAATTCCTCATAGGTAGACTAAAATCTATCAATTCGCCGGCCGTATTGTTCGAGGCCACGGAGTTTCAATTCCTCATAGGTAGACTAAAATCATATTATCCTCCCTTATTCTTGTTGAATCTGTATAGTTTCAATTCCTCATAGGTAGACTAAAATCTCCCCATCAGCGAAACCAGTGGACGCAGGATAAAAATGTTTCAATTCCTCATAGGTAGACTAAAATCGTTAGAACCAAGTAAACTAAACAACACACCGAAGATTAGTTTCAATTCCTCATAGGTAGACTAAAATCGCCACAGTGGGGGCAGGGAACGTAAAACTGTTTTAGTTTCAATTCCTCATAGGTAGACTAAAATCACCTACTCAATGATGGACGCTCATTTGCAATACCTTCGTTTCAATTCCTCATAGGTAGACTAAAATCTAAAATGATGGCCTAATTCCTCTGCTAGTACGGTTCTGGTTTCAATTCCTCATAGGTAGACTAAAATCTTTGATGGTCTTTAATAGATTTTTGTTCTCGCTGGGTTTCAATTCCTCATAGGTAGACTAAAATCATCCATTTAGCCAAACCAGAAGCACTCCAAAAAGCCTGGTTTCAATTCCTCATAGGTAGACTAAAATCTGGGCATGGACGGACGATCCGGGATGGGAGCAAAAAGGTTTCAATTCCTCATAGGTAGACTAAAATCCTCAACAATAATCTTTTCACGTTCTGCCAATTGCAAGTTTCAATTCCTCATAGGTAGACTAAAATCTAAGCAGCTTGATTTTCCATTTCCTCATCATTTGCGTTTCAATTCCTCATAGGTAGACTAAAATCATGACAAAACAAACGTTCTAGTTCATACCGAAACCGGTTTCAATTCCTCATAGGTAGACTAAAATCGCTGTATCGATGTTGTTATCGTTCGCTGCTTTTTCAATGTTTCAATTCCTCATAGGTAGACTAAAATCGGAATTTTTCGGGAAGAACGAAACGGAAAAAGATCTGTTTCAATTCCTCATAGGTAGACTAAAATCTATTATACTGTTATATTGCCAAACAATTCAAAAAAGTTTCAATTCCTCATAGGTAGACTAAAATCGCATGAGGCGAGATCCTTCTAGTGCTCTCGACCCGGGTTTCAATTCCTCATAGGTAGACTAAAATCTTATGTCCGAAGCCGGGTGTACTACGGGTACGGGAAGTTTCAATTCCTCATAGGTAGACTAAAATCGTAGAAAACGCTGACGGTGAACAAGCAGAATTCGCCTGTTTCAATTCCTCATAGGTAGACTAAAATCTTAGTGCCAGTATAAAAAGCTCCCAGTCAAGGAGCTGTTTCAATTCCTCATAGGTAGACTAAAATCCCCTCAATCGCAACCGGATCAATGCCGACGGAGGTGTTTCAATTCCTCATAGGTAGACTAAAATCGCAAGTTAAGCCCATGGCCTGCTGAAGCCGGGTGCGCGTTTCAATTCCTCATAGGTAGACTAAAATCTGTCGGCAACGTAGAAATTTAGGTTTTGCTGGACGACGTTTCAATTCCTCATAGGTAGACTAAAATCGCAGTCCCCGCTCTTCCATCTCGCGAACTGGGAATTGTTTCAATTCCTCATAGGTAGACTAAAATCGCAGGCAAACGGTAGATTACAAAGACAAGGCCAGTGTTTCAATTCCTCATAGGTAGACTAAAATCCACCGTTGACAGGATGACACTACAATCTGCGTCGTAGTTTCAATTCCTCATAGGTAGACTAAAATCGTTTCGGCAGCGTTGCTAATGACTCAAGCCCAAACGCGTTTCAATTCCTCATAGGTAGACTAAAATCCCCTTCGTCCCTAACATAATAATCATCTTTTTCGTAAGTTTCAATTCCTCATAGGTAGACTAAAATCTCCCCTTTTAAGAATAAAAACAGACCTTGGCCTTTAGGCGTTTCAATTCCTCATAGGTAGACTAAAATCATTTACTTCAAGAAAAAAGTGGAGGAACTTTAAAAGGTTTCAATTCCTCATAGGTAGACTAAAATCGGCTCTCAACATAGCCCTTCAAACGCGGGAATATTGTTTCAATTCCTCATAGGTAGACTAAAATCTGATGCCGGTTCGCAATATTACAGCGTTCCTGCAAGCGTTTCAATTCCTCATAGGTAGACTAAAATCTGAACCACCGTTCCTGTTATGTGTCGCAGAATCCGGTGTTTCAATTCCTCATAGGTAGACTAAAATCCCGTTTGAACTGCAGTTTTTTAGTCCGGGATTATTGGATAAAACTTCTCCTTCCCAGACTGATTTTTAATATAACCTGATAAATCCATATTACCACAATTTTGCTTATGTTGTCGACCCCCCGGGTTTTTTACGCTACCGGGGGTCGACAACAAGATCACTAAAAGTTTATTCAGATTTCCAATCATCCATAAGCGGACATTATTTTACGTCTAGTCTTATTTTTGACCAAAAGCAGCTAACCCTTACTAAAGTATCCACGCGTCTTCACTAGGACAGTATCCTTTTTCCGTTGAGTAAAAACGACCCAATTCTTCATATGGTAATTTACCAAAACCGCCTTCATAAGTATAAGGCCAATCTTTAGGGGAGACCGTAATTACATATTCTAGAAAATCTCTTTTAAACTCTAAATACTTTATCCTCCGCTCAAACAAATCTTTAATGTTTTTAGTTTTTTCATACTTATCCCATAGGATACTAGCTTCTTCATCCGCTTCTACAAAAATCGGAATTCTATTTTCAAAAGGAATCAACTCAAATAATTGGCTGCATTCTTCAAAGCCCAACCTATAAATTGCCTCGAGGATCTTGTTGGATTTTGCTTCACTGTGGCCACTTTTTACTTCTGAATAATACTCTTGAGCAATACCTTCATATTCTTCCTCTTTTATTTCTTTTTTCCCTTTTAACACTACTAATGTCTTCTCAATTAAAAAACTGCCATAAACCATCTTACTATACTGCTTACCATGTTCATTAACTAGATTAACAACCATTACTTGGCCAAAGTCTTTTTTCCCATGACGATTGCATCGTCCGGCGACTTGATTAATTGAATCCCAAGGCCCAAAATCCCTAATTACCCAATCCAAATCAAGATCCATCCCTGCTTCTACTACTTGAGTGCTGACGATAATATAAGAGCCCTTCTCTTTCTTTATCCTTGCCAAATTTGCTAGACGGTGCTTCGGTATAAGACCTGCTGATAAAAAATAAAGTGTTCCAGAATAACTCTCCTTCAGAAATTCCATAACACTTTGTGCACTTTTAATCGTATTTAGCACAATCATTCCGGACTTCTTCGGTTGTTTGCCATAGAAATCCTGAACTAAATCCACAAATTCTTCAAGAGGCCTCTCTTCCAGCTCTAAACAAATCCTCGTCCTACTTAATATGTCATTAAAATCTTTTTGTTTTTCCCTTTTAATAATACTGACGATTTCCTGTTTTTGGGGTTCAAATATCAATGGTTGGGTAGCTGTGACCAGAATAAAATGTATATTAAAAATTTTACTGATCTTTGCCAGCATTTTCTTAATAACTAACCAATAAGAATGGGGAACGGCCTGTACTTCATCTAAAATCACAATTGAGTTAAGTAAACTATGATATTTAACCAAAGAGGCATTACGGTTGGAAAATAACGTGGTTAATAACTGGACAAATGTAGTGGTAATAATCTGAGCGTTCCAAGTATCAATTAGATATTTACTTTGTTCTAGCTCAAACTCTCTTTCATCTACTTTATAGGCCACTTCCGCCAGATGATGGTGCTTGATTACTCTTTCCGAAGTTGCTTTACCTGTTCCAAGTACTGTTTCAATAATTTCCGTAATCACTTGGTGATTTTGGTCAATAATACTCGTAAAAGGCAAGGCATAAATGATTTTAGGATAAACTTGCCCTTCTTTTATCTTCTGCTCTCTAAGGTGTAAGGCATAAGAAAAGGCGGTCAACGTTTTTCCTGATCCAGTAGGCATAGTCAGATCAAGAATTCTATCTTGTAAATTAATGGTCTTGCAATACTCAATAGCTATCTGATAATATTCTTCTCGCATTTGGTTGATTCGGGAGTCCTGACTATCTGCAAATGCTACTGTTTTGTATTGATCAACTAAATCAAAGGGCAAATCAAAAGAAATACCGTAATGTTCATGAAATATGACCTCTTGTTTATCGCTGAAGATAAGGATCGAATATATTAGCTTAAATAAAAGATAAAAGCTAAGGTCTCCTGAGGCCTCAAGCTCGTCTAATAGATCAAAAGTTCTATCTTCGTAATAGATTTCTGTAAAAATCTTTTTTGCTTCATTTAATTGTGGAACTTTTATTCCATAGGGTTTATAAATCTCCATAAGTTCTTGGTAATCTAAAGCCTTAAACTGCTTTTTCAAGATCGTCCATTGATCTTCAAGTCGTGTTTGACTAAGAGATAATTCTTCAAACACGTTATCTAGGTTTCCATGATGATGCTTTGTCACCAAGAAAGAAAAGAAAGGCAGGAAGGGATAATCACGAAAGTCCTCAAGTTCTCTAACTACCCAATAAGTCATAAGTGCCGATAAAAGCCCGTGTTGTTTTAAATCTGATTCTACTTCGGTTTTTCCTTCTTTTCCTGCCTTTTTAATGTATTCTTGGAAATAACTTGTTGCCTTTCCTCCATCATGTAGCAGACAAATTATTTGTACCAGTTTTTGTATATTAAATGACATCTGTAGTCCCGGTAAGTTTCTATTAATTATCTCTCTGGCAATAGCTGCTGTTCTCTCCAAGTGTTCTTTAAGTAAAACCGATGGATGGGAAAGCAATTTATAAGACGACAATTTGCTCATCTCCCACTCGCCAATAGGAGTTAACCTTAGCTTTAATGGGTTTACCTTGGCGTTCAAAAATAATTCTATTATACTTTTCTACGATTCTTTCACTATTTTGGAGTACTGGCATCGTATCCTTCATATACTCTTTTTCAGATTCAAATTCTATTTCCAGATCTTCTCTTAAAGGTAAAACAGACTTGATTTCCACAAAAGATGAGGAGGTAATTTTCTCCCCTTCTTCTTCTCCAACAAACCGGTAAAACGCTAATAATTCACTCAACCCCAAAGAGAGAGTATAATATGTCTTTCCTTTGCCCAACATCTGCAATGCCAGTTGGTAAATACTGTAATCCATATGACTGAAGTAAATGCGATAGCATGGATTTTTTACCAATTCCAACCTTACTTGGCTTCGCGTCTTAATTTTTGACATATCAATTGCTTCTTTTGTATTAATATAATTCACAGCCAACCGTGTCTTTTTAATTGGCTCCATTATTCTTACCGCATATGTTGCCTCAGATCCTGAGAGAATCCTAGGGTATTCATCTTTTTGTAATCCTAATAATGCCCCTACGATTCCAGCCAAGGTCGGCCGCGGTGGAAAAGCAAAAGTTAAAGGGGAGGAGGTTGTATAGTATTTTCGAAAATGAGCATAATCACCCCAAAGATCCCAGATTAAGAAGCGCATTTTATCCACCCCTAAAAGCTTAATTCCACAGTTGAAACTCCTGCTTGATTAATACCCTCAATTAAATTTGGTTGATCCGTAATGTCCAGATCTTTTTTGAAATAAATCTTATCAATCTCTTCCCGATGCTCTTTTACAGAACACAAAAAGTCCTCAAAATCCAGTTTAAAGTCGGTTATGTTCCTGATTTCTTCATCAGGTTTTTCGGAAACAAGGTGAATCCGTTTTAGCAAATCCCCAATGTGATAATTGTCCCCTTTGTACTCAATCCGTAACAGCAATCGCGGATTTTGTCCGATTTTTGAACGTGAAATCAAGTTTTTAGTACCGTTCCACATTGCTTCCAGTAGTAGCGTAAGGTCATTTTCAGTCAATTTTGTGCTTTCCGCAGCATGTTCATTAACAATTCCGTAAAAGCCAATTAAGGAATAGGGCAGGACATATTCTTCTCTGAAAGTTTTGTTATTTTTATCATCACCGGAAGCAAATCCGCCAGTACCTTTAATTCGTTTTAAGACTACACGGTGAAGGGATCTACCCATCGCAAACTGCACAGGTCCGGTAAAAGTGGCGGAACCAGTTTCATTTTTCTTAAATTCTAACGGAATCGTAGCTCCAAATAGACGAACGTCAATACATTTCTTTAAAATATTTTCTACTGCCTCTTCTTTCGTATTCCCAAAATTTCTAGCCCTGGCTTTTGCATCTTGTACGTTACCTTTCTCATTTCGTATTTCCCGTACAAAAATCTCCTGTCCCTTGTAACTCTGCAAATAATCTCGTATAGTTCTCTTTAACCGAACATCTGTCACGACGTTAATATTAGTCTCCTCATCTATTCGTGGTTTATTATTATCCAAAGGATCCCCATTAGGGTTATTATCTTTTATATCATATAAGAAAATCAATTCACTCCGTTTCATCCGGTAAAACCTCCCCTTTTTTATTTCCCAATTTAAATAAACTCGCCATGTTTAAACCAAGTGAAAAATAGAAGGGCACATCCAGATCATTTATGCCCCAGTTTTCTCCGGCCTCCACTAGATAAGTAGCTACCAAGGTCTGGGCTTCATGATAAAAATCAGCATCATACTCAATGAGTTTATTCTGTATCTCCGGTAACAACCTTTTTATCTCCGTTTTATTAAGCTTTAGTCCTTTTAGTTTCGGTATAAATGGTTTACGTCCGTTTTCTTTCAGAGCCTGCCAATTCAGTAGCTTAGCAGCAAGAAATCCCACCATAAATAAACCTTTTTTACTAGGTAAATCAAAGAAGTCAAAATTCTTGGCAAAAAAATCTTCAAACATCTCTGTTTGAGAGTTATAATTCTCCTTTTCCCATACTCTTTGTTCCACTTTTTTCAGACCTCCTTTCTGATTAGTATTTTCAAAGATACCCAAACTTTTTAAGTAAATCAAAAGAGCATATGATTTAAGAGTGGCAAATCTATAACTATCTCTTTTTTTATCTCTACTTTCCTTTTGTTCATTGTCGAAGCATTCCGTAATATATTCCATAATAAAGTGCAATAAAAACTGATATTTCAGTGGTTTTCCCCCAATGATCGCATCTATCGCTTCTAAAAAATAACGATTATGCGTATCCCTGGGGAATATGGTATTCAAAAAATAAAATCCTAATACAATCTTACTGTTTTTCTTTTCGTTCAATCGAAAATCCCGGAAAAAGCCAATCATATTAGTTTGTTCCATTGTTTCATATACTTTTTTTAAACGGGATGGCATAACATCTTGAATATCCAGTATAATATTTAAAGCAGCATTACTTTTTTCATAAAACAACATTCCAAAAGATATACTGTTTTCTTCGTCAGCTATCCCGCGCAGGATTCGATCTTCCATCCCAGCATAGGCATTACTGAGGTTTTCTTGAGTAAGCCTTCTAAGCTTAGTGAGCACTGTTGGCATTATCCCAGGAAGCACCGGTTGGGGAATTAGATAAAATCTTCTTCCGTAGAAAGGGAAGGTTAAGTGTTCGTCCAAATATCTCTTACCTAATTCTTGTTTAACTGCACAATCACTACAGACAGGGTAGTTGCGCCAAGCCTTTTCATAGTCGAAGCCACCGGCAATATAACCTTTTTTATCATAAGTGTGAAACGCAAAAGCGCTGGCCAGGCCATACACCTCAACTCCTGACTTTAAGCAAACTGCACAAGTGGCGTTTTGTGCGATTAAATCCTTTTTGTTAGCCTTACTGTAATGAAAATTAAGCATAGCATCGGCAACTACTTTTTCCAAAAAGATCTGATAATCGCCAATATATTTTTTAGTGCCATCTTTAGATAAGACTATTACCGTTAAAAAAGCTCCTTCTTTTTTAGGAATGTCTTTAAGCCTATCCAAAAGATCAGCTAAAATTTTATCCAAATTACTATTTAATACTCCAAAGATAAATTCTAACTCTTTTGCTTCTTGCTCAAATCTTTCCATTAAATCTTCTTGCTTTAATGCATCTGCATATGCTGCACATATTTTACCTTGAATAGTGTTTTGCGGTTTATCAGTAATTTTAGCGGTAGGTGTCAGATCAGCTCCCTTAGATGAACCTTTCCGATAAAGATATTTTAGCTTTAAATCATCCCTATATTCATCAAGTTCTAACCCTTCGTATGATTTAGTTGCCAAATCTACTTTTATTCCTATGGTGTGTGGATACTTCCCCCCATCGCTGGGATCCTCCACAAAAATTTCTAGCATACCCCCTCCTTTTTTATTGATCTCCTCCAATTGAATTTCACCAATATCCATGATCGCCTGCAAATCCAAGATTATTTCACCTCTCTTTCGTATTATATTTAACTAGTTCCACGCACCCAAACCCCATACTATTCTTTGAACCCAAACCCGCATCCAATGCTATTTGAAGCAAAGGCTGAGGCCCTTGTAACGATAAAAGGCCGGAGTAACCTTTGATCACAAAATTTTTGTATTTTATTAGATGTAACCGGGGTGGTTTTATGCACTTAACCCGGATTTTGCCGACAGGTGGCATCAGTTTATGAAAGGCTTGATATTTCTTTTTTAAGTTTTCATCTACTAACCGAATAAACTCTTGCTCTCCCGGCTGAAAATAACACGTATATTTTCCTCCGTCAGGTTTCGTGAAAGTGCTGTAAGCTACGACCGGTGATAGCATCCTTATCTTCATCTCATCCTCTGCTTGCGGGAAATTCAAACTTACTTTCTCTACTTCTATTTTATTATTGCCTAACCTAATAGACCCCTTGGATAGCAAGCCATTTAACAAATACTGGCAAAATTCCTTAAGCGGAGATGAAATGATCAACCTTACTGGTGGCGTAAATTTTATTTCATGCCCTATTATCCTATATTGACCGAGCAAACGTGAGAAGTTAAATAACTTAAATTTACGCTTTTCAACCTCATAACCTTGATCATGAAGAAATTCAGCAAATTCCTCATCCAGACTATGGTAGATCAATGACTGTATTAGGTAATTGTAATGGATAGGTAATCTAATATTTTCCGTTGCATTCATATCCACATTTAACTGCAAAATCTCACAACCTTTGAGTTTAATCCTTATAGGTAATCTAAGACTATAACTTACAAAAAGCCTGGTAATTTCAAATCCTTGTAGGAATGCTATGACGAAAAAATCCGGAATAACTTCTGTCTAACTTTATCCATTTTATAAGGTTTTATTGACCCAAATTTTTTAATCAACAAGCCTTGGGAAATGGTAAAAAACTTATCAACACGAATAAAAAAATCAATTTTTCTCCTTCCAAAACTTTCTTTTATATTATTTTACAAAAAGCTTGATATAAAGTCAATAATAGTAATGAAAATATTTCCCCAATTAAGCATATAAACTAAACTCCCCCATTCCAGACTTCATCATCAATTCTATTGAACTAGAATTTCATACTGGCTTTCACTAGCCGAAAGAAGGTCTTTAAATACTTCATTTTTCCTCCCGATTTTCAAAAATACTATATAATCAGCTAATTCAACTAATTCTTTTTCTGATAAATCTTGAATAAGTAAGTTAATCTTCTGTCTTAAACTTAGGCTCATAAATAATTCTCCTTTTTAGATTTATATATCTTTACTACAAAACATACCATCGATGTTTTCTAAAAACATCCATGGGCCCCTTTTAATTCCATCTATTTTGCTTATAACACATTCTCTTCTCCCCCTTTATCGAGGCCAATAACCTCTCTGGAGGTGTATTTTGTAGTTCGTAGATTATAGATAATCACCGAATCCTCATCTTTATGAATTATTTTCTTTAGTTCTTCTTTCAGCATCTTGAGTTTGGCCGGCGAAATCTCCCCTTCAAAAACCGAGTTTTGCACCCAATAGAGATATTGTCGACATTTTTTCAGAACTTTAGCCACTCGTTTTTCTCCAACATCATAAACCAAAATAACAAACATAACAATCCTCCACTATACTACCATTGGCTAACGAATGGTTTGTATTCTTCTTCCCCCATAAGGTGTTTTTCAATTTTGTATAACTCCATTCTAATTAACCTTCTATATGACACTTGGCGCCCAACGGAACGGTGTTTAATAGTCGTCCTTAAGCGCTTATCCAGTTCCTCCACAAATCGCTTACGCCCCTTGTCTTTTAGAACAATACCACCACTTTCCTGCTGAAATTCCTTCCCACTCAACATTCTCGTGCTTATCATGGAGAAGATAAGACGGTCAATGATAATCGGTTTAAAAATCTCTGCAACATCTAGATTTAAGGAAAAGCGTCGAAAATTTGTGGCATGTAAAAAACCAATCCTTGGATCTAGATGGGTTTTGTAAATCTCCGATAAGACAATCGTATATAATAAGGAATTACCAAAACTGATTAGGGTGTTTAGATTATTTTTTGGCGGTCGCCTGCTCCTTTTCTCAAAAGTAAAGTCAGGGTTATTAAGGATTCGATCAAAAGCCCCATAATAAGTCTCGCGAATGTTACCTTCCACCGCCATTAACTTTGGAATATCATCATTAATCTCCTGAATCAAACCTTCCGCTATTTCCAGGCGTTGTAAGTTCTCACTTAAAGGCACTCCTCGTTTATGGTAATACTTTAGTACCTGTTGAATATTGAGGATCGAGCCTCGAACAAATTGTTTAGCCAAATTCAAACGTCTTTCCTTATTCATATAACATTCTGCTTGCTTTAAAATAACAAAACCAGAATTATAGTGTTCCCGAGGATAAAAAGTTCCCATATAGTAGCCGTAATAATTAAAATAATGCATCATGATCTCGTTCTGTGATAAAAACTCCAGTAATTTTTTATTACACTGCACCTCTCCAAAAACCATGATCTCATGTATGTCCTCAACCGGAAGAAACCTTTTCCCTTCTGGTGTTTTGTAACAAAGGGTATTTCCTTGCCGGTGTAATACCCCATCGGAAAAAATATATATGGTTTTTTGCAATTTTCACTCCCCTTTACGACCAGCAAAATTCAGCGTAGGCACACCGTCGGCACCACTTAATTTTTTCAGGTGCTGGTGGAAGCTCCAAATAAATCAGCCGCAAAATATCTCGTTCCACCTTATCTAATTCTCTTTCTAATTCAGCGGTTAAATCTACTTTTTCTTTTCTTCTTTCTTCTGGGAAAAACAATTCACCCCGTGCTTTGATTCCTCTTTGTTTTAATTCTTTTAGGTAAAAAGCTAGCTGCATTTTTGAGCTCTCGGTAAAATGTGAACTCTTTTTTATTTCGCCAATAACTATATCTTCACCATCACGCCTCATGATATCAAATTTGATATTACCTACATTTATCTCTTTTTTATCACGTTCATACCTCTGTTCATGAATGAACCTACCTAATTCCAAATTTGAATCATCCTGATCCGGAGTAATTTGGTGCCCCATGAGCCACACTTCACGATGACAGATGTAATAATACCAAACAAGGGTAGCAGTAACATGTAATTCCTGATATCCCTGGTCATTATTCAGCTCCTTTATTGCTATTTGCCCCCTTTCCATAAATCAGCTAAGTCTATCTTACAAGATATTCATTATAGCAAAGACCATAAACTTTATACTCCTTAGAAAATACAGTTTGTAGCTCGCCGCTTTGTCGCTCAGTTAAATGACAGCCTTTGTAAGGCGAAAGCACTATTTTCATCCTTTCACATTCACGTGCGGTAGCCAGCTGTGAGTGACTACTTAGTTATTGTTCTTTGAATATCCGTATAGTTTACCAAACAAACGCTTGATCAGATTCACTGATAAAACCGGTTGTCTCGTTATAAAAATTTTCTTTCTGGTCAGGCGGTACCCAAAACATAGATGATTCCACTCCTCCTCGAGCTTTAAAAGAAGGGGGGCGATTTTTAAAAATTTTTTTTACTCTCACTTGCACAATGTAGTCACTCATTTTTGCTAAAACCAATTTTAATAAAGCCTTTTTCTCATAAATCCCCAAAGGCTTTTTAGCTAACCCTCTTAAAAGGGAAACAATTACTTCAATTTGATCAGAATCAATGTGTTCCTTAAACTGCTTTAAATCTTGATAAATATCTGTTAACATAGTAGCCTCTTCACTACCATCTTCCTTATTCCGCTTGTTAAGATACTTCAGCCTCATCACCAAAAGAGGGGATCCGGCGGACTTTGGTATATAATTGTTAAATAATTTTTAATTCTAGACTCGTTATGGTAAAACCTTCTTTTATTCCTTTTTTGTGAATTATTACTGTAATATACCAAATATTAATTTTTATCCTAGTACCTATAACCCGTTAAATTTTTGTAATCACCCTTTTTTTAATTGAATTTAACCTGCTAAAAGCATAATATAAATCTATACTAACTATTTTGGAGGAGTTTGTTTACCTGAGGAATTGCATAATTTCTTAATAATTGAATTACGCATTTCTTCAATCTGTAAAAATATATAATAAGAACAATTAGTTCTAAAGTTTCGACAATCTTTTACCGAATTACTTAAAAAGTAATTAAAATAGGGTGAGGTCTGATGTATTCCTTGTTAGAAACAAGAAGAAAGATCAGAGAGTACAATTTGAGGTTGGAGAAACTCCTGGCTAATAATAATGAGGAGATTACTCCGGAAGCTGTAGCTTTCAGCCAAGTATTAGAAATGGCAATTGGAAAGTATCAGCTTAGAAACTTGTCCTCTGTAAAGATTAAATAACCGCCAGGAAGGCGGTTTTTATTCTTTCACTTCTAAGGGCTGGGGCCTATTAGTAAACATAGATAACTATCTAATAGAAGAAGCAGCAAAAGTATTACGAAAGATTGGTGTATAAAATGCAGATTTTACCTGGATTACCCTGGATTTTTAAGGCTCTTGGTTCACTTGGCATTATTCTATTAATCAATAATCTTGCCAAAAACCTTACGCTCTCAGTAACTTTAGGTGCATTAACCCTGGCTATTCTCTCCGGTCACTCCTTTATCGATATTTTCAATATCGCTTCCGATTGTCTGTTTTCAATGAATCACATCCTTTTATTGATTGTAATTGCCCAAGTTTACTGGTTAAGTAATCAGATGGCTAAAACCGGTGTTATGCAGGATCTGGTCAGTTTAATCCAAAGTAAACTTTCCTCCCGAATCTCAATGGCCGTACTTCCGGCAGTTATCGGTTTTCTCCCTGTACCTGGTGGATCCCTTTTTTCCGCTCCTCTTGTTGATAATTGTGATCCGGAAAGCCATTTAGAACCTCCTCTAAAGTCAGTAATTAATTATTGGTACCGTCATGTCTGGGAGTATTGGTGGCCTCTTTATCCCGGTGTTCTACTGGCAATGGATATTACTGGACTAAATACGCCACAATTTCTTATCTTTGGCTTACCTTTAAGCCTTACCGCCATTATTACCGGGTATATTTTTTTCCTCCGGCGAGTTCCCAAAGATAATATTATGCGAGGAAAAAAAGAAGGTAGCCTAAAACGGTTTTTACTCCTAATTTCACCCATTATTATTATCATTGGTATCAATACTCTGGTTCAGAGTTTCTTTCCTAAAATTGCTCAGTATAATAGGTATATCCCCATCAGTCTGGGGATTATTGTTGCTACTGTTTTTCTGCAAATTCTTAGGCCTCTTGACCTGAAAATCTGGCCACAAATGATCTTTGAAAAGAAAATCTACTCCCTCTTACTTCAGGTCTCCATGATTCGGGTATATGCAGCCTTTATCGAAGCTAAGCTTCCTTGTGGAACCCCATTGGTAGCAAAAATCAGTGAAGAACTTTATGCTTTTGGGATCCCTCTCACTATTATGATCATGCTTCTTCCGTTCATTAGTGCATTAACTTCCGGACTGGCTATGGGATTTGTCGGGCCCAGTTTTCCCATTGTCATTAGTTTATTAGGGGAAAACCCCGGCCCTTCTAAGCTTTATTCTACTCTTATTTTAGCCTATGGTTTTGGCCTAATGGGAATGATGCTCTCGCCGGTTCATGTCTGTCAAACAGTATCTAATGAATATTTTGAGACTAAACTTACTCAGAGTATCCCCCTCATTTTTAAACCCGCAATCGTAGTTATGCTATTTTCGATCCTTTTTCATCTACTTTTTCGTTTTCTTATCTAAATTATTTTATTTTAAAGGAAGAGGGTGTCCGGAATAATCCGGAACGCCCTCTTCCTTTAAAATTGTATTTTTTGTTTTCAATTTATATAATAAGGAAACTCATCTTTTAGCGGTACGAATTCCTTCTCCGTGCTACCCTTAAGCGGTCAGCACGCCTTCCTTTGGCATGTTTCCGTGCCTCCCAATCCTCTTCTTCCTCCCAATTAATCTCTTCTGCATAACCTACTGTCTCATTTGCGCCTATAAATAAAACTATTGTTTCCCCTGGGTTAGGTCTGGTATAGGGAGAACCATCTTCTCCATAAAAAATCGATTCTATATATTCCTTAGAAAATTCGGATTCTCGAAGCCATTTCCGGACAAAAGATTTAATCACCGGGAAATATTCGCTATGTTTCCCCTGGCCATGAATGATGCGGACAATCATCTCCCCATACTGATAGGCACTTGTTAATCCCTGTTCTAAACGAGTCTCTGCTTCTTCTAAGCTTAGACCGTGAAGATCTATGGTTTCCATTCCAATCCCCTCTCCTCGTAATTAAATTAATTATAACACTAATTTGGGGTTGTTGGAATTTTAAAATATCATTTTTTAGGCATGAGGAAGAAGCGATAATTCTTTTTCTTTTTTAAAAAGCTTAGTGGTACTCTTTTCATCTTTTTGTTGTTCCCGATTTTTAAAATCCAAAAGTAAGTGGATTTTCTCCCAAATCCGGCTAAATTCAACCGATTCTAAAGAACGGGGCCGGGATAATTTATTTTCAATAACCTCAATTATGGTACCGGGATTCGCCTCCAAAACAACAATCCGATCTCCCAGAATAATTGCTTCTTCAATATTATGGGTTACAAAAATGATTGTAATCCCAGTTTCCTTCCAGATCCGAATCAATTCATCCTGTAAGCTGGAGCGGGTTATGGCATCCAGACTCCCGAAGGGTTCATCCATTAAAAGGATCCGTGGTCGGACTGAAAGTGCCCGGGCAATTGCTACTCTTTGTTTCATTCCCCCTGATAATTGGTGAGGGTATAAATCCTCAAACCCGGTAAGACCGACCATCTTTAAATAATATTGGGCAACCTTTTTCCTTTTTGTAGGCTCAATGCTCATCCTGGTAATCCGTAAAGCAAAGACAATGTTTTCTAAAACGGTATACCATGGAAACAGCTGTTCAAAATCTTGAAATACCATCATCCTGTCGATACCGGGAACATTAATCTCGCTACCTCTAACTTTTACCCTACCGGCAGTTGGTTTTTCAAACCCGGCGATACAACGTAATAAAGTAGATTTTCCACATCCCGAAGGCCCAATGATATTGAGAAATTCGCCGGTTTTTACTTTTAAATCAATCTGCTGTAGAGCATTAATCCGCCGGCCGCCGGCATGGTAAGTTTTACCGAGGTTATCAATGATTAATTCCTCTTTACTAAACATCATGATCCCCCCTTACTCCGAGGTCATCCCCCAACGCCTAACTGTCCTTACCTCCACATATTCAAAGCAGAATCGTTCAACCAATAGCCCAAGGAGGATAATTACCAACATTCCCCCAAACACGCTGGGGATCTCCATAAAAAACCGTTTTTTATAGATAAACCACCCTAATCCTCCGATGCCTCCGGAAGCGCCAAAGACCATTTCCGCAGCTACTGAGGCCTGCCACGCTCTAGCCCATCCAATCCGTAACCCTGTCAAAATATAAGGGAAAGCACCAGGTAAGAGTACAAAGCGGACTAGGGCAATTCCTCGTAATCCAAGATTTTTGCCCACCTCAATCTGTGTTGCAGAGACTGAGCGCAATCCAGTATGAAGATTAGCAATCAAAGGCCAGACTGCCGAGAACCAGATTACCGCAATAATCGATTGTGCTCCTGTCCCTAACCAAAGAATAATAATGGGCAATACCGCAATCCCGGGAAGAGGGTGTAGAATTGCCATTAAAGCCTGCACCCAATCGGATATTACAGGAGAAATCATTGCCAAAGCTGCAATTATTGCTGCTGTAAATATTGCCAAACCCAAACCCACTCCCACTAAGTAAAGCGAGAAGGAGATCATCCGCAGGATTTCGCCGCTCGTGATCTCTGTGACCAAATTTACCAGTATACTACTTAAACTGGGGAAAAGCAGAGGGGGAAACCACTCGGTACGGGCCAGAAGTTCCCAAAGAGCCATTATTCCGGCAATAAACAGTCCTTGATTTATTGTTTTATTTCTTAAATATTTCCTAAATCTGGCGAGTTTCAATCAGAGGCCCTCCCTTTGCTAAATCTATTTATCTTATTTGTATTGCAGGCTTTCGATCTCAGAAGGAGCACCCGCCCGGTTACCTATGATAGCCAGCATGTTTTCATAGGCAATCTCTTCAAAGCTTCGAGGTACCTTCTTGATGTGGCCGGACTTTTGCATAAATTCCGCAAAACCCATTAAACCGTATGGAGCAATTGTGTAGTTCATCCCTTCCCAAGTTAGATATTCCAAGGTTTTCTCCGGAGTAAGTTTAAATTCCGGAGCCAGCAAGTTGGCTGCTGTCTTTTTATTAGTGTTGATCCACGCCATAGCTTCGCCTATGGCATTGACAAAACTACTATAAGCAGCAGGCTTTTGATCATGAAACCGCTGATTGGCAACACCAACATTAAAACTAAAGGGATGCCCAAAGATCTGTAGATCATCTATTACTAAATGAAATCCAGGTTGTGAAAGTTCTTCAAAAAGATATGGTGGAGTAGTAAAGTGAGCCTTGATCCCCTTTTTGGAGATGAGAGCGGCAGCAGCATCCGGATGAGGCATTGCCACAATATTATTATCAAGAGCATTGGCCGAACCAAGTTCTTTCTCGGCTGCCATAGCAAGGAGAATATGCTGAACACTTCCTGGGGATGGAACTGCGATCTTGTCTCCTGGTTTAAAATCTTTTAAACTTTTAATTGCCGGATCATAAGTAACAAGCCCCACCGGAACAACTACAAAGCCCATGGCTACTTTCCATTGACATCCTTTATCCCACCCAATTAGGAATGGTGGAATACCCATAAAACCTACATCTACCTCTCCGGCAACTAAAGCTTCACGGACAGCTCCTCCGGATCCATACTCCTTCCAAACCGGCTTTAACCCGTATTTTTCAAAGATCCCTCTTTTCTTTGCTACCATTAGAGGAGCATAGACTAGACCGAACTGGCCGGCGATCCTGATCTCTTGCTCTGGAGCTGCTGTTCCTGGTGGAGTAAGACATAATCCTGCTATTAAGAGTAAACAACATAATATCCCGATCGTTTTCTTCATTAACCATGATACCTCCTATACTTTACCTATTCAGCCTAAGGCATTAAGCCGATAACATAAAATATGAAAAAACCCGCAACGATGTGCGGGTTTGTATATACAAACAAATATTATAAATTTTCAAAAGGCAATCTATTTTCCAAGGGCATCTTTAACTTTATCAAAGAATCCTTTATCCTGTGGAGAAACTTGATCGCCAAAAGCTTCCGCCATTTTCTTAACTGCTTCACGTTGCTCCGCATTGAGTCTGGTCGGAACATCGATCTTAACACGGACCAATTCATCTCCACACCCATAACCCCGGAGGTGAGGAATGCCTTTCCCCCGTAACCTAAATAAGGTACCCGGTTGCGTTCCTCCCGGTATTTTCAAATCTGCCTTCCCCTCTAAAGTAGGGACTTCTACAGTTCCGCCCAAAACAGCCTGGGCATAACTGATTGCTTGTTCCAAGACAATGTCATTACCTACCCGTTGGAAGTGAGGATGAGGTTTTACAGTAATATAGACATACAAATCTCCGGTTGGGCCACCCCGTTCTCCGGCTTCTCCTTCTCCAGCTACTCTCAGACGATATCCATTATCAACCCCAGCCGGGATATTAACCTTGATCTTACGGGTACGTCTTACCCGGCCACGGCCAACACATTCCGGACAAGGGGTTTCAAAGGTTTTACCCTCCCCACGGCACTGCTCACAGGTTTTTACCGAAGAAAAACGGCCAAAAGCGGTATTCTGCACAAATTGAACCTGGCCTGTTCCGTGGCAATTAGGACAAGTCTTAATCGGTGTCCCTGGTTTGGCTTTATTACCATGACATTCAGGGCATAACTCGGTCCGGGGGACATCTATAACAATCTCTTTGCCAAAAGCAGCCTCCTCAAATTCAATCCGCAAGTCATAGCGGAGATCAGCTCCCCGCTGGGGGCCGGTTTTTCTGCTTCGACCACCACCGCCGCCAAAGAACATATCAAAGATATCGCCAAACCCATCAAAACTAAAGTCCCCAAAACCGCCAGCTCCCGCCCCTCCAAAGTTAGGATCGGTTCCAGCATGGCCAAAACGGTCATAGGCTGCCCGTTTCTGCGAGTCACTTAAGACTTCATGGGCCTCATTGATCTCCTTAAACTTTTCTTCGGCATTGGGATCATCTTTATTAACATCAGGGTGATACTTCCGGGCTAAGCGACGATAAGCCTTTTTTATCTCCTCATCACTAGCCCCTTTTGGCACCCCTAAAACCTCATAATAATCTCTTTTTGCCATGGTTACCCACTCTTCCCACATTTAAAATTTACGAAGGTTTTATTTATCATCCTTCACTTCATAATCCGCATCAACTGTCGGCCCATCACCATGTGGTGCTTGCTCCTGGGCTTCTCCAGTCTCTCCACCCGCAGCACCCGCACCGGCAGTCTGTTGGTAAATAGTAGCTGACAGCTCGTGTAATACTTTTTCCAGATTCTCTTTCTTCTCGCGGATCAGATCATAATCTTCTCCTGCTAAAGCCGATGTAAGCTCTTCTTTAGCCTTGTTAACCTTTTCCACATGATCCGCTGCCGCTTTATCGCCAATATCTTTTAAGGTCTTATCTACTGTATAAACCAGGCTATCCGCCTCATTCCTTAATTCTATCTGTTCTCTCCGTTTCTTATCTTCCTCAGCGTGAGTCTCTGCCTCTTTCATCATTTTTTCGATCTGATCCTCTTTTAATCCGCTGGAAGAAGTAATCGTCACCTTCTGCTCTTTGCCAGTACCTAAGTCTTTAGCAGAAACATGAACAATACCATTAGCATCAATATCAAATGCTACTTCAATCTGGGGAATACCACGTGGTGCCGGCGGAATCCCATCCAACCGGAACCGGCCAAGGGTGACATTATCAGCGGCAAACTCCCGCTCTCCTTGTAGCACATGGATATCAACCGCAGTTTGATTATCTGCAGCTGTGGAAAAGATCTGTTTCTTGGAAGTCGGAATCGTAGTATTCCTCTCAATTATCTTGGTGAAAACTCCACCTAAAGTTTCAATCCCAAGTGAAAGCGGGGTAACATCCAAAAGTACGATATCTTTTACTTCACCAGCTAAGACCCCGGCCTGAATTGCAGCCCCGATTGCTACTACTTCGTCCGGGTTTACCCCTTTAAAAGGCTCTTTTCCTGTAAGTTTCTTCACCAATTCTTGAATAGCAGGGATTCTGGTAGAGCCACCGACCAGAATAACTTTATCAACCTCTCCTAGTTCTAATCCGGCATCAGATAATGCCCGCTTAGTCGGTCCGACAGTTGCTTCAATTAAATCAGCGGTTAGTTCTTCAAATTTGGCTCTGGTTAAATCCATATCTAAGTGCACTGGCTGGCCATCTACTGCAGTAATAAAAGGTAAGTTGATATTAGTAGTAACAACCCCGGAAAGTTCAATCTTAGCTTTTTCCGCCGCTTCTCTCAGTCTTTGCATTGCCATCCGGTCTTTACTTAGGTCTACCCCTTGTTCTGCTTGAAAATTCTCTACCATCCATTTGACTACCCGTTCATCAAAATCATCGCCACCAAGGCGGTTGTTCCCACTGGTAGCCTTTACTTCAAAAACACCTTCACCCAGTTCCAGAATGGAAACGTCAAAAGTCCCGCCACCTAAGTCAAAAACCAGTACTGTATGGGCATCACTTTTTTCAAGCCCGTAAGCCAAAGCTGCTGCGGTAGGCTCATTAATAATGCGGAGTACCTCTAATCCCGCAATGGCTCCCGCATCTTTGGTAGCTTGCCTTTGAGCATCAGTAAAATAGGCAGGTACCGTAATTACCGCCTTTTCCACCTTTTCTCCCAGATATGCCTCGGCATCAGTCTTTAATTTCCGCAAAATCATCGCTGAAATCTCTGGTGCGGAATAACTCTTATCATCGATCTTAACCTTAAAATCAGTTCCCATATGCCGTTTGATGGAGACCACAGTTCGATCAGGATTAGCCACCGATTGTCTCTTTGCCAGCTGACCAACTAAACGTTCTCCTTTTTTTGAAAAGCCTACTACCGAAGGGATTGTTCTCCCACCCTCAGCACTAGGAATAATAACAGGTTCTCCTCCTTCCATCACTGCAGCACAGGAGTTTGTTGTCCCTAAATCAATACCAATTACTTTGCTCATTTATATGTTACCTCCTACCATATACTTTAATATAAAATAGTAATGTTGGTTTTCTTATCTAATTTGTCTCTTCCTCAGTTGTCAGTTCCGGATCATAGGCCGCAACTTTTACCAGACTGGGTCTGAGAGTTTTATCCCCAAACAAATATCCTTTTTTTAATTCCTCTAGTATTGTGTTCTCCGGCATAGCTGATGGTTCCCGGAAAACCGCTTCATGAATCTGCGGATCAAAAACCTCACCTACAGCAGGAATGGGAACAACCCCTTCATTGGCTAAAATCTCTTGTAATTGGCGGAAGATCATTTCAATTCCATCACGCCATTTATCAATCTCGCCAGTATTATTAAAGGCCCGTTCAAAATTGTCTAGAATCGGAAGGATACTTGAGACTAGTTCTTCTTTACCTCTTTCTGCCGCTTGCAGCAACTCCTCTTTGGTACGTCGGCGATAGTTTTCAAAATCCGCACGCAAGCGTAAATATTTCTGGATACACTCCTCTTTTTCCTGCTCCAGTTCGGACATCTTTTTTTCCAGATCTTGAACTTCTTCTCCAGCTTTTTCTTCTTCTGAATCCACCTGAGCCTCGACCATCTCCTCCTTTTCTACGGTATTACCGCAATCCCGCTCTATTTTATCTTCTACTATTACCTTGTCTTTTTCCGTCAACCTTTAACCACCTCCAAGTATATTAAAAGGAGAAGGCCTTGGCAGTGATGACTTTACCCTGCCTCAGCCTAAAAATCTTTCACTATTACCTTCCTTTAATTGTATTTGCTCATCTCCGACAAGACCCTACCTAGATACTGGGAGACAAAATCCACAACAGCTACAACATGACCATAATCCATTCTTGTAGGACCCAAAACCCCAATTGTACCAACTACTTTACCGCCGATCTCATAAGTAGCAGTTACTACACTACATTGCTGAAATGCTTCTTCTTCATTCTCTTCCCCAATAAAAATCTGTAGTCCCTGATGGCTGGAAGTTTTATTAAGCATTCTAAAGATACTTTCCTCTTCATCCATCATTTCCATTAATGATTTAAACTTTTCTAACTCCTTAAACTCCGGATGTTCCAAAATATTAACAATACCATCAAGATAAACCCGGTCTTTATCCTTTGATTCTAGGGTTCTAAAGAGAAGTTCAATTGCCTTATGGAATAAATTGTCATGGGCTTCCATTTCTTCTTTTAGTTCAGAGATAAATGAAGTCTTTAATTTATCAAGGGTCTTCCCTCGCAATTTTTTATTTAGAACATAAGAGATTCGATCCAGATCCATTTGATTAACGGGTACATCAACAGTAATCAGTTTATTCTCGACAACCCCCATATCGGTGACGACCAAGACTAGAATATTATGCTCATTTAAAGGAATCAGCTGTACATGCTTAAAAACAGAGGGTTGAAGTTTGGGGCCGAGCATCAGCGAAGGATATCTAGTAACCTGGGCCAGAATCTTCACGGTCTGCTGGAGCAACAAATCAATTTCATCAAGATCTATAGTCAAACTATTAATGTAAGACTGGATTATTCTTAACTCCTTCTCATCCAGAGCTCTCTGTTTCATTAAACTATCAACATAATACCTATATCCCTGATGAGATGGGATCCGACCGGCAGAAATATGGGGCTGTTTCAGATAACCATTCTCTTCTAAATCAGCCATTTCATTCCGGATAGTTGCCGGGCTAAGACCCAAGTTATACTTGCGGGCAATGGTTCTTGACCCGACCGGTTCAGCAGATTCAATATAATCATCTGTAACAACCTTAAGTATTAATTCCTTTCTTGGATCAAGTTCCCTCCCCTTCATCTAAATCACCTTCTGTTAATTATCTATTACTTCCTTACCCTTTATTGCTTTTAAGCTTCGAGCTTGTAAGCGGTCATTTGTTAGCACTCTCAGATGACGAGTGCTAATTACCTATTAAAAAAATATCACCCTACTCGAGCTTTGTCAAGGGGTAAGTAAATAAAAGAGGTTAAGGGTAAGAAAATTTTAGTTTTCTTTTATAATAAGGGTGCTAAAAGTTCTGTCAAAACCTTGTTGCTAACCAGCATTCCCTCCGGGGTTAGCTGGTATGTCCCTTGTTTTTGGCGTAAAAATCCCCCAGCTATTAAAGGTTTAACCCGGGAACCTAATACCTCTTCAAGAGAGCTTCCCCACCGTTCTTTAAAAATTACTGGATCAGGCCCTTCAGTTAATCTAAGACCTAGCATGATAAATTCAGCCATCCCCTTTTGCCTGGAGATCCTTTCTCTAGCAGCTACGGGAAGTTTTCCTTCATTTAATTCCTTAATATATAAATCTAAATCGCGAAGGTTTGCCCATCGTTTCCCAGAAAAACAGGAATAGGCATCCGGGCCTAGCCCTAAATAATCCCGATATTTCCAATAATACAGATTATGCTGGCAATGATAATCCTTAGTCTCTCCTTTTGCTCCGGGGGAGCAGCCACACCAGGCAAAATTAGAGATCTCATACTGGTGATAACCAACTGCCGGTAGGAAATCCGTATTAAGCAGAAACATCTCACTAACTTCATCATCATCGGGCAAGGTGAGCATCCCTTCTTTGACCAACCTGGCAAGGGGGGTACCCGCCTCCACCTGCAGGCCATAACAGGAAAGGTGTTGGGGGCCAAGAGACACCGCCCACTTTAAAGTTCTACCCCAATCCTCAAGCGTCTCTCCTGGCAGGCCGTAAATCAGATCCAGATTAATATTGGTAAAACCGGCGTTTCTTGCCGCTACTACTGTCTTCTCAACTTCCCCGACTGTATGAGGCCGGCCAAGAGTTTTTAAAAAAGTATCCTGTCCTGATTGCGCACCAAGACTAAGCCGGTTAATCCCGGCTTCTAAAAAAAGAGCCAGCTGCTCATCGGTCAGGCTCCCCGGATTAGCTTCGATCGTGATCTCTGCTCCGGGTAGCACTTTTGCTAAGGCTCTTACTTTCTCTAAAATCCCGGTAATCGCCCCTGCCGGTAAAATCGTTGGCGTGCCGCCGCCAATAAAAATTGTGGCCAATTTCATACCAGAATTCAGGTAGTGCTTCATCTCCAGGTCAAGGGCCTCGAGATATACTGGAAACATCTCTTTCCGCCCAGCATAAGAAAGAAAGTCACAGTAAAGACATTTTCGGCGGCAAAAAGGGATATGAATGTAGAGGGCTAATGGTTGTTTGATCTTTCTCACTCCAGCCCTTTAGAAAATTTCGGAGGTAAATCATATTATGATTTACAATTTCATTACATTGCTTAACATATGCAATTATGATATTTTAGTAGATGAGGGAATTGATAATTACCTAACACATTCATTTAACTACAATATATAGTGTTTAACTTAATTTAGGCTATCTGTAGATTGCGGTTAAATTTTTATAATCAAATTATGTAATTCCTTAAAGTAGTTATTTTATTTGTTTTTTATCAATTAAGGAGGATTAGTTTAATGGATTCTACCTTGTTATTCATCTTTTTCGCCCGAATCTTTGATGTCAGTTTTAGTACAATCCGTGTTCTGATGCTTACTAAGGGTAAGCGTGGCCTTGCCGCTTTCCTGGGGTTTTTTGAAGTAATTATCTATATTACTGCCCTAGGACGGGTAGTTCAGGAATTAAACAGTCCTCTGAAGATCCTTGCCTATGCCCTTGGGTATTCTTGTGGAACTTTGGTCGGAGGTTTCCTTGAAGAAAAACTAGCCGTTGGCTTGGCCTTGGTTCAGATTATCCCTAAAAACCATTCCCGCGAATTAATCGCTGCTTTAAGAACGGAAAACTTTGGCGTTACTGTCTTGGAAGGTGAAGGCCGGACCGGTCCCCGTTCAATCCTTAATATAACTCTGCGCCGGAAGAAGATACCCCAGCTTAAAACAATTATTAATCGGATTGATCCTGATTCTTTCTTTACTATCTTTGATGCCCGAAGCACCAAAGGCGGATATATTATAGGTGATAAAAAAAAGTAATCAGGATCTTTTATTCTTCCATCTTTAGTACAGCTAAAAACGCTTCCTGAGGCACCTCTACTGTTCCTAGTTGCTTCATACGTTTCTTACCTTCTTTTTGTTTCTCGAGTAATTTCCGTTTTCGCGAGATATCCCCTCCGTAGCATTTGGCTAGTACATCCTTGCGCAAAGCCTTTACTGTCTCCCGGGCAATCACTTTATTACTAACCACTGCTTGGATTGGCACTTCGAAAAGCTGCCGGGGAATAATCTCTTTTAGTTTCTTCGCCAGTTGTCTACCTTGATAATAAGCATTATCTTTATGAACAATCGCTGATAAAGCATCAACTGGTTTTTCGTTTAAAAGTATATCCAGTTTGACTAAATCCGATTGGTTATATCCCAAGTACTCATAATCCAAAGAAGCAAAGCCTCTGGATCTGGACTTTAATTTATCATAAAAATCCATCAGAATTTCGGCCAGCGGGAGTTCGTAGGTGATCATTACCCGATTGGCAGCCAGATATTCCATTGCCTTATAGACTCCCCGCTTTTCCTGACATAGTTCCATAATCGGGCCAACATAATCATCAGGTAAAATGATATTGGCTTTAACAAATGGTTCCTCTATTTTTTCGATCTCTCCTGCTTCTGGTAGATCCGAGGGATTCCTTACCTCAATTAGCTTTCTATTAGTTTTATATACCCGATATACTACACTGGGAGCAGTAGCAATCAGATTAAGATTATATTCTCGTTCCAATCTTTCCTGGATAATCTCCATATGCAGTAGTCCAAGAAAACCGCAACGGAAACCAAAACCTAAAGCATTAGAAGTCTCTGGTTCGTAAGCTAAAGAAGAATCATTTAATTTCAATCTTTCCAATGCATCACGGAGATCCTGATAATCCACATTATCAACCGGGTATAAACCACAATAAACCATCGGTTTAACCGGTTGGTAGCCTGGAAGAGGTTCTGCTGCTGTTTTATTCACTAAAGTAATAGTATCGCCAACCTGAGTATCCTGGACATTCTTAATCCCGGCAATTACAAAACCCACCTCTCCAGTACGTAAACGCTCTACCGGAACCATTGATGGCTTGAAGATTCCCAGTTCTGTAACTTCAAATTCCTTTTGGCTTGCCATCATTTGGATCTGATCACCAACAGTAATCTCCCCATTAAAAAGGCGGACATAAGAGACTACTCCCTTATAGGGATCATACTGAGAATCAAAGATTAAAGCCTGTGTCGGCTGGTCAATTTCCCCCTTAGGAGCCGGAATTCTATTGACAATCGCTTCTAGAATCTCCAAGGTACCTAATCCGGTTTTGGCACTTGCCAGAATCACATCTTTGGAATCAAAACCAAAAATATCTTCAATCTGCTTGAGGATCCTTTCCGGATCCGCACTCGGTAGATCAACTTTATTGATTACCGGAATAATATCCAAATCATGTTCAAATGCAAGATAAAGATTAGCAATGGTCTGTGCTTCAATCCCTTGAGCAGCATCCACCACTAAAATTGCACCCTCACAGGCAGCTAAAGCCCGGGAGACTTCATAGGTGAAATCAACATGACCGGGAGTATCAATCAAATTTAATATATATTCATTACCATCTTGCGCCTTGTAGTTTAAGCGGACGGATCGCGCTTTTATGGTAATACCCCGTTCCCGTTCCAAGTCCATAGAATCCAGAAGCTGGTCCGTCATTTCACGTTGTGAAACAGCTCCGGTAAACTCCAGCAACCGGTCGGCCAGGGTGGATTTACCATGGTCAATATGGGCAATAATACAAAAATTTCTAATCCGACTCTGGTCCACCTAGTTTCCTCCTCTTTGGTAAAAAAATGTGACCCGAAGCTTTTCTTCGGGTACTGTTCGTAACGATTATAGCATTTTACACCGCTCGGTGCAAGAGAAACGCATTTTATCAAGGAAGTGGTCGCTCACGCCGGCTACATTAACATCACTCAGTGATTTATATCAAAGCCGGGTGAGTCGACCAGTAAGTCGTTCATGCCGCCTACTTACAGCATTACGAAGTGATGCAAATCAAAGGTGGGTGAATCGTACTCTATTAAGCATTTTCTAGGCAGGAGATTCTAACCAAGTTTTGAATCTTATGTTTAAGGACATCAATTGGGTATAATAGATTATACCCTAAATAGTCGCTCACGCTGGCTTCCGCCCGCGCACAGGAATGATGAAAATGGAGTTTTCATCTAAAGCTTACAAAGGCTGTCATTCATACGAGCGGCGAGTATCGAGATGTATTTTCTAAGTAGCAGATACCTGATTAAAGGAGGTCTCCTAATGTCTGATCAAAATTATAAAATAGGAAAAGAACTCAAACATGAATGGTATTTAATAATCATCTTTTTCCTGATTATTGCTGTTACAATCTTAGCCTATCCCCACTTGCCAGAGAAAATAGTAACCCACTGGAATCTTGAGGGCAAACCTGATGGTTTTAGCAGCCGTTTTACGGGTGTTTCTCTAATACCCTTTATAACCTTAGGAATTTATGGTCTAATGTTAGTCGCTCCCTTATTAGATCCCCGTAAAGAGAATTATGTAAAATTCCTCAAAGCTTACCGTCTGATAAAACTAGGGATTTTTCTTTTCCTACTAGGGACACAGCTGCTAATTATAGCTTTTAATCTAGGCTATAATGTAAATATTGGGAAAATAATCACCTTGGGACTGGGTGTTCTCTTTGCCTTACTCGGAACCTATCTTCCCCAGATTAAACATAATTATTTTATTGGGATAAAAACCCCTTGGACTCTAGCAAATGAAAAAGTCTGGCAACAGACCCACCGATTAGGGGGAAAACTATTTTTAATTTCCGGTTTTCTCATTATGCTGAGCGTATTTCTACCGGATAAACCACGTTTTTGGCTACTTATGATCCTATTAATCGGTAGCTCTTTTATTGCTATGGTATATTCGTATTTCCTTTTTAAAAATGAACAGAAATAATTTCCGAACGAGGTATTTATGATGCGGAAACAATTTAATCGAAACTCGTACCTTCTTATTCTTATCTGCCTTAGCCTTTTCCTACTACTTATCCCCTCGCCGGTAGCCGCCGAAGAAAAAGAGGCATATCTTCTGCGTTTAGGTGGTGGCTTACAATCTGTCTTCCCGGAGTTTGGGTATAGCGGTATTTTTAATATCAGCAAACGCTCAGCACTTCAGGGGATCTTTATTTATACTGATTCTGCTCTAATCTACGGGGGTAAATATATTTACCGGTTTATACGCCGGCCGTCTCATAATTTTTATGCCTATGGCATGCTGGGGCATTTTACTTTTTTAGCGCCCGAAGAGCTTGTCTCTACTCCCGGAGTAATCAGCGGAATTGGCCTGGAGTTCACCACTAATGATTTTATTGCAAATCTAAAGTATAATCTAGAGATTGGTTACTCATCTGTTGGTTCTCCGGATCTCTGCTCCAATCCGGCTGTGGTCTATGGCTGTGGTATCCATTTTTATCTTTTTTAGCGACCCATGGTCTGCCGCATCAAAAAAGGGCCTTTAGAGCCTAATGGTGTACTATAGCACCGCTTCAAATTGAATCATCAGGATAGTCGTTCGCGGGCTACACCGCACACGAGAAGTAATATAAATAGCAATGCCATCCTAACTAAAATCGGCAAGCCCACATACAAGTGACGAGGGACCAACAACAATCTACAAATCCAATCTTTTTTTGATTTCATTGGCCACAATCACCCCGGAGATTGAGGCTTGCATCAAGCCTCTGGTTACTCCGGCTCCATCCCCTACCGCAAAGAGGTTGGGGATTTTTGTTTCCAGGCTGCTATTAAGTGCCAGACGAGAAGAGTAAAATTTAACTTCTACCCCATAGATAAGTGTATTACGTGAATTTACTCCCGGTGCTATGGTATCTAAAGCCTCAAGCATCTCCATAATTGCTAATAAATGACGATAAGGAAGAACCAGACTGAGATCCCCAGGAGTGGCCTCCTTTAATGTAGGGGTTACCAATCCCTTTTTCATCCGCTCCGGATTAGATCTCCGGCCCGCATGGAGGTCGCCTAAACGCTGTACAATTACACCCCCGCCCAATAGATTAGCTAAACCAGCTACATAACGTCCATAGGAGATAGGTTCCTTAAATGGTTCGGTAAAATTCTTACTCACTAGGAGAGCAAAGTTAGTATTACCGGTTCTTTTATGAGCATGGCTATGCCCGTTTACAGTCATTAAACCATCATTATTCTCTGCTACCACTTCTCCGTGGGGGCACATACAGAAGGTTCTGACTCGATCTTCAAAGGAAGGGGAGTAAAAGATAAATTTACTCTCATAGACCACGCTGGTTAAAGGCTCCATCACCTCAGCAGGGAGTTCCACCCGGACACCAATATCCACCGGATTAACTGTAGTCTCCAGCCCTAATCTTTTGCCCTCAGCAACCAGCCATTCGGCACCTTCACGACCCGGACCAACAATTATATATTTCCCACGGTATTCTTCTCCTCCGGTAGTACGGATACCAACCGCCTTACCCTTTTCCATCAGGAGTTCTTCACAAGCTACACCTGTTGCAACCTCTACGCCCTTTTCCTCTAGATGATCCTTCATTGCTTGTAAAATCTCTAAGGTCCGACCGGAACCTAAATGTCGGATCCGGGAGGGAATTAACCGGAGGTCCGCTAGGACGGCCTTTTTTTCAATCTCGGCAATTGCCTCTTCATCCTCACCATATACTTTCTTTGGTGCGCCAAAATGCAGGTAAATATCATCAACGTATCTGATCATTTTGTGGAGACGATCTTTAGAGATATATTCATCCAGAAATCCCCCGACCTCTGATGATAAGGTAAGTTTGCCATCACTAAAGGCACCAGCGCCTCCCCAGCCGCACACAATAGAACAAGGTTTACATTTGATACACGGGATATGTTTCTTTTTGGAAGGGCAGACTCGTTCCGACAAATTTCTGCCTTTTTCAATAATAAGTATTTTCCCCGTAACCTCTGTGAGCTCAAGCGCGGCAAAAATCCCTGCCGGGCCTCCACCCACAATAATTACATCATAATTTTCTTTCATCACTTTCACTCTCTTTCCCGTACATCATTTGTTTTCGCCAAAACCGAGGAGAGAATAATACCAAACTCACATGGCTTTTAATCTTAAGAAGGGTCTCACTATTTAGTGGGACCCTTCTTCTAAGGTTGCATAAAACCTTTTAAATCTTTTCTACTTTTAATCCTGTTGGATAACCATTAATCTCCCACTCTTCAAGGCCTTCCATTTTCTGGTCTAATTTTACAATAGAAACAGCCAGCGTTTCATCCATAATATAATCTTTAAACGCTTCAATAGCCGCTGCTACCTCCTGGCCAGTATGGTAATTAAGCTCGATCCGATCAGTCAATTCAAATCCGGCATTCTTCCGCATATTCTGGACTTTAGAAACGATCTCCCTGGCCAATCCTTCCTGAATTAATTCTTCGGTCAGTTTAGTATCCAGGATCACATAATTATCACGATCCATTTCTACTGTAAAGCCCTGTTTTTCTTCAGTCCGAATCTCCAGATCTTCCTCAGTTAAAACTACAGGAGTATCTTCAATTGTCAATTCGATCTGGCCTTCCTGCCTTAGTGTATTAACTGCAGAAACAGTATCACATTCAGCCAGTGCTTTGCTAATCCCTTTCATCAGTTTCCCATACTTGGGACCAAGTACCGGAAAGTTTGGTTTAATTACATATGAAACATACTGATCAGGATCTGAGACATAGGATAAGGACTTAATATTTAATTCTTCTTTAACCAATGCTTCCATTGGTTTCAGCATTTCCTGGTTCTTTTGGTCAATCAGGATAGAAGCCAGTGGCTGTCTAACTTTAATCTGAACTCTATTCCGGGCAGCTCTTCCCAGAGAAACCAGTTCAATTACTAAACCCATGTGTGCTTCCAGATCTTTGTTAATTAAAGCTTCATCCGCCTCCGGGTATAGCTCAAAGTGGATAGAATCCTTTTTCTCTCCCTTACTTAGCAGATTCTGATAAATCTCTTCTGCCAGGAAGGGAGCAAAGGGAGCCATTAATTTGGCGACTGTTATCAGCACTTCCCAGAGCGTTCTATAGACGGCTTGCTTGTTTTGATCCATCTTGGGTGCCCAAAACCGCTCTCTGGTTCGCCGGACATACCAGTTGGAAACATCATCAATCATAAAGTTTTGGATGGCCCGGATCACCTTAGTTAATTCATATGCTGCCATATCCTCACGGATTTGCTTAGTTACAGAATTCAAGCGGGAGATGATCCAGCGATCAATCTCCTCCCTCTCTTGCACCGGAATATTATAAAGCTGAGGCTCTGCCCCATCGATATTGGCATAAAGGGTGAAAAAGGAATATACATTCAAAATAGTGCCAAAGAATTTTGAGAAAACTTCCTTTAAGCCATCCTCATCAAAGCGTGTTGGGGTCCAAGGCGGAGAGACCGCCAGTAAATACCAGCGAGTTGCATCAGCGCCATATTTCTCAATCAATTTCCAGGGATTAACTGTGTTACCCTTGGATTTAGACATTTTCTGGCCTTTTTTATCAAGGACCAGATCATTAACTAAAACACTTTTATAGGGTGGTTGATCAAAAAGAAAAGTAGAGATGGAAAGGAGCGAATAAAACCATCCTCTAGTCTGGTCAATACCTTCACAGATAAAATCCGCCGGGAAAAGCTGATCAAAATCATCTTGGTGTTCGAATGGGTAATGCCACTGGGCAACAGGCATCGCTCCGGAATCAAACCAACAGTCGATCACTTCCGGGGTTCTACTCATCCTCCCTCCACATTCGCAGGTCAGATGAATCTCATCAATGTAAGGCCGGTGAAGTTCAATTGTCTCTGGATCAACTGACTCAATTGCCCGCTCCGCCAATTCCTGTCTTGAACCTACTGAGGTCAGCTTCCCGCAGGTTTCACACTTCCAGATATTAAGAGGCGTCCCCCAATAACGATCCCTAGAAAGCGACCAGTCAATTAAATTCTCAAGCCAGTTCCCAAACCGGCCTTTACCTACATGCTCCGGGTACCATTTAACTTTTCTGTTATTCTCGATCAAACGGTCTTTATACTTAGTAACCTCGATATACCATGATTTCCGGGCATAATAGAGTAGGGGTGTATCACACCGCCAACAGTAGGGATAGGAGTGGGTAATCCGTTCTTTACTAAAGAGTTTCCCTTCGGACTTAAGATATTTGGTGATATCATCATCCGCCTCTTTAACAAATCTGCCCGCCCAAGGAGTAATCTCTTTAGTAAATTTACCCTCTTTATTAACCGGCTGTAAAACCGGGAGTTGATACTTCCGGCCTAATTGGTAGTCATCTTCACCAAAAGCTGGAGCAATATGCACAATCCCGGTACCATCTTCAGTAGAAACAAAATCTGCCCCATAAACGTGAAAAGCATTCTCTGTGGTTTTTATAAAGGGAAGCAGTTGCTCATATTCCATACCTAATAATTCTTCCCCTTTAAACTCCTCTAGGATCTCAGCATCTTTACCTAATACAGCATGAACTCGATCTCGGACTAGAATATAAAGATCTTCATCTTCAGGGCGACGTGCTTTTACATAGGTAAAAGCTGGATTAACCGCCAGTGCCACGTTGGAAGGAAGGGTCCAGGGAGTAGTGGTCCAAACCAGGAAATACTCTCCTTCACGACCAGTCACTTTCATCCGTACATAAATGGAGTTAATGGTCTCATCTTTGTAGCCCTGAGAAACCTCATGGGAGGCCAGGGGAGTTCCACACCGGGCACAATAAGGCATAATTTTATATCCTTCATAGATTAAATCAGCATCAAAATATTTTTTCAGAATCCACCAAACAGTCTCAATATAATTATTATCTAATGTAATATAAGGATCATCTAAATCGATCCAATAGGCAATCCGTTCAGTCATCCTCCTCCATTCCTGCTCATAGGTGAAGACTGATTCCCGGCATTTTTTATTAAAGGCTTCAATCCCATACTCTTCAATACCCTGTTTGGAAGAGAGTCCCAGCTGCTTTTCGACTTCGATCTCAACCGGAAGCCCATGAGTGTCCCAACCAGCTTTCCGGTATACCTGGTAGCCTTCCATCGTCTTGTACCGGCAGACAGTATCCTTTATTGTACGGGCAAGCACATGATGAATCCCGGGTTTTCCATTCGCTGTTGGTGGTCCCTCATAAAAGATAAATCTCGGTTCTCCTTCCCGCTCTGTAACACTCCGCTTAATAATATCCTCAGCCATCCACTTCTTGAGGATCTTCTCTTCCCGTTCATTAACGGGAGCTTTCACATCCACCTCTTGAAACTTTCCACCCATCTTTTAAACTCCTTTCCACAATTCAAAAAACTACAAGTTTATAATCTTATATAGTACATAGTCATAATTATGATGGTACAGGGTATCAGATATCCCATCGTGATAGGCGACTAAATTTCACTCCTAAAAACATAACCTACAGTACCTAAGAGTGCTAGATTAAAACCAAGATATTTATACAAAATAATCTTCCTTTAATCCGGCGTTTAGTTACAATAGCCAGGTAAAATGAAAAAACCGTCCACATAGGGACGGCTAATAAACCGCGGTACCACCCAAATTTGGCAGTGGATTAATCTTTAAACCCCCTGCCCTCTTACCTTTACCTAGTAACGGTGGTGTTCCGTCCGGACTTACTAACGGTTTCAGCCCGGAAGCTCAAGGATGATCTTCATGACGGTCGTTGTTATCCCCTTTCCACCAACCGGGGACTCTCTATAACCCGTTACCGTACTACTCTTCCTTTCCTCGCTGATCCTTAATACTGATTTTTTGTATATTTTAACGCATTCTTTCCTCAAAGTCAATCAGTTTCCATAACCCTTACTTTTTTGGGTTTCGCTCAATCACCCATGGCATTGGATTATAA
>DAIOHK010000024.1:0-34694 GCA_036744795.1 Bacillota bacterium | reverse complement strand
CAACTAAATATCAGTTTAAGCAAACCCCTTCATCGATAGCGCGATCCTCTTTCTTTCCAGGTCAATATCAATGACACGTACCTGTACAGTCTCACCAACAGAAACTATTTCTAAGGGATGATGGACAAATTTATCTGATAATTGAGAGATATGAACTAACCCGTCCTGTTCCACTCCTATATCAACAAAAGCTCCGAAATCAACTACATTTCTTACTACTCCGCTAAGAGTCATCTCCGGTTTTAGATCCTCCATTGTTTTTACATCTTTACGAAAAACCGGTTTTGGCATCTCTTCCCGAGGATCACGCCCCGGACGACAGAGTCCATCAACTATATCTTTGAGAGTAGGTAAGCCAATATTTAATGAGGTTGCAGTTTCTTCCAGGTTAAGGGCTTTTAATTTCTCTCTAATTTCTTCTAACTGAGTAGGATTCCTTAAGTCATCACTCTTATATCCTAATGAAGTTAAGAGTTCTTCTGCAATATGATATGATTCCGGATGGATGCCGGTATTTTCTAAACTATATTCCCCTTCTGGCAGCCGGAGGAAACCAGCGGCTTGAGTAAAAGTATGATTACCCAATCTTTTTACCTTCAATAATTCTTCTCGCCGTTTAAATGGTCCATTATTTTCTCGATACTCAACAACAGCTCTGGCCATAGCAGGCCCAATCCCAGCCACATTCTCTAATAAAGAAGCTGATGCAGTATTTAGGTCTACTCCAACAAAGTTAACACAGGATTCTACAACACCTTTTAGAGTCTTGCCTAAATTGTTCTGATTAACATCATGCTGGTATTGACCAACCCCGATTGCTTTTGGTTCAATCTTTACCAATTCAGCTAAAGGATCCTGTAAACGGCGGGCAATCGAGACTGCTCCGCGCATTGAAACATCAAAATTAGGTAATTCCTCACGAGCAAGCTTGGAGGCAGAATATACAGAAGCACCGGCCTCACTTACTACTGAATAATAGGCTTGTAAATTTGAATCCAAAAGCACCTCAGCAATTAGTTCTTCCGTCTCCCGGCTAGCCGTCCCATTTCCAGTAGCAATTAGATCCACAGAATACCTTTGAAGCAAAGAAGTTAAAGTTTCTTTTGCTTTTTCCCACTGATTTTGGGGAAGGTGAGGAAAGATAGTTGCAGAATCCAGTACCCGGCCAATCCCATCTACTACTACTACTTTACAACCAGTGCGGAAGCCGGGATCAACCCCCATTACTTTTTTAGAACGAACCGGAGGCTGTAATAACAATTGCCGGAGATTTAAAGCAAAAACTTTGATTGCCTGCTCTTCAGCAACTTCCGTTAAGGATGCCCGGATCTCCCTTTCAACACTGGGTAAAATTAATCGGTTAAGGCTATCTTCAGTTGCTGCTTTAAGATAGTCTAAAAAAATATTGGCCGGTTCTTTAATTACCAACCCTTGTAATTTCTCTAGAAGAATAGAGGTTTCGATTTGAAGTCCTACTTTTAAATGACCTTCTTTTTCCCCACGATTAAGTGCCAAAACCCGGTGGGGAGGTATTTTCTTAACAGGCTCCGAGTAATTATGATATTGACGATAAACAGCAGCTTCTGAAGTTTCCTCTTTAATTTCAGAGCATAATAGAGCTTTTTCCCAGAGGTGTCCTCGGATAAACTTACGCCATTCAGGATGATCGGAAATTTGTTCAGCAATAATATCCATCGCACCGTCAATGGCTTGTTCTGGGTCCTCTACTCCTAAATCAAGGTTAACATATTCTGCCGCAATTTGCTTTGAATCACCTTCTGTAAGCTCCTGAGCCATTATTATTTCAGCAAGTGGTTCCAGCCCTTTTTCCTTAGCCATTGTAGCTCTAGTTCTTCGTTTAGGCCGGAAAGGCCGGTAATAGTCCTCTACTTCTTGAAGTTTCGTCGCCTCTTTAATGGCCTGTTCTAGTTCTGGTGAAAGCTTACCTTGCTCACTAATAATACGTAAAACTTCTTCCTTTCTGGCCTCAAGGTTTCTTAAATAAGCCAGGCGTTCTTCCAAGTTTCTAAGTTGTTCTTCGTCCAATCCACCAGTAACTTCTTTCCGATAACGGGCAATAAATGGCATTGTATTCCCTTCATCAAATAATTTAACCGTCCGTTCTATCTGATCTGGACTGATTTTTAATTCTACAGATAATTGCTTTATCAAATCCAATGTTTCTGCAACACCCTTCTTCCCTATTTACATTTTTATTTATATGTAATGTTTCCTAGTGTTTCAGATTCTAATTCTAACAACTGATTGAGATCTTCTTCTCTAATTTTTGTTTCCAACTCTTCAATTAATCGATTTTTTTCTTGTAATACTATTCTTTCTTTTCTCAAACGGCGAGTATTTATGACTAATCCATAAATACCCGTAATAATCTGATAGATTAAAGATGAAATTAATAAAAACAATAAGAGAATAAGTATACCAATTTGGTATTTAAAAAAATATTTTCGTCCCTCTTTTTTCCTTTCCGGAGGGACTCCTCCCGGAAAATAACCAATTAGCTTATTCATCCTCTTCTTCCTTCCCGTACGCACCACCAAGTCCTAAGGTAGCTCCAGGTAAGATAATTACTACTTCATAGCCCTTGGTTTTTGCTCGGTTATATAAAGTAGCAACTGAACTGGGGCTCATTTTTAAACGAGTTGAAATCTCCGCTGTACTCACCCCTGTCTCTTTAAGCACTACAACCTGTCGCTCTCGAAAGCTAAGTTTCTCAATCCCACGAATCTCTATTTTCATTAATTAAACCTTCTACAAATTCTACAGTAGTTATACAATAGTTCTACAATTTTAGTACAAATACCTTCTTTAGTCAATTCTATAATTTGAAAAATCCTCGTTTGCCTTTTATTTTCCTTTTTATCTTTTTTAGGAATATAACAACCGGAGAACGGAATAACAACCGGTAACAACAGGCCCCTGCTGTTAAACTGAGCCATAAATAAAGTCTGAGTTCTCCCCAATTGGCAAAAAAAAGCACTGGAATAATCACAAGTGCCGATACTAGCCAAAATATAAAATCTCTGATCTGTCCTTTTTCTTTAACTGGTTTAGTAAAGGTAAAAAGATCATAAATTAAACTCCAACCCAATCCGGTAAGAAAGAGAATTGATATGGTACTGAGTTGCCAATCAATACCTTCCATTTTTCTCCCTCATCTCTTTTAAAACCTTCTTTCCCCTTTATACCATTATGCTTTTGCGAAAAAAATATAACTACAGTGTAAAAAGTAAAATTCAAAAAATAGCTTAAATCATCTGATGGCGTATTACCCAAATCAGCAGAATAATCCATAATACCTGATAAATTAGGAACAACCACCGGAAAAGGGCTTTAATCTTTATTTTTATATTATATAATACAATTAGATGCTCTCTGCTGTCAGAAGCTAAAAGTTTCCCTATTCTTTGTAGATAAACTCTTGTCTCTTTATATTTTGGCCTTACCCGATCCAGATCTACATTGGTAAGGCCGGCATTATAAGCCTCCAAAGCCCTGCCAATCTCACCTTCATAACGATTGATTAGATCCTTTAGATATCTTACTCCAGTGGAAATATTGGCTTCTACATTATATATACAATCTCTACCATGATCCGGCTTTCCCGGTAAATGCTTGCCATCACATTGGGAATCGGGATTGTAGTGCTGCCAAACTAAAGGGGTAATTTGCATTAAACCACAAGCACCCTTCGGAGAACGGGCGCTAGGATTAAAGCTGCTCTCTACTGAAATCATGGCAGTAATTAATTGGGGGCTTACATCACAAATTATTGCATTACCATTAATAATTTCTTGAAATTCTGTGCTTACCGGGATTGACACCTCCGAAAAAGAGAAGAAATTTCCTAACAACCTTTCCATTTGGTCCATCTTCATTTCTACAAAGAAAAAGATAGTTGTCATTAAAAGAGATAAAAGCGCCATCAAACAAATATAGGCAAAAAATATCCTTTTAGAACTCTGCGGCCTAAAAGCATCTACCAACAACAAAACTGGGCTACAAATAATTAGTATTACCCATCCCAAATAATTCCTTTTTTCTCTTGCCTTCTTTGTTCTTTTTATTACTGACCGGCCCGGCATGGGATTAGTAACTTGCACAAAAACACCCCTTAGTTAAGGATATTAAATCCTACGCCAATATTACCTGTCTTATTTTGGAAACATATTTATATATTTTCTTCCTTAGCCGGCATTTTCCTGCTAAATAAAGGATTTGCATAATTACCATGTAGTTTTTGTGAAACGCTTTGCGTTTCATTAAAAAAAAGAATCCGGGCTTACCCTGGATTCTTTTTTCTGAGGAAATTTCATAATAACTTAATCTAATTTCTATTTATTTTTATATTTAAGGGTAGCCCCGATAAATCCTTTAAATAATGATTGGGGTCTATGGGGTCTAGATTTAAACTCCGGATGGAATTGGGTAGCAACAAACCAAGGATGGTTGCGTAATTCAATAATTTCCACCAAATTTTTACCAGATAAGGTTCCACTGATTACCATACCCTTTTCTTTCATTGTCTCTATATATTTATTATTTACTTCATACCGGTGACGGTGTCTTTCATCAATTTTTTCCTGATTATAGCTTGTATACGCTTTGGTCCCAGGAATCAAATCTATAGTGTTCGAACCTAATCTCATCGTTCCCCCAAATTTGGCAACCTCCTGTTGTTCCGGTAGGAGATCTATAACTGGATAAGGGGTATTTGAATCAAATTCTGAAGAATTTGCTTTTTCCATCCCACAAACATTGCGGGCAAATTCAATAATCGCACATTGCATACCTAAGCAGATACCGAAAAAGGGTATGCCTTTTTCCCTGGCATACCGAACAGCTGCCATCTTCCCTTCTATTCCGCGGCTTCCAAACCCCCCCGGAACTAAAATACCATCCATCCCGGAAAGAAGTTTCTCTGCACCTTCTACCCCGACTTTCTCTGCATCAATCCAGTGAATTTGGACAGAAGAACGATAGGCAACCCCAGCGTGGCGTAGAGCTTCAGCTACGCTAAGATAAGCATCAGGTAAAGCTACATATTTACCAACAATTGCAATCTCAACATTATCTTGCGGATTTTTTGCTTTTTCCACAAACTCTCTCCAGGAAGCTAAATCACGTTCTCCGCATTTAAGGCCCAGACGTTTAATAACAATCTCATCTAATCCTGCTTTTTCTAAATGAAGAGGCACTTCATAAATTGTATCTACATCCTGGTTAGAGATGACTGCATTAATGTTAATATCACAAAAAAGAGCGATTTTTGCTTTAAGCTCTTCGGATATAGGCTGTTCAGAGCGGCAGACAATAACATCAGGTTGTATACCTATACCTCGCAGTTCTTTAACACTATGCTGGGTTGGCTTAGTTTTCAATTCAGAAGAAGCGGCAATATATGGCACTAAAGTAACGTGGATGTACATAACTTCGTCCCGGCCTACATCCGTTTTTACTTGCCTAATTGCTTCCAAAAAAGGAAGACTCTCAATATCCCCTACGGTTCCTCCGATTTCAACAATTACTACATCAGCCCTGGTTTCAGATGCCACTCGATAAATCCGGTCTTTTATCTCATTGGTAATATGGGGAATTACTTGAACTGTTCCCCCCAGGAAGTCCCCGCGCCGTTCCTTCTTAATAACTGACCAATAAATTTTCCCTGTAGTAACATTATTGTTTCCTGATAAATTTTCATCAATAAATCTTTCATAGTGACCAAGATCCAAGTCAGTCTCTGCGCCGTCATCAGTTACAAAAACTTCACCATGTTGGTAAGGACTCATTGTTCCAGGATCAACATTAATATAGGGATCCAGTTTTAAAATAGTAACTTTAACTCCTCTACTTTTCAAAAGCCTTCCGATTGAAGCTGCGGTAATGCCTTTCCCTAGAGAAGAAACTACGCCTCCAGTGATGAATATAAATTTTGCCATTACTCTCCCCCTAGATGATGGTAATAATTTTTTCATAAAACTATTTGATACTGAGGAAATTGCATAATTATCTTCGACATCCTTTAACCCAAAAAAACACTTTTCCCCTTAAATTATGCAATTTCTTCATCTAAAAAGATCAATAACTTTTTTCTTCCCCTTGGTACTCGGCCTTTGAAGCAGGGGGATCCGGATATTTATCAAGCAAACCCCGGAACACTCTAATCCCCATAATCTGCAGAAAACTACCATAGAAAAATATAAGCAAAGGAGCAATAACAGTACTTAATGCACCGATTACTAATAAAATCAGGTGCACTAAGATTGTATATAAAGTATTATCAAGGGTTAGTAACAATGTTTTCTTATAAACTTTTTTCCAATTATTATCTTGAAACACTATAAAACTTGGTAGATATAAACTTGTTAACAGTAAAAAGATCAATAAATATAATAAGAAAAACCCAATAAACTTAATTAATAAATTATCAACAACAAAAAAGCAAATCAGTAGATCGACTAAAGTAAAAATAACTGCTCCCATATATAATCCATATACTACAGCTGCCCGTCTGTAAAATTTACGGAGACCCAACCATAAGCCCTTAATTTCAGCTTCATAGGCTATTACATCCTCCATCTGATAGAGCAAAGCAGCATGCACCGGTCCAAGGATAAAAGCTGAATAGGGAACGGCAAACAATAATAGAAAGATTAAAAGGCTAAGAGGGTTGTCCTTATTTTCCAAATAAATTCGGAGTGAATTAAAGAAAAACATTCCAAGAGGTAAAACTGAAAAAAACCAAATTAGGCTAATAAGCATTGAATACCCAATATGATTGTAGAGATCAATCACTGCGTTCTTTAAGATTAACAAGATATTCTGTGGGGATTTTTTTTGCGCCATTAAACCTCCTCCTTAACTAATTTTTGCTATTTCTTTAATCTATATTCAATTAAAAGAAAGGTCACTTTAAGAGAGTGACCTTTCTTTTAATTTTAGGAAACTTTTTGTTGGGCAGATGAAGAATCTCCTGTTTTGGCAGATTCTTCTTTCTGTTTTTTTCCGTAATCCGGTGTTCTGTGGTCGGTTATATAAAATCCTGAACCTTTGAAGATAATACCAACATTTTTGCTAATTAGTCGGCTAACTTTCCCTCCACATTGTGGGCAAGTAGTTAATGGGTCTTCTGTGATCTTTTGGAAACATTCAAATTTCCCGCATTTAGAACAATCATAATCATATGTTGGCATTTCCTCACCTCCATTAAAAACTATCAACAAAATTTATAGATTGTGGCTAAATCGTGAATTAGTAAATTAAAATTCCTTAACTAACTCTTAGTTTTAATACCCACATTTTTATAATATAGGACAATTATTCGTTGTTGTCAAGCGGTTCCCGATTAAGAATTCTTTTTCTCTGATAGCAGTATCTACCAGTATTCCCCCTATATTAAAAAAAAGCGCCTTTTCGGCGCTGCACTTTGGCTAGTTACCTTTGTTATAAAAAATTTTAATTTATAGAAGTTAAGAAGTTACTATTCACGATATATTGATAATCTCACTAGGAATTGTATCTTAATATATTTAATTTAAAAAGTGCTTTTGGTAAAAAGATAATTTCTTTTTTGTTGTTTATTCCCTTTTTATTAGCTTTTTTGGAATAAGTAGTTTTTTCCCAGGGATTATCTCCTTCTCCGGATCAATTACACGATTTTCTATTGTTATAGAGTCCATTGTCGTATTATATCGTCTTGCGATCTTCCAAAGAGTATCCCCTGGTTGTACCAGATAAAATAACATACTTGGTCTGGGCGTATCCTGTGGAATTATTAAAGCAGTATCCTTCACTAAAGCTAAGGTTCTACTTTGCCAGACTTTTACCGTCGTACCTAATTTTAGAATTAGCTTAATACTTCTCTCGTCTAATTGTTCGACCCGTAAGTAATTGCCCTTTAGATAAATCGCAGCATGCATCCCATCTTCTACTCCCGGCATCTCTAAGAAATCCGCAAAAGTTACAGCCTCTGTTTCTCCTCTTCCCCAGAAGGCCTCCTCAACTGTTGACTCCTCTCCATCCGTAACTTCCGACTGATATACTATACCTAGCTGGGTCTCGCCTGTAATAAGCACTTGCTCAAGCTCGGTTTGTAATTCTAATTTAGGCCCAGATATTTTTGCCTGTAAGACCCGGCCGATATTTTTTAGCCCCGATGGAAGAAGAAGCGTCTTTTCAACTGTAATTATTTTTTCTGTTTCTCCAATTAACTCTACAAATTCACCTGTCCCACGTTGAATGTCAAAGATCTCTTCTTTTTCCGGAGTTAAATCAAGTATGATCTTGACAGGTTTTGGTCTAGTGACATCTACTCGAACATTAATTGTAACTTGTAAACGGCAGCTTTCAGGGGTAGAAGATTGCATTTGTACTCCTTCTATTATAAGTTCGTGATTAACCGAGAGTTCATTGGAGAACTGTGAATTATCCTGAATGATTTGAAAAGGTACAGCCCCGCCATTTTCCTCAGTCCATCGTTGTGCTTCTATGCCCCCTTCTTTTCCATCCTCTGTCAGAGTAACATAAACTAAATAAACCTCCAATTTACCTTCAATACTAACCCTGCCCTTGGAGAGCGTAGCTTTTGAATCCACTGGTATTACTTGACAGTCAAGAATCCTAGCCAGTGGAGGCTTAGGATATGTAAGTGAAAAGTGATTATTAACTTCCCGGTTAAGATAAGTTGTAAGTACTGGCTCTTCACTAATTAAATGCTCAACTACAGGTTGAATCTTTTTTTCAGACTCAATCTCTTTAACAAACTTAACCATGCTACTCTTGTGAGCCCAAAGTTTAACTTCTATTTCTAATTGGTATTTTACTACCTGCGCCGCTTCTGGTTGCAAAATAAACTTTACTAAACGCGGTTTCCAATCCCAATCAGCAATAAGATCAGGAAGATCGATTTCTTCGTTAAAAACCGCTCCTTCCTCACCTCTCCAAACTAATCCGTGCTCAAGAACACGATCTTGAATTTCTTTACCCTGATAAAATAAATGTGTTTCAATTTTACCTTTTAAATTTAGCCTGTTACCTTGAATCTCTCCTTTTACCTCGGACAGATAACCATGATACGAAAGAATCCGCTCAACTCCAGGAAACTCCTGCGGAATAAGGAGCTCTCCTTCCGCCTTTAGAAAATGGCTGGTACCAAATAAAACCTTCTCCATAGTAAGCTGGTCATAAAGGCATTTTACCAATACTTTCCCCCCTTATCAATCAACTGGCGTCTCTACGCCTTTTTAAGCCTTACCCTCCTTTATAAGGCCTTTTATTTTAGATGATCTTTATTCCATAATTATGCTTAGTCTTCTTTATTCATAACCATTATCCGGGGGTTGGCCAAAAAAAATCTGTATATTTCTTCTTTTAAGAACTCACCCCAATCATTTTCACCGGTAAAAAGCACTCCACGAAGATTCAAAGCATCAACCTTTTTTAATATCTCTCGGATCGTTCTATAATCAGGTATTAAAGCTTCCCTTTCTTCTTCTTTGAGTATATATTGATAATAATACCATCCATTCCTCCCCATTCGAATTGGAGGAGCTATTTTATTTATCCGTACAATCTTACTTCCTCTGGCAGTAAGGGACTGCTCTTCCCCAGAGGATAACCGTTCCCTCCCACGTAAATCAAAATGGATAACCAGCCGGGTGCAAGGATAAAAAGATAAAAGGTTTTTCACTTGTTTGATCCAGTCTCTGTGAGTATATAATTTAGAAACCCTAACTAACGGGGAAAAAATTATTGCATCAGCTTCTTCCCGCCGGGGCAAATAAGATGCTTGATTGTCAAGCCACCATAATACTTCTACTCCACTTTCCTTTCGCAATCTCAATGAAGCTTTTCTTAAAGCTCTTGGCGGTTTAGTCATGGAAAATCTAATGCATACTCCTTGGCATCCGGGATATTCCCTTAGCTTTTTTTTCAATCTATCCGGTTTTTTTAGCTCTTCAATTGCGATCTGGATCAGATTTGCTTCTCCGGAGTGAGGAATTAGAAGATTTGCAACTTTTTCTTCCTTTGTACCCTCTAAGATGTTAGTAAAGATAATTTCTCTTTTTTCAATTAATATTTTTGCTCCCAGTTCTACTTTGCGTCTTCTTTTTCTGGTTTCCGGATCTTTTAAGGCCTCAACTCCTACAGCATAACTTTTTGCTACTTCAGTTATTGTCTGGTTGGGCTTATATTGATGTAAGATCCGGTTTTCTATCTCTTTTTCCTGTAAGAGCTTAATCGTATCCGGTCCGGAAACACCATCAATGGTAAGCTGATAGGATCTTTGAAAAGCTTTTACAGCTTCCCTTGTTAAAAAATCGTACCATCCAGAGACTTTTCCCTGGTAAATACCGAGTTCCGCCAGGGCTTTTTGTAAATATAGAACATCGTTCCCTTTATTTCCTAGCTTTAATACCCGTTTGCCTAGTGGTAGCTGATCCACAACCCGTATAGTCAAGCGGGGCATTTTTCCCATCTCCCTTACGACTTTTATAAATAGACCCTTTCTGTTAAACAAACAGTTAAGGGAATTACTTGAGCTTTAAGTTATATCTTATGAGCCTTTTGTTTTTATTGTGACCAGAGAACAACAAGTTTTTCCCATTTATATCTTGACACTAAATTATCCTTTAGTTAAAATATGACCAATACTCAGCGGAAGGAGGACTTTCATGTCAAGGATTTATTTTTATGATACTACTCTCCGCGATGGCTCTCAGGGAGAAGGAGTTGTTTTTTCAGTAGATGATAAAATAAGAATTGCTAAAAAATTAGATGCTCTAGGCATTGATTATATTGAAGGGGGTTGGCCGGGTTCTAATCCAAGGGATCTTGAGTTTTTCCGGAAAGTTAATAATATTAATTTCCACCATGCTAAACTCGCAGCCTTTGGTAGTACCAGACGTGCCGGAAACTGCACTGATCAGGATCCAATTCTACAAAATCTACTTGCTGCAAATACTCCAGCTGTAGCAATCTTTGGTAAGAGTTGGGATTTTCAGGTGGAAAATGTCCTCCGGACCTCTCTAGAAGAAAACTTAAAGATTATTGAGGATTCTGTCCGATTCTTAAAAAATAATGGTAAAGAAGTAATTTATGATGCAGAACACTTTTTTGATGGATATAAGGGAAACCCTTCTTATGCTTTAGAATCGTTGAAAGCTGCACTCCGTGGCGGAGCTGATTCCCTTATTCTCTGCGATACTAATGGTGGAACATTACCTTTAGATTTTATGGAGATCTTTCAGTCTGTACAAAAAAGTATCTCTGCTCCCTTAGGGGTTCATATCCATAATGACAGCGGGATGGCCGCCGCAATCTCGATTATTGCTGCTCAACAGGGGGCCATTCAGATCCAAGGAACTTTTAATGGGTATGGGGAACGCTGTGGAAATGCTAATTTAACTACCATTATTCCTTCTTTACTTATAAAATTAGGTTTTAACTCCCCTGTTAAATCAAACCTAACCTTACTAACCAAAACTTCCCGCTTAATATCCGAACTCTCTAATTTACAGCATGATGAGAGACAACCTTATGTCGGTTCTTCCGCTTTTGCACATAAAGCCGGTATGCATGTGGATGCTATCAAAAAGAATCCTGTCACTTTTGAGCATTTAGATCCAAGTTTTATTGGAAATACCCGACGGTTCCTCATTTCCGATCAGGCTGGTCGAAGTACGATTCTGTTGAAAGCACAAGAGCTTATCCCGGATTTAACAAAAGGAGATCCACGAGTACAGGAGTTAACAGGAAAGCTTAAACTTCTTGAACACCTTGGATATCAGTTCGAGGCTGCCGAAGCCTCTTTTGAACTGTTAATTAAAAAGGCTTTTAATCTCTATAACAAAGTATTTTCCTTGGGCGGTTTTAGAATAATTGTAGAAAAAAGAGGGGACGAACCTGTATTTTCCGAAGCAACTATTAAAGTTATAGTTGATGGAGAGGAAGAACTAACAACTGCTGAAGGAGATGGGCCTGTTAATGCTCTTGATTGTGCCATTAGAAAAGCCTTACGCCGGTTTTATCCCCAAATCTCCAATTTTCAACTGGTCGATTATAAGGTTCGTGTCTTAGAAGAACACCGGGGTACAGAAGCTATGGTTCGAGTCTTAATCCAAACAACAGATGGGAAGAATAGCTGGGGAACAGTCGGAGCTTCTGAAAATATTATTGAAGCTAGCTGGGAGGCTTTAGCCGATAGTATTGAATATGGTATTCAATACTCTGGTACTACTGATGAATAACATCTAGTTCAGAAGCGGGAGGAAGCAGCTGAATACTTGATTCAGCTGCTTTTTGTCTTTCAATCCTTTGGAGTTCTTCTAAAAGTTCCTGAGCACTATCGTTTTTTGGGTTTAACTTTAATACCTGCTCAAATTCGCTAATCGCTTCTCCAATTTTATTTTGTTGATAATAAATTGCTCCCAGAATATAATGAAACCCTTCCACGCGGTCTTCAATGGCAAGCCCTCTTATACAATCCTCCTGGGCTCCTACTATTTCGCCAGAGTAATACCGATTAAATGCTCTATATAAGTAGGCCTGGAGTAGTAGTTTTTTAGTTTCTTGATATTCTGATGCCAGATTCCAGCTTTTTTCTAGGTGAAAAATAGCAGCATTTAATTTTTCCTCTTTTAACTCATTATACCCTTGCTCTAAATATACAGTAGCCAAAAGTTTCTTAGTCAATGGATACTCCGGATTCATTCTGTAACTTGCTTCTAATTTAGTTACAGCTCGTTCCTTGTTCCCTTCCTGAAAAGCTATTCTGCCTTCCTCCAAATAAAGATACCACTTATTATCCGGAGGGGTAATTGCCGTACTAATGATTAACACAAGAAAAAGGATAAAAGCCAGCATCCAAATCCATCTTTTAGAGAGGAAGTCTTTCCTTCCTAAGCCAACTGCAAAGGCACCAAAAAATCCCCCTGTTACTCCCCCTAGATGCCCAAAATAATCGATTCCCGGAACCACAAAGCCTATAATTATATTTATGCCTAACATCACCCAAAGACTCTTGCCAAACAGTTTTTTAGCCGTCACAGGTTTCCTAATACTAAAATAAATTAGACCTCCTACTAAACCAAAGATTGCTCCAGAAGCACCTACTGAAATTGTCTCCGGCCGAAAAACCGCACTGGCAACAGAACCGAGAATTCCGGAAACAAAATAAAGCCAAAGAAATCGTGGTTTACCAAAAAAGCGTTCTACTAAGCTTCCTATTTGCAAGAGAGCTAAGGAGTTAAAAAGAAAATGCTGCCATCCGGCATGAAGAAAAAGCGGTGTCACTAAACGCCAGGGTTCCCCCATCCAGATCCGGGGATTATATTTGGCACCAAGTCGGATCAGGATCTCGGTATCATTACTACTTCCCCAAAAAACTTCGATTAAAAATATTATCAGATTAATAAAGAGTAGAAGATAGGTTAAACGCGGGGGGGGATATAACTCAACTTCCTCTTTAGCCTCTAATGTCCCTAATTCTTCGTGAGCATTTGAGGAATCTAAACTCAAAGAAATAATTTTCTCTTCAACTTCCCAGCGGTAATGAGACTTGATTAATATCAAATCATTCTCTGTTCTCTCCCAAACGGACTCGACCCAAGGTGTTGTTATTAAATAATCAATCGTCGCTTGACTAACTAAACCACCATTCACTGGGGAAAACATTAGGACTCCAATCGCTACTGGGGAACAAGCCTTTCTCTGGGCTAAAATAACTTTTATAATAAACCTTCTCCATTCTTCCTGTGGCTTTAAGCTTGTCCCAACAATTAGAAACTTTTCTTTGGAAGGTTCCTCTTTTTGCAGCAGAAAAAAACCTTCTTTCGAAAGTTGTTTTTCTTCCCGATAACCCAAAGCAAACAATCTAGCAATTACATTATTATATTCTTCGGGGTTCATAAAACGCACCTTCCCTTGCTCTGAGTTATTTCGTTATTTGTTTTATAATCCCTTTCCATCCCATCTTTTTTTAACCCAGCTTTATACTGATGACCCATCTATAAAAAAAAGCCGGTATTCCGGCTATTCACAAAACTGGATCATTTTTATCTGAAAATCTTTAAATTCACGGAGTTGATCAGTTAATTTCTTTGCTGCCGATTCCCCTTGCATTACTAGAAGAATCAAACCATTACTCTTGTCCGGGCTTGGTATTCCTAAACGGCCAATAATATCACTACCATATTCCGTGATTATCTGCTGTACTTCAGGAGCAAGATCTGAGCGATTTTTTACTAAAATCCCCACTACAAAAATTTCCTCTCGCATTTTATCTCCCTTCTTTGCTTGCTTAAGACAGGCACCTCCTTGTTAATTTTAGCATAACCTGAAATATAAATCTGTACAAGGAGGAACCATAATGTCTGAAAACGGGGTAAAAGAGTTCCCAAAAAAACGTATTTACAAAAGACGAAGTCTGGTTCCAGATAAAAAAAATGATCCTGTAAAGGCTAGCGGCCTACCGCCAGAAGATTTAGAAGCGTTTCGCAATTTAATGCCTAAGCTTAGTCCCAAAGGACGCGAAATTGTTTCCCTTTTATTAAAGGCTTTTAATGAAAGAGGTGAAATCAACCCCAATCAACTATTGCAAACATTAAACCTTTACGCTAGCCAGGAAAAAAACAACAATCTAACACCACTATTAAATATGTTGCCTCTATTAACATCCTCCTTAGGAAGTCAACAAGGTCAGGGTATTAACCCAGCCATCCTTACCAGTTTATTAGGGATGTTGATGTCAAATCGCCCGCGGGATTAATATTAACCCCGGGTCTATTTAACCCGGGGTTAGGAAGTTGTTTTTCCTAATTAATTTCTAACTTAAACGTACCGCTTTTGGCTACTGTTCCATCTGTTTGGCCAGAAAACCCGCAGCGGTTTCCGCAACTTTAATCTCTAAATCACCCATCGTGACCCCGGGTTCCTTGGAGGTTAGGATCACCGCACCAATTGGATCTCCTTCTGCAATGATTGGGGCTATAACCTGAGCGGTAAGCTTGCATTCTCCATCATCTTCTAGTACAGAACAGGCCTCGCAATATTCATGATCGCCCGGTTTTGGCATTAAAACAACCTTTCGATCTTCAATTGCTTGCTCTACTGCCTTAGAAATTGATTTTTCCATAAATTCTTTTTTTGAGGTTCCAGCTACGGCAATAATCACATCTCGATCAGCGATCAAAGCAATATGCCCTGTAGATTCGTATAATGAATCTGCGTATTCTTGGGCAAAATCACCAAGTTCTCCGATCGGAGAATACTTTTTAAGTATTACTTCTCCTTCTCGATCAACAAAGATTTCAAGGGGATCTCCCTCCCTAATCCGGAGGGTCCTGCGAATTTCCTTTGGAATAACAACCCGACCAAGGTCATCTATCCGCCGGACGATACCGGTTGCCTTCATCCTTTTTCCCTCCTTCTCCTGAGTCCTCCATCCACCACTGGTATATAAATTCAGCTTTTTTCAGAATCTAGACCCCTCTTTCGTGGTTCCGGATTTATTGTGTTTACTGATATTATATACCTTGGCTAGCAGGAATATTCATTTATGCCATTGCCTTCAGCAGCGGATAGATGGTAGGTTTTCACTATTAGATTTCCCTCACATCAGATGAATATACCCTCTCATGCAGAGTTTTTTTCACCTAATAAATATAGAAGCGAATCTTTAATGAGTTTCCATAGTTCAGAGAAGTTGCGCCCAATAGTCCGCCACCGGATTGTTAGCTGCTTTCCAGATTGGTACCTAACTTGCCCACGATACTTAATGATTAAATCAGCAACTCGTTCAGCATTCTGAGATAAACCAGGTAGAAAACGAGCAACTATATCTCCACGTTGTGAAGAGATCGAGCTAATTCCGACATGTTTAGCAAGAACTTTAATTCGTGCTATTTCCATCAAGTTCCAGACCGCTTCCGGAGGATCTCCGAATCTGTCTATAATCTCTTCTTCTATTTCGTCTGCTTCTGTTAAACTAGAGATGGAAGCTATTTTTTTATAGATCTCTACCTTTTGAGCAGGATCGCTAATATAGTTTTCAGGTATATAGGCATCGACTGTCAGCTCGATAGTAGGATCCGGTGTATCCGGTTTCTTTTCTCCACGTCTTTCTTTAATTGCTTCTTCTAGAAGCTTACAGTAAAGATCAAAGCCGATCGCAGCAATATGACCATGTTGCTCAGGTCCTAATAGATTACCTGCCCCTCTAATCTCCAAGTCGCGAAGGGCAATTTTGAAACCCGAACCCAAATCGGAAAAATCTCTAATCGCGGCCAATCTTTTTTCCGCAGCTTCACCTAAGAGCTTATCTTTCCGATAAGTGAAATAAGCATACGCCACCCGGTTACTCCGTCCAACCCTGCCCCGTAGCTGATATAGTTGAGAAAGGCCAAGCCGGTCAGCATCATAAACTACCAAGGTATTAACATTTGAAATATCTAACCCGTTTTCAATAATAGTTGTACAAATTAATATATCAGCAGAGCCTTCATAAAAACCAAGCATCACTTCTTCCAATGTATCCTCATTCATCTGCCCATGAGCAATCTCAATTCGTGCTTCCGGGATCAGTTGCTGGAGATAGTTTGCCATCCGGTCGATAGTCTCTACCCGATTATAAACAAAAAACACCTGTCCTCCGCGGTCTAACTCTCTGCGGATCGCCTCTGTAATAACTTCCTCATTAAATTCAATAACATACGTTCGGACCGGAAACCGGTCTTCCGGTGGCGTCTCAATTACACTCATATCCCTAATCCCGATCATAGACATATGCAAAGTACGAGGGATTGGAGTGGCTGTTAGTGTCAGTGCATCTACATTCTTCTTAAGTGCTTTAAGCCTTTCTTTATGTGCTACTCCAAATTTTTGTTCCTCATCAACAATCAACAAGCCCAGATCCTTAAAAGAAATATCCTTTGATAAAAGGCGATGGGTACCAATGACTAAATCAACTGTACCATTTTTCAATCCTTTAACTACTCTTTCCTGTTCAGCAGCAGACTGAAAACGACTTAAAACTCCTATTTTCACCGGGTAACCAGTAAATCGTTGGGTAAAAGTCTGAAAATGTTGCTGGGCAAGGATGGTAGTAGGAACTAAGACTGCAACCTGTTTCCCTTCAATAACTGCTTTAAATGCGGCCCGCATAGCTACTTCAGTCTTACCGTAGCCAACATCGCCACAGAGCAAACGATCCATTGGGGTAGCAGATTCCATATCCTTTTTTATTTCTTCCGTGGCTCGGATCTGATCTGGAGTCTCCTCGTAAACAAAGGCCTCTTCAAACTCTTTTTGCCAGATTGTATCAGGTGGAAAAACGTAACCTTTTGCTGTAAAACGATCTGCATATAAAACCAGCAGTTGATCGGCCATCTCCTTAATAGACTCTTTAACCCGATTTTTTACTTTCTGCCAATCGCCTCCACCTAAACGATTAATTTTCGGTGGGGTTTCTTCTAAGCCCACATATTTCTGGATAAAATGGACCTGATCTGTAGGGACAAAAAGCCGGTCGCGATCAGCATATTCTATTTCAAGATAATCCCGGTTGGCTCCATCGATCTCTAATTTTTTAATCCCTACATATTTTCCGATACCATGATTAATATGAACAACATAATCACCAAATTGAAGTTCATCAACATTTGAAAGACGAATACCTTCTTTTGTAAAATGGGTCTTGACTTTTTTCTTACGACGGACCCGGCCATAAATCTCATTTTCCGTAAGAATTAATAATTTACCTAAAGGCAATTCTAATCCAGTACTGAGGGGGGCGGAAGATATGTAGATCATGCCTGGAGAAAAATCTTTACCATCCAGGATTTCCGTTATTAAAAAGCCCTCATCCCTTAAAGAAGTTTTTAAATTTTCCATACGTTCTTCTCCAGAAACACTTAAGATAACTCTCCACTGTTCATTCGTTCTACTCCGCAAATCATTAATTAATCTGCTGAATTGTCCTATAAAATCTGGAGCGGGGCGCAGAGGAAAAACAATATTCCTATCAGGTTCAATCCCTTTTAATGTCTTTCCTAAAGAAGAAATTTGAAGGATAGAATTTTGGGCTAACGATGACTGTAGATCAGAAAGGGTCAGATACAAATCTATTTCTTGTGGAAGAATCAAACCTCTTTCTAAAAATCCGCCAATGGAACGTGCATTTTCTTCTTCTAAAGCACGAAGGTATTCCCTTCCCCTGACTGGTTCATCCAGAATAACTAGTCCTTCAGTTAGATATTCCCAAAAGGGTACTAAATCCGAACGGATAAGGGGTAAAAATCGATCAATGCCCGGAAAAACCATTCTATTTTCTACTTTTTCTAAAAGCTCGGCAAACCGATTCTGAAGAAAAGAAGCTGACTCATTAATACCAGAAGTGTTTTTTTGTTTTAATAACCGCTCAGCTTGTATCTGAAGAAGAGTCTTAATCTTTTCTTTTGCTAATTTGAACTCCTCATTAGTCCATAGACCCTCTCGCGCAGGGAGGATCTCCACTTTATCTAGTTTATAAATGGATTTTTGTGTCTCTATATCAAACCCACGAATCGAATCAACCTCATCACCAAAAAATTCAATACGGAGAGGTTCGTGATGATTAAGAGGAAAAAGGTCAATAATCCCTCCTCTAACCCCAAATTCACCAGGGATTTCAACCTTATCTACTCTTTCGTAACCCATCATTACTAATTTGTTAAGAAAATTATCCCTTTTTCCGATTTCTTCCCCTACCGTAATATTAATAACAAAAGCATTTAATATTCCTGGAGGAATTACTTTTCTTACTAAAGCAGGCCAAGAAGTAATTACTAATTGTTTTTGATCTTTGTTTAAGGTACTAAGAACAGCAAGTCGCTCCCCTGCTACTTCTTTTTCATAAGCCTCTTCATGTGCTAAAAGGTCGTATGCTGGAAAAACTAAAATCAGTCCCTCACCTAGAATTAATTCCAGATCAGAAGCCAGTCGCTCGGCTTCCGAAGGGGTATTAGTAATTATTAACATCCCTTGGTTAAGCTGCTCCCATAATGCTGCCAAAACAAAGGCACGCTGTGAACCACTAAGCCCTTGTATTAGTGCTGTTTCCTTTTTCTGTTTTAAGAGTCGGAAAAGCGTTCGGGTTTCCGTCCAAGTTTGTAGTTGTTTTACAAGCATACCGAACAAAAAGAATTCCCCCTACCATACCAAAAAAGTTGTCCCATCAGGATAGCTTATTAAATTAAGGAATTGCATAATTTGATTGTTAAAAATTTAACCATAATCTATCGCTTTGTTCTATATTTTAACTATCACACCACAATCAGCCCTTTTTTAAAAAGTTAAACACTATATATTGTGTCATGATTTCAATCCTAACAAAACAATTTTTTAAATCTAATCCTGTCTCAACCATCTTTACATATTAATTCAAATAATAATATATTAAAAAGAGTACTCCGAACTAAGTATGATTATTACTGATTAATTAATAGGTTAAGCTTATATCGTTAATTCGCCATAAAAGCAAGAATCTGTAACATGCGTCTAAGCTTATTCCTTTTTTTTCTGCTCTTTAAGTAAAGAGGGTACAAAACCATTATATACACTCATCGCCTTTTCGGTTCCCTCTTTAATCCATGTTATTACGGCATTTGCAGCCCATAAAGTTACATCAGGAAGCAGTTTTTGCTCTTCTTCACTGAATCTCCCAAGCACATATTGGATCATTTCTGACTTTGTGAGTGGAGAACCGATTCCCATTCTTAATCTAGGAATCTCTTCACCAGTTAATGCAATAATTGATTTGAGACCTTTGTGCCCTCCGGAGCTCCCTTTTGGCCTTATTCTAATATATCCAAAAGGAAGAGAAACATCATCGAATATTATTATTACCCTATGCAGCGGAGTGTGATACCTTTCTAGCAAAATTTTAACTGCTTCGCCACTGAGATTCATGTAAGTTAATGGTTTTGCTAAAATTATCCTTTTACTTCCTACCTTAAGGTTCCCATAAATCAACTTATCTTCTTTTTGGTTGAACTTTACATCAAGTAAATGAGCTAAATGTTCCAATACCAAAAACCCGGCATTATGCCGGGTTAATGTGTATTTTTTTTCAGGATTACCCAAACCAATCACAATATAATCCATTTAATTACCACCAATGAAACCTTTCTATTCTTCGGAGTGTGCCGCTTCAGAAGATTCAGGAGTTTCGGTTCCTTCAGCTAATTCTTCTCCATCTACTTCTTCATCAAGTTCCATCTTAGGAATGGTTGCTACCACTACAGGTTCATTACTATCTGCAGTAAATTTAACTCCGGAGGGTAGGTTCAAATCGGCAATTGTAATAGTTTCATTTGCAGCTAATTTTGAAACATCAACTTCTATTTTTGCTGGAATCTCCGCTGGCAAACAAGAAACTTCCAATCGAAAGTGAATGAGATCCATTACAGAACCATCATCTTCTCTTTTCTCTTCACCAACCAATACTACTGGTACATTTACATTTACTTCCTGTTCCATAGAAACCTGATATAAATCCAAATGTATAGGGGTTCTTTTTACCGGATCATACTGAATTTCCTTGACAAGCACTGGTAAATCTTCTGACTTTTCTCCACGGCTTAATCTAAGAGTAAGCAACTGATTTGTTCCTTGTGTACTAAAAAATTTACTGACTTCCCTTAAGTTAAGACTAAGATTTTCTTGTGCATTTCCGTATAAAACAGCAGGCAATGTCCCTTGTTGGCGAAGACGACGTGCTGCCCCTTTACCGGTACCCTCTCGAATTGCTGCATTTAGCACCAAATCCATTAATTACCAACCTCCTGCATTAATATACTAATTAATATTTCTTTTATCTCCTAAAAACATTGAACTATTATATCATAATAACCTTTAGTGAGCAAACCTTCGATAATTACTTTTTTATCTTGCCTCAATTTTAACACTTATTGTTTTACTTGGAAACCATCCCTCTTTAAAAGCTTTAATTTTTAAGCTTGTCTCTTCTTTAAGTTTTAATGGTTCTTTATAAATCAATGAGTTCTCCGTGGGTTCTGTACCATCAAGCGTGTAGAAAATTATAGCATCTTTTATTAGGCAATTAAGTTTAACCATCTGATACTGTTCTTCATTTGCTGAAGTAATTTCAAAAGTCGGGCTGCTAATTTTATGCACCTGTTTGGCACGGGCAATAGCAAGGGCATAAGCCGGAACATCCTCTGTTATAGTTGAACCAGCCCCAATCAGTGCTTTTTCGCCTATATTTACCGGTGCTACCAAATTTGTATTGCTACCGATAAAAGCTCCATCCTTTATATTGGTCTCCCATTTATTCTCCCCATCATAATTACAAGTAATAGTTCCAGCACCAATATTCACATCTGCCCCAATCCTAGTATCTCCAATATAGCTTAAATGAGGAACTTTACTACCAGCTCCAATCTGTGAGTTTTTTACTTCTACAAAACCGCCTATTTTTGTGTTCTCTTCAGCAGTAGTTCCTGGACGAATATGGGTATAGGGTCCAACATTGACATGATTCTTTAACTGAGTTTGATTAATAGTACTAAACTGAATCTGGCAGCCATCTCCAATTATTGAATCGGAAATTTGGGAAAAAGGGCCAATATGACAATTATCCCCTATTCTAGTATCCCCTCTAAGTATTGTACCAGGATAAATAGTAGTATCTCTTCCAATTTTAACACGAGGATCGATATAGGTAACCAAGGGGTCTATTATACTAACCCCCGCATCCATATGCCGATCCAAGATCATGGCTTGCATTACACGTTCTGTTTCCGCCAATGCTTTCCGGTCATTAGGTCCCAAAATTTCTCCGGGATTATTACATCTTACCACCTTTAATTTCTTACCTTGTTTTTCCAACAGAGCAATAACATCTGTTAAATAATATTCTCCCTGAGCATTTTGCGGTTGTATCTTCGGAATCACATTCATTAATTCTTGATACGAAAAACAATAAATCCCGGTATTTACTTCACGGATTTCCTTTTCCGCCGGTGAAGTATCCACTTCTTCAACTATTCCCATTAGTGAACCATCAGTTGAACGGATTATCCTTCCATATCCTGTTGGATCTTTAACTTCAGCAGTAAGAACTGTAGCTGCTGCCTTCTCAGTCTGATGTTCTTTGATTAAAGCCTTTAAACTATCAGCCGAAATAAAAGGCGTATCTCCATAAAGCACAAGTAGATCTCCAGTAAAGCTTTTCATTTCATCACAAGCTACTTTAACCGCATGCCCCGTGCCTAACTGCTCCTTTTGCCAGGCATATTCAACTTCATCCTTAAGTAGGGCCTTCACTTCTTCCCCTTTATATCCTATTACTAATAATGGCTTTAATTTAGATAATTTTAAAGCTTCCCAGATTACATACTGAATCATTGGTACACCACATATAGGTAGAATGACTTTTGGAAGCTCTGATTTCATTCTCTTTCCTTTACCTGCTGCTAAGATAAGTACTTTAAGCTCAGACACCTTTGATGCCCCCTAAAACTGATAGGTTTATTATATTTTATACAATCATCCATAAAAAAACTCCGCCGTAGCAGAGCGAAATTCAAAGACAATATTAAATGGCTGGGGCGGTTGGATTCGAACCAACGCATGCGGGAGTCAAAGTCCCGTGCCTTACCACTTGGCTACGCCCCAACAAAATATTGACCATCCCAATAGCATTGATAATTATAACAAATATATTAGGATCATGTCAATAGGCAATTACTTCTTTTTCTTAGTTATCATTCTGCTTTTTCATATTCTTCTAAAATTGCATTCTGTATAAGTTGCCTAGTATCAGAGTTAATCGGATGGGCAATATCTTTAAATTCTCCAGAAGGTGTCTTACGGCTGGGCATAGCAACAAATAAGCCGTTTTGCCCTTCAATTACCCTGATTTCCCTTACAACAAACGCATTGTCAAAAGTAATGGATGCAATGGCCTTCATTTTACTACCATTATCAATCTTTTTAAGACGGACATCCGTGATGTTCATATTTTCACCTCTTTTTGAAAATAAAGTAAGTGCTTAACTGTTTCGACACAAAACCTTGAAATCCTTTCCATTTTTAAAATTTTACTACAATCAGTTAAAAAAAGCCTTTCCTAAAAAGAAAAAGCTTTTTTATTTATTTAAAATTGATTGAACTAACTTTAAATCACTTGGTTTGTCTACATCAATACCAATCTCTGGATATAATGAAGTTATTCCTACTCCTTTTAGCTTGAGAATCTGTTCGACCCTAGTCTCAATTTCTGCTACAGTTAAACGTCCAGTTACAAGACGAAAAAGAAATTCAAATCCTAACAAATTACAGAGTTTTAACGGGTGTTTTCTAAGTGCGATGACCTGCTCGATCAGTTCACTATAAGATAAAACAACCTGCGCTTTGATTAATACAACATTCCCGCCGGTGAAAATTCCATCTTTTAACCGTACATAAGTTCTTTTTACACCTTGATACTTCTCTTCAATCTTCTCTTTAGGCACAAATGAATAGTAAACATCAGCATCTCTTTTTGAACATTCTTCAAGGAAATCTCTGAGTGCTACTTGGGATATTAAAGGGATATCTGAAGTAAGAACTAGTAAAAATCCCTCTGAGTCAAGATAACGAACTGCTTGGAGAAGACTATCTAGCATATTAATCCCCGGTGGTAAAACTTCCACCTTTGACCATTTCCTTTTGTCAATAATCTCTTCCCGGGTAACAACTGCTATTCTTTGAATTTCTTCCATATCCTCTAGAGTAGCAATCACAAACTCAATCATTGGTTGATTATTAATCTTAATACCGGCTTCATAGGGAGAATCATCCACTTCTCTAAGAGAACCAGTATTCATAGCTCCACCAAGAACAATTGCCTCCATGAAACTCCTCCTTAATCAACCGAAACTCCATGTTAGTAATTTAAAGTTTTTCCGCCCGGATAACCTGCATCATACTGTTCTCTGCATTCTCTATATGTTCTTGTGCCAATTTTCGTGCAAGATCGGGATCCCTAGCCGAAACAGCATCTACAATCTCCCGATGTTCCTCTAAAGCTATTTTCATTCTTCCCGGATAAGAAAGCGAAGTCAGCCGGTATCTTTGAATTTGTTCTCTAAGATTACTAATTATCTGGGTTAAACGTTCGTTTCTACTGGCCTTATATAAAATTTGGTGAAAGCCAGTATCCACTTCAACCATACCTTCTAAGTCAGCATTCCCTATTTGTTCCGCTGCCATTACTAAATGCCTTTCGAGCTCTTCAAGTTCTTCATCAGTAATACTTTCGGCTGCTAAAGCCGCCGCAAGCCCTTCAAGTGCTCCACGAATTTCGAAGACTTCCACAATATCTTTCATAGAAAGAGTCGCTACATATGCTCCCTTTCTCGGTATCATATGTACTAATCCTTCCAGTTCCAGTTTACGGATGGCCTCTCGTACAGGAGTTCTACTAACCCCAAGTTCTTCTGCTAATTGTAACTCCATTAGCCTTTCTCCTGGTGCTAAGTGTCCAGTAATAATTGCTTCCCTTAATGCTTCAAAAACTAATTCACGTAGAGGTTTATAACTATCAAGCCTGATTGGAACTAAAGGTTTTCTCTCCATTATTACCCCCCCTTTACACTGTTACCTCCAAGCCCCGTCCTTCAAGAGCCCCCTCATAAGTCCACCAACCTAGCTCTCTCAGCTTAAACTTTATCTCTTTAAAATTTGAATTACCGCTCGACCGGAACATGAAAAGTGTAGGGCCACTTCCTGTCATCCTAACAGGAAAGCCCTTTTCTGATAACCACTGCATAACTTCTTTGACCTCGGGAAAAAGTTTGAAAGTAGCTTTTTCTAGTACATTACCCCAATAATCATTAATGGAATAAATCTCTCCCGTATTAATTATAGATAATATGCTTTTTATATCCGGATGTCGATCTATGGAGGATAAGCTTAAATTTTTATAGACCATAGCAGTACTTACTGTAAAAGGTGGTTTAGTTAAGAAAATTGGTTCGGCAGGAAGGGAAGGTAAGATCGTTAGTTTCTCTCCAATACCTTTGGCTAAAACAGTTCCGCCAGTTAGACAAAATGGAACATCAGCCCCAACCGATACTGCTAATTTTTCTAATGTAGAAAGTGAGAGATTTAATGACCATAACTTATTTAATCCCACCAAAGCGGCTGCAGCATCGGCACTTCCTCCACCTAATCCCGCTCCTACTGGTATGTTTTTATTTAGTATGATCCGTGCCCCACTTTGTGTTCCGGTAAACTCTCTGATTTTTTTTGCGGCTTTAATAATTAGATTCCGGTCATCAATAGGAAGACGCCGGTTTTTGGTTTCCAAGGATAAAACAGGAGCTGGAAAAAGAATAAGTTTGTCATGGAGATTAATAGATTGCATAATAATCTCAACTTCATGATATCCATCTTCTCTCTTCCCAATAACATCCAGTGCTAGATTTATTTTAGCGAATGCTTTAATCTTTATTTTTCTCATGTCACCTTATTATTTGCTTTTTTTATTGAAACTCCTTTTAATATTTAAAAAACCCGCCTTTATTGGCGGGTAAATACTGACCGTGCACCAGACCCTTGACGGACTCTTCCCGATCGTGCCATGGTAGTTAGCTCCAATCAGGTTACCCTACGGCACACAAAGTTTACAGCTTACCGTTGCTTCCTCCCGGACCTGGCGGGGTTCACTGGTCTTTGTTGCGTAGGACCTAATCTTCAGCACCACTTGCCACAGCCGGTGCCACGAAGAGCCGCCTCAAGCCGGAATTCAACCCTGCTATAGCGGATTGCAGGTTACAGGGCACCGCTACCTCCCCGTCTAGCACGGCCAAGATTAAAAACTTAGACTAGGTTATTATAACATTTTTAAAGTTGAAAAACAAGAACTTGTTCAATAAAGCCAATTACGTTATTCCCTTTGTTTGTAGCTCACTATATAGTGTGTTATTACTATCAATATATTGTAGCTTAATAGTCAAATATGAAAGCAATGTAATTAAGCTTCAATTAACTCAAAATAAAAACCGGTTATCAAACCGGTATTTTTTTAATGGCGGAGAGACTGGGATTTGAACCCAGGAGACGCAAAACGTCTACACGCTCTCCAGGCGTGCGCCTTCGTCCACTCGGCCATCTCTCCAAAGCAGTAATTAATACTAGAGGCTAAATCTTTTACCCAAAATCTAGTCTTTATCCTCTAGATTTGGCGGAGAGAGCGAGATTCGAACTCGCGAGGAGCGTAAACCCCTACCCGCTTTCGAGGCGGGCGCTTTCAACCGCTCAGCCATCTCTCCAAAAGAAACTCGGTTGCTTTATTGATATTGTCGCTAATTCAATATTTTACATATAATCAGGCGAAAGGTCAAGTTATTTTGATTGGAATTTTATCTTTTTAATTGAAAAAACTTTTTAAGTAATTCTCCAGACTCATCAGCCAAAACGCCACCCATCACTTCCAAGCGATGATTCAATCTGTCATCATTAGCAATGTTAATTATAGAACCGGCAGCACCAGCTTTAGGATCATAAGCTCCAAATACTAGTCGGTCTATTCTAGCATTAACCATCGCACCAGAACACATCGGGCAGGGTTCCAGTGTAACATAAATCGTCATTCCATGCAATCGCCATATCCCACGTTTAGTTGCTGCTTCTCGGATTGCAACAATCTCCGCATGAGCTGTTGGATCTTTCAGGCTCTCTCGGAGATTATATCCTCTTGCATAGATTTCCCCCTGGTAAACAATGACTGCCCCAATTGGAACTTCATCTAAAGCAAATGCTTTTTCTGCCTCAGCTAATGCTTCTCTCATAAAATAGATATCATTTTTATCCATGACGCTTCCTTCTTCTTTGGAAATATCAATCATTTACTTTTACAGTGGTCTTTCTGTCTATCGATCTCTTATTTTACACCACCTTCTTCTTCCCTCCAAAAGAATTTGATATTTTATTCGTTTTATTTAAGTTCTTGACATCATAATTGCTTTGTGATATTATATTTTTTGCATTATAAGTGCGCTCGTAGCTCAGTTGGATAGAGTGTTTGACTACGAATCAAAAGGTCGCAGGTTCGAATCCTGCCGGGCGCACCATTTAATAATTTCTAAACCTTATTAAAATTACCCAATAATAATGATAAAGCGCAGTGAAAATAAAAATCCGGAGAGTTTACTCCGGTTTACTTGAAGCTCTGAATAAGAGCTTTTTTATTTTATACTTGTCTTTAATTCAGTTTCACTGTAGCATCATATATATTTTTCTTCTTGTTGTACAGCTTCCCTATTTTCCTCAAATTCACCAAGTAGTTCTTTTAGATCATTATAAAACTTATCTGCCAAATTTTTCCCCTTCCGCGCAATATCTTGTAAAATACATAGCTTACTTGAATTACCTTTAACTAGCACTTCCTTTGGTTCATCTATAAGTTGACGCCAGCGTCCGGTTACAGGGTTTCTATAATAAAAATGTTCAAAACCATGTCTATAAATCCCTGTCACTTTTATTTTTATTAATGGGTTTTGCTTAACTATTGAAATCATGTATTTGATCCCTGGCATGATTATCCCTTCTTTTCCTCTATATACTAAAAAATGTACCAGTTAAGTGCTTTTATTAGGAACCATTGGAAGTCATTGGTGGCGTTTTGGCTATTGAATAGGTAATTATAAATTCCCCTCGTTCTCTATAGTTTAATAGCAATATCTTTTGATTATAAATCAAGCAGCTTTATTATAATAAATAAAGCATTAAGGTAATTGTACCAACTCCCTCATACATATTATATGCACCATAAGAATAAATAGTCCCTCCTTTATGTCAAAACTTACTTTTTCCAAATAAAGATTACCCCTGGATAACCGGATTTCCTTATGCATCGCTCTTATTTGATATTCTTAGATTATTAAAGGTACATTTTGTTCTAAAGTATTTACAGAAGTTAAACGATATTATATAATGACAAGGAAGTCTTCCCCCAATGACACGGAAGTCAAAGCCTCACCCATGGTGAGGCTTTTTTAACTTATACTATTTGAAAAATGAGGTGAATTGGATGAAAAGCCACCATAAATTTATCTTATTTCTTCTGTTTCTCCTGGTTTTTATGACAGGTTGTGATGATCAAAGTATTCTTAAAGAACTAGCCGGAAAACGTCTGGGTATAATTATTGATACGGATTTGGAAGAGAAACCCTTAATCGAAATAGAAATTTCCGAGTACATAAAAAGAAGGGCAAATGTAGAGGTAGTTACTGGACAAATGCTTACCGGGTTTGGTGATTACAAAGAACGCTTTACCCGTGAATATTTTTTTAGTAAACTTGGAATCGACTATTTACTGGTAATTAAACTTTCTGACTATGTTTATGAAGAGAATAGACCCAGTTTACGTTTTAAACAAGATAATGTTGATTTTAAGTTTACCCATTCTTGCTCTTTAGCCCTTTCTTACTTATTGTATGACCTGTCAAACGAAGAACTCTACCACCTGGGCCAGAGCACTGGCTATTCTGAGGATTCCATTCGTATGGGTACAGGCACCGAGGGACTCCGTTTGGATCTAAGCAGAAAAGACCGTTCTAAACTAATTATTGAGGCTACTTTAAATGCTCTAAGGAGAACCGACCTTATTTAAATCTTTATTTTTTGTTACCTAGAAAAAAGTTTCTAAACAAAACCACAGTTGCGCACTGATTTAAATTCTGTTATAATATTAAGGCTATGAAAATTTAAGGCCCCGTAGCTCAGTGGATAGAGCAGCGGTTTCCTAAACCGCGTGTCGGAGGTTCGACTCCTTTCGGGGCCGCCAGAAATTTTGAACCTGCTCAATTAGAGTAGGTTTTTTTATTATTAAATTTTTATACTTAGCAACTTTCCCAGTTAAAAATTTTTTCTGTTTATTTCTTCGGAAACCTAGTTTAACTTGAAAGTTTCCCCAAAAAATGTGGAACCACCCTCTCTCTTAAATCCCCAACTCCCTTGGCTTTTAATTTTAATAGAAATTACCATTCAATTTAAGTTTATTTTTCGTGATCTTTGGAAATTGTATAAATGTTCTTTCGATATATGGTTTCACTAAATTGAAGCAAAGAGGAGGAAAGAGAATGGCTAAAATCCATTGCAGTATAAACAATTGTCATTATTGGAACCAAGGGAATATTTGTCACGCCTCAGAGATATTAGTCTCTGGAGATTCCTGGGCTGCCCAGACACCAGACCATATTGATGCTCCTGATGCGTCAAATGTCCCGCCCATGAATGCTTCCACCTGTATGGATACTTGTTGTAAAACTTTTGTCGACAAAAATTCAGACCAGATCAATGTTGATCAGATAACCCGTAATCCCTAATTACCTATGATTAAAACCTAATCAAAAGTTTTAAAGAAAAGCAAACTTCCTTAACATTTTTCTCCACCATCTATTTAAAACCTTATTAATAATAATTAAAAAGGAGGCAGTAGCCTCCTTTTTTTGATCAAAAGTAAATTTCCTTGAAAATGACAAAAGTATATTTTACAAGAACAATATAAAGGTAACAACTATTAGAAAAAAACGGGTAACTTTATCCCTTGTATAGTTGATCAAAGAGTTTTTGCGCTTCAACTACTGCTTCTCTCATCATATCTTCCGCTTTGGCGGTTTCTCTGTTCTCTAAAGATTTTATTAATTCTTCGGAATTAAGGTTTTTTGCAGCATGTGCACATGCTTCCCAGCTAAGAACGCTTCTAATTACCCGATCAATACCTTGTTCTACATTATCATAGGGCCGGACTTGCATATCATGACCCATCCAGCGGTTAAAGCCTGCTTCCTGTAAGAGACCAGCAATCGCTATATTCATCCCATTAACTCTTGTTCCATGGTCAATATCATATCTGCCTGGCCCACCAAGAATTATCCCATCATTATACCCTTGGCTATTCAGATGCATATGAACCATAGCATCATTATCCAACTCTTCAACTGTATCATAAACATGATCAAGTCCAATCATTTCTGAGTGACCAAACTCTTTGTTTACGCCTTTTTTAGCTCGTGAGACACCGAACTCCTCTTCTATCCTCCGGAAAAACAAAAGCGCAGAAGCAACGGTTGGTAATAACATTGCCGGGTGTCCTTCGTTAGGCTTAGGTTCAATCCCAATATAGAGCGCTCCGCCCTTCTCCTCTTCATACTTACAAAGTGCGGCCACACTTTGTTTAAGGTTTTGATACATCTGTTTTATACCAATAGTAGCTAGATCGTATCCATAGGAGCCATTCCAGAGCACCAGGGTAGGAGCTAACTTTGGATCAGGGTGCCAATTCTTCTTTAAGGGGCCGTAAGCAAGGTCCACTGTCCGCAATCCAAGTTCTTCGGCTTTTTTACGTTCATTAGGATCTAAAGAAGCAATTCCTCCATAAGCAAAATGACTATGAGCGCCTGGAGTGATCATTCCCAGATAGATCCCAGCATCAGTCAAGGCATCAGCCACCGCGACCACGTTTTGTTCATTGATTTCTGTATCATAATGCACCTCAAAACCCAATTGCACCCAGTCCGGCATTCGAGGCGCAATCTTCTCTTTAATCAATTTTACAGTCTCTGCGGTTCCCAAGTTTTTTGCATCCCATTCTGGTCGCATATCTGCGGGGACAAATCCTCCTTTTCCCGGATTAAAAGTCCACCGACAAATACTATGAAAAGATATTTTTTTGGTCATTAATATTTCCTCCCTTTTTTGTTTAAGGTTATACAACACCTGTATTTAATTGATTTTGTAAAATTGTAGCCCAGCGCTTATAAAGTTCTTGATAGCAATTAGTTAGTTTAGTATTGGGTTCAATCGTTTTTTGCGTCTGAAGACCAGAAAAGGCCTCTGCAAAATTATGATAAATACCAGCCCCAACGCCTGCTCCCCGAGCCGCGCCTTGTGAACCATCTGTATTATATAATTCTACCTTTGCCCCGGTAACAGTAGCAAACACTTCACCAAACAGGGGACTTAAAAACATATTGGCCTGACCAGCTCGTATTACATCAATCCTCGTTCCCATTTTTTCCATAATTCCTAAACCATAATTTAGAGCAAAAACGATTCCTTCCTGAGCTGCTCTGAGCAAGTGACTCCGTTTATGTAGATTAAAGTCGAGTCCTTGAATCGAAGCATTTAACTCTTTGTTCTCCAAGGTTCTCTCTACCCCGTTACCATAGGGAAAGATCATCAATCCTTTAGCACCAGCAGGAATTTGGGCAGCCAGGTGATTCATCTCATCATAACCCACCTCATCATTCATTAGGTTATTCTTCAACCACCTGTTAAGAATCCCAGTTCCATTTAGGCAAAGCAAAATACCATAACGGGGATCTTTATTCGTATGATTGACATGTAAAAAAGTATTAACTCTTGATTTTCTATCATATTCAGGCTGATTTCCAACTCCATATACCACTCCGCTTGTGCCTGCCGTCGCTGCCATTTCACCCGGGTTTAGAACATTAAGTGAAAACGCATTATTCGGTTGATCCCCGGCCCGATAAGAAACTACTGTTCCCGGTTTTAATCCTAATTCTTCTGCAGCTTTTTTGGTAAGCTCTCCTTGATTAGAGAAAGTTGGAACTACCTCCGGCATCATCTCTTGTGGAATACCATAGTAATCCAGAACGAGATTAGCTAGCTCCTGCTGCTGATAATCCCAGAGAATTCCTTCAGATAATCCAGAAGGAGTCGTTCTGATCTCCCCTGTCATCATCATCGCAATAAAATCTCCGGGAAGCATCGCCTTATATGTTTTTTCATAAATTTCAGGTTCGTTTTCTTGTACCCATTTTAGTTTGGAGGCTGTAAAATTTCCCGGTGAATTTAGCAGCCTAGTTAAACATTTTTCCTGGCCAATTGATGAAAAAGCCTGATCACCGATACTTGCTGCTCTGCTATCGCACCAAATAATTGCCGGACGTAAAACTTTATAATTTTTATCTACGATTACTAATCCATGCATTTGGTAGGAGATCCCAATCGCTTTAATCTCCTCCGGTTTAACCCTGCTCTTACTCAAGATGTTAGCAGTACCAATTTTCACATGCTCCCACCATGTATTGGGATGTTGTTCAGCCCACCCTGGTTTTTTCGCACTAATTTCCAACTCCGTCTGCGGAGAAGTAGCAGAAGCTACTATCTTGCCTTCTTCGGCTTCTAAAAGTGAGGTCTTAACTGAAGAACTTCCCACGTCGTAACCTATTAAATAACCCATCCTTCTTCACCACCCTTTTCAATTTCTTTAAATTCCAGTCTGTTCTAATTACCAACCCCCCATAAATAGTAGTTACTTAAAATTACATTATAGAAGAAATAATTTTTTCTATAACTATACTTCCCATTCCCAGAGCTGTTGCTTTATTCCCTAATTGCGAAAACTCCAGTCTTACTCCACTAAATGATTTTTCTAAGGAACGTCCTTTAATCCCCTTGAGCAGTTCATTATAGACTAAATCCTTGATCACCGTAATCTCTCCTCCGACAACTACCATTTCCGGATTTAAACCATTAATAATATTGGCGATCCCAATCCCCAGATATTTTGTGATTGATTGTACCACCTCAACAGTTTGGAAAGAATGATCCTTAGTAAATTCAGCTAATATTTCTTGAAAAGTAACTTTTCTATTACTTTTCTCCTTATACATTCTAATTGCCGCATTATTTGAAGCGTAAACCTCCCAGCACCCTTTATTACCGCACTGGCAGGGTAATCCATCAGGGTTTACAATCATGTGCCCAAATTCCCCCGCATGGTATAAAGAACCCGAATATAATTTGTTGTTAATAATTAGTCCACAGCCAATACCCATTCCTACAGAGATAAAAACCAAATGTGAAACATTTTTTGCTACCCCAAACACGGCTTCCCCCAATGCTCCGGCATTGGCCTCATTTTCAATAAAAACTGGTTTACCAATACCAAGCAGTGAAGGTATATTTACGTTCTTCCATCCTAGGTTAGGGGCAAACTCAATAACCCCAGTATCACTATTTACAACCCCCGGAACTCCAATTCCTAACCCGCCAAATTTCTTAATAGGCAGATCATTTTCCTCAAAAAGATCATAAATAAAGGTTTTCAATAAGGGAATAACCTTCCATTCATCTTTACTTGTAAACGAGATCTCCTTGGTTCCCTTAATCTTACCTTTAAAATCTAAAACTACCCCAATCAATCGATCTACTTCAAGGTCAATCCCTAAAATATAGCGAAAATCAGGATTTAAATCGTAAAGAATGGATCTTCTTCCTCCGGTAGATTCAGCAATTCCGCAACTTTTTATCTTCTTTTCTTTTTCTAATTCTCTAATAAAAGTTGATACAGTAGTCGCACTCAACCCTAGTTCTTCAGCGATTTCTCTTTTAGAAACCTTGTCTTTTTCTCTGATACATCTAAGAATTTGAGTTTTATTAGTTACCCGCATCAATTCCTGGTTAATTGCTCTTTTCAATCATTTATACCTCTGCTTTTGTATCTAAAATGTTTCTAAATAACTTTTTAAAAGTTATTTAATATATTCTCGCTTTTTTTTTATTTTCCTTTAAAATATAATGCTACTGTTAAATTTATTCTTCGACAAACAATCATATTTCTTATTTCTCGCTTTATTTTGGTCATTACATGCTTAAGGTATTAAGATACCCTTATCTGTTAACTTTTTTTAAATAGGAGTATAAAAGCTAGTTATAGAATTTTTATTATAACCTCATTTATAAAAGGAGTCGGTTTTTTGAAAAACACTGTAACACAATACCCTTATAAAGATAGACCATATATCTTAAAGGGTGATATTAATAACTTCAATTTTATTTATAAGCTATACACCAAAGACTTTCCATTAAATGAACGGAAAGATTATCACATTTTATGTTCTTTATTAGAGAAAGATCAATATAAGCTTTTACTCTTAAAACATCCAAAGATCAACGATATCCTAGGCTATGCTTTAATTTACGATTTATCGAGCCTAGGAGCATTATGGCTAGATTATTTAGCTATTAATGCTAACTATCGAGGTATGGGTTATGGAACATATTTTTTTCAAGAAATTCCCAATCAGTTTGGCCCAGAGATTACTGGTATGCTTTTAGAAGTTGAAATACCGGATCAGACAGACCGGATTAATTTTTATAAACAGAAAAAAAGAATACAATTTTATGAAAAACGCGGAGCAAAAAGACTTAATCTCAAATACCTTTTCCCTTCAGCTGAAGGCGAATTTCCTATGCATTTGTATCTTAAAACGAATTTGAATCTAAATTCCTTGTCTGGATTTATGGTAAAAAAGATCTTATCTTCAGTATTTAAAGGTTTACATTCTGATGTTGCCGAAAGCAATTTTATTCTACAAAAGAATTTAGCCGCAATTGCCGACCAGGTTATTCTTAATTAATAAACTTGATTTTCATCAACACTTAAAAATACTGCAATTCGAATTCAAACCTAAACGTAATTATTTTAAACTAACGTTTTTTCTTAACCCCGGCGCTTAACCCCAATGCGCCGGGTGCAACCTTGCCGGATTATTTGAGAGCAGTCTTCATTGATTGTGCTTGCGATGTCAGAAGCAAATAGTTGTTCATGCTGGCTACCGACAGTACACGGCAAGTACTATAAATCAAGGCCAGAT
>DAIOHK010000023.1:0-38299 GCA_036744795.1 Bacillota bacterium | reverse complement strand
CAGTAATGGATGATTTTGTAAGAAAAAAGTGCCAACGAATACTTGACACATACAAAGACGCATTGATTGTTGACTTCTTTGCAGGAAGTGGTACCACATTACACGCAGTAAATTTACTTAATGCTGAGGACAACGGAAACCGCCGCTGCATTTTAGTAACTAATAACGAAGTCTCAGATGATGAATCAAAAACCTTGAAAAAAAATGGCTATAAGCCCGGTGATATTGAATGGGAAAAACATGGAATATGTCGTGCTATAACTTGGCCTAGAACAAAGTATAGTATCCTTGGAAGACGTGATGATAGCTCTGTCTTAACGGGTGAGTACTTTACTACTCAGACTGTATCTGATGAAGTAGACCGTTCATTCTATCAGTTAAGTTTTGTCGATAACCCTACAGAATTAACAGCAGCTGCAAAAAAGCAAATTGTTTCTTTACTTCGAAATAAGGAAGGAAAGTCACAATTGCCGCAATCATTAGTAACCAAAGACTGTAAATTCATTGTTTCAAATAAACATACAGCATCAATTCTTTTTGATGTAAATGCAGTTGATGAGTGGTTATCTGCCATTGAAGAACAGGATCAAATATCAGACTTTTATATAGCCTCAAAATCGACTGCCATATTCAAGTCAATTAAGACACGTGTTTCAGAATTGCTAGGCCCCATTATTGTAACATCACAAGTTAAACGTCCAATGAGCGATGGTTTTCCTGCAAATGCTGAATACTTCAAGCTAGAATTCTTGGATAAAAATCTTGTTTCATTGGGCCAACAGTTCCACGAAATACTACCATTACTTTGGCTCAAATCTGGAGCTATTGGAAAGCGACCAGAAGTAAATTACAATGAAGAACCAGAGATGTTAATTCTTCCGCAAAATGGCTTTGCTATTTTAGTCGATGAAACACGGTTCGCAGAATTTGCCGAAAAGCTTTCTGAAGAGAACGGTATCCAAATGGTCTATTTTGTAACTAACTCCGAGGAAGCATTCCGTGAAATGGCTGCCGGAGTAAAAGTAAATAACACATATCAATTATATCGAGATTATATCGATAACTTTGTGTTAGGAAGCAGGAGGGATTCATAAATGAGAGATATACTATTTCCTTTTCAGGAAACAGCCCTTGGTGAACTGCATTCTGCAATTAAAGATGCTCATGCAGTGTGGCGTGAAAATAAGCCTCAGATAATCTCGTTTTCCGCACCTACTGGTTCGGGAAAAACTATTATTATGACGACTCTTTTTGAGGAATTACTCTATGGTAACGAGGACAACCTCGGAGATCCAGATTCAGTTTTTGTTTGGCTTTCCGATTCACCAGAGCTCAATGAACAAACACGGTTAAAAATTGAAAGCAAGTCAGATAAAATTCCTGTTAGAGACTTAGTAACTATAGATTCAAACTTTAGTGCTGAGTACTTCGAAGGTGGTCACGTTTATTTTCTAAATACACAAAAGCTCGGTTCTGATAAGCTACTAACTGCAACATCTGATAAGCGACAGTATTCCATATGGGAAACACTTACTAATACTGCAAAACGGATTCCTAAAAAATTTTATGTGGTGATAGATGAAGCACATAGAGGAACTTATACATCTGTGCAAGCAGAAAATAAGGCGCAATCTATCATGCAAAAATTCATTAAGGGTAGTGAAGATGACGGTCTTTGCGTCATGCCTTTAGTTATAGGTGTGACTGCAACTCCTCAGAGATTTGATAACTTAATTGCCGGAACGACTTCAACGGTTCAAAAAGTCATCGTTCCACCTGAGCAGGTTCGTGAGTCAGGTCTTTTGAAAGATAGAATTATTATTCACTATCCAGATATTCAATTTAATGCCGATATGACCATGTTTAAAGGGGCAGTTGATAATTGGCGCAAAAAATGCTCTCACTGGAAGACTTACTGTGAGCGTGAAGATGAAAAAATGGTAAACCCTATTCTTGTTATCCAAGTTGAAGATGGAAATGATCGTATAGCAACCCAAACAGATTTGGGAGCTTGCATCGATTTACTAGAAGAAACGCTGGGACGCAAATTACAGCCCGGAGAAGCGGTACATACTTTTAATGACCGTGGCACACTTAAAGTGCGTGATGTTGAAATTCAGCAAATTGAAGCATCCCGAATTCAAGAAGAAGAAAATGTGCTGATCGTGTTTTTCAAAATGAATCTTTCCACAGGTTGGGACTGCCCCCGAGCTGAAACGATGATGTCATTCCGCAGTGCCCAAGACTATACTTATATTGCTCAGTTGCTAGGACGTATGATACGTACACCTTTGGCAAGACGGATTTCTTCTGATGCTGAGCTTAATAGTGTCAGTCTATTTCTTCCATACTTTGATGAAGAAACAGTGAAGAATGTAGTTAATGCCCTACGTGACAGTGAGGCTGCTATGCCTACCGAAACGGGCACCAGTAAAGAGCTTGTTACACTTGAACGAAACCTTGCCTATTCTGATGTATTTGAGGCGATGGATAACCTTATAACCTATCGGATAGATTCATCTCGAAAGCAGGCACCACTTAAATTATTAATACAGCTTTCACGTGCACTGACGATGGATGGTATTGACTTAGGGGCGCAGAAAACTGTTAAAAATGCAGTTTTATCAAAAATGGATGGTGAGATTTCACGGATAAAAGAAAGTGGAGACTTTGACACTCGAGGGGCTTCAATTACTGGTTTTGCTCTCGGTACACTGATATTTGAATACGGAGACAACGCCTACTCCTTTGATGAAGAAACACAGACAATGACCATGTCCGATTTTGATATTTCCCGACATTTTGAGCAAGCTGGAAAGTTGTTGGGAGAGGGTTTACACAAGGAATATTGGATTCGTCATAGTACCCGTGACCATATTGATGTAAAAAAAGAAATCATCATTCTTACACATGATACTGATGCAATGGAAAGGATTAATGACTATGCTGAGGAAGAATTCATAACACTGTACGAAAACAACAAGCGATCCATTGCTAGACTTAGCGAGGCACGAAAGAATGTCTATGAAAGATTAACTAATGCTTCTGTACAACCGATATCTGTACCATGGATATTACCAGATTCTATTGATTTTTCTAAACCAGAAAATAGCAGTAAATTTGAGCAGCATCTTTATTGTTCAGAGGATGGCACATTTGAAACATCACTGAATCCATGGGAAAGCGGAGTTGTTACAGAAGAGCTTAACAATGGTGCTGTATGCTGGTTACGTAATCTTGACCGTAAAAAGTGGTCACTTGAAATCCCTTACGAAGTGAGCGGTGTCACAACTTCTATGTTCCCGGATTTAGTTATTGTTAGATCTGATGCACAAGGTTATGTTTTTGATATTTTAGAACCACACGATCCAAGCCGAAAAGACAATTATCCTAAGGCAGTGGGTTTAGCAAAATTCGCAGAGAAGCATTGGGATATATTTGGCAGGATTCAGCTCATTCGACTTAAAAAAGGTGTCGATGGTCGTGAACATTTCTATCGACTAGATATGGGAAAAACAACGATTAGGAATAAAGTTCGTGGCATAACATCAAACGAGGAACTGGATAGAATTTTCGATACAGATGCTGTACGAGAAGATTAAATAATACATCTATCCTGTCTCCTCAACCTCAATAATAAATCTAATCTGTCAACTCGACCCTATAGCTTTCAGGGTAGTTGATATGTTTCATCAAAGAATAAAAATAAGGGTTTCCCGACATTAACATCCACGGCAAAGTAGCCGTGAGAAAAGTTCAATGTCAGGCAGCCCTTTATTTATCAGCGTTTTGAATAACCCTATTTCTCCACCCGTGACATCAAGACAACACACTCAACATGATAAGTATGGGGAAACATATCAATCGGCTGGATCTCTTTGACCTTATAGCCGCGATTAACTAATAACTTAAGATCCCGTGCTAAGGTACTAGGGTTACAACTTACATAAACAATCCGCTCCACTTTTACTTGGGCAAAAGTCTCAAGGACCCTTTGTTCACAGCCACTCCGCGGCGGGTCAACCACTGCAACATCAAAATCAATCCCAATATTAACCAGCCTTGGGAGGACATCTTCAGTTGCACCGATTACAAAGGTCACATTATCAGCCTTGTTCCTGATCGCATTCTCTTCTGCATCCTCGATTGCTTCAGGTATCACCTCAATACCATATACCTCCTTGGCCTTCTTCGCCATAAAGAGCGTGAGGGTCCCAACACCGCAATAAGCATCTAATACTCTTTCTGTCCCGGTGAGATTTGCGTATTCTAATGCTTTCCCGTACAAAATCTCCGTTTGGGCCGGGTTCACTTGAAAGAAGGAAGTGGCTGAGATTTTAAACTCTAAATCTCCTAGGCGATCGATAATCCCATCTTCACCATAGAGTACCTTGTTTCTATCACCAAGTACTACATTACCGCTTGCTGTGTTAATATTCTGTACCACACTTTTTAGTTCCGGGAAACCTGCTGCCAGCATCCGGGCCAGTTCCTTACCCTCCGGGAATTCCGGGCCATTGGTTACTAAGACTACCATTGCCTCCCCAGATTCAAACCCATTCTTCACCAAAACATAGCGTAAAAGACCACGACCGGTATTCTCATCATAAATAGAAATACCCATCCCCTGTACTAATTCACGTAAGCGGTTCATAATCCGGCTATTTAGATCATGCTGAATCAAACATTCCCTAGTATCTACAACATTATGAGTACCTTGTTGGTAACATCCAATAATCACTTTATCATCCGCTAGGGCAAAAGGATACTGCACTTTATTCCGGTACTTCCAGGGTTCAAGCATCCCGATTACAGGATGAACCTTTACATTTTTTAATCCCCCAAGGCGTTCAAGGACATCGATGACCCGTTGACGTTTAAATTCCAATTGTCCTTCATAGTCTAAATGTAAAAGCTGACAGCCTCCACACAGGGTATAAAGAGAACAGGCTGGTTTTACCCGGTGGGGCGAGTTTTTAAGAACTGCGACCAGTTCTCCACGGGCATAATTTTTCTTCACCATCTCAATTTTTGTTAAAACTGTCTCACCATCTAAGCTATTGGGGACAAAAACAGTAAAACCTTCATATCTTCCAACACCTTCCCCTTGGGTGGCATAGCCATTAATCTCGACAACTATTTCTTCTCCTATATTCACGGGTGCTTGTTGAGTTTGAGCCACTTTCATTACCTCCAAACCCTAAATAATCCTAATCAATATAAAGATACCACAAAAACGGGTCAAAAGACAATAAGGCGGCTATTGCCGCCAAAACATATTACTAAAATACTTATTTTTATTTATAAATCGGAAAAAAGTACGGAATGCTCACCTTCTATTTCTTCATACCCTTTCCCTTTATTTTTAAGATAGAATTCGTTTATCTCCTTAAGCACATCTTCCGGAAGAAACTCTTTATTTTTATCCCATTTCTTCCCTATATCCGGAACAGATTCCAAGAGCATTTTTGTATAGGGATGTACGGGTTTTTCATAAATCTTCTTGGTTCTCCCTTTCTCAACAAGTCTTCCCTTATGCATAATCATAGTGTAATCACTAATATAATATCCTAGATTTAAATCATGAGTAATAAACAAAACCGCCATGCCATTTTCCTTACAGAGATCAACCAGCAGATTCAAAACTCCAATTCTGGTTGAAGCATCTAGCATACTAATGAGCTCATCCGCAATTAGGATATCAACCTCAAGAAGTAAAGCTCTGGCAATAAGTAGCCTTTGCAACTGGCCACCACTCAGCTGGTGGGGAAATTTCCCCAATACTCGCTTAGGATTTAGATTGACACTTTTCAGCGCATTGTTAATTTTTTCTTCTTTATTTTTTTCTTCTTTTAAAAAATTATTACAAATATGTTCAAAGACACGATCGACTCTATATAAGGGGTTAAACGAAGAAAATGGATCCTGAAAAATTCCCTGTACCTTATTGTAATACTCCTTTTTTTCACTTTTTCTCTTAATATTTATGATCTCTTTACCCTTGTACATTATTTTACCGCTCGTGGGCTTTAAGAGCTTAAGGATCATTCTTCCGATTGTTGTTTTTCCGCTACCGCTCTCGCCAATTAGTGAAAGAATAGTACCCGGGTACATCTCAAAAGATACATCTTTAACCGCTATAACATGTTTACTATTGATTATACCAGTGGTAAATACTTTGGTTAAATTCTGGATCGACATGATCCCATCGTTTGTTTTTTTATCCATTTTTACCACTCTCCAGCTCCTTGAAATTCCAACACGCAATAGAATGTTCATCATTAATCTCTTCTCTAATCGGTGCCTCTTCACACTTTCCAGTCTGATATTGACATCTGAATCTAAACCTACATCCTGACCCTATATTTAATAAATCAGGCGGGGTCCCTTTTATTCCTTCAAGTTTTTTGTCACTATGCTGAATACCTACCTTGGGCAGAGAAGCAATCAAAGCTTTTGCGTATGGATGTTTTGGATTATTAATAATCCGATCGGTTGGTCCAATCTCTACAAATTGCCCGGCATACATAATCAAGATTCTATCTGCTACCTGGTAAAGAATTGACAAGTCGTGAGTAATAAAGAGTCCAGAACCAATAATCCCCTTATCCCGGAGATTAGCCAATAAATTCACCACAAACCGTTGCGAACTGACATCCAAGGCGGAAGTGACTTCATCGGCAATTAAAAAATCAGGGTCTAAAATTGTTGATATAATTATAATTAATCTTTGTTTCATTCCACCGGAAAGCTCAATCGAAAACCTGTCAAGGACGGAAGGATCTAAATTAACCAGCTGGAGACGTTCATTAACCTTAGCAAAAAACTTTTTATCCGGTTTGATCCCGTGTTCACCTACCAGATCCGCAATAAAAGTCTTAATCTTCTTTGTTGGACTGAAAGCATCAAGTGCATACTGAGGAATAAGTGAGATATTTTTTAACCGCATCTTTCGAAATTCATCTTTAGACATATTTATTATGTCTCTTCCTAAAAGTGTTGCCCCGCCGGAGATATATTGTAATGGTGGTTTTCTTAATATTAATGTATTGGCCAGCGTACTCTTTCCGCAACCCGATTCCCCCGCTACCCCTAGTATCTCTCCCCTTTTTAAATTAAAGGATACTCCATCCAGGGCCTTAACATCACCTTTTAATACCCGATAATAGGCTTTTAAGTTGTTAATTTTTAATACATCTTCTCTCATTTCCTACAACTCCCTCAAACGTGGATTAAATACTTCATCAAGCCCAGTATTGACGAAATAAAGAGAAACGACTAGCAAGGTCAAAACAAGCCCCGGAAGAATCGCCCACCACCACATACCCAGCTGAATAGCGTTCCAGTTTACTGCATTTTGCATCACCAGTCCGAGGGAGATACCTTGGGTAGGGCCAAGTCCCAAAAACTCCAGGCTTACTGCGGCCAAAATTGTCCCGGAAAACTGGAGAATATATACCATAAAAACATAGGAAAACATATTTGCCGCTATATCCTGCCTAAGAATCTTTAGAACATCGGTAGCAGAAATTCTTGATAAATTTACATACTCCTGATTCTTTATTGACAGTGTTTGAGCCCGTACACCCCTTGCCGTCCAAGGCCAAGCCGTTAATCCCACAATAATACTTTCGGTGAAAATCCCGCGATAGGGAAGATAGGCAGCAAGAATAATTAGCAATGCTAGCGTAGGGATCACCAAAAATATATTAGTCAACATCATCAAAGATTCATCAATGAATTTGCCACCGTAATACCCGGCAAGAAAACCAATGATCAATCCGACTATTGTGGCAATAGTACCACCAACAAAACCAACTACAATAGTTGAGCGTAGGCCATATACCACCATAGTAAAAACATCTTTTCCCATCAAAGTGGTGCCAAATAGATATGTCCTTGAGGGCGGCAAGTACCCCTCGCCGGCAAAGTCATCATAACCATACGGGGTTGTCATAGGTCCGAAAATCGCCAGTAAAATTAAGACTACGAAAAGAAAAACCCCAAATAAAACTTTTTTATTAGTAAAAGCAAAATATAGATTCTCATGTTTTTTCCAGAAATCGCTGGCAGCCATAAATCACACCTCCCCAGAATATGAAAATCTTACCCTAGGATCAATAAACATATAAATGATGTCAACTATAAAGTTAGCAGCCAATACCATAATAACAATGAATAAGAAGCAACCCTGGATTAAAAAGTAATCCTGATTCATGATTGCTCGTAAAAGTAAGAATCCCAATCCCGGGTAGGAAAAAACGATTTGGGTTGTCAAGGCCCCCGAAACAATTGTACCTAAACTCAAAGCCAACCCGGTTACTTGTGGTAATACACCATTTCTAAATCCATACTTTCTAATCAATTTCTCTGATGCACCAAGGGCTTCCATATATTTGGAGTAGTTTGAACTTTGTTCGTAGATAATCATATTTCTCATTCCAATTGCCCATCCCCCAAGTTGCACTAGGAATAAAGTTAAAAAGGGTAAAAACCAATGAAATAAAAAATCGGCAATAAAAGCCAGATTAAACCCGGGTTTCATCGTGGCACTGTAGGCACTATTGATCGGAAAGATCCCCAATTTCACGCCAAAAATAAAGACCACAACCACTGCAAACCAGAAATATGGGGCAGAAGTAAGAAAATAAAAGAATGGCATCATTATATTGTCTGCTTTTTTATTAACACCTGAATAAGCCCCAAGTTTATTACCAACTATCCAACTAAGCAAAATAGCCGGGAGTAGTACTAAAATATCATAAATTACCCCCTCTTTAATGACTTCGAGTACCGGTTTTGGGAAAACATAAATACTGGTTCCCAAATCGCCCTTAAACAAAGACTTCCAAAAATTAAAGTACTGGGTCAGAAGAGGTTGGTCAAGTCCAAAAGATTTAATAAATTGGCCTTGAATAATCTCTCTTCCACCTTCAAGTCCACTAAAACGTGCTAACAACATATTTATTGGGTTTCCTGGCATAAAACGAGGAATAGCCCAATCAATCGTTACAGCGAAAAAAAACGTAATCAGATAAATACCTAATTTTTTCCGCAAAAATTTTCCCATAGCCCTTGGTTCAACTCCCCTCTAAATCACGGGCCCGATAAATTATCGGGCCCATTCTCTTGAATTTATACAGTTTAATAAATTGCATAATTTATTGATTAAAAACTAAATAATGATAGCCTACGGATAAGTCAATCTCTTATACTCTGCTTAAATGGGATACTTAAGTTAATTATGCAATTCTCTCTGTTAGTACTTATTCTACTGGTTTAAGATTAATGAGCATTTCTACTGAACCAAGCCACCACTTTCCAGCCCATGTACACGGATAACCTACTGGATTGTCTTCAGTCGGCCAATTGGTCCAATATGTAGAGGTAGATTGAGCCCATAAACCATTGTACCAGAGAGGAATTGAAGGCATTTCTTGAAGAAGTTTCTTCTGGATTTCGGCAGCCGCTTTCTTAGCTGCTGGATCTTCAGATTTTAAAACATTAAACTCATCAATTAACCTAAATAATTCTTTATCCTTATAACGTCCCCAGTTACCATCGGTTACTATTTTGCCGTCAATCTCATCATTGGCTACCCAGTTCCAGTAGGTAAACGGAGTTGCACTTTGCGCAGAACCAAAGTTATTGATTGCCATATCAAAAGTTCCATTCTGTAATTTATCATAGTAGATCGAATAATCAGGGAAACTTGCTATGGCATTAATCCCAACCGCTTTGAAGTTGTCGGCAATAATTTTAATGGATTCCATCCAGTCAGTCCAACCATTCGGCACAATGATTTCGAACTTCATAGGCTCGCCATTTGGTTGTTCTCTCCAGCCATCTTTGTTAGTATCTTTGTATCCAGCGGCATCAAGCATTTCTTTTACTTTTTCAGGATTATATGAAAATCCGTATTCTTTTACTGCTTCTTCGCTGTAAAAATCCATCCAGTCTTTACTAAATAGTCCTGTAGGATTTGCTTCCTCAACTTGATCCTCAAACACTTTATTAGTAATCATCGCCGGATTAATGGCAAAAGCTAAAGCTCTTCTAAATTCTACATCTTTCATCGCACCTTTGGTTGAATTCAAAAATAAAAGAGCGGTATTTTCAGGTAACATATATGGGATGTCTTTGTACCAGGTGGTCAACCCAAAAGTATTTTTTATCTTCGGTACTCCGGGGATAAAGTAATTACTAATATCTAGCTCTCTCTTCATTAACATCCCAAGGGCTACATTATTTTCGTAGACCACAAGATTGACCAGGTATTTCGGTTGCGGTTCCCCGAAAACTTTATTACCCCACCAGTTTTCATTCCGCACCCAAACCATTCTATCCTGCCCTACAAATTCCGCCATATAAGCCCCAGTTCCAACCGGATTCTTATTAGCAGTAGTTAATAGTTCACTAGCTGGTATCTTACCCCAGATATGTTCTGGTATTATCCTTAGATCGTATATTATTAGTTCCCACTCCTGGTAGTGCGGGTTCTTAAAGACAAACTGAAGTTTATGGGGATTAATAATTTTAATTTCTTTAATCCAATCCCAAACATTAGAATAATGTAGAGGATTTTTTTTAGCAATTTCAAAAGTAAATTTTACATCTTCAGCATCAAAAGCTTGGCCATCAGTCCATTTTATACCTTTTCTTAGTTCAATTTCATATGTATTATTGGAAATCCATTTTCCACTAGACGCCAACCACGGCTGATATTCACCGGTCATGGGGTAAAAATGGAAAAGGGTCTCGTAAACAAGTCCACCCGTACCAGTTACTTCTGCCCATGGTGTTAATGGATTCCAGTTGGAAGGAGTCTCCCATAGACCACCACCGTAAACCAAGGTTTCAGAACGCTCATAACCCATAGATACAGAAGCAAACAATACCAGCATTAAGCAAACCAGCGCAATTCTCACAAAGTTTTTCATCATGTCCCTCCTTAATAAATTAATTTTTCAGAGTAAAATTGTTACTATCTCCCCAAAAGAGGATTGTATTAGTAACATTTATCACCCCCTCTTTTCAATGCCAGCGTTGTCAATATAACATAAATTTTAACAAGTTGTTTAACCATATTTTACCGGATAGTAAAATATAAATCAAGTTTTACTTAATCTCCACCTCTCAATAGATCCATTTTTCTACAATCATGATCAATATTATCCATAACTTCCTCTGGAAGAGGAGAAGAATAATATTCATCTAATCCCAATAAGGCTGCTCCTACCACTGGTTCGAATCTAGCTTCTATAATATTAACCTTAGGAGCGTATTGATGAATAAAAGTAGCTACTGCCTCTTTTAAAATGGGAACTTTACATTTAAAAATGCCCCCGGATAAAACTACATCCAACTCCAGTTTTAAGAGATTAAACTTTTTCAATCCGGCTACTACATACTTGGCCATATCATAGCCAAATTTTTTAAGTAAAGATAAAGCAACCAAATCACCTTCGGCGGCCACCTCAAAAGCGATTGGTGCTAAATCTTTTGTTTTAACATTAGGAATCTTACTATTTACTAAAGACTCCAGTAATTTATCGACATCGGTCATCTGAAAATACTCTAAGATTCTAGAAATTAGTGTAGTAGAAGCTCCTACTCCGGAATGGGCATCAAAAACCGAGCGCAAAACTCGACGCCCTAATGCAGTACCGCCTTGGTCTTCATCATCAATGTAGTACCCAAAAACAAACTCCTCTCCATCAGGACTTTTAACTGCACAGTTCAGTCCTGAGCCCGCACATAATACCGCACCATAGGAGGTCTTTAATCCACTACGCATCGCAGGTATACAATCATTATGGACAATCACATTTTTGATCCCAGTTTCTTTGGTAAGCGCCTCCCTCAACATCTGGTATTCGTGGGGCCAATCGGCACCAGTTAAACCACTGGCAAGTAAAGAGATTTGTTCAATTTGAATTGAGGCTTGGCGTAAAGCCATTGTGAGCGCTTCTTTAATTTTCCCTATGGCATGTTCCATTCCATTGAGAAAATGATCTCCTCCACCACTACGACCTCTTCCAAAAATTCGTCCTTTTTCATTTACCACAATTACATCGGTTTTACTACTTCCTTGATCAATACCGACAATATACTCCATAAAACTCCCACCTTATTTAATTCAATCAGTAGGCGTTCAGTCAGCCCTTTTACAAGCAAGGCAAAACCTAGTCTTTAAAAAACTTAGGTAAGTATCTTCTGTTAGCTTCAAGCAGTTCTTCCAATAATGGTTTAGCAAGATCATAATCTCGAACCAGAGGATGAGCAATTAGAGCCAATAAAGCTTTAGTTCTGTCACCAGAAACTGCAGCATCAACAGCCAACCCCTCATAATTCTTAACAGCTGAGATCAGACCCCATACCGAGGAAGGGACCTCTTCAATATGTAAGGGGTGGATACCGGTCTTATTAACAAGACACCCTATTTCCACCACTGCATCATCAGGCAAGAACTTAACTGCCCCTTTATTTGGAACATTAATGATCATCCACTGATCTTGATCATTATAAACTGCATTAATAAAACCTATTGCTACCTCAGAATAACCTCCTCCACCACGCTTTGCTAAAGCTTCTGGCTTAGTGCATTGCTGCTCATCGCTATAAGCAGCAAATACTTCTTTCTCGAGGTTTTGAACCACTTCTCCCCTGGTTAGTGGTGCTTCGCGCAACTTTTTAAGGGTATTTCCGGTATGATAATAATACTGTAAATAGGGAGCAGGTATTAATTTTAAAGCCCCAATCAACTCACTATCTACAACTCCAACGGCTTTTCCAATTGCCATAAACTCTTCTTCAGAGACGGGTCTCCCATTAATTTTTATGTTATAAGCAAAGTTTAAATGATTCAAACCAATATAATCATATTTTACTTCTTCTGGATTGACACCTAAAACATCTTGGGCCCAAACTTGAGGAAGAATACCAATCGAACAAAATCCCGCGATCTTGGCTTTGGAATACTTAGTTATTGCTTCAGTTATTAACCCTGAAGGATTGGTATAATTTATAATCCAGGCTTCAGGGCTACAAGCTTCAACATCTTTAGCAATCTCCAACATTACCGGTATTGTTCGAAGAGCTTTCATAAAACCACCCGCCCCGCTTGTTTCCTGGCCAATTAAACCGTATTTTAATGGTATTTTTTCATCACTTATTCTTGCCTTATTTCCTCCTACTCTGATCTGTATATCAATAAAATCGGCGCCTTCTATTGCTTCCTTTCGCTCAGTAGTTGCCTCTACCTGAATATAATCACAGCCTAGATAGGATAAATATCGTTTACAAAACCCCTCCATAACTTTAAGTTTGGCTTCATCAATATCCATAAGTGAGATTTTACGAACCGGCAATCTATCCCGGGCTTTGGCAATACCTTCAATTAATTCAGGAGTATAAGAACTACCGGCTCCGATAATCGCTAGTTTAATTCCTGACAATTTGAGTTCCTCCCTTGATTGTCTTTTTATCTTACCTGTAGTAAGCCAAAAAGCTTTATCTTGAGCAAACGACTTGTCGCGAAAATTATTTTTATGATTTATTTAATATATTTCTACTAATTTGTTACTACCCCTTTATTATTCTTTGAGAGATTACATCTTTTGTATATTGATATTCCCACTAGGAATTATCTAACAATATATTTTTATTAAATCGAACACCCTTTAATTGCTTCCCTTAAGAAGGTTTCCGATTCTCTATGCGGAATTTAAAGCTAAAGCTAATTTTTTACCGGGGGTGTTTTAATGTCTAATGAGATAACCACACAACTTGACGAGTTAAAAAAGAAAGTTTTAGCTTGTCGGGGCTGTAAATTAAGAGACGGGTGTCAACAAGTAGTATTTGGTGAAGGTCACCCCGGTCTCATGGTAATCGGAGAAGGGCCGGGAGCTGAAGAGGATCGTCTGGGCCGCCCATTTGTTGGAACTGCTGGTCAGTTATTGGATAAAATTCTCGCTGCCGGAGGGTTTGACCGAAAGGTTAATGCTTATATTACCAATATAGTGAAGTGCCGTCCACCCTCAAACCGCATTCCTTCAGCTGACGAAAGTGCCGCCTGTCTCCCCTATCTGCGGGAACAAATACAGATTTTACAGCCACAGATAATTTTATTACTAGGAGCTACTGCTCTCCGGTACGCTTTAAATTGTTCGGAAGGTATTACTAAAGTAAGAGGAAAATGGCGGGAACACGAGGGTGCCCTTTATATGCCAACCTTTCACCCCGCAGCCTTATTACGGGATCCCAGGCGAAAAATTGATGTCTGGGTAGATATACAGGAAGTAGTTAAAAAATATAGAGAACTAGTAGATCCGGAACATTTTTCGCCTTATTGCTAATTTCTGTCATATTTAAAAGGTTTCTAGCGAAAATGTTTCCTATGGCTTAAATAGGTTCCTAAAGGACCCATTTACACTCCCGATTGGTTCTTTACAATTATCCCCTTGAATGTTATAATACAAATGCTCCAGTGAAAGTTTAGTGAAATACATTATTTATCCCTTCTCATAGTTATTGCTCAAAGTCAGGGAGAAATAAGAGTTATGTCCTAAACCGTTCCGGGCAATAAATATGAGGAGGATTTTGATGTACGAAGACAAAACCTTAGTCTGTCGTGACTGTGGAAATGAGTTTGCTTTTACAGCTTCGGAACAGGAATTTTATGCCGAAAAAGGATTTACCAATGAACCTGGTCGGTGTCCCCAATGCCGGGCTGCCAGAAAACAAAGAAATGGTGGCCGGTTTGGTTCTCGCGGCCCACGTGAAATGTATCCTGCAGTTTGTGCAGCTTGTGGTGAAGAAACCCAGGTTCCTTTTCAACCTAGCGGTGACCGTCCGGTTTACTGCCGCGACTGCTTTTCTCAGAAAAGAAACAGATATTAATCTACTAACTTAGAAAATGCCTTTAGGCTAATTAATTTACCTGGCTCTGATTTTTGTCAGTGTAAATAATTATTTAGCTCCTTCACTTTTTAGCGAAGGAGCTTTTTTATACTAAAATTCGTAAATTGTTTATTTTTTTAGTTGTTCTTGTAAATACTCAAACTCATGGCGAGCTGCTTTTTCGGCTTCCACACCAAACCATTCTACTGAAACATAACCAGTATAACCTTTAGCTTTTAAGCGGGTAAAGAATGGTTCATAATCCATCGGTCCGTCTTTTAAATAATTAACGACTCTTTCTTTGGGAGAAATTAGATTCCAATTCTTGACATGGATATTGTTTACTACCGGATATAGCCATTCCAAAGCATATACCGGATCCTCTCCTAATCTATAGAGGTTATAAATATCCAAATTTACCAGTAAATTTTTCCTTGCCACTTTTCTTATTAGCTTCAAAGTAGTACTAATGGTATCCTGTAATTGATGATCATGAGTTTCAAGCAGGAAAAGCCTACTTTTATCCAGATCACAAATCTTCCTAAGCCCCTCTACCGCTCGATCCCAGTGCTCCTGAGTCGCATCAGCCGAAGCGGGGCCGCCAACAAAAGCCCTGATTTTTTTGGTACCAAACAGTTTCGCATAACCAATCGCCTTTTCAGCCTGACGGTAACTCTCTTCTCTTTCTTCCTCAGATTTAGTAAGTTTAAAATAGGGTACGATCATGCTAACCTCTAAACCTTTTTCTTCCAAAAGTTCCTTTAAACCAGTTAATCCGCCATACCTTTTTTCGTAATCTTCAAGATGAGGAAGCCATAATTCCACACCCTGGTAACCTATCTCAGCTATGATCTCTATAACATCCTCTATTTTCTCATCCCTCATCCCAAGGGAACAATATCCGATTTTAATCTCTTCTGACTGCAGATACAAATCTGTTATTGCTGTTCTAGCCTGGCCAGCCAATGGTGGGCAACCAAATTGGTACTTGCCAAGCTCCCGATATTTGTATGTACAGTTTCCATAACAGAGTACCTTTGAAGTTTTTATCTCAGGTTTCTCTTCCAAAGGCCCGACAACTACAGTAAGATCTTCAGCTTTAAGCCCCGCAAAAACCTCCGGATTAGTAAGTTTAAGATCCGCAAGGCCCCCAATTAAACCTCGTTTACATGCGGAGCAGGCATTATGATCAATAATTGTCACCCGGTCTTTATAAGGTTCATAACTTATTTCCGTCTGCTCAAGCTGGATTCTTTCCTTCGCAAAGCTCAGTGGTTTACCTTTAATTGTAATCTCATCAAGGCTAATCGGGCCCATTCCTCTTTGGTTAGCTTCTACAAGAAAATTTATTTCAGTTGGATCAAAACCCATGATCTCTGCACCCACGACATCAGCTGCTACTGCATTATTCGAGGCCATAAGTACATTGGTCTCTGCCGGCCAGCCTTTACCAGGGAAGTTTCCCTGAAGGCTGTAAATAGCATCACTAATTACCAAATCACTGGGACGATGGTAATTTAGATCAACAACACTACCTTCCAGTCCAAATTTATGAACATACCTTGGACAATCACTAGGTAATAAACCCATCAGATTCTTCATGGCATTGGAATAAAGAGGAAGCATATGAGTACGAAAACCCGGGATGTTGATAAAGACATCACATTCATTGATTATATCTACAATAGGGATATTAGCGGACAAACTCTTGGCTCCAAACAAATGTCCATGGTGATGAGGTGCATCATCCAAACTAATTACTTCAGCATAATCATAAATTTCCGGATAATACTCAAAGGTCCTTAAAGGGTTTTTGGTCCTTTCGCCTACTATAACCCGGCCTCCAGCCTCTTTAACTATCCGGGCCATAGCAATTGTTACCCGTGGATCGGTTGTTTTTCCTGAGGTATAATCCTTATCAAATATAAACATATTGGGCTTTATAAATACCAGATTACCGGGCTTAACATATAACCCGATCCCACCAACAAAATCAATCGCTTCTTTAACACCATCATAGATCTCCCGTTCTTTCATATCCACTATACTCACCAGATATCTGCTCATCCGTAATATCCTCCTATTATGTTTCTTTAATACTTGTTAGGGTACTTACGTCGCTTGTTTCAAATGGCAGCTTTTATAAGCGACGAAACCCTGGTAAGAATGTTGTTTCCAGTAAAAATTGGATTTCTTTACATTATTCCTTAATTTAAATGAGGGATTGAATTATACTATTCCAAAAATACTAACAGTGGTAAAATTTGTTGAAAGACCTACCATTATGTTTTTAATTATATCATACTAAAATAAAGCATAACTCGTAAAAATTTCCGCCCTTACTATTTCTTGATTACCCTATATCCTGTTCAAACTTATACTTATAGAAGTATAAAGAGCTCTCTTCACAAGGAAAAGAGCCCTTTAAATTCTTTAGTCAATATTTTATTTACTCAAATCATAAAGTTCTACATGATCAATATAGGCGACTTTTGGATCTTCTCTTTTTGAAACTTCAAAATTAATTCGCTTTGGTGGATTATCATCCAATGCTGGATCAAATCTTGCACCTTTTTTCGGTGTTACTTCAGTCTTAGTTTTCCCCATAATCACATAGGCATGATATGTTTTTGTTTCAGCATCCCACTCCAACATCACTCGATGCCAGTTATCATTAGCAAGTTGAATAATATTACCGCTTTGGACTCCAGCATCACGAATTCTCACATTACCGCTCCCAGTAATAAATAAGCCAAAAATACGCTGGCCATCTGCGGTAGTAACCTCAATATTCACATTTTCTTTGAATTTGCTTGGCTGATAAAAACTGACTAACAAACGGTTCTTATTCAAGCTTTCAAATTCTTTGTATATACCACCAGCCGCACTGGGGCTATTATCAAGTTTCACTGCTAAATCGCCATCTGCAATTTTCTTTAAGGTTGTTGAGTCGATAATACTCTGCCCAACACCTTCCCAACCTACAGGAACCTCCCCTGGTTTATTATTCTCAAATGAATCGGATAAAATCAGCTTTCCTTCTTCTTCAGCAGCATAAACAACATAACTAGCTACTAACATTAACATTAGGGTTAAAGCTAATATTTTCCTAAATTTCAATAAAATAACCTCCTTTTAATTTCTCTATATATAAAAATACGTTATTGAGCCCTTAGATCCTTTATTTAACATCCATATTTCTTACTTATTTTTCAACCAATCTAAGATATTTGTGATAAAACTGCTCCCAACTTTGAGTCTGGCGTGGCCAATACTCTTTTAAGGGAACTGATTTCTTAATTACCTGTCTAGCCTCTGTTAAGCTCTTAATTAATCCCATACTCATCAATTGGACAATCAAGTTACCTAAAACTGTAGCTTCCACCGGACCGGTAGTTACCGGTATTTCTAATAAATCAGCAGTTAACTGTGATAAAAACTCATCCTGTGATCCGCCGCCAACAATATGAATCCCTTTTAAAATTTCCCCTGTAATCATCTGAATTTTTTCGACAGTTAATCGGTATTCCAAGGCTAGGCTTTCGTAGATACAACGGGCTACTTCCCCGATACCTTCTGGGACCTCCTGACCAGTCTCCTGACAATACTGTTCTATCTCTTCCACCATATTTATTGGAGCAAAAAAACGTTGATCTGACAAATTAATAATCGATTTAAAAGGTTTAGCTTTAGATGCTAATCTTGAAATCATGGTAAAGTCAAGGTTTGGATCATCCTGTTCCCAAATCCGCTTACACTCTTGAATTAACCATAAACCATTAATATTTTTCAGTAAACGGATTGAATAATCAACCCCACCTTCATTAGTAAAATTATACTTGTGTGAAGTAGGGGTAACTTGCGGATCGTCCCGTTCTACACCCATTAAAGACCAAGTTCCACTACTAAGATAAGCATCTCCCGGATTTAATGGAGTCGCAGCTACCGCAGAAGCCGTATCATGGCCCGCCACCGCCACTACTGGAATTGGTTTACAACCAAGCTCATTGCAGAGTTTTGGGGTAAGTGAGCCTAATATACTACCCGGCGGAATAATCGGCGGAAGTTTCTCTATCGGGAACCCCATCTTTTTTAATAATTCCTGATCCCATGTTTTATTTGTAACATTAAGTAAACTTGTAGTAGAAGCAATCGAATATTCTGCTGCTTGTACCCCGGAAAGGAAATAGTTAAAGAGATCGGGCATTAATAATACTTTATCAGTGAGATTAATAAGACCCTTGTTTTCTTTTAAATCAGTTGCTAATTGAAATATAGTATTAAAAGACATAAACTGAATACCAGTACGTCCATAAAGGTAATCCGCACCCAACTTATCAAGTACTTCCGGCATTACTGATACAGTACGTTGATCCCGGTAATGATAAGGATTGGAAATTAATCGTCCCTGTTTGTCAATTAACCCATAATCTACCCCCCAGGTATCTACAGCAATACTTGACAATTTCACTCCTTCGACCACCGTTTTCTTAATTCCTTTCTTTATTTCCTGCCACAGTTTTAGGAAGTCCCAATAAAGATCGGAGTTTAGCCGTACCGGTTCATTAGGAAACCGATGAATCTCTTCATAACTAATCCGTTCCCCATTAAACTGACCTAAAATCGCCCGACCACTGGAAGCACCCAAATCAAAACCGAGCATCCGTACTTTTTGAGCTCCCATTAACCTCACCCCTCTCTTTTTGTTATTCACGATATCCGGGATGGGCACCCTTTACCCCCATCTTCTTTCGGAGTTCAATTAATTTCTCAACCTGCTCCCGCGAGAGCTCCCTTTCACCACCAAGCTGCCGGGCAGCCAGAGTAATAGTAGCGAAATGTTCCATTGTTTCCATTTTATAATAGGCATTATATACATCGGTACCTAAAGTTAAAGCTCCATGGTTTTCAAGTAAAAAAGCATCATGATCTGCCAAATACTCAGAGATCGCCTGGGGAATCTCTTCGGTTGAAGGGGTACCATACTCTGTTAATGGGACCTGACCCAGAGCAATAATCACTTCTGGTAATACATATTTAGAAAGTGATTGGCCAGTAACAGCAAAAGCTGTACTAACTGGTGGATGAGCATGAGCAATTGCCATTACATCGGGCCTGCTCTGGTATACGCCCAGATGCATTTTTATCTCAGACGAGGGCTTTAACTCTCCTGAGATAACCTCTCCTTGCCCATTTACTTTAACGATCATCTCGGGGGTCATAAAGCCTTTACTAACACCTGTTGGAGTAGTAAGAAACTCATCCTGTCCAATCCTGGCGGTAATATTCCCATCATTGGAAGCTACATATCCTCGTAACCAGATCCGACGGCCTACCTCTACAATATCTTTCCTTAATTGATCTTCATTCATTATTAATCTTCCTCCTTATAATTTTCGATTACTTTACTCTCTTTATTCTTTACCCAGCCTGGTCAGAATGTTGTTTCACAAGTGAAATTGGATTTAATACTTCCTACCAGGAATAAGCTTTTCGCTCTTTTGGATTTGGGAAAGAGCCTGATCCTTCATACTCAATGCTATATTAACCTGAAGTGCATCAGTGATTGTTAACTGTGCTACCCGGGAAGCAACCGCCTCGGACCGGTAATTAGTCTCTACCGCAGAAGTATTTAGAATAATATCAGAAACTTTCGTAATCGGTGATTTTGCATAACCAGTAATACTAATCGTAGTAATACCTGACTCCTTTGCATAGGAAACTGCTTCAACTATTTCTTTGGAAGAGCCCGAATGCGAAATCCCGACAACTACATCTCCCTTATCTAACTGGGCTACCATTACTAATTGAATATGAGGATCAATAATCGCATGACAATAAACTCCTATTCTCATCAGCTTATACTGAAAATCAAGAACCAGCGGTCCTGAAGTTCCTACTCCAATAATAAGAATCTTTTGGGCCTTGATCAAAGCTTGGGTCGCTCTTTCCAGAGCATCAACATCCAATACAGCTTGGGTATTCTGTAAAGCCTGGATATTGGCGGCAAAAACCTTTTGCATAACAGTGGCGGTATCATCATTTTCCACTACATCTTCATGAATATTTTTTAGAGGCGCCACCACATCCTGAGCAATAGCAATTTTTAGCGCTTGAAAGCCACGGAAACCTGCCTGTTGGCACATTCTGACCACTGTTGATTCACTAGTTTCACACTTTTCAGCCAGTTCCGTTACTGTCAAATAGACTACATCCTCGGGATGAAGCATTAGATAATCAGCAACCCGCTTCTCCGCCGTCCGTAATGATGGATAAACGCCTTTGATTTTTAATAAGGTCGAAAGTACCGGGTAAGAATCGACGCTTTCTTTCCTCATTCCATCACTCCTTAATCTTTATATACTTCACCTTTGTGAAAATACCTTCCAAATATAACCCATTCTAAAAAAACATTTTTCCAAACACCCAAAGGGTTTGGAAATTCACATAAAAATTTACTTTCTTACAACTGGTTACACTACTTCCAAGCATATATAGAATGCCTGGACTATATTTCTGAGATTGATCAAAGTAATTTTTGCCGATTTAATTATAACCTTTTCATTTAAACCCGGCGCCTTACCCCAGTGCGCCGGGGTGTGACCTTGCCGGATTATTTAAGAGCTAAATTCTTTGAATCCACTGGTGTCAAAAGCAAGCAGTGCAAGGTGCGCAGGGAGGATGGAGCGGATATTGTATATCGAGCACCACCCACACCAAGCAACACAGCAATGCGTAGCTTATCACACCGCACGCAAAGAATCCGGCAATTTCAGAATTTCTACTTAGAAAATAGCCCTAGTTGATTCATCTGGTCTTAATTAAATCACTTCGTGATAATTATGAAACCAGTATGAACAACTAATTAAAGTACCTCTGTAGCTTGTCGACTCACCCGGCTTTGATTTAAATCACTGCGTGATGTTAAGGTAACCGGCGTGAGCGACTAATAAAAAAAGAAGTAAGCGAAAAATTCACTTACTTCTTTTTTCTACTAGCTATTTAGTTTAAAGTTCGACCCCAAAATATTCGATGGCATTATTATAACTGATATTCTTCACCATATTACCGAGCAGTTCCATATCATTCGGAGCCTCACCAGCCTCTACCCATTCTCCCAGGAGACTACAGAGAATCCTCCGGAAATACTCATGCCGGGTATAAGATAGAAAGCTTCTGGAGTCAGTTAGCATACCAACAAACCTACTAAGAAGACCAATATTGGCCAAAGCAACCATCTGTCGAATCATGCCATCTTTTTGATCATTAAACCACCAACCGGAACCAAGCTGCATCTTGCCAGGAATTCCTCCTCCTTGGAAGGATCCGGCAACTGTAGCCAGCATCTCATTATCACCAGGGTTAAGTGAATAAAAGATCGTCTTCGGAAGTTCATCGGTTTCATCGAGTTTATCCAAGAATTTAATCAAAGCCTCTGCATATACATAATCCCCCATAGCATCATAACCTGTATCCGGTCCCAGAATTTTAAACATTCTTGTACTATTATTTCTAATACTACAGAGATGTAACTGCATTACCCAGCCTTTTCTAGCATATTCTCTACCTAAGAACAGTAAAACTTGAGTCTTGAATTTTTCTATCTCTTCAGTAGTCAAGTCTTTACCGGCTAAAGCTTTCTGAAGAATAGCAGTGGCTTCTTCTTCTGTACCTTCCCGATAAACAATCGGATCCAAAGCATGGTCAGAAACCCGACATCCTACTTCATGGAAAAACTCAATCCTTTGCTTCAAAGCAGTTTTCAAATCAGTAAAGGTCTCAATCTTTTGATCAGTAACCTTAGCAAGTTTTGCAATCCACTCGGCAAAACCTTTCCTCTCAATATTAAAGCTCTTATCCGGACGGAAAGCAGGAAGCACCTTCACACTAAAGCTCTTATCCTTAGCTAAAGCCAGATGATATTCGAGGGAATCAGTTGGATCATCAGTAGTACAAAGCCCCTTCACATTTGAACCTTCAATCAACCCCCGTGCTCTAAACTCATCCTTCTGTAAAAGCTCATTACATTGTTCCCAGATCTCCTCCGCAGTTTCCGGAGAGAGAAGCTTATCTATACCAAAATACCTTTTGAGTTCAAGATGGGTCCAAGGGTAAAGAGGATTACCAATACACTCCGGCATAGCCTCCGCCCACTTCATAAACTTCTCTTTATCATCGGCATCGCCTGTAATATACTTCTCATCAACCCCATTAGCCCTCATGGCCCGCCATTTGTAATGATCGCCACCCAACCAAACCTCTGTTATGTTCTTGTATTTTTTGTTCTCCGCGATCTCTTTGGAGCTTAAGTGGCAATGATAATCAAAGATCGGCATGTCCTTGGCATATTCGTGGTAAAGCTTTTCCGCTGTAGCATTAGTTAATAAAAAATTCTCGTCCATAAATGATTTCATCGCTTACGCCTCCACAATAAATTATATTTCTACATATCTATGTATATATACCCACACTTTCTATGATAACATCAATTCCCCGGTTTGACAATAGAAGAAGCATGAAGCCGCAAAAGCAACGTATTTCTCATCGGCAGTCAATCCTATTTTAACCAGAGAATAAACTAAACATTCCTCTTCTGCATAAGCTTGGTTGATTAAATATAGAAATATAAATTGCCAGTTCCAATGGTACCTCCTCTTCATTAAGACCATATAATAAACTGAAGTTTAGCAGCATGAAAATCATTTACCCAACCTTATTTTATTTTGCTTCAACTAAATTAAAGAATTGCATAATCTGATTATTAAAAAAATAACTACAATATCTGAATTTGTGACTTATCGATCCATACCAAGCCTAAGGTAATTTCGCAATTCCCGCAAATATTATTGAAAGGAGATAAGGCAATGGGGTTAACGCACAAATCCACTGGTATAAAAGTTTATTTTGAAGAATTACAATCAGAATTCTCTAGTACACAGGCAGTCATTGCTTTAGCAGGTAATCCTAATACTGGTAAAAGCACTGTATTCAATGGTTTAACTGGATTAAATCAACACACTGGGAATTGGCCCGGAAAAACCGTAACTCTAGCCAAAGGTTTTTACAAACATAAAGAAAAGCATATTACTTTGGTTGATCTTCCGGGGACATATTCCCTACTTGCTAATTCAGTTGAAGAACAGGTGGCCAGAGATTTTATCTGTTTTGGAGAACCCGATGCTGTGGTAGTAGTAGCCGATGCCACTTGTCTGGAACGAAACCTAAATCTAACACTTCAGGTAATGGAGATTACACCCCAAGTTATTATGTGTCTAAACTTAGTTGACGAAGCCAAACGAAAAAATATCCAAATTGATTATGGAAAACTTCAAAGACTTCTGGGCATTCCCGTAATCCCTACTATCGCTAGGAACAAAGAAGGATTAGATGATTTAAAAGATTCCATTAATACAGTAGTCTTTTGTGGAAAAAAGCTTCGGCCAAAAATTATCCAGTACGATCAAGAGCTGGAAAAGGCCTTGAACGAACTTGAACAGGATATTGACTTATCATTTATTACTGGATTTAACAACCGCTGGCTTTCCTTACGACTGTTAGATGGCGATTTTGCTCTCATGAAAAAGATTTTAAAATACCTGGGAAGAACAGAATCACAAAACAAAGAAAGGAACAAGTATCATGAATTTAACGCCGAATCATGAAGAACTTCTTAAAAAAGTCCGTATTCTACGCGAACAATTAGGGCCTGATCTTCGCGATCGGATAGTTTCTAATATTTATCAGCAAGCGGAAATCATCACCCAAAAAGTCGTACAAAAGAATAATCTTAAACGTGACTTAGATACTAATATCGATAATATGGTTACTTCAAAAATTTTCGGTTTTCCACTAATGCTGCTTCTGTTAAGTGGAATCTTTTGGATTACAATTTCCGGTGCGAATTATCCCTCACAACTGCTTTTTTCTTTATTTTTTGCTATTGAAGGCCAACTGTCAATCATTTTTCAAACATTAAATGCGCCCGAATGGTTGCATGGAATATTAGTCCTTGGTCTGTTTCGTACTCTAGCTTGGGTAGTTTCTGTCATGCTTCCCCCAATGGCCATCTTTTTTCCGCTCTTTACTTTCTTCGAAGACCTTGGTTATTTACCAAGGGTGGCTTTTAATCTTGATAAGTTTTTTAAAAAAGCGGGGGCCCATGGAAAACAAGTTCTCACTATGTGTATGGGTTTTGGCTGTAATGCTGCTGGTGTCATCGCTTGCCGGATTATTGAATCTCCCCGGGAAAGATTAATCGCTATTTTGACTAATAATTTTGTTCCTTGCAATGGACGTTTCCCTACCTTATTTGCAATGTCCACTATTTTTGTGGGAATCATAGTAAACAGTTCCCATAACCTAACCGCCTCCATAGTAGTTGCTGGAATAGTAATCATCGGAATTCTATTCACTCTGCTCGTCTCCTGGGGATTATCAAAGACCATTCTTCGAGGAGTTCCTTCCTCATTTACTTTAGAACTCCCCTCCTACCGCCTACCTAAGATTGGCACACTGCTGATACGCTCTGTTTTAGACCGGACCATTTTCGTACTGCTTCGTGCCATAATTGTAGCTGCACCTGCAGGAGCCCTAACTTGGATTTTTGCTAATCTCCGGATTGGAGATCTTACCCTACTTACTTATTTTGCTCGCTGGTTTGATGGTTTTGGCCGATTAATCGGTTTGGACGGCTACATTATTATGGCTTTTATTCTCGGCTTACCAGCTAATGAAATTGTTCTTCCAATCCTAATCATGAGTTACCTCTCCCAAGGAGCGATGTTGGAGCTAAATAGTATTGGTGCTCTTAGAGAATTATTATTAAATAATGGTTGGACCTGGCTAACAGTATTAAATATAAGTCTCTTCTCTCTTCTCCATTTCCCTTGTGCTACCACTCTTTTGACTATATGGAAGGAAACACAGAATACAAAATGGACTTTGCTATCCGCTTTGATTCCAACTGGTATCGGAATTATTATTTGTTTTCTACTCACCCAGACAGCCCGCTTACTAAATCTAGTATAAAAAGCTCTCGTGTCTCGTGGTTCGTCACCCGTTTCCCGTCACTTGGTTGAAAAAAGGTCTTCGAAGTTAAAAAAACAACCAAGGCTAATATTTAATACAAGCTGCAAAAAAATGTTTAAGTTAATTAGCAATTCTCTCACCTACAAATACAAATAATAAAAACAATTCATCCAAAAAAGAAAGGAGGACTAATGTTCCTCCTTTCCCGGCTTTTCTCTTCGCTCTGGAAGATAAGTAACCGAACGCTGCTGACGTATAGGTTGAGGGAAAAGATTCATTAATTTATAGATCTCTACCGGAAGTTTACTTCTGACATTAAGTCCCATTGCCTCAATTTCTTCATAAGTAAGAGGATAATCATGTGTCCAATAGCCTTCAGCCAATAAACTACCAATTCGGGAAGCCTTTTCTTCTCCATAATTATTAACTAAGAGATTAAAAACAACTTGTCTAACCTGTTGGATCGCTTTAGTAGCTACATCCGCCAAGATCATTGCTCGATCGCTGATCTCGCTGATTGGTTTTTCACGGATTAGTTTAGTTAGCGAAACCGCAGGAAGTCCTTCAATTTGAGGATCTACAGGTCCTAGGGCTGCATGTTCATCCATTACGATCTCATCTGCTGCCAAAGCAATCAGGGTTCCTCCGGACATGGCATAATGAGGAATGTAAGCAGTAACCTTCCCGGGATGCTTTTTTATAGCTCTTGCAATCTGAAGAGCTGCCAATACAAGTCCCCCTGGAGTATGAAGGATAATATCAAGGGGAACTTCAGGATCAGTAAGATGGATCGCTCTAATTACTTCTTCAGAATCATTAATATCGATATAGCGAAAGAAAGGAACACCAAAAAGGCTGATGGTTTCCTGCCGATGGATGAGGACAATCACTCTGGAGCCGTGATCTTTTTCTAATTGACTGATTAATTTTTGCCGAGCCGACTCCAACATCTTTTTCCTTATCACCGGAAGCACACTTGAAAGAATAATCACTAGCCAAAAAATTTCAAATAAACCCAAACTTCACCCTCCCGTACACCATTTTTACCACGGACGGTACTCATCATCATACCAACAACGGTAACACCTATTTCTGGCGCTTAATAGGAAAAACCGGATCATAAAGATACCGGAAAGGAAACCTCCAACATGGGCCCACCATGCGATCCCGCCCTCCTGTCCCGGATTCAAAAAGGAGATTGCCCCTCCCCAAAGTTGTGTTAGAAACCAGCCACCTAGATAAATAAAGGCAGGTATCCGGATAAAATAGGGGATGAAAAATACAAGAATCAATGTGATTACTCGGGCACCCGGATATAGGAGAATATAAGCTCCCATTACTCCGGCAATAGCTCCCGAAGCTCCAATTGCTGGAACCACACCTGCCGGATTGGATAGAACATGAATCAAACCTGCCGCCACTCCAGTTAATAGATAAAACAACAGAAAGCGGAATGATCCGATCCGGTCTTCTATATTATCCCCAAAAAGCCACAATGCCCACATATTTCCGATCAAATGAGTCCAATTTCCATGCAGGAAAATACTGGAGACAAAGGGGAAAATCCGCCCCGTTCTAGCCAGAGCTTGAGGTAGACTTGCCGGTGAAAAAACACGTAAAGGGATCAACCCGAATAGATAAAAGACCTCCTTCATCTGATCCGGTGGAAGTGAATTCTGTACTAAGAAGATTAATGTTGTAAAAACAATCAATGAAACCGTCATAAATGGCGGGTATCTACCAGGAATATTGTCTTTTAGCGGAAACATCCCACCAACCCCTTTTTAAAATAATCTTGTTCCTCATATGGTGATGAGGTTCTGTTTACTATCTCTTCCTCTCTTATAATATTATAAAATGTGTACAAATATTTACTTGGAAACCCAATTACAAAATGCCGCAACCACAAGCTGTTCAAATTTTTCACAATTAGACAAGTTATTATTCTATATTGGTAAAAATTAAAGCACAGTTAATAACTGTGCTTATATTGAGAGTCAAATTTAATGTAAAATAATATTTCTGCCGACACTCCTGATTCCTGAAGGAGCATCCAGGATAAGTATGGATATGAATAATACGCTTAGCTATCTTTTAACCGGTAAATCTCTTCATCTGATAACTCCCGGCTTTCACCGGGTGCTAATCCCGGGTCTAATTCCAATGCACCCATAGATATCCGCTTTAAATACACTACTTTTTTTCCTACAGCCTCTAACATCCTTTTTACTTGATGAAATTTACCTTCGTAGATCTTTAATTCTAATTCTGATCTTCCTCCGGCTGCCAGCAACTTGGCTTCTGCCGGAAGAGTGCAATACCCATCCTCCAGTACAACACCTTCTTCCAAAGCTTTAAGATCAGCAGCCATTATCTCTCCTTCTACCCGGAGAAAATAGGTCTTTGCAACTCGGGAACGGGGTGACAATAGATAATGGGTCAATTGCCCATCATCTGTCAATAATAGCAAACCTTCTGTATCCTTATCAAGCCGTCCTACAGGAGCAAGATCCCGACTGCACCATTCTTCCGGAAGCAAATCCATGACTGTCGGAGCATAACTATCCTTGGTTGCCGAAAGGTATCCTGCGGGTTTGTTTAACATAATATAATAAAATTCCTTATATTCCACAAGTTGTCCATCAACTTCCACCCGATCTTGTCCCGGAACTATTTTAAAGTCACTTTCGCAAATCACTATTCCATTAACATTTACCCGGCTGGTACGGACTAAGAATTTCACTTGCCGTCGGCTACCAAGCCCCATATTAGCGAGAAACTTATCAAGCCTTTCTTTCTTCATCATCATTTTCTTCCTATCGCATCCTCCAAGAAGGAGGATAATAATTTTTAATAAGATTTCCTACCCTTTTTGCCCAGCCTAATGGAAAACCATTGGTTGTCACCAGGATCCAACCATTTCCCGGCACTCCTTCTTCACTTGGTAACAGAGTATCTCCCCGCAAATATTTCAATACTTCATAACTATCCACTGGTAATTCTAATTGGCGTTTTGCCTCTTGCCGGTTTAAAGCTAAGGCAAAAGCCGGTGAAGGGATAAACTGCTCGTAACGGAGTTCACCTAAAAATAGGCCTCTTCTTACAATCTCCAAACCGGCAAGGTGAGGAAGGCCTTCCGGTAAAAGCAGCAGATCATCTTCCTTGATAAACAGCCTCCCCGGAGGTGGTTTAATTCCTACTTCTGAGCAAAACCCCCAGAAAGCAGTCAATCTTTTCTCCTCTGGTTCCTGATAAGCAAATGGTAAACTCCTGTTTCTCTCCCCCTGAAAGTCTTTTTGCAACACAGCAGCAAATTGCCCTTCTCCCCGCGAAAGATGAGGCCAGATCCGAGCAGTTTTACTGAGAAGTGGATCACCTGCCCATTCTCCCCTTCCCGGACTGACTCCATCAATTTCTATAGCAACCAGTTTGAAATCAGGATGTTCTTCCAGGAATCGCTTGACTTGTAATTCATCCTCTTCCGGGGAAAATGTACAGGTCGAATAGACTATTCTTCCACCGGGAGCCACCATTCGGGCCGCATAAGTCAGTAGTTCCCGCTGGATTGGACTACAAATTGATGGGTGATAATTCCGGCGCCAGGCTATAATCAAACGTGATTCCCGCCGGAACATTCCTTCTCCGGAACAAGGAGCATCCACTAATACCCGGTCAAAATAAGCTGGAAAGAACTCTGCCAATTCCTGAGGTTGATTATTTGTTACCACAATATTTTTAAGGCCAAAGTTTTCTACATTTTTCAGAAGCGCTTTAGTTCTTTTAGGATTAATATCATTCATAAAAAGTAAACCATCTTCCATTACCGCCCCAATCTGAGTTGATTTTCCTCCAGGAGCAGCACAAAGATCCAAGATCTTCTCCCCAGATTGAGGCTCTAAAGCCACCACTGGCAACATAGCACTAGGATCCTGTAAATAATAGAGACCAGCATAATAATAAGGGTGCTTGGAGGCCTTAAACCCCTTAGGAAGGTAGAAACCTTCTTTACACCAAGGAACTGGGGTCAGTTCATAAGGGAAGATCTCCTTAAACTCTTCCACTGAAATCTTTTTGGTATTAACCCGCAGACTACGAATAATAATTTTCTGCTTTAATGCTTTAATAAAGATTTCATATTCTTCTTTTGCCATTAGCCTTTGCATTTTATGGAGAAACTCATCCGGTAATTTCATTTTTTCAAACTCCTTAACTACTACTTAAGAAAATGCCTTCGATGATTGTCGATTCATCCGCCTTTGATTTATGCTGCAGGTAGGCAGCATAAACGGACTTGCTGGTCGACTCACCTGGCTTACAATTTTCATTATTTCATGTACGCGGGTGGTAGCCAGCGTGAGCGACTACCTTGCCGATTGTTTCCAAATGATCGGTAGTTCTTTTATTTTCTCCAAAAAAACAGTTGTTCCTTCAATCATTATTTTTATTAAGAGCAAAGCTGGGGTGAGGGACTAATTTCAAGAAATCTTGACATTATAATCATTAACTGATAACTTAAGAATAGAATATATTACTGTTTTAGTCGATTGTTCGAATTAACTAATCACGCTGTTTTATTTCAGGATTACTCCATAATATATTGTACTTAAGTGTTGCCGTAAAAAATTCTGTAATTTCCTTGCATTAAGAAACTACATAATTTTTTTACCCCCTATTTTCGACTGCAAAACTATTTTGGTCTGATTTTTTAGTCCAAACCCAATTAATCTTTTTCTTAAGAAGGAGGGTAAACTGCCAATGAAAAAAACAGTCTTTCTGACCGGTGCTTCAGGTTCAATGGGAAGTGAAGCTTTTAAAGAGCTTTTTAAAAGACGCGACCGCTTTAAAATTATACTTCTTTTATTACCGGGGAAAAAGGAAAGGAGATTCTTCGAGCCATATAGAAAAGAAAAGGAAATTAATATAATTTGGGGGGATATCACTAATTACAATGATGTTTTAAGGGGCGTTACCAATGCAGATTACGTACTAAATACTGCTGCGATTATTCCTCCTCTTGCCGATCATTTCCCTGAACTAGCTACAAAGGTAAATTTCCATGGAGTAAAAAATATTCTTAAAGCGATCAAGGCACAACCTTTGGGCAGTCAAAGGATTAAATTTGTTAATGTAGCTTCTGTAGCCATGACCGGAGAGCGGTTACCTCCAATCCATTTAGGCCGGGTAGGAGATCCTCTCAAACCTAGCCTTTACGATAATTACGCACTCTCTAAAATTGCCGCAGAACGGGAAACCATCGAATCCGGGTTAAAATACTGGGTCTCACTTCGCATGACCTATATTGCTATTCCTAATATTCTTTCTTTACTAAACCCGATCATGTTTCACCAACCATTAGCCACCTGTTGCGAACTGATCACTAAACGTGATGCTGGTTATATGATCGCCAATATTTGTGAAGATCATATTCCCGAAAATTTCTGGCGGCAAGTCTATAATGTCAGCGGTGGACCGGCTACTAGATTTGTTTACTATAAATACCTTTATGATATCTTTAAACTACTTGGTTTAGGAGATTTTCGACAACTAATAGAGAGAAAATGGTTTTGTCTGCATAATTTCCATTGCCATTTTTTTGAGGATTCCTATGTTTTAAACAGCTATCTTCATCATTGGCGGGATACCCTGCAAGACCACTACCGGCAAATCCTAGAAGAATCGCCTTTCATCCTAAAACTTTACCGGAAATCTTTTTTACATCGAATTGTTCATCCTTGTTTTATTAAGAACTTCATCATGAAACCTAAAGCTTATGCAAGGGATGGGCCGATGGGTTGGGTTAAAAATAAAGATCTAAATCGCATCTCAGCCTTTTATGGCTCTTATGCAAATTTACATACAATTCCGGAATGGGGGGAGTTTGAAAAAATCAAGATCAATCCTTCGTTCCGTCTAGAACATGGATATGATGAAAATAAACCGGATCAAGATTTGGAGATTAAGGATCTACAGGAAGCCGCCAAATTCCGGGGTGGCAAATGCCGATCGGAACAAATGATACCTGGAGATTTACATTCCAAACTAAAATGGGAATGTGCCTTTGGACATCAATTTTCAGCAAGCCCTTACCTGATCATAAAAGCCGGACACTGGTGTCCAATTTGCGATTTTTCGCCCCAAAACTTTCCTAAAATTGCCCTAAATAATCCTTTTTTTGCTCAGGTTTGGAGGAGCATTCCCACAAAGGTTGTAAAGTAAAATTTTCATGCGGCTAAAATAATGTTTTCAATGAAAGAGGAGAAAAAGATGGCAGAAGAATTTAATGAAATTAAAAAGCTAATTATTAATCAAGCTCAAACTGTCTTTGCCCGTTTCGGTTTCCGTAAAACAACTATGGATGAGATTGCTCAAGCTTCCCATAAAGGTAAGAGCACCCTTTATCATTATTTCCAGAGTAAAGAAGATATTTATCATGCTGTCATTGAAAAAGAAGCAAAAGAACTGAAAGAAGAGATCCGTCAAGCAATCTCAATTGAAGCAAATCCTCAGGATAAACTTCGTACTTATATCATAACCAGAATGCATGCTTTAAAACGCTTAGCTAATTTATATGAAGCTTTTAAAGATGAATATCTGGAAAATTACAAATTTATTGAGAAAATACGGGTTAGTTATGATGAGTACGAACGAATCATGATTAGTGGTATTTTAAAAGAAGGTGTTAATCGCGGAGAATTTGTGATCGAAGATATAGAACTAACTTCATTTGCTATTGTAATGGCTACTAAAGGACTAGAATACCCATGGGCAATCGAAGAAGATACTGCCAAAATTGAAGAAAACATCGATACTCTGCTTCATGTTCTCTTCTATGGGTTATTAAAAAGATAAAACTTATTATTCCGACTATAATACTAATTTAGTCTAAAGTCTTACGATGGAAGATGGCTATTCTTTATGGCCTGAGGGAATTGCATAATTACTTACCTACGGCATTTATTAGATGCAATTCCTTAATCATCGTAACAATGCTAAATATATTTTTTCCCTTAATTATCGAATTAAATACCCTTTTAGTCTATTGTTCTAATTTTGTAGGAATATTTTTACTCCAGAGTAATATAGTCATTCTGATGAAAGGAGTAATGATTCATATGAGTAAATTTGCTCATTTTATTATGACACATCGAAAAATCGTTATTTTTCTAACCATACTTATTACTTTATTTCTTGGTTATTCTATAAAAGATATACAAATTGACCCGGATATCCTAAATTATCTTCCTAAGTCTGATCCAGTAGTAAAGTTGTCCCAATATATTGGAAAATTATATGGTGGAAATCTATTAGCCATGGTCGCAATGGAGACAGATGATATTTTTACTCCCTCAGCACTCAAAGAAATGGAGCTGCTCACAAAAAGCCTGCAGCAAATAGATGGCATCACCTATGTTACAAGCCTGACAAATATTCTTGATATCAAAGAAAATGATGGTTTTATTGAAATCGGTACATTAGTAGATCTTGATTACATCTCTGAAAACCTTAATGAACTTCAAGAGCTTAAAGATTACATTCTAGAAAAAGACATGTACCGAGATAAGTTTATCTCGACTGACGCCACTACCGCCTTACTTATTTGCCAATTACAAAATGAGATTGATAAGGTTAAGGCGGCTAAAACCATTAAAAAACAAGTAGAGCAATTAGATCTCAAGGCTAATATTTATTACGGAGGCCTCCCTTTTTATCTTATGGAGATTAGCGATACGATAATGAGAGACCTCAAAGCACTTACCCCTTTAGTCAGTATCTTGATAATAATTACGCTTTATTTAAGTTTCCATTCACTTATCGGAGTAGTTTTTCCCATACTTTCTGTACTGATTAGTAGTGTTTGGACCTTAGGTACGATGAGTCTATTTGGCATCCCTTTAACTATTATCTCTAATACCATCCCCGTAATTTTAATAGCGGTAGGAAGTGCTTATAGTATCCATTTGATTAACAAATATTACGAAATAAATGCCCAAGGTTCTTTAAGGGAAAGAGCAGAAAAAACTTTACATAGCGTTGGTCTACCTATTGTTCTAACTGCAGTTACTACTATTGTCGGTTTCATCTCCTTTATTTTTGGTTCATACCTGACAATGATCCAACAGTTCGGATTATTCTCTGCTTTAGGGGTCTTTTTTGCCTTAGTAACTTCCACTACTTTAGTTCCCGTTCTGCTTTCTCTGGTTAGAACTAAACCCCTCTTGAAACAAAAATACAAAAATACAATTTATTATCGTTTTACTACCAGATTGAGTAATTGGATTTATACCAACAGTATACTCATTGTAGTAATTGGTTTATTAATAATGAGTACTAGTATTGCAGGTATTCCCAGAGTACAACGGAAAGTCGATATCCTTGATTACTTCAAACCAGGGAGTAGTATCCAGCTGACTGAAGAGCGAATCATGAAGGGAAAATTCGGAGGTTCAATCCCCATCCAAATCTTGGTAAATGGGGAGATTCTGGACCCGGCTGTTTTGGTAGAGATGAAAAAAGTTCAAGATTTTCTCGCTACACTGCCAAATGTTCATAACCCTTTTTCAATAGTAGATTTAATCATGGAGTTAAATGCTGCGATGGGTGAAGGAAGAAAGATACCTGAACACAAAGATAAAGTGGCTAATCTCTGGTTCTTTATTGAAGGCGAAGAAAGTGTAGACCAATTAGTAAATAGAGGCAAGTCTGAGGCTTTAATCCAAGCTACTCTTATTTATGCACCTATGGACCAAATTACCGGGCTTGTTGATCAAATTGAGAAGTTTATTGCAGACCTCGATTCTCCTGTTTGTACCTTTACCCAAACCGGTATGCATTCCATCTATAAAAACCTGGACCATAGTCTACTTCGCAGTCAATTTCAAAGCCTCTTACTTTCTCTTGGGCTGATTTTAGCTATGGTCTCTCTATTACTTGGCTCATTTCGTGGAGGTCTGATTGGCTTAATTCCCATTATCTTCACTTTATCCGTAATCTTTGGCTTTATGGGCTACTCTAAAATCCCCTTGGATATTGCCACTGTGCTGGTTGGTAGTATCTCTATTGGCATCGGAATTGACTATTCGATTCATTTTATTAACCGGTTCCAACAGGAGATAAAATTCTCAGCTGATAGCAGCGATGCATTGGTGCAAACCTTACAAACCACCGGAAGAGGAATCATTATTAATGTACTTACTGTCACAGGCGGATTTTTTATTTTTCTCTTCGCCGATCTTGTCCCCTTGCAGCGCTTTGGGGTTTTAGTTGCACTTACAATGCTTAGTTCAGGTTTTGCATCAATCATCATCCTTCCTGCAATCATCCTACTTCTTGAAAAACGAACCCGCATTTTTTCATCATAAATGCTAATTAATTACCTCTGTGTTTCTCGTGGTAAATTAAATCTAATAGATTACAATTTAAGGAGTGTGAAAAATTTGAATAAAACATTTTTCATTCTGTTACTTTCTATATTACTTATTTTCTCCGTATTACCGGGATTTGCTGCCGAACAAGTAACAGCCAAAGCAATCCTGGAAAAAGTTGATAACATTCTTAATGCTCCCCAGGATCAAAAGATTCATATTAAGCTATTTCTTATTGGTGAAAACGGCATAGAAGAAGAAAGCCGGGAATTGGTCATGATGCAAAAAGGTGAAAAACGGATGGGAAAATTTCTATCTCCAGCGAGCCAAAGAGGGATTGGGTTTCTTTCTTTACCTAATGATCTTTTTTACGTTTATATGCCTGCCTTTAAAAAAACACAAAGGATTGCCACCCGCCAAAAAAGCGGTAAATTTGCCGGAACCGACTTCTCGTATCAAGACTTAGGAACTCAACAATACAGCAAGGAATGGTCTTCGCAGCTGCTAGAGTCCGATCAGGAAGATTATATTTTACAACTCCAAGCTACGGAAGGAAATAGTACCGGTTATTCTCAATTAATGCTATGGGTAAGCAAAACTAGTTTTTTCCCTGTCAAAGTTGAATTCTACGATCAAAATAAACGTCTTTGCAAGATCCTTACTAGCAAAAACATTCAGGAGATTTCCGGATATCTCATCGCCAGAGAATTGGAGATGGTTGATGTAATAAAGAACCACAAAACTCGAATGTTTCTGGAAAAAGTGGAGTTTGACACTGGTTTATCTGATGAATTCTTTACCGAACGTTATTTAAGTCGATAGTTGTTCACACTGGCCCCACCAATCTGCAAGATTTAAATCAAAGCTAGGTGAATCAATATTGAAGATATTTTCTAAGTAATCCCCCCACCCCGGTTTTATCGAGGCACACGAAAGGACAAAAATTCAATTTAAGTTATAACCTCCGCCCGTTCAGAATTCGTTCATGGTTTACATGAATTTCAAACCTTCTGACCGGGCTGGAGATAGAATAACATAGGAGGATTTAAAATGAAAGTAAAAAATCCCCTTTATCTTGCGGTTTTATTGTTCTGTCTCTATCTCTTCGCTGCTCCCACTTTGGCTGCAGAATTAGAGTGGAATGGCTATTTTGAAACAGAAACCAGGCTTGGCTTGGAAAATAGTTCCAAACTCACCTGGCATGAAACAAGCCTAAATTTACAACCCGAAGTAAATACGAATAATGCTCATTTTTACGGAAAAGTTTCTTTCCGAGATCCAGGAGTCACTTTTGCAAATATATCAAACCCAAACCAAATACTCATTGAATTAGAAGAAGCCTACCTTGATCTTTATGCCATCCCTTGGCAACAAGTTGATATCCGCCTTGGAAAGCAGCTAATACCATGGGGAACAGGTTATTTACTTAACCCCACTAACAACCTAAATCCCGAGGATCTGAGAGACCTCTTTGATTTTGGACGCCATTTAGGTTCTAATACCTTAAAAGTCACTTCCTATCTAGGAGAGGTTAATTGCACCGGCATCTATATTCCCACCTTCACACCAGCCGCTTTACCCGAAAACCAGCAGTTCCAATCATTACTTTACCCTGAAATACCGATTTTACCTTTTGAAGTAAATAAACAAACAACAGAGATTCTACTGCCCCCTAAAAATCTGGGAGAAAGTAATAGTTGGGGTCTGAAATTGGAAAAATCAATTTTAGGCTGCGATTTCTCAATCAGCTATGTAGATGGACGTTATACTCTACCTGTACCTAAAATTACTCTTACTCCCGCTGAAGAAGCTCAGGGTAAAGTCGATCTCCTCTGTGAACTAATCTACCCCCAAAGAAAAGTAATTGGCTTTGATCTGGCTGGCGCCTATGGTGGTTTAGGTTTCTGGGGAGAGGTGGCATTTTTCTTCCCCGAGGAAGTAAAGACCACCTCGGATTTATCAAGTATGATCGGTCAAAAGATCGAACTTGTGACTCTGGAAGATACCCCTTATACCAAATATCTTATTGGCTTTGATTATAGTATCAATAACCTTTACTTCAATGGTCAGTATCTCCATGGTTTCCCCCAGGAACGAGGTGACAAAGAATTAGCAAATTATTTAGTAGGCCGTCTGGAATTTACTTTGCTTGATGGTAAATTTAAAATCCCCTTTAACACCTGTTTGGAAGTGAGGAATTTTAATAAATTTAGCAATACTTATGCTTTCATCTTCTCCCCGGAAATCTATTATTACCCTGAAATGAATACTGAAATTATTCTCAGCTTACAGTTAATTGATGGGAAACCTAAAACCGCTCTAGGAAAGTTGAAAGATTTGGATACAATCGGGTTAAAGGTTAAATACAGCTTCTAAAAGGTAGAATATTGTTGTATTGAAATATAGATAGAACCTAAACACGTTTAGAAGTTCTGCTTCATAATATAATTGGAAATATTTAATGAATTCGACTCTTTTTGAAACGTATTTTCAAGCTTTCATCCTTGGCGATTATTAACAAAAGCCCCGAACTTAAAAAAGTTCGGGGCATAGTTTATTATATTGGTGGACCTGGAGGGATTCGAACCCTTGGCCTCTGCGATGCGAACGCAGCGCTCTCCCAACTGAGCTACAGGCCCATTTGATTAATCTTAAAAGAAAAAAAGTGCCCGTCAGGGCTTAGCCACGAAAAAGGCATACATTTCCAAAATGGTCATCCCACTTTTGGCATTTACGAACTATTTTCAAGGCCCGAGGAGATTCATTACCAAAATTACAAGTATCATTAGGTTTATCATAATAACGGCAATCATTGCAAACTTGAAGGACCTCGTCTTTAGTAAGTTTGAAGACCATAAAATCTTCACCACCTTGAGGTCATATTTGCTTGTTGCGTTTATTTTCAATACCACTATACCACGTTTACAAAAAGTTTTCAACTATTTTATTCATGTTGTATGTGTCAAGTATTCGTTGGCACTTTTTTCTTACAAAATCATCCATTACTG
>DAIOHK010000022.1:0-38506 GCA_036744795.1 Bacillota bacterium | reverse complement strand
ATTTAAATCTACATTAGTTTTTTCTACTTTCGTACTTAAATGAAATGAAAAAAGGAGGATATTATTTATGAAAAAGTGGAAATGTACGGTCTGCGGGTATATACATGATGGAGAGAATCCCCCGGAAGCTTGTCCGAAATGTGGTGCTCCTGCAGACAAATTTAACGAATTATCCGAAGAACAAGGTAAATTAATAGCTAATGCCAGGATTACCAATCAGTTTCATATGGAATTGATTAGTTTGATGGAACAAGTTAAGGAGATTGCCGAATTAGGAATTGAGGATGATCTTGATCCGGCATGTGTTAGGATTTTTGAAAAAGCATTGCAGACTGCAACTGAGATTCAACAGGCAATTAAAGCCGAGATTGCTGGTCATATCAGTAAAGGGAAATGGGGTTGATTAATTAAAGCGAGGGTTTCGGAGCGGAACCCTCGCTTTTTTATTTTCTTGACAAGTTATAAGTGTAATTTGGTAATGCGGGAACTTAAAGGTACCGCGTTTATTTTTTAACTGAAAAAAAGGAATTGTATACTTAACTTAGATATCCATTTAACTATAAAAAACAAGGTAAAAATTTTCAGAACGAAATAAGAAGAAAAAATTTGACAAAAATCGTAAGAGATCATAAAATGAAAACGAAAGGGGTTGAAACATGTTTCCTGAAGAAAGAAGAGATTATATCCTGGATATTTTGCGTACGCGGGGACGAATACGTGTAAATGATCTTGCTCGGGACCTCGGAGTCTCGGAAGTAACGATCAGACAGGATCTTGATCTTTTAGAGAAAAATGAACTTTTACGACGGACACACGGTGGTGCTATTTTAAGTAGGAAAATAAGTGAAGAACGCCCGTTTCAGCTAGAAGCGACCTCTTTTAAGGAAGAAAAAGAAAGAATAGGAAAAGCTGCTGCTGAATTGGTTACTGATGGTGATACTGTTTTTTTGGATGTAGGGACGACTTTAACTGAGGTTGCTCGTTGCCTAAGGGGTAAAAAAAGGATTACAGTTATTACTAATGCTTTGAATATTGCCTTATTGTTAGAGGAAGCACCGGATATTACTGTGATTGTTACCGGTGGAACTTTACGGGAAAAGCAACATTCACTGGTTAATCCATATGGTTCACTTATCATCAATCAGATCCATGCTGATCTAGCTTTGATTGGAGCTACAGGAATTGAGGTTGAGCATGGAATAACCAATGTAAATATTGCTGAAGCTGAAATAAAATCATTATTTATTAAAAATGCGTCGAAAAGTATTTTACTTTGTGATTCGAGTAAGATCGGAAATATCTCTCTGGCAAAAGTAGCTGGTCTAAGTGAAATTGACCTATTAATCACCGATCATCAGGCAGAACCCAGTGAAATAAAACGTTTAGCAGAAAAAGGACTTATGATAAAAAGAGTCTGAGATAAGTCTGGCTACCGTCCGTGCACGTGAAAGGATGAAAATCCAATTTTTGTGCGGAACTTGCCTACAAAGGCTATTATTTCGCAACGAGCGACCAGTGACGAGCCACGAGGCTGCATTTCCTAGTAGAAAGGAGCGGAAACTTTGAAGAAAAACAAAGAACTTAAAAAGGAAGAAATTAAACTGGATGATGGAAGATATTTAATTTTTTATGATTTTTCTGCTCAAGAAAAAAAGAATCAAAAATGAGGATATTTCAATGTGAGGTGTGAAGATAATGTCTGAACTACGTTGGCATCCTTTTCTTGAGGAATGGGTGATTACAGCAACTCACCGACAGGATCGAACTTTTCTTCCTCCTAAGGATTATTGCCCTTTTTGTCCAACCAAGCCAGGCGGGTTTCCCACAGAGGTACCAAGGGAAGACTATAATATTGTAGTTTTTGAAAACAAATTCCCTTCTTTACAGAAGGAACCTCCAGAACCGGCGGTACTGCCTACTAAAATTTCACCAGTAGAAAAAGCACAAGGCATTTGTGAAGTAGTACTCTACTCTCCAGAACATAATCTAACTCTTGCTGATATGCCATTATCAAGGATTAGAAACCTGATCCTAGTCTGGCAAGATCGTTATGAAAAATTAGGGGCAAAAGATTATATAAAATATGTTTTAATCTTTGAAAATAAAGGAGAGGCGGTAGGAGTTACCCTTCATCACCCCCACGGACAGATTTATGCTTTCCCCTATATTCCACCTAAGCTCAAAAAGGAATTGACCGCGTCTGAAAAGTTCTACCGCGAAAAACAAACCTGTCTTTTCTGTGAAACTCTTAATGAGGAATTTCAGGATGAAAGACGGGTTATCTTTGAGGGAAAAAGATTTGCGGCATTTATCCCCTTTTTTGCGCGTTATCCTTATGAAGTATACCTGGCTCCAAAAGAACATCTCTCTTCGATGGCGGAATTCACCAGTGAGGATCGGGAAGATTTAGCTATTGTTCTTAAAGCATTATTAGTAAAGTATGATCGCCTTTTCCATTTTTCCTTTCCCTATATTATGGTGATTCACCAGGCACCAACAGATGGCAAGGAGCATCCGGAATATCATTTGCATTTTGAATTTTATCCGCCTTACCGGACAGCTAAGAAACTGAAATTCCTGGCAGGATGTGAATCAGGGGCTGGAAGTTTCATTAATGATACTTTACCGGAAGAGAAAGCGGACGAAATGAGAAGGATCGCTCCCCAAACAATAGAAGATGTGTTAAAAATGGGGTGAGTTCGATGATGAAGACAGTTGAAATAAAAAGTATCTTTGAAAAACTCTTTGGTGCGGGTGGAGAATTAATTTGCGGACGGGCTCCGGGGCGAGTTAATCTTATTGGCGAACATACGGATTACAATGATGGTTTTGTCTTTCCGATGGCGATTGATTTTGAGATCCGTCTAGCTGCCCGGAAACGTGAGGATGCAAAAGTTATGATTTATTCCGTAGATTACGACCAAATGGTTGAAGTTTCTCTGACTGAGCCTCTGGAATACAAAAAGGAGAATAAGGGCTGTAATTATCCATTAGCAGTTATCTGGGCTTTAACCCAAAAGGGGGTAAAGCTTCCGGGAATGGAGATTATATTTTACGGAAATATTCCACAAGGAGCTGGACTTTCTTCCTCTGCAGCTATCGAGGTGGCAACTGCTAAAGTGGTTCAAGAATTAACAGGTTTTCCAATGGAACCTGCAACTTTAGCCCAGCTTTGTCAATTTGCAGAGAATGAGTTTATTGGAGCAAAATGCGGGATTATGGATCAATTCATTTCGATGATGGGAAGAAAAGGTGATGCCTTATTTTTGGATTGCCGCTCTTTAAATTATCAACATATCCCGTTACATCTTGGAGGATATTTGATTTTAATCTGCCAAAGTGGAGTAAAACATTCTTTAGTTGATTCGGAATATAATATAAGGCGGCAGCAGTGTGAAGAAGGTGTTCGGATCCTGGCTGCACAATTTAAAGAGATCACAGCACTGCGGGATGCCCGCCTGGAACACCTGGAGATTTGCCGGCCGGAAATGGATCCGGTAGTATACCGGCGTTCCCATCATGTTATTACTGAGAACAAACGGGTAAGAGAGAGTATTAATGCTTTACGCCGGGATGATCTGACCAAGTTTGGCGAATTAATGAATGCTTCTCATGATTCGCTCCGTGATGATTATGAGGTGAGTTGTGAAGAAGTTGATTTATTAGTAAGTTTAGCTCGTCAGGTCCCTGGAGTATTAGGATCCCGGATTACTGGCGGAGGGTTTGGAGGCTGTACTGTTAACCTTTTAGCAGCTGATAAGGTCAAGGAGTTTATTGAATCTGTTGGAGAAAACTACCAGCAGCAAACAGGAATTCAACCGGAGTTTTATGTCAGTTCACCGGCTAATGGCGCCGAAGTTTTAGATTGCTAGCATTTTTATTAATTCTAGAAATTGCCTAATGATTGATTTAAGATTTTAGCATAAAAATTTGGTTACCCTCAGGGGATCGTGTAGGCAATTATGCAATTCCCTTAGTTCAAAAAGGAGAGGATAAAATGAAAGTATTAGTAACCGGTGGAGCTGGTTACATAGGTAGTCATGTTACATTCGACTTATCCCGACAAGGATTTGAACCGGTTGTATTAGATGATTTGAGTAAGGGCCACCGTGAAGCAGTGCAGGTAGGAAAGTTTATTAAAGGCAGTATGGGCGATCGGAAGCTGGTTCAGGAGATTTTAACTCAAGAAAAGATCGAAGCAGTGGTTCATCTTTCCGCTTTTAGCTTGGTAGGAGAATCAGTACAAGACCCAGGCAAGTATTTTCGGAATAACATTGCTAATAGTCTTGCTTTATTAGATGCGATGATGGCCTGTGGAGTAAAGAAATTTGTCTTCTCCTCAACTGCCGCAGTTTATGGTGAACCGGAAAGCATCCCAATCGATGAAGACCATCCCAAGCAGCCAAAGAATCCATATGGTTTTTCCAAGTTAACTTATGAAGGGATTCTTGATGCTTATGACCATGCTTATGGTTTAAAATACATTTCTTTGCGTTACTTTAATGCGGCGGGGGCCGATCCTGAAGCAGAGATTGGAGAAGATCATCAACCTGAATCCCATCTAATCCCAATCATTCTCCAGACTGCTTTAGGTATAAGAGATCATTTAGAACTGTACGGAACGGATTACCCGACTCCGGATGGGACTTGTATCCGGGATTATATCCATGTTTCAGATCTTTCGCAAGCTCACTTACTGGCGATTAAAGCTTTAAATGAAGGAAAGAACTCCACTGTTTATAATCTAGGAAATGGCCAGGGTTATTCTAATCGGCAAGTGATTGAGACAGCCCAACGGGTGACAGGTAGAAGAATACCTGTAATTGAAAGCCCCAGACGTCCAGGGGATCCGGCGATACTAGTGGCTTCATCGGAGAAAATCCGGAAGGAGTTAGGCTGGAATCCACAATATCCTCGATTGGAAGAGATTATTGCTACAGCCTGGAGGTGGCATAAGAACCATCCGCACGGTTATTGAGAAAAAACATTAATCCCCCGCTTTAGCGGGGGATTAATGTTTAGAACAAAGCTACAGGCTATTTTACTTTAAGAAGATGTTCCATACCATATTGTTGTTGATAAAGGTGATAGTAAATACCTTTGTTTTTGATTAATTCGTGATGAGTACCGATTTCCCGAATTGATCCTTTATGTATGACGATAATCCGATCTGCATCAATAATGGTGGAAAGGCGATGGGCAATAATGAAAGTGGTGCGTCCAACCATTAATCTTTCAAGAGCTTCCTGGATTAGTCGTTCTGATTCAGAATCTAAGGCTGAAGTAGCTTCATCCAAAATTAAGATTCGGGGGTTCTTTAAAAAAGCCCGGGCAATGGTTATTCTTTGCTTTTGTCCACCAGAGAGAAAAGTACCTCTTTCCCCGACTTCAGTATTAAACCCATTGGGAAGAGCTTCAATAAAATCTAGTGCATTTGCTGCTTTACAGGCGGTAATTACTTCTTCATCACTTGCTTTCGGATGCCCATAGAGGATATTATCTTTAATGGTGCCACTAAAGAGAATGGGGTCTTGCAGAACCATTCCGACTTGACGACGGAGGGATTTAAGGGTAACATCCCTGATATCATGGCCATCAATCCGGATTGTTCCTGATTCAATATCGTAAAACCTGGGGATCAGATTGATGATGGTGGTTTTTCCTGAACCACTTTGCCCAACCAATGCTATTTTTTCACCGGGTTTTATCGAAAAGCTGATATCATTTAATACCGGGTTACTTTTGGTATAAGAAAAATATACATGTTCAAATTCAACAAGCCCTTCAATAGCTGGTAGTTTAATTGCATCAGGACGATCTGTAATCTCTGGTTTTTCATCCATGATCTCAAAAATACGGTCAAGAGCGGCCATTGAATTGGCGAATACTACATTTAACTCAGAAAAACGTTCTAAAGGAAGGTAAAGCGAGTTAAGGTACATTCCCACAGCAATTAATCCACCTACACTCATTCTCCCTATAATTACTTGGTAACCTCCAAAAAGAGTTACAATTAGCGGTGCTAATTTAGTTAAGGTTCCGGACATCGTCATATTCAGGCTATGCAAATAAACACTCCGCATATTAGAATAAAGAAGTTTTTCCGAATCATGATTGAAATTCTGCATTTCTCTTTTTTCCTGGTTAAAGGCTTGGACTACACTGTTTCCAGCAACCTTTTCCTGGACATTACCAGAGAGGTTTTCGATTTCTTCCTGAACTTTACGGCTAGAATCCTTGATTTTTCCTCCTAATTTTTTAAATAAATAGATATATAGAGGAAAAGTAGAGAGGGCAACAAAGGTCAAAGGGACATTAATACGGAAAAGGAAAAACAAAACTACTATTAAAGCGGCCGCATCCATCCATACATTAGTTAAGGCATTTCCAACGAGGTTTTGTGCTAAAGCGATATCATTAATTAGTCTGGCTACGATTCCCCCGGACTTATTTCTTTGAAAAAACGAGGCAGACATTCGGAGTATTCGATAATAGAGGTCACAGCGGAGATCAAAGACTGAATGATGGCCGGCCTTACCCGAGTAGTAATGACGGCAAAAAGTAAAAGGAGCATAAAAGAAAATACAAATTAGCATCAATCCACCGACATAGATAAATAGCTCATGTAATTTTTGACTAGTGGTTAAAGCTTCATTAAGGTAGACATTATCAAGTAGGTGACGAGTTACCTGAGGTATTAAAAGAGGAACAGTGAATTTAACGATTCCACCGATAATTGCAATAATTACGTATCTCCAATAAGGACGGACATAACCTAAAAAACGTCGAAAATTACCAGGTTTCTTACTCAATTTATTGACACCCCGCTTAAAATTCTTCAATTACTTGTTTGCCCAGTTAATTAGAGTTTCAATAGATATATTTTACCATAATAGTACTAATACTGGGCTTAACAAAAGATTAAAGATTTATGCACATTAATAAAACCTAGTAATGTAATGGATTAATGTGTGGGAGGGGTTAATGAATCAGGAGCTGAAAAAGGTAGACTGAGAGTAAGGCACTGATGGCAACTGTTAATAATCCTTTGCCCAAGGAAGCCAAAACTAATGCTACCACCATTCCAATTAGTGCAGAATATAAATTACCGGTGGAGTATAGAATACTCGGAAAAGTCATAGCACCCAAGACGGCAAAGGGGACGTAGAAGAGAAAGGAACGTAAAAACTTAGACTTTATTTTTTTCTTAACAAAGGCCATGGGTAATACCCTAGGAATATAGGTAACGAAGGCCATTATAAGTACGGCTAAAAGTATTCTTCTCATTTTGCTCTCCATTCCGTAGTTAATATATTGTTTGACATAAATTTAATGAAAAATAGTGTACAGGTTTTAATCACGCTAAACATCATCTCTTGGAAAAAGGGCTGCACCGAACAGGCAGGCGATAATGGTGGCGATGATAATTCCCCATCCATCAGAAATATGGTTTATATACGGGACCCAAGTAAAGATTGAACTTAGACTGATTGCGATGATAACAACAGTCAAGGCAGCTAATGATTGCTTTACATTTGGTACAATTAGAGCAATAAACATCGCATATAAAGCAATACCTGTAGAGTCTTGTAGACTACTTGGAAGTACAGAACAGATTGAGGCTCCTAAGGCGGTACCTAAAGCCCAACCTAAATAAGGGCCGGTGATTAGGCCTGACATATAAGCAAATGTTAAATCCTGTTTTTCCATAGATGCCACACTAAAGGTTTCATCAGTTATTCCAAAAGCGATTGTACATCTCTTATATAATGGCATCTGCGTGATTTTTTGTGAAAGTGAAAGTGACATCAGTAAATATCTGATATTAATAACCAAAGTGGTTAGGGCGATTTCAAAAAGGGTAGCTCCGGTAATTATTAAATTAGTTCCGGCAAACTGTCCGGCAGAGGTCAGATTAGTTAAAGAGATTAAAATTGGAATCCAAATAGGGAGTCCACCTTTTACGGCAATCAATCCAAAAGTAAAAGCTACGGGGATATAGCCTAAAGCAATAGGCATACCTTGTTTCAAGCCATACTTAAAATCATCGCTCCACTCTGTTAAAAGGATCTTTTTCGTCTGTTTTAATGAAACTTTCAAAACAAACCTCCGCTTTTTAAAATTTATTACCAGTACTTAGAAAATAGCCCTAGTTGATTCACCCGACCTTGATTAAAACACTGGCGTGTACAGCAGAAGTCGGAGTGAACAACCAATTTAAGCGCCTTCGATGCTTGTCGACCCACCTGACTTTGATTTTCATCTTACAGGACAGCTTGTCGACTCACCCGGCTTTGATTTAAATCACTGCGTGATATTAAGGCGGCCGGCGTGAGCGACTACTTAAGCATTGAGTTTAAAAGATAAAGGTGGTAATGTCAAGTTGTTAAGAGTTTTTTCCGTAAAATTTATGTACTTTTAAAATAAGGTAGAAAATAACATTGTAAAAGCTCTGTTTTTATGATAAGATGTTAATCCTGGAATCAACTGAACCGGGTAACCGCGGGCACAAGCACCGAAAGGTGGTGCCTGAGGAAAGTCCGAGCTCCATAGGGCTGGGTGCTGGATAACGTCCAGTGAGGGTGACCTCAAGGAAAGTGCCACAGAAAAGTAAACGCCTACTGGCGGCTATAAGGCCGGTCCATGGCAAAGCTGAAAAGGTGCGGTAAGAGCGCACCAGCAGTTGAGTAATCAACTGGCTTGGAAAACCCCACCCGGAGTAAGACCGAATAGGAGGGGGCGGATGCGAACAGCATCAGCAAGGATGGCCCGTCTTTCCCTCGGGTACGGTCGCAAGAGGCGGCAGGTAACTGCCGTCCCAGATAAATGGTTACCGCCGGCAGGTATTTGCCGGTACAGAACTCGGCTTATAGGTCAGTTGAAGATGGAAAAAAGGAGCTCCCCTTAAGTGGTGGGCTCCTTTTTTATATTAATCGCTATACTTAAAGTGTTGTAGAACTTATAGAGTCAAATAAAACCCTGCCGCTATACAAGGACAGGGTGATGCTTAATTTCAGGAATTTACCACCTTATAGCGGCGGCTGCCCAGGATAATCCGCCCCCAAACCCAATCAACATCAAGATATCATCTTTGGCAAAACGCTGATTATCCCAAGCCTCTTTGAGTGCAAGACCGATCGAGGCTGATGAAGTATTGCCATACTTATCAATATTAGAGATAAAGCGCTCGTTTGGGATCCCTTTATTTTTTGCTACTGCCTCTAGAATCCTAGCATTGGCCTGGTGCGGAATAATAAAATAACGGTCTTGCTCGGTTATTCCCACTTTTTCTTTCAAATGATCAATTAATTCTCCCATTTTTTCCACAGCAAATTTGAAAATTTTTCGGCCTTCTTGTCGAAAATAATAATCTTGATCTTGACCGCCCATTACTACATCATTACTACCAGTAGCATCCATTCCTAGTTCTACGGCGATAATTTCATGTTGGGGCTCTTGTGTACTAAGAAAGAGTGCGGAGCCGGCATCACCAAAAAGGATACAGCTTGAGCGGTCAGTGTAATCAACAAATGAAGATAATTTTTCTCCGGCAGTGATTAAAGTATGCTCATAGTTTCCAGTTTGCATCATACTCCAGGCGACTGCCAGAGCATAAATCAACCCAGAACAAGCAGCATTAAGATCAAAGGCTGCCAGATCCGTAAGGTTTAATCGATTTGCTACTATACTTGCTTGGTAAGGACAGCTTTTTTCAGCAGTACTGGAAGATGAGATGAGTAATTTGGGACGGAAGTTGGTTTGTGCTAGACAATCTTGAGCAGCTTTTACGGCCAGATCAGAAGTAAAAACATCTTTTGGGGCAATTCTTCTTTCTTTAATCCCTGTTCTTGTGGTGATCCATTCATCTGTGGTATCTACCATTTTTTCTAGATCAGCATTGGTTAACCTGTTCTCTGGCACATAGGCTCCTGCTGCGACTAACCCGATTTTCTTCATTTTTTTCCCTCTTCTTTAATTTCTTTTAAAATATTAAAATGGGATGCTAGTTCATTATTTAAACAGTAAATAATAAAGGTTCCTTCAAACACTAAACGTTTTTTGGTTTTTAAAATTACTTCTACTTCTTTTTTTCGACCCTTTTCTCGGATTACTCGGGCTTTAGCAAGTACACGTTCTCCAGAACGGACTGGTGCAATAAATTTAATTGAAGCCTCCCCGGTTAAAGCCACGTCAGCATCAACAATCGCATTAGCCAATGAGTTGGCCTGAGCAAACAAAATATGTCCTCTGATAATCCCGGATTTTTTTATCCCCATTTCAGGAGTGGTATCCAAGAGGGAAAGCCCAGTATTATCCGGGTCGATTTCCAGAAGATCACCAATAATCTCCTGAGCAGAAAGAGTTTTAGATTCTCCAAAAATAGTTACTGCTACATCTTTGGTCCTTTTTCTAACCTCAGGAATCCCGATTTTTCTCCGGTCGGCTCTAATCGTGTGAATACTAACACCCAGTAATTTAGCTAACTCCTCATCAGTGACAAAAGGATTATTTTCAATCTTTTTTTTAATTCTGGCCTGTCTGGTTAGCATGTTTTTCGCTTTATCGGTCAAAACACCACCCCCCAATATAACCAGATAATATTACCTGGTGGTATTATAACCTTTTCTTGCTCTGTTGGCAAGAAACTGTAGGATATTTTTTACTTTTTGTTGTTATTATTCGCTGCTTTATAGCGGTAAACACGGAGTTATTGAACTTTTCCTAGTTTTAATGGCCGGTTTAATTGATGGTTAGGATCAATTGATGCTTTCAATATAACAGCATGAACATAAGCAAAGGTAATTACACATAGAAATAGGCATGTAACAGAGGTAGAGAGAAACTAAGAAAGTAATAAATATGAGGAGAAAGGGGTTTATAGATCTGAGGAAATTGCATAATTAAATTAGAAATCACGGCTCAAAAACCGAAGCTGAAAGCGTAAGCTGGCAGCGTGTTAAAAGGGAACGGTTCTGCATGGTTTTCCTCATTAATGTTTAATGTTTCCGAAATAATTATATCCATATATGGTTAAACATAATATGGTAAATAAAAGTAGAAACGTTTAATCTTGTAATGTTTAGGACTTGCTACAAGTTTGGCGTAATGAAAATTCGGAGTGTGGTCGAAACGCAAAGAATTAAATTATATTTATTCGCATCAAAAAACTTTTTCAACTCCAGTATCAGGCACTACTTACTGCTGACACCACCAGTGAATTCAAGGATATTAAGATAGAAAACCGCCCGTGTTTACGGGCGGTTTAACATTTTTCAGAATAAAATTAAATAATCCGGAATTTTTCAGTTATCAGTGGATTAGTAACCTTTTTCTTAACTAAATTGGTTTTTTGATGATTTTCCCCACTTTTAAGGATCTTAATAATAACTTCCGCTTGGTCCTTATGATCACTATACCGAGCGGTCAGTAAAGCGAGATTATCCAAATCTTTTTCACTTGGTTCTCCCATTCCTAAAGATAGCGGTCCTGGTTCCCCCATGGTTTTTAGTAGATAGAGCCTGAAATCCCAGCGGTGTTTATAATAATAGCGGAAGAGTTCCTGGTTTTCCTGATGGTTCCGGCCAATAATCCCTTTAAATTTAGGGCTAAACCGAAAATGTCGGCCAATCGAGAGTAAGCGGACAGTTTCTATTTTAAGCTTGCCATCTGCAGTCAGGAGATCCCTGACCTTGTTACCATACTCCACATTAGTTAGCTGGCAACCACCAGCAGGGGTTTCATAATTTAAACCATTTTTTTCTGCCAATTCCAACTGGACTTTTCTTTGCCTTCCCTGAATAGAGGGACAATGATCAAGAGAGATCCATCCTTCTGTTTCCGGAAGCGTTGGAGGAAGCAATCCAGTAGAGAGCGGCCTGACAATCAGCCCGGCCAGACCAGACTCTTGGTCAATAATCGGAAAAGCTCCTTTGTGCTGTGATTTTGGCCTTTGCCCGACTACCTCACCGGTTACTAAAAAATCAGCATCCAGTTTCTTCATCATTTCTCCAGCTTTACGTAAGAAAAAAATATGACAATCCAAACAAGGATTAAAGGCTTTTCCATAACCATGTTGAGGGGATTCTAGCATCCGAAGATAATCATCCCCAAGAGGCACAATATGTAATTTAACTTTAAGTTGGGAAATAAGAGCATTCAAATGATTAACAAGCTTTTCTTCTTGTTTAGGATGAAGAAAAGGTTGGAGGAAGTATACTGCTTCTACTTCTACTCCGGCCTCCTGGATCAGTTTTATTGCGAGAAGACTATCCAGGCCACCAGAGAAAAGGGCGAGCGCTTTCAAAATTTAGTTCTCCTTTCATTATTTACTGTAACTTTAATTTATTCATCTCATGGTTCCCTTTTTCCTGCTCCAAATTATTTGGAATTCATTTGACTATAATTTAAGCGATAGACTTTAATTTTGAAGGAAATTAACTAATGTATCTCGTAATTTGTCACTTTTGTTGAATGAGAGTGATAGCTTATGCCAGTCCGATAGTTAATTTCCTAAGATATGCCTTCAATCTAAATATTTTGCTGGATAATTCCTAGTGGGATATCTATATAAAATATTTAAATCATAAATTAATAAATTATGAAATTTTTAATTTACAAGCCATATATTTTTAGGGAACAACGAATTATCTAACAAAATAAACTTACTAATTATTATTTCCAGATGCTTACCTGGAATAATTATGGTTTTAATTTCCTTATTAATATATTTATTGCAGGAAGTTTACGATAAAGCTAGAATATATTTATGATTTACAAACAGATGATCTCCTCTGAGTGTTAGTTATCCTTGGAAAATGGGAGGGGTTAAGATGTGGTCAAAGGAATTCCGGGATCAAGTGAATGGTCTTTTCAAAAAAAAGAGTTATACTATGGATGAACTATTAGGCATATTAGAAAATGAAGTAGATTTATTAAAAAACTTAAAAACAAAATCCGAACCTTTTAAACAAAGGATTACAAATATTCTTTTTCTTATCTTCAAAATCGCTATTACTAATAATATAGATCTAGAGCAGGAAATGGTAAAAAGCATACCAAAAACTAAATTTTCGCTTTTTAGAGAAAAAAGCAGTCAGAAGAAGGGAGCGAGTTATTCAGAGACAAGATTAAAAGCGGCGGCTGATAATTACCAACGAATACAGTGGCAATTATCAAAGGAGGAAGTAAAAGAGTTATTTGGAAGTTAAAAAAACGCCAATACATTTCATCTTGATTACAATATGATTATATATATTTTACAAAGATTGATTTGCGTTTAGAGATATGATAATCTTAGGCAAAACAATTTTTCAGCAATTAATTTAATAAATAGCGATACTTGAGGAAATTGCCTATAGAGATAATTTAAGAGTATTTTATTAAGTAGGCAATTTCTTAATACTGTTAGAGGTGAAAACATTGAGGGAAAAAATTACTGAAATTAGGGAATCATTACGGAGAAAGGGATATAGGCTAACCCCTCAAAGGGAAGCTATTATAAAAATTTTACTAGAAAACCCTAACCAACATTTGGCTGCAGAAGATATTTATGTAATGGTGAGAAGGGCTCACCCAGAGATTGGGATGGCTACGGTTTATCGAACCCTTGATTTATTAAGTACTGAGAAGATAATAAACGAAATGAATTTTGAGGAAGGGTATAGCCGCTATGAATTAGAGAGTCAAACTCATCATCATCATCTTGTTTGTTTAAAATGTGGAAAAATTATTGAATTTAATGATAACCTTCTGGAAGAAGTAGAGGAAGTGATCTCTAAAGAACATGGATTCTCTATTGTTGGTCATCTTTTGAAATTTTATGGTTATTGTTCTCATTGTTCGAACAAAGAAAAAAATACGCACCAGATTATTTAAGTGGACTACAGTTCAAATATTAGGAATGAATCTGGGATGAGATATTCACTACCAAAAACATATAACCAAAAAATACTAAGAGCTATCCGTGAATTTGAGTTAATTACTCCTGGAGATCGGATTTTAATAGGTTTTTCCGGAGGAAAAGACAGTGCCTTTCTTTGTTATGCCTTAGCTTTACTTGTTAAGCATAGGATAATACAGGCGGACCTGGCAGTTCTAACGATTGATTTAGGTTTTGGGCAAGGACTTAACCCTACTTCTTTAGAGAATTTCTGCTCAGGACTTGATCTAAAGTTTTATTTTTACCAGACGAAAATTGCCCAGTCTGTTCAGGAAGAAAGAACCCCTTGTGCCCGCTGTTCTTATCTTCGTCGTGCTGCTCTAAATAGATTTGCATCTGAGCATGGATTTAACAAGGTAGCACTGGCTCATCATCATGATGATGCAGTAGAAACCTTTTTAATGAGTATCATTTATTCCGGACAGATTCAGACTTTTTTACCTCTAACTTATTTAGACCGTTCCGGGATTACTGTAATTCGTCCGCTGGTTTATTTAAGAGAAAAAGAAATTATTGATGCTCAACAGTTTATACATTTTAATCCCGTTTCACCCGATTGTCCTTATGATGGATTTACTTACCGGCAGAAAGTTAAAGAATTAATTTCCGAACTGTCCCGTGAAAATCCATGGGTTTACCCAAATTTAGCTAAGGCAATGAGAGAAGGCAGGCCAGTCGAGCTTTGGCCTCCGGAAATAAATTTGGGGAACCATCGGAATTAATTGTAGTTTAAGAAATTGGATACTTTAAATATTTTAGGAATTACATAATTCAATTATTAATCATTTTATTGTGGCTGAATAAAGCCTTAAAGCGATTATGTAATTTTCTCTAGTTAATTGATATTGACACCCTTCTAATCTAACGCATATAATTAGATAAAGAAAATATAAATTCGAGTCGTATATTTCACAAATGCAGTGATGGGGAGAGTAACTTTGGTGGAAGGTCAGAGAGAGGATGCCATTGGCTGGAAGCACCCTTCCGGAATCCAGAGCGAAATGCACCCCGGAGCGGTGGGCCGAAAGAGAAGTAGGCTTTAACGGGAGCGCCCGTTACAGCGCTAATTTTAAGTGGGGTTACTAGCCTTGGAATGGCTTCTGACCCAAACAGAGTGGAACCGCGAAAAAGCTTCGCCTCTGGAAGGAGATGGAGCTTTTTTTATTACCCGTTTACAGCGGTTAGGAACTTATCAACCGTGGAGGTGAAAAGAGATGTTTTTATTAATAAGAGAAGAGATAAAAGCGGTTTTCCAGCGTGATCCTGCTGCGAGAAGCATATGGGAGGTTATTCTTTGTTACCCAGGTTTTCATGCCTTAATCGCGTACCGGATTGCCCACTGGTTTTATAAGCATAAATTATTTTTGTTGGCCCGAATAATTTCACAAATATCCCGGTTCTTTACAGGGATTGAGATTCACCCAGGAGCTAAAATCGGTAAAGGACTTTTTATTGATCATGGAATGGGCGTGGTAATCGGCGAAACTGCGGAAATTGGGAATAATGTCACTATTTATCAGGGGGTTACTCTTGGTGGAACCGGAAAAGAGAAAGGGAAACGCCATCCGACCATTGGAAATAATGTAATTATTGCTGCTGGTGCTAAGGTACTAGGCTCAATTAAGATTGGAGATAATGCAAAGATTGGAGCTGGGGCAGTAGTAATAAAACCAGTACCTGCTAATTCGACAGTAGTTGGTGTTCCAGGAAGAATAGTAGTTCAAGATGGAGTAAGGGTGGGTCTCCCTGATTTGGAACATGGTAAACTACCTGATCCAATATTATCCATATGTGAACAATTACAAAAACAAGTTCAGGCGCTTGAGGAGCAGTTTGCTAAGGAAAGAAGGAGAGAAGCACAATAAGATTGTAAATAATTTTCAGATAAGGTCTAGAAGAAAACTCATACCATGGTTTTTTCCAAAAAATAATAGCTTTGTTTGTTTAAGGAGGTTTTTTAGTAATGGCGATTACAGTATTCAACACTCTTACCCAGAAAAAGGAGGAATTTATTCCTAGAGAGTCCGAAAAAGTTAGTATTTACGTTTGCGGTGTTACTCCCTATAATTATGCACATATTGGAAATGCCAGGCCTCCTGTGATTTGGGATTGTATACGCCGGTTCCTTCGTTACCGTGGTTACCAAGTCTATCTGGTTCAAAATTTTACAGATGTTGATGATAAGATTGTCTTTCGTGCCCAACAAATTGGGAAAGAACCATTAGAACTCTCAGCTGAGTATTCCCGGATTTATCTTGAAGATCTGGCGGCACTTGGTATAGAACCGGCTGACCAATATCCTAAAGTTTCTGAACATATTAAAGAGATTATCCAGATTGTAGAGGGTTTGGTAGAAAAAAATCATGCTTATGTTATTGATGGAGATGTTTTTTTCGCTATTGATACTTTCCCCGAATACGGGAAACTCTCAAGACGCCAGATTGATGAGATGCTTAGTGGGGCAAGAGTGGATGTGGATGATCGAAAACAGAATCCAATGGATTTTGCTCTTTGGAAGGCTGCCAAACCCGGTGAACCTTCCTGGGATTCACCATGGGGAAAAGGTCGTCCGGGCTGGCATATTGAATGTTCAGCAATGTCTCTGAAGTATCTAGGAGCTGGTTTTGATTTTCATGGCGGGGGTACGGATTTAATCTTTCCCCATCATGAAAATGAGATTGCCCAGGCTGAAGCTTACTGCGGCACCAAACCTTTTGTCCGGTACTGGCTACATTCGGCTTTTATTACGATGAGCGGTGATAAAATGTCTAAATCCTTGGGTAATGTTGTAACAATTAGGGAAGCTTGTGAAGAATTTTCCCCTAAAGTTGTCAGGTTTTGGCTGTTGGGAACTCATTATCGGAATCCATTAAGCTTTGGTGAGGAAGAATTACATGCTGCCGCCCGTGGCCTCGAACGTTTAGAAATAGCCAAAGAAAACTGGAAACATTTATTATCTACCGAAACCATAGGCCAGGGTGGTGACCAAGCGGAGAAGATTACCGGGCTAGTTACAGATTGCAAAAAACGCTTTATTGAAGCTATGGAGGATGATTTTAATACGGCTTTGGCTTTGGGCGTGCTTTATGAACTAGTACGGGAAGTAAACAAATGGGCATTTGCTACGGACTTCAAGCTGACTACAGGTAATCAACAGGCTTTACGGGAGGCTTTATCCCTGCTAGAGGAGTTGGGAGCAGTTTTAGGGATCTGGTTTGAACAAGATTCACAAACTGGAAGCCTTTCTGATGATCAGATTAGTGAATTAATTGATCAGCGCCAGGAAGCAAGAGCTAATAAAGATTTCAAAACTGCTGATGCGATTAGAGATTCATTACAGGAACAGGGTATCATCTTGGAAGATACCCCACAAGGGGTAAGATGGAGAAGGGAATAGTTTACTCTCTTTCCTTTTAAACAATAAAACCAGGGGGACTTAGGGTACCCCTGGTTTTAACTTTGTTTTTCACTATGCTTCTTACTATGATTTAAAATTTATCAATTTTGCTTTTGTCTGGGAACTGACCGGTTTTTATAGCGGTATTTTCCATAAAGCCAGGTTAACCAGGTACCGACAAGCATTAAGATAATCCCAGCCAGCCCTCCTTCAGGACCGAATTCGCCCCCGGTCCAGAGGGAAGGCCCCTTAATTTCCAAAGAAATTAGGGAGGGAAGAGAGAAACCACTTACTTTAAATCCGAAAAGTGCTTGTGAGAGGTTCCAACTAAAATGCAAACAGACTGGGAAATAGAGGGAACCGGTTACAAGATAAGCAGTAGCAAACATAACTCCGGCACCCATAATTCCAAATAAACCGATAAAGTTAATATGGGGGTTACCAAGATGCTCAAGGCTGAAAAAGAAAGCGGAAAAGGCGATTCCCGCAGGAAGGCCCCAGCTGGAAGCCAAGACCGGGAGGTGAAAACCACGGTTCATAATCTCTTCAAAAAAAGCCGAAACTATAAAAGTTAATACCATCCATAAAAAAGCCGAATTTTGTATAGAAGATGTAGTATACTCGGTGTTGATGCTAACCCATCCAGCCCTTTTAAATGCTAGAAAAAGCAGAGAAAACAAAAAAGGGCCTAAGAGTAGACCAAAACAGATATCTTTTGCCATAAAAGAATGGGGTAGAAATGACCTGGGAATAAACTGCTGTCGGAAGATAAATTTTTCAGTCAAATATAAAGCAAGAATTAAAGGAAGCAGCCCTAATAGAAGGTAAGTGAGAAAATCCGGAAACAGAAAATTACCCGTGGTTTCTCCGATCTTCCACTGTAAATTAAATAATTTGGCAATTGATTTCAGTACAAAAAAGAGAACCAGTTGGTTAAAAAAATATAGAAGACTGACTATACATATGATCCAAATTGGACGAAAAAAACGTTGAATTTTAAGGAATAGTGGTTGTTTCTTCATTAATAAAGACCTCGCTTATCTCTTACAAAATTCCATTTTATTACACAAGAAGCAACATTACTTCGATTATTCTATAAAAACCGGTATTATTAAAGAATTAGACAGACGGATATTTTACTCCTCTTTTAAAGAGTATTTTCATTTTGAAAAGAGGAGTCCTTTTCTTTAAAGAGAAGTTTTCAACAAATTGAATTACCCTTAGATTGAACTAAATCTGATTATCCTATTTATCTCTTCTAAGTTCAATAATTGTACTGGAAATACTTGTAAAAAGGAAATACTTGAAGGTGAAGACATGTTAAAAACAGAAATGATTACAGAAATAATTAAGATTAACCCTAATGCTCCAGAAGAACAATATTTAGAAAAAGCCGCGGATATTCTTCGCCAGGGGGGACTAGTTGCCTTTCCTACAGAGACGGTCTATGGTTTAGGAGCATGTATAAATAATAGAGATGGGCTTAAAAGAATCTTCACTGTTAAGGGACGACCAGGAGACAACCCTTTAATAACTCATCTCTATACTTGGGAACAACTATCTGAGATTGTCTTAGAAGTTCCTGAGCGAGCTTTAGTATTAGCCAAAAAGTTTTGGCCGGGTCCTCTAACTATGATTCTCCCGAAAAAGGAGACCATTCCTCCAGAGGTAACAGCCGGCCTTCCGACAGTCGCGGTCCGAGTTCCGGCCCATCCTGTTGCCTTGGAGATGTTAAGAAAAACCAAAATTCCAGTGGCCGCACCTAGTGCCAATCTCTCTGGACGGCCCAGTCCGACTAGGGGGAGCCATGTGATCTCAGATCTTAATGGTAAAATTGAGATGATTCTTGATGCCGGGGCTACGGGGGTAGGATTAGAATCAACTGTATTAGATCTAACCAGTCCCCGCCCACGAATCTTGCGCCCGGGGGGAGTTACCCTAGAGATGTTAGAAGGGGTTTTTGGAAAAGGTGGAGTAGAAGCTCCCCAGTTTACCAATGTTAAACGGCCCTTAGCCCCGGGAATGAAATATCGTCATTATGCCCCAAAGGCTCCACTTTGTTTATATTCCGGACCTCAGGAAAAAATAAATAGAATTTTGTCGGAAAAAGTAGAGGAGGATTTAAAAGCAGGGAAGAAAATTGGGATTTTAGCTTATGATGAAGATCGATCTTATTATGAATTACCCGGCTTACATTTCTTTTCTTTGGGCACAAGGTCTCATCCGGAAGAAGGTGCAGAAAGACTATTTTACCTTTTACGATTAAGTGATGAGATAGGAGTGGAATATATATATGCGGTTGCTCCCCCGCGGATCGGTTTAGGAGAGGCTGTATACAACCGGTTATGGAAAGCGTCAGGGGGGAAAGTGGAGGAGATTTAATGAAAGAAGCTGCCAATAGAAAATGGGTATGGCCTCTATTTTTGGGTTTGATTCTTTTCCTGTTTTACTTTAGCATACCTGGTCTTACAGAGGAAACTCAAATAGTGCCGGGTGAAAGACTGAAATACCAGGTATATGTGAAGGGATTGCCAATCGGGGAACAGATCTTAAGTATTATTGGTGAAACTACGTTTAAAGATCGCTCTATCCTTTGTATCCATATGGATTTAAGAAGTTATGCCGCTTATTCCTTTCTCTTTTCTTACCAGGAGAGTGGAGATTTATTTTTGGATGCAAAAACTTTAACACCAATATACTTAAGAAAAAGGATAACGGAGAAAGATAAATCATGGATCGAAGAGTATGTATTTGTATTAGAGGATGAGAGGGTAGAAAAGACGATAATTAGAGATGGAAAAGCAGAGAAAAAAACCTTTTTACAAGTAAACCAGCCTTTACTAGAGAGCCTCTCTCTTATATACTACCTACGGGGACGGCCGTGGAAGAATGATCAATATCAATTTTATTATTTATCCCCTAAAGGACCCCTTCCAGTAAGTTTTCAATATAAAGGGCAGGAAAAGATCAGGGCTTTATCCAATTATATGATGGCAGATTTTATTGAGGATCCAGTTTCACGAATTTCAGTCTGGTTTTCTACAGATGAAAAAGCTTATCCTTTAAAGATTGTCGCACATGAGAAATTTGGAACTTTAACCTCTCGTTTAGTGGAGATTAGGAGGTAGTCGCTCATGCCGGTTACCTTAACATCACGCAGTGATTAAAATCAAAAACCGGGTGAGTCGACAAACCTCAAAGGCATTCTCTAGGTAGTCGCTCACGCTGGTCTACCACCAGCACAACGAAGTGATGAAAATTCAAAGACCAGGTGAGTCGACAAGCGACAGAGGCATTTTCTAAGTAGGGGGTAGAAATGTTCAAAAAGATTCTTCTGGTTTGTACTGGAAATACTTGTCGGAGCCCAATGGCGGCAGGTTTGTTAAGAAAATTGCTAGATGAATCGGGAGCTCCAGCTTCAGAAATACAAGTCTCTTCTGCAGGAATATATGCTTTACCTGGTTTTCCTGCTTCACCAGAGGCCGTAGAAGTGATGCGCCAATTTGGGGTGGATCTCTCTTCTCACCAGTCCCGTAATCTGCAAAAAGAAGAATTATTAGCTTCTGACTTAATATTAACCATGACTTCAGCTCAAAAAGATCAAATTGCAAAAGCTTTTCCTGAATTCAAAGACAAGCTCTTTGTGTTACGGGAGTTTGTCAAGATAAAAACAAGGGAAAAAACTAATCCTAATTTTCTTGCTAAAGGAAGTGGATCTTGTATAGATATTCCTGATCCTTTTGGACAAAATCTGGAGGTATATAGGGATTGTGCCGAGGTAATTGGGGAGAATCTAAAAGAGTTAGTCAATTCATTGCAGCCGTTTAATGGCCATTCTAAGCAGGAAGGGGGGAGGAAGATGAAGATTGCCATTGGTTCAGATCATGCTGGTTTCGTGTTAAAAGAAGTAATTACTAAGTATCTTAAGAACCAGGGGTATAATTTTAAAGATTTTGGTGTTTTTTCTACAGACTCGGTAGATTATCCTGATCAAGCTGCTTTAGTTGCCAAAGCAGTTGCAACTGGAGAATTTGATCAGGGTATTATCATCTGCGGAACCGGTCTTGGCGTTTCAATTGCTGCTAACAAAATTAAGGGAATCAGGGCAGCGCTCTGCCATGATGTTTTCTCAGCGCGGATGGCTAGAGCTCATAATGACAGTAATGTCCTGGCTATGGGTTCTCGGGTTATTGGTCCGGGACTGGCTGAAACAATTGTCGAAGCCTATCTGACTAGTAAATTCGAAGGTGGGCGTCATCAACTGCGGGTCGATAAGATAAATAAACTTGAAATGGAATAATCATAGAAAGGGGTTACTACACAAATGGGATCAGCACATATTATAGATCATCCTTTAATCCAACATAAACTAAGTATTATTAGAGACGCTACCACTGGACCAAAAGAATTCAGAGAACTGGTGGAAGAGGTTGCCACCTTAATGGCTTATGAGGTAACCAGGGATTTTCCCTTAGAAGAAGTTGAAATCGAGACTCCTATTGCTAAGGCAAAAGCCAAGGTGATCTCAGGGAAAAAGATCGCGGTGGTACCGATCCTCCGTGCCGGTTTAGTGATGGCTGATGGGGTTATGAAATTAATTCCTGCAGCTAAAATGGGACATATCGGCTTGTATCGTGATCCCAAAACTCTAGAACCAATTGAATATTATTGTAAGCTGCCTACAGATATCCAGGAACGTGATATGATTCTGGTCGATCCAATGCTTGCTACAGGAGGTTCAGCATCGGCAGCGATTAATTTTATGAAGGAACGGGGAACAAAGAGTATAAAATTAATGTGCCTGATTGCTGCTCCGGAAGGAATAGCCCGGGTCCGTAAAGATCATCCTGATGTGGAGATTTTTGTAGCAGCGGTTGATGAACGCTTAGATTCTAATGGATATATTATCCCGGGGTTAGGTGATGCCGGCGATCGGCTATTTGGAACTAAATAATTAATACTTACTTAGGAAGCTGCAACTGCTGCTGTGATGGAGAGGGGATGACCCAGGTTGAACTGGTATGTTTTTAAGTGGAATATTTTTATCCTGATGGGAATCAGTTTTATATTCTCCTTTATCCTCACAGCCTTCTGTAGGCGACTAGGATATAATTTAGGAATGTTGGATCAACCGCGGGAACGAAGAGTACATTCTAACCCCCAACCTTTTACCGGCGGCCTGGCTATTTTCATCTCTTTTTCTTTTACTTTAATGCTAATGGGTGGGCTCTCCTTTCCTTATCTTATTCCAATTTTGAGCGGTAGTCTTTTGATTTTGCTGTTAGGTTTATTTGATGATAAATATGATTTATCTGCCGGGTTTAAGCTTGTTATTCAGATCCTAATCTGTACCTTAACAACCTGCTCTGGGGTACGGGTTCCTTATTTAACAAATCCTTTTGGTAATATGGTTACTTTGGGTTGGGTTAGCTATCCTTTGACCATCTGTTGGCTGTTGGTAACAATTAATATGATCAATCTAATTGATGGTTTAGATGGCCTGGCTGCAGGCATTTCTGCGATTGCCGGGGGCTGTCTGTTGGTAATCGGAATGGGGCTAGGACAGTCAGCAGCTGTTTTTCTTTGTGCCATTTTGATGGGTGTTTTGTTAGGTTTTCTTCCGTATAATTTTTATCCGGCCCGCATTTTTATGGGTAATTCCGGTGCCTATTTTCTTGGTTACATCCTAGGGGTCATCTCAGTGATGGGTGCTTTAAAATTACCCACGGTCCTGGCTTTAGCAATTCCCGTCTTTGCAATGGGGATTCCTTTTCTTGATACTCTTTGGGCAATTTGGCGCCGCTGGCGAGGCGGTCAACCCATTATGGTGGGAGATAGTTACCATATCCATCATTTGTTGTTAATCTCCGGGATGGGAACTAGAAAAACAGTTCTCCTTCTTTATGGAATGAGCCTGATTTCCGGATTAGCCTCAATCTTTCTTTCACGGGTAACAGTGTTGCTAGGAACCTTAATATTACTAATTGCTTTTATCTTGACCTTCTTCTGCCTGCGGGAGTTGGGTGGTATGCAGAGTGCAGCCCAAGAAAAGGAAATAAATGGGGATAAAAAAGAAAAAGGAACAAAACCAGTCTTTTATTAAACGAAAATCTAATAACCAACAAAGCCTGTCGCTTTTGCGGCAGGTTTTTTAGTTACGCTTACCCGATAGGAATTTTTGTCTGCGGATACTGATTAAACTTAAACTATGGTAAAAAATTAAGCCTGAATTGAAAAATTTCTTTTATAATTTGGGTTTTATGTTATACTTGTTAAGGAATTGTATAATTTATTTATAAAGATTTAACCACAATATATTGTTGGCCTAATAAAAGACAAGCACTATATATTGTGGTTAAATACACGCTTAAGGTTATTTTGCAACTCCCTCAAGTGGTAATAAATGTTTACATAAACCATGAAAAGGAATAAAAAAAGATAAGTATAATATTTTATATTACGATTGGAATAATGGTCTGTTTTCAAATTTAAGATTAGTAAAGAGGTGTTATTGATGGAAGTGCCGTTAGTATCGATGGAAGAAAAGCCTGGATTTTTCAAAAGGTTTGGGATGATCTTTTCCGCACCGGGGGAACTCTTTGCTGGACTGGCAAAAAAACCTGATTTAATCTGGCCGGTATTGTTTCTCCTTATTTCGCTTAGCTTTTCATTTTCTATTAGTAAGGTAAGTACGCAGGTGTTGGTTGATACTTTTCCTAAATATGCTGAGGCCTTACAGATGCAGCAGAATAGTGTTAAATTAGTTAGTGGATTGGTAGGCGGATTGCTAGGAGCTGGTTTATTCTGGCTGATTCGCGCCGGGGTCTTTAGTTTATTGGCAAAGATTCTGGGAGGGACCGTCCCCAAATTTGGTTCTGTACTTTCAGTGGTTGGTTACAACTATTTACCACAGACTCTTCGCACAATATTTCAGGGAAGTGTAGCAGCTCTGACGGATACAATTCCCCCGCTAGGGCTAGAGATGGGTATGGAGATTGGGGAACGTCTTTTTACTCCTATGGGGTTATTTTTGGGAGAGATTAACCCCTTTTCGATTTTTTATCTGATTCTTTCTATTATAGCATTAGAAAAAACTTTTAACCTGTCCAGAGTTAAAGCGATCTCTATAACTATTTTATGTTGGGTGGCATCACTGGGTTATAGCATGTTAATGGTTTCACTTTCTTACAAATTTTTAAACTAGTTGCTTTGCTAGAAGTTAGTAGGATAAGTGACGCGTGATTAGGAGTGACTACAAATGAAAAGGAAAAAGCCGCGTTGGTTAATAATTATCCTGATTATTCTTGGGATTGCGGTCTATGCGGTACTGACGATCAGATCCGGACAGAAACATAAAAAAGCCGGTACAATAGTGGAGATTTCTAAGCTTGCCCAGGGTGAGATGGTGACAACCGTTTCTGGAAGCGGGTTAGCGGATACAGTTGAAAAAGAAGAGATCAGGGCAGAGGTTTCTGGTTTAATCTCAAAGATTTATATTAAAGAAGGCGATTGGGTAAAAAAAGGTGATCTGCTCCTTATGTTTGATGATCATCAGTTTGTTCGTGCGTTGGAAAGTGCGGAGAATGCACTAAAGGTGGAGGAATTTGATCCTTCATTAGAGGAAGCCCGTCTGCAGCTGGAAACCTCCAAAAGGATTCATAACCGTGTTGCTCTTCTTTATCAACAAGGTGCAGCTACAAAGGTTGATTTAGAAGATGCGGCATTAAAATTAGAACAGGCCGAAGTCAGGTGGAAGGGAATGCAAAGGCTGACTGCAATCAAAAAGGAAGAAGCAAAGCTTGCTTTGGCTGCAGCACGGGAAGAACTTGCAAAAACAAGAATAAAGGCATCCCGGGATGGAAAAGTCCTCTATTGCCCGGTAAAAGAAGGTACCAGCATTCTTCCTGGGACTTTTCTCAGCGAAATTGGTGATATTCAAAAACTAAGTGTAGAATTTCCTGTTGATGAGATTGATATTTCACAGATCAAACCAGGGCAGGAAGTTAAAATCACCCATGATGGCCTACCTGGTCTGGAGCTTATGGGAGAAGTGGATCAAGTGGCTCTAAAGGGGATAACTAAAGGGAGCGAAATCGTGTTTCCTGTTACCATTCTCATTGATAATCAGGATGGTAATCTTCGACCCGGAATGACGGTAGATGTAGAGATTATCACGGCTAGTGTGGGAGAAACTTTAACAATTCCTCTCTTAGCACTGGTGGAAGATGAAGAACCAAACGGGGAGATTGGGAAATACGTTTTCAAAATTATAGATGATACAGCTGTAAAAACCAGGGTAAAAACCGGACTTAGTAATGAAAGCAGAGTGGAGATTCTAGAGGGGTTACTTGAGGGAGATTCGTATGTTTCAGGTGATTATGATACCATCCTGCATCTAAAAGATGGAACAAAGGTCAGACCGAAAAAGTCTGATAATAAATAGAACCGGCTTTTTTAGTGGCTTAAAAAATGGCCTAATTGAATTTTAACAAAAAAGGAATTATCACCCGTAACTCATTTATCCGAGCAAAAAGCGACGAGCAACGAGTAATGAGCATCGAGCATGATGTTGATGGAGGATCAAATGATTAGAGTCGAAAAGCTTGACAAGATATATAAAAACGGGGTATTAGAGGTTCAGGCCTTATTCGAAATTAATTTGTCGATTCAGGCCGGAGAATTTGTGGCGATTATGGGGCCTTCCGGTTCCGGGAAATCAACCCTGATGAATATCCTGGGTGGTCTTGATCGGCCGACAAACGGAAGTTACCTGCTAAATGGGGTGGAGGTCGGGGGCTTAACAGATAATGAGCTGGCCGAGATTAGAAATAAAGAAATCGGTTTTATCTTCCAGACTTTTAATTTACTACCGCGGAGTACCGCGCTACAGAATGTAGAACTTCCTATGATTTATGCTGGTGTACGCCGGGGAGAACGCCGTGAACGGGCGATGGAAGCACTGAAACTCGTTGGTTTAGGTGACCGGTGGCATCACCGCCCTAATGAACTTTCCGGAGGGCAAAGGCAAAGAGTTGCAATTGCCAGGGCACTAATTAATAGTCCGGATATTATACTGGCTGATGAGCCTACAGGTAATCTTGATTCCAATTCCGGGCGAGAGATAATGATGATCTTGCAGAATCTTAATCAGGAAGGAATTACAGTTATCCTTGTTACTCATGATGCAGAGATTGCCAGCTATGCCCGGCGGATCGTCTATTTCCGGGATGGAGAAATTGTTAGTGATGAACAAGTGGCCGGGCGGACGGAGGAGAGAGAATGACCTTATTACTGGAAGGAGCAAGGATGGCTTGGGAAAACCTTTGGAACAACAAACTCCGTTCGGTTTTAACTTTATTGGGAGTGGCAATTGGGATTGGTTCAACAATTTCACTTTTGGGGATGGGCTTTGGCTTTAAGGAAGAAATTTTTCGGGAGTTTGAAAGCGTTGGCCGGAATATGATTATGGTCTTCCCCAATATTTTTATGGAGACCGGAGAGAAACTTGAACCTGTAACTGAAGCTGATCGGCGTAGCATTGAGGCTGTTTGCCAGGATGGAATTGACGAAATCGTTCCCTTTATCTTTGGCAGTAAAGAAACGGTTCGTTACTTAAAGGAGAAAACTGCACCCCAGGTGACAGGGACTGCCCCCGGTTTTTTACAGATCCAGGGCTTAAAACTGGAAAGTGGCCGGTTTATTACGGAGGCGGATCTATCCACCGCACGTAGGGTTGTAGTACTAGACTGGCGAGTTAGAGAGAAACTTTTTGGCAGGATGGATCCGGTAGGAAAGATGGTCACTCTTTATGGTGAGAAATATCAAGTAATTGGGGTCATAGAGAAGAAAATCTCTAGTATTTCCTTTGGGACGGATACTAGTGGTATGAATCTTTATCTCCCGGTTACTACACTACAAAGGGTGATGAAGTTCAATGATTATTATGGCTTATACATTACCGCTTCTTCGCTGGCTGAGACAGAGAAGATTTCCAAGATGATCAAGGGTTTGCTGGCTAGGAGGTATGGTCCGAAACACGGGTTTCAAGTTTTTAATACTGAGGAATTGTTAAGGACACTCCAGATTGTTACGGGCGTAATTACTGTACTATTAGGAATGATTGGTGGGATTGCTCTGCTGGTAGGGGGGATCGGGATTATGAATATTATGCTCGTTACAGTAATGGAACGGATCAATGAGATAGGAATTCGTAAAGCGATTGGAGCAAAAAATACTAATATATTATGGCAATTTATCACCGAAGCGGTTGCTCTGTGCTTGTTGGGAGGGGCTCTGGGAACGGGATTTGGTTTTACAGTAGGATTTTTCATTAAAAAGTATACTCCCCTCCGCTTGGTTATAACCCCGGGCCTAGTGGGAATGGCATTTCTTTTCGCATTGGGAGTAGGTTTGTTTTTTGGTGCTTTTCCTGCCTGGAAAGCAGCAAAGATGGATCCCATTGAAGCTTTACGTTTTGAATAGAATAATAAACTTTAATTTGAAAGGGAGGGAGGAGGAACTTTGAGATTATCAGAAACTATGGTGGTGGCAGCTAACCAGCTAGCTGTCAACAAGTTACGTTCCTTCCTAACTCTTCTCGGAATCATCATCGGGATCACAGCCGTGATTACTTTAACTGCACTTGGTAATGGTGCAGTAGCAACTATTTCCGGTCAGTTTCAAGCGATTGGTACCAGTATGCTTTTTGTACAGTGGGATTACGGAAACGAGGATGAAATGCCGCGTAATCTAAGGGAGAAGGATGTAGAAGAGATCAAAAAAGGGAGCGATTTAGTAACCAATATTACCCCGTATAATATGACTAATACAGAGATTAAGTTTGGTAGAGAACACCTGTATATAACAGTCTCCGGGGTCGGAGAGGGCTTTTTATCGGTTCAAGGATTAAAATTGGCTAGTGGGCGCTTTTTTAATGCTTTTGAATCAGCCACCGGGAAGAATCTCTGTGTTTTAGGTTGGGATCTCCATGAAAAACTCTTTGGTAATCGGAATGGGATTGGGAAGACGATTAAGCTTCAAGGAAAACAATTTAAAGTTATTGGAGTAATGGAGAAGAAAGATGATCGTTCATTAGTCCGGACTAATATTACTGATAATATGCGCCTTTATATGCCAGCGCGGACTCTTCGTAGGATTTGGAATCAGAAAGGGTACCCTGTTGTTTTGGCTAACCCATTGGAGATTACTCTAACCAAAGCCGCAGTTGGCCAGATTAAAGGAGTTTTAGCCCGTTTGTATGGGCCTAAAAACAATTTTCTGGTGCAGGGCATGGAGGAGCTCATCGAAGGGGAGATGAACCGGCTCAAGATCTTTTCTACTTTTTTAGCGGGGTTAGGCGGTATTTCCCTGTTGGTTGGTGGGATTGGGATTATGAATATCATGTTGGTTTCAGTGAAGGAAAGGACCAGAGAGATTGGGATTAGAAAGGCTTTAGGGGCGACAAAAAAAGACCTGCTGCTTCAATTTCTGATGGAAGCAATCCTTCTATGTCTGGTAGGCGGCTTGTTGGGACTTTGCTTGGGTCTTTTGATTGCCAACTTAATCCATTCAGTTACGATGATACCGGCTACCGTAACCGTTGATTCAATTCTAATGGCAGTAACCTGTGCATTTGCTATTGGGTTATTCTTTGGCATCTACCCGGCTTGGAAAGCAGCAGGATTAGATCCGGTGGAAAGTTTAAGGTATGAATAAAAGGAAGGTAGTCGCTCACCCCAGCTTGCTGGGGCAAGCGAAAGGATGAAAATAGCACTTTCATCCGCAGCTTACAAAGGCGGTCATTCAACCGAGCGACGAACGACGAGCGACGAGCCACGAGAGGAGGTGTTCAAGATCTGGCATGAAATGATTTTTCCAACTCGTGCTAATGTTGATTTTCTGGAGATAACCAGGGAATTATCTGAGGATCTAAAGAAAACAGGAATGGAAAATGGGGTAGGATATATTTATATTCCCCATACTACTGCTGGACTGACGATTAATGAAAATGCGGACCCGGATGTGGTTCATGATCTGAAACTGGCATTGGATAAAATTGTCCCTTCCTCGCTTAATTTTCTACATAGTGAAGGAAACTCTCTTGCTCATCTGCAAGCTTCATTAATGGGATTTTCCTTACTCCTCCCGGTGCAAGAAGGGCGATTGCTCCTGGGAACATGGCAAGGGGTTTACTTATGTGAATTTGATGGACCTCGTCGGCGCAGGATACTAGTAAGGTGGGAAGGGGAATAATTCAAACGAGGTGATCCGATGCCGGAATGGTATATGCTAAGTATTAAAGAGGTCCTGGAAAATTTGGAGACGGATTTCTCTTCAGGTTTGACCTCTTCTGAGGTGTCCATCAGACGGGAAAAGCACGGGTGGAATGAATTGAAAGAGACGCCGGGTCAGACGATCTGGCAGATGCTGGCCGCACAATTTACAGAGTTTCTCGTCTTACTTCTAATTATTGCGGCAGTTATTTCCCTGCTCCTGGGAGAGAGGGGCGATGCCTTTGTTATTCTTCTTGTGGTAGCAATTAATGCTGTGCTTGGTGTGGTACAAGAGTTTAAAGCAGAAAAATCCCTGGCCGCGTTGAAAACGCTATCCGCTCCTCTTGCTAAGGTTTACCGGGATGGTAATGTAACACAGATTGGCGCCCGTGACCTGGTTCCTGGTGATATAATTCTCCTGGATGCCGGAGATTTCATCCCGGCTGATGCCAGATTACTGGAGGCTGCTAATCTACAGGCTAATGAATCAGCTTTGACCGGGGAATCGGTTCCGGTAGAGAAGGATCCTGAATTTATCGCGACTGACAGGACGCCATTGGCTGAGCGGAAAAATATGATCTTTATGGGTACAATTGCTACCTTTGGCCGGGGCCGGGCTCTGGTGACTGCTACTGGTATGGAGACCGAGATCGGACGAATTGCCGGGATGATCCAGGAAACCGAAGTGGAGAAGACGCCACTGCAGGAGAAGTTAGCCGAATTCGGGAAACAACTTGGTTTACTAGCAATAGGGATCTGTCTCCTTATTTTTATTGTCGGTCTCCTCCGGGGGAACATCTTCTATGAGATGTTTCTGGTCTCTGTTAGTCTGGCGGTAGCAGCGATCCCTGAAGGGTTACCGGCAATTGTTACAATTGTTCTTGCACTAGGTGTTCAGCGGATGGCAGGACAGAAGGCGATTATTAGGCGGCTTCCGGCAGTAGAAACCTTGGGCTCGGCTACAGTAATCTGTTCTGATAAAACCGGAACTCTTACCCAAAATGCCATGACTGTACGACGGGTGATTACTGGAGCCGGAATTTACGAGGTTACTGGTGAAGGTTTTGGAATCGAGGGCGAGTTACTTAAAGATGGTAAGCGGATTGAGGCGAAAGAAGATCCTCTTCTGTCCGTGATTCTTCAGATCGGGCTGCTTTGCAATAATGCTGATCTAATCCGGGAGGAGGAGAAGATTGCCGGTGATCCTACCGAGGGAGCACTGTTAGTGGCGGGGGAAAAAGTGGGATTTAATCGGGCACATCTTCAGCTAGAGTTGCCAAGGGAGAAGGAGTATCCTTTTGATTCTGTACGTAAGAGAATGAGTACAGTTCACCGGGGTAATTTTCCCATTAGTGTGGAAGAGATTAGAGATGGGGAACGCTGGCTACTGGCTAAAGGCGCCCCGGATTTAATTTTAGAGGAAAGCCAATGGTGGTTAGGACCTAGTGGTATTCAGGAGTTAACCTTGGAGAAAAAAAGAGAATTTCTTGAATGTAATAAACAATTGGCTACCGAGGCGCTGAGAGTGCTAGGATTTGCTTTCCGCTCCTATCCGGAAGGGGAAAATTTACCGGTTAATGAAGCAGAAAAGGAACTGATTTTTATCGGATTTATGGGGATGCTTGATCCTCCGCGCCCAGAAGCTAAGGAAGCAATCCGTGTCTGCCACCAGGCCGGGATTGAGGTTAAAATGATCACCGGGGATCACCGTGATACTGCGATGGCGATTGCCAGGAATTTAGGGTTATTATCTAAAGAAGATCAAGTAATGAGCGGTGAAGAATTGGATGATACTACTCAGGAAGAATTAGAAAAAAAGGCCGGACAGATTCGGGTCTATGCCCGCGTTTCTCCGGAGCATAAAGTAAGAATTATTGATGCCCTCAGAGCTAAAGGGGAAGTAGTGGCAATGACCGGAGATGGGGTAAATGATGCTCCGGCTTTAAAAAGGGCAGATATTGGTGCGGCGATGGGACGGACAGGGACAGATGTGGCAAAGGAAGCTGCGGAAATGGTGCTGGCAGATGATAATTTTGTTACCATTGTCCACGCGATCCAAGAGGGACGGGTGATCTTTGAAAATATTAAAAAGGCAGTCTATTTCCTGCTCTCCTGTAATATTGGGGAGATCGCCACTATCTTTACTGCTATTCTCCTGGGCTGGCCGATCCCTTTGTATCCCATCCAAATTCTCTGGGTTAATCTAATTACAGATACGCTCCCTGCTTTATCTTTAGGTATCGATCCTCCCGAGGGTAATATTATGAAGAAATCCCCTCGTAATCCTGAGCAAGGGATCTTTAGTACAGGGGTAAGAATTTCGCTGCTTGCTTTTGGAGTCTTTATTGCATTTATTACCTTAGTAGCATTTAGAATCGGACTACTGGAATCTGTGTTTAAGGGGGAAACCATGGCTTTTGCTACTTTGGGCTTGAGCCAGTTAGTTCACGCTTTTAACTTTCGTTCAATAAAAGATTCATTATTAAAGCGGGGCCTTTTCGGTAATAAATACTTGCTTCTCGGAACAGCGGCTTCTGCACTTTTACAGCTTTCGGTATTTTTCATTCCGGTTCTGATGCGTATTTTCCGGGTACAGAGTTTATCCTTTATTGACTGGTTGATTGTGTTTGCTTTAGTTATAACCCCCTTTGGCTTTGGTGAGCTGTGGAAACTCTTATTTAAAAAGCAATTAGATTAGCAGGCTTTACTCTACGCGACAAACATTACTTGAATTTTAAGTGAAACTTTTTCTAAAAATAGACGTTTATTTAAGCGGGGAACAATCCTCGCTTTCTTAAATTAATTTGTTGTTGATTGTTTCGTGAAGCTTAGCCTTTGCGGGAACTTGCCGGATTCTTTGAGTGCGGTGTGATACGACTCGGTACTCGATACTCGTCGCTGGTCGCTCGTATTAAAGTTGGCCTTTGTTTTGAAAAGATTACAAAAAGTTACGAAGGCATTCTCTAACTCGAGTGACGAGAGACGAGCCACGAGATGCGTTGCCTGGTGCGGGTGGTGCTCGATATACATAAAGTATTATCTGCGCTCCATCCTCCCTGCGCGCCTTACGACTTTAAAAATCATTAAAGAAGAGGGATTAGAATGGAGAAAGAAGCTTGGGTAGTAAAAGTGGAAGAAGAAAATGTTAGGCTCCGTTACCTTCGTCACTCTGCTTGTGCCAATTGTGGAGCCTGTTCGATAATGGGAAAGAAAGATCAGGAGCTGGTTCTTCCTAATAAGATGAATTTACAGGTAGGGGATAAGGTAGTGGTAGGGCTAAGTGGCTCCTCTTTTTTACGGGCTACTGTTTTAGTTTATATGGTACCTTTACTCTTTTTCCTTTTAGGATACGTAGTGGGAGACCTTTTCTTAGCCAGACTGGATCTTCCTAAGTGGCGAGAGGCAGGGGGGATGGTCTGTGGATTACTGTTTTTATTCCTCACTTATAAAGGGATTAACTTATATGATCGGCATTTGAAAGATGTAGAAAAATATCAGTTAAAGATTCTTCGGATTACCAAGAATGCTGGTGTATCAAAAGAAAGCGAACAGGGAGATGTAAGTTACATGGAGTAACCAGTAGTGCTCAAATTTTGGTGAGAGGCTAAAACTTCGGCAAAAAGCTGTATGGAGTAGTTGACTTCTTCCCAGGTGGATTTCTCATCACCAAACTCTACAATAATAGAATGCTGGTGAAGATGCTGGTTATATCTGGCTTCGGAAAGAATAATCCCATGAGCCAGTCCAGGATATAAACGATCCATCGTTCCTAATAAAGATTTAGCAAAAGCATGATTCTTTTCCCAATCCGGATGGTGGAGTCCCATTTGATCAGAACCTACTACCAGAATAATCTTAGCGGCGGATTTTCCCCCGATTTTGACCTGATGATTTAGACCGGGGGTTGCATCGCGATGTATATCCAAAACCACCTCGACTTTGCTGTGCTGATCCAGGAGTTGTTTTACTGTAATTGCAGATCGCTTATAGGAATCTCTGAAAGGATACTGGTCATGGATTGTGTCACAATGGGTGGTCTTGATACCATAAACATTATTAAGGTAATTGGCTAAAGATGCTCCAACCCTGACCACATCACCCCGGCCATTTTCAATATGGGTTTTACCACTAACGGGTAGATAAGATTCTGAGGTGTGGCTATGATAGATCAGGACTTTGGTTGCTGGTTCTTCCCGTGTTTTTGGTAGTATTTGATGGGGCTGTTCTTGTGGTAGCGGTAAGGTTCTGGTTGGTGGTATTAGATTTTGTTTAGGTAAGGAACGTGAAACGACAGGAGTCAGGTGATAATTCTTCTCATTCTCTACAAAGGAGAGGATGGGAAATTGTGTTTTAAACATCTCCTGGTGGGAAGGGTAACGGATATTAACTAAAAAGCGGAACAGCAAATCCGCGTTTTTAGTATCGAGGATAAAATCCGGATCATCTTCAGTTCGGTATCGATTAAACCCGGGGATCACCCGGGAGAAAAAGTTTCTACCTAATTGGGAATCAAGATGGTAAAGACGTCGAATATAAAGAAGAGGGTAAATGGTAGCACTTTGATTCTGACTTAATTCTACGATGCAAACACTAAAACCGATGAGAAAAGTGAAAAAAGTCAAACAAACAGCTAGTAGTAGCCAAAACCTTCCAGGGAAAGAAAGATTTTTCTTCAGAGAGCTCATTATTCAGACCCCCTGTTTTTTCTTGGGTAACAGTTTTTGACTAAAGGGTATTTTGAAATTAGACAATTCCCTCACATTGTATAAATATATTCAAGTGGGCAGAGATCTAGGACAGGAGAATATTTTAACAAATTTGTTTTATTGAGGATTAAAATTCTTGCCAGGAAGGATTATACAAATAAAATATAGAAAAGAAGAATTAAACTAATAAAAAAGGGGGAGTTAGGTGAAGGTACGGAGAGTTCCAGATGTGGTTATTCGCCGCTTGCCTTTGTATTTGCGGGTTCTTGAGGATATAGACTCCAGCCTTTTCCCGATTATTTCTTCACAGGAAGTAGGGGAAAGATCGGGTGTTACTCCTGGACAAGTCCGTAAAGATCTAAGTTTCTTTGGGGTTTTCGGGAAACAGGGAGTAGGCTACAGTACTGTAATCTTACGGGAAGAATTACGCCGAATCCTCAGTTTACACCAGGAAACAAATGTTGGATTGGTGGGAGTGGGAAACTTAGGGAAAGCTTTTATCCGTTATGGAGTTAATCGGGAAAAAGATCATCCGAAAGATGCGGGGTTAAGAATGGCAGCCGCTTTTGATTCTGATCCACGGAAAATTGGTCAAAAAGTAGATGGAGTAAAAATATATCCAGTTAAACAACTGCCTGAAATGATACCTGAATTAGATATTTCCATTATTATTCTTACTGTCCCAGCAGGGGTGGCGCAGTCTACTTTTAATGTTTGCGTTGAAAACGGAGTCAAAGCCTTTCTGAATTTTGCTCCGGTCAAGTTAGTAGTACCTGATGGAGTAAAAGTACATTATGCCGATGTGACTTTAGAATTAGAGAGCCTGGCTTATTATAGCTAAGATTCGAGAAGCGAGATTGAGATTTTATTCCCTTTAATTGTAGCTTATGCTAGTTTTTTAGTGTAAAAAAGGGCTATATCAAAAGAAGTGATTGATAGCATAGATACTTGTTGTTAAGCATTTGTGAAAGCTAGCCTTTGCGAGAGATTGCCGGATTCTTCGAGTGCGGTGTGATAAGCTGCACATTGCTGCGTTGCTTGGTGCGGGTGGTGCTCGATATACATAAAGTATTATCTGCGCTCCATCCTCCCTGCGCGCCTTGCCCTGCTTGCTTCTGACACCGCAAGTGGATTCGAAGATGTTGGCTCTCAAATAATCCGGCAAAGTTGCACCCGGCGCACTGGGGGGTAAGGCGCCGGATTTAAGTGAAGTTTGGTTAGTTGCTTGTAGAGTGAGAATCAAGAAGAGAAATGAATAGATTCTTGATATAAGATAAACCTCAAAAATATTAAGGCTTAACCGGGTATTGAGCGGTGAAACACGAATAACGAGGAGTAGGAAATTTTGAAGAATAAAAGAAAAATCTCTAATAGTGAGCGGATTAAGAGGATAACGAAAACCGGGATCTATATTGCTCTTGGTGTGGCTTTGGGCTTACTTGAGGCTTATCTAATCCCGCTTGGTTTGGTGCTCCCCTTACCGGGGGCTAAGATTGGTTTAGCCAATATAGTGACTGTGGTGGTTTTATTGACAGAAAAAACCAGCTTGGCATGGATTGTTACCATAGGAAGGATCTTAATTGTTTCACTTTTAACAGGAACTCTTTTTTCGGTCCCCTTTGCTTTAAGCTTAGGAGGGGGAGTGGCATCTTTATTAATTATGAGTCTTCTGTGTAAACAGGTTCCTAAAGTTTTTAGTCCACTGGGTTTAAGTATAGCCGGTGCAGTGGCACATAATATTGGACAGATCCTAGCTTTGTATCTTCTTCTTCCCAGTGCAGGTATTTTATCTTTTCTTCCTTGGATTCTAATATTAGCACTCCCTTCTGGTTGGCTCACCGGTTTTCTGGCAGTGAAGATTATCAGGAGCTTACCAGAGAAGAGAGGGAGCAATTATGCCTGAAATTGAAGGCGTTATCGAGCGGATTACTTATCAAAATGAAGATAATGGTTTTACAGTAGCACGCTTGAAATCAGATCAAGAAAAGATCACTATTGTAGGATATTTATCAAATGTTAGAAACGGAGAGAGTCTTAAACTAATCGGCCAATGGACAATTCATCCGACCTATGGAAAGCAGTTTGAGGTAGAATCTTTCGAGGTAGTACCGCCAATGACTATTGAAGGGATTGGACTTTACCTTGGTTCCGGATTAATTAAAGGGATTGGCCCGGTTACAGCCAAAAAAATTGTACAGACTTTTGGTCTTGCCACACTTAAAGTAATAGAGGAGCGTCCGGAAAAACTACTGGAAGTAGAGGGAATCGGGGAACAAAAAGCCGAGAAGATTAGAAAAGTATTTACCGAACAGAAAAATATCCATCAGATGATGATTTTTCTGCGAGGAGTAGGAATAACTCCTGCCTTGGCAATCAAGATCTACCAGCATTATGGAGAGAAAGCAGCAGAAACGGTAAAAGAAAACCCTTACCGGTTAGCTGATGAAGTATTTGGGGTGGGTTTTAAGACCGCAGATCGGATTGCCGGACTATTGGGGAGAAAGGATCCTGCCTCTCCTGAACGGATTAGTTCCGCAATCCTTTATTTTTTACGTAAGTCTACAGAGGGAGGACATGTTTTTGTTCCTCAAGAGGAATTTGCAGCCCAGGTTGGTTCAGAATTAGGGATTCCAGTTGAAAAAGTCTTATCAGGGATTAACAGTCTGATTAGGCAAAAAGAGGTTTATCTGGATGAAGACCGTCTTTATCTCTCAATTTTTTATTGGACTGAACGGAAAGTTGCGGAGAAACTCTTCTCTTTACTGATGGCATCCAATAATAAAGAGCCTCTACTCTCGAAGGAACTGGCAGAACTTAAACTCTCTTCTCTCACTTTTGAACAGCGTTTAGCAGTAGAGAAGGCAGATCAGGAAGGGGTCTTACTGATCACTGGTGGACCGGGAACAGGAAAAACTACTACTGTCCGGAGTTTAATCCAGTTGTTTACTTCAAAACAGCAAAGGGTGGTGCTAGCCGCACCAACTGGTCGGGCTGCTAAACGACTGACTGAAGCTACTGGCGAAGAAGCCAAGACTGTCCATCGTCTGCTTGAATTCGGGTATACTCCTGGTGTAGGGCTAAAATATGGCCGGAATGAAGATTGCCCAATAGAGGCGGAGGTAGTAATTATTGATGAAGCATCCATGATCGATCTACTCCTTTTTTATCAGTTATTAAAGGCCATTACTCCAGGAACCAGGCTGATTCTGGTTGGAGATCAGGATCAGCTACCATCCGTCGGAGCCGGTTCCGTGCTTAGAGACCTGATTATCTCAGAGGTTATTCCTACAGTAAGGTTAAAAACAGTTTTTCGTCAGTCTAAAACAAGTAAAATTGTAACCAATGCCCACCGGGTCAATGAAGGATTAATGCCAGAACTTAAAGGAGCAAATGATTTTTACTTTATCAATGAACCAGAACCGGAGAAGATTGCGGATCAGATTGTAAGATTAGTGGGTATCAGGCTACCACGGTATTTAAAGTGTGATCCCATTGAGGAGATCCAAGTACTTTCGCCAATGCGGAAGACCGTAACTGGAGTGGAAAATCTAAATTTGCAATTACAGAAGATCCTAAATCCGGAGTCCAGCTCCAAACCGGAGCTTCTGTTTGCCGACCGTCTCTATCGACAAGGAGACAAAGTGATGCAGATCAAGAATGATTATCAAAAAATGATTTTTAATGGAGATATGGGCAGAATTCTCAAAATTGATCCAGAAGAACAACAGTTATTAGTGGCTTTTCCAGAAGAGAAGGAAGAACGGCTAATAACTTATGAATATGAAGAGCTTGATGAATTGGTTTTAGCTTATGCTATCTCGGTGCATAAAAGTCAGGGTAGTGAATATCCGGTGGTAGTTCTCCCCGTTACTACCCAACATTTCATGTTACTCCAAAGAAATTTATTCTACACGGCCATTACCAGAGCAAAAAAAATGGTAGTTTTAGTAGGTACTAAAAAGGCTTTAGCTATTGCGGTGAAGAATAATAAGATTGAAAAGCGTAATTCATGGTTGGATAAGCTTCTTAGAGAAATGCAAGGGAATTTCTAAGTAGTCGCTCACGCGGGCTACCTAGTCGCTCATGCCGGTTACCTCTGTAATCACAAAGTGATTTTAAATCAAAAACCGGGTGAGTCGACCGGCTATCCTGTATGATGAAATATAAGCCAGGTGAGTCGACAAGCTCCAGA
>DAIOHK010000021.1:0-42353 GCA_036744795.1 Bacillota bacterium | reverse complement strand
CGCTGCCGATATTTTGTATAGGCAAACTCCCTAATCAAAGCCAGATTATTAAAAAGCCTGATACTGAATGCCACCACCGCACCCATATAAATATCAATCCCCAAAACATTCCCAAGATATGCCAGGGAAACAGCCATTATAGAATTAGCAAAGAAACTGATAATAAATTTAGAAAAGATAAAAGCCCCTTCTAATTGAGCCCGCATTCCTCCGAAAATTGCATCCAGAGTAGCCAGGATTGCAAGGGCAGTATAACTCTTATAGATTAAGGGTATCTCCCAAGGCAAGAAAAGGGCGATTATCGCTCCTAATGTAATTCCAATCAAAGGTGTCAAAAACATTACTCTTCCCCCTTTTCTTCCTCAATAATCATTACCTCGAGCGAAATTTCTTCTTCTTCATCTACTACCCGGGCATCATTAAAGATAAAACTTCCTTTGTAAGCAGGAATATAAAGATCAGCCTTCATTTCTAAAGTAACCCCTAATTCAAAGGGAAGAAGCTGGTTTTCGATAAATCCACCCTGGATAGTCAAAGCAGCCTTCAGTGTCCTAGGATCACCAATCGCCCTTATGATATAAGGGGGAGCGATTTTTTTCACTCCAACCAGAATTGTTGTACCAGCACAACTAAAACCAGTCTGGGCTACAATCCTTTCTCCATTTACCGCAATCGCTTCCGCTCCGGCTGCCCATAATTCATTTACCAGTAATTCTAATTGATCATAATGAACAATAAAAAGATTAGGATCTTCGTAACTCTTCAACTTACGCTGGACATCAGTGAGCGTAATCTCTAATCCCGGACCTCTTAAAGGAGTAACCCCAGCCGCCATCCGCAAACTATTTACCTCTTTATCCTGGTCATAGGCCTGCAATTGCATACGAAGATTTTTCAGTTCATCCTCTTTTTTATTCAGGTCTGTCTGTAAACGGTTCCATTTAATCGCCAATTCACTTGCTGTTCTAAACTGTGGAAGATATGATTTAACATTGGTTTCAGTCCGAAACTGAAAAACCAGAAGCATACCTAGTAACATCGAGGCCAGACCCACCCCTATTTTCCAACTATAATTTTTCATCCCAATCGCCTTCTTGACAGATTCGTTTCCCAGAGATACTATTCACCTTAACATCAGAATAATCCTTTTCTCGTAAAAAGAAAGGGATTTGAATCTTATTTCCAGTTCTAGACTCGCAACTCATCTTTATTCGCACCAGTCACCCATATTAAAAGAAAGTATTTTTGCCACCTTTTTTTGGGAAATTTAATAAGAATAGTATTTAAGGAAATCGCATAATTACCTTTTGTAATTCCTTAACTTATATTATTCTTCCATATTTAGCCAATATTATAACCGGAATTAAATACAAAAAAAGAATTCCTAAAAAGGAATTCCGTAAGTTAAGGGTTTGCATAATTAATTATTTTAAATTTGACCACAAGATATTGATATTTCATCAGTTTTCCCCAAGTTTGTAATTACTATTTTTCTAGTTACTATTACCGACCAGATTTTTTCATCCCTACTACTAAAGCCCTTTTTAATACATCCAAGTGTTCAAGGGTTTTCCCTGCACCAAGAACTACACAGGCCATCGGGTCTTCCGCCATTTTTACTCTCATATTAAGTTCCCTTGCTACCAACTGATCAAAACCTTTCAATAAAGCTCCGCCTCCGGTCATTACAATCTCTTGATTCATAATATCCGCAATCAATTCCGGCGGTGTCTTTTCTACCACTTGACGGATAGCATTAATAATGTTGGCCACTGGTTCCTTTAGAGCTTCTCTAATCTCTTCTGAACTCACCATCATATTCTTCGGAAGACCGGTAACCTGATCCCTTCCCCGGACTTCTCCTTCCTGCTCATCGCCGATGGAGATTGCCGAGCCCAAATTGATCTTAACCTCTTCTGCCATCCGTTCCCCAATCGAAAGATTATAGTTTCTACGGACAAACCGGATAATACTATCATCCATCGCATCTCCCCCGATCCTGACTGACAGGCCGGAAACGACTCCTCCCATAGAAATGACAGCAATATCACTGGTTCCGCCACCAATATTTATTACCATATTGCCAATAGCTTCATGCACCGGAAGGCCAGCTCCAATCGCCGCCGCTACTGGTTCTTCAATCAGATAAGTTTCGCCTGCCCCGGCACTAAGAGTAGCCTCTAGTACTGCTCTTCTTTCCACTTCAGTAACACCAGTTGGAATACTAGTTACTACCCGCGGTTTCCCCATAAACCTGCCTTTATAAGCTTTCCTAAGCAGGTACCGGATTAGTTCCCTGGTTAATTCATAATTAGCTATTACTCCCTCACGTAAGGGACGGATAGCAACAATATTCCCGGGGGTTTTTCCAATCATCTGCCGGGCTTCTTCGCCCATGGCCAAAACTTGGTTGGTATTTTTCTCTATAGCTACAACTGTAGGCTCACGAAAAATAATCCCTTTATTCTTTTCATAAACCAGACTATTGGCCGTACCCAAATCTAACCCCAGATCCTTAGAGAAAAATCGTTTTATTATTCTACGACCCATTAATTCAACTTCCTTTAGAATCAGAATTCAATGTAAATACCCTTCGTGATTCAACCCATTCCGGTACTTCTGCCCCATTTTAAAGATTGCTCTCTCTACATCAAAGTTTGACAAAGTAAGTTCTTCTGGTTCTAAGATTTTTATTTTCCGGAACTCGTCCCGGAGTACAAATGCCAGAAGATCCTCTAAGGAGTCAGCAGTAACAGTCAGTTCCACCGGTGCATAAGCAATTTTCCCATTCCGATCAGGGGAAATAATAGTATAAATTTCGTAATCGGTATTTAGGGTTTCTAAAGTTATCCCCTGCCAAGGTAGATTCCTAATCGTAGCAACCTGCCGCTCACGAAGGCTTTCCGCCGCAGTCTCCGGCTTATCCTTGCCAAAAAAGAAAGACTGGCGGCTCTCCTCCCCACGAAAATCCAGTCTAATTTGGGCTTTAATCGGCGAAAATTCCCAGGAATCACCTTTTTTTATCCGGAGCATTACCTTTCCCCTTTCCGTCCAGTCGATTACTGATCAAAGGATTTTTCTTAATGCTGCAATCTCCATTCCGTTTAAGGGCCGGTACTTCCCCAGCGGTAGACCATCAAGGGTAAGCGGACCGATTCCAACCCTCATTAGCTCCATAACCGGATGGCCAATTGCCCAAAACATCCGGCGTACCTGTCTTTTCCTTCCCTCACGAATCACAATTCTAATTATAGCATTCCCCGTTTTCACCTTGATTATATCCACTTTTGCCGGAAGAGTAGGTCCATCTTCCAGTAAAATTCCTTTTCTCAAACTTTCTAAACTCGTGGGTTCCGGAACCCCCTTGACTAGCACTTCATAAGTCTTCTTAACCTCATAACTGGGATGAGTTATGCCAAAAGCCAACTGCCCATCATTTGTCAATAGCAAAAGGCCGGTGGTATTATAATCCAACCGGCCTACTGGAAACACCCGGGGAAATTCTTCCGGCAATAAATCCAGGACTGTAAGGCGTCCCTGCGGATCACGATTGCCAGTAATATAACCTTTTGGTTTATTAAGCATCAAATAAATAAACTCGGCTGGATTAATCTCCTTGCCTTTGACCTCTACTCGATCCCTGCCGGGAATAATTTTTGCTCCTAATTTTCTGATCGTCTCTCCATTAACCTTCACTAACCCGGCCAGGATCAATTCCTCAGCCTTCCGCCGGGAAGCCACCCCGCAACGGGACATATATTTTTGGAGACGCTCCATTCTTCACACCTCTGGTTATCAATAAATTACACGTAGCTCGTCGCTCGTTTTGAATGACAGCCTTTGTAAGCTACGAATGAAAATGCTATTTTCATCATTTCATGTGTGCGGGCGGTAACCAGCGTGAGCGACTACCTGTGTAACCAGATTCTCACTCCTGATCCGCCTTGTATTTAGAAATGGTAAAATGGAAACAGCTCCCTTTTCCCGGTTCACTTTCCACCCATACTTTCCCATCATGCCGCTCAATCACATGCTTCACAATTGATAAGCCCAATCCCGTACCACCAATCTCACGTGAACGGGCTTTATCTACTCGGTAGAAACGTTCAAAGATCCGGGCTGCACTATCTTTTGGAATCCCGATTCCTGTATCACAAACCATAAACTCTTGCATATCACCACGGTTTATCTCGCGAACTTTAATACTTCCCCCGGAAGTAGAGTATTTAATTGCATTATCAATCAAATTGAAAAGTACTTCGCGGATCCGGTCCTCATCTGCCCATACCGGAGTAGGGCCGAGTTCCACCGACATACTAATATTCTTCTCGGCTAGACGTTCCTGGAGCGTCTGGCGGACATCCTCTACCAGAGGAGCCATAAAAACTTTAGTTCTATTTAATTCAGTCTGCCTAGACTCCATCTGTGAAAGATCCAATAAATCCGAGATCAAACGGTTCAAACGATCAGTCTCTTGATACATAATGGTCAGAAACTTCTTGGTAATCTCCCGGTTCTCAATTCCTCCATCAAGCAAGGTTTCGATAAAACCCTTAATCGAAGTTAGAGGTGTCCGCAACTCGTGTGAGACATTAGCCACAAAATCCGTTCGCATATTTTCCAGTCGGCGCATCCGGGTAAAATCTCTAACTATAGCCAGTACCCCCTGCGCTTCCTCATAATTGTCAAAACGAATCGGACTAATCTCTACTTTTAAATATACCTTATGCGGACAACCCAGCTGAAATTCCCTAGTTTGAGGTTGACCAGTCACAAAAACCTGATGGAACATTTCCACTAATTCAAATTCCCGCCAAACCTCTCTAGGGTATTTACCTAAAGCAGAACCATTCTCAATCTGAAACAGCCGTTCGGCTGTAGGATTCATAAAGGAGATCCGGCCGCTGGAATCAGTAGCCACCACTCCTTCAACCATACTAAAAAGGATTGATTCTACCTCTTCCCGTCCTTTAATCTCCTGATGGACTTTCTCTTCTTGCTCTTTTAAACGCTTACTAACAGATTTAATAAACTTCTTATAAGTTGAAACCTGCATCCCAGGTTCTAAAAGTTTCATGGTTTTCCATAGTTTTTCTAAAGGTCTAATAAAAATACATACCAATAGATAGATAATACTAAAAATCCACAAAATTGCCAGGAATGATAAACCTGGCTTGTCCCATTCTATTAAAACAACAGGAACCAAAAGTATAATTAAGCCAGAAATAAACTGGAGACGCAGACGCCTCATCCATCATTCCTCCCGGATTCTGTATCCAACACCACGAACAGTCTCCAGCCAATAAGGCTGTGCCGGATTCTCTTCAATCTTCTGACGTAGACGGCGGACATGAACATCAACTGTTCTGGTATCCCCAAAGAATTCATACCCCCAGAGATTCTCTAATAGATATTCACGGGAGAAAGCTCTACCCGGATGAGACATTAACAAATGTAAGAGATCAAACTCTTTTGGGGTAAGATCAATCTCCCCATCATTAACTAATACTTTATGCTGCCGCAGATCCATTTTAATTGGTCCCAGATTCAAGGTTTCCCGATCTTCCGCCTCCGAAAAATTCTTATCGGCTCGGCGTAATACCGCACGGATTCTTGCTACCAATTCACGAGGGGAGAAGGGTTTTGTTACATAATCGTCTGCACCAGACTCTAATCCCAATACACGATCTGCTTCCTCTGCTTTAGCAGTAAGAATAATGATTGGAATATCGCGAGTCAGTTTATCCTGACGAGTTCGGCGACAAATCTCCATCCCATCTATCCCTGGGAGCATTAAATCCAACAGTATAATATCAGGGTGTTCTTCTTTGATTTTTTCCAGCCCTTCCTCTCCAGTTTGGGCCTTAGATACTAACCAACCTTCTTTTTCAAGATTATAGCTGACTAATTCAATAATATTTGGTTCATCTTCAATAATCAGCACACGTTCTTTTGACATACAATTCCCTCCTCATCTGATAGGTTCCCTAAATAACAGTCTATAACACCAGCCCTTTACTGTCAACTATAACTCGTTGTTCCGTTCGTTACTCGTCACTCTTATAATAGCATGCCTTCAAAGTATGATATTCATAAGATATTTGAGACTAACAACTCATTGCTCATCGCTGGTCGCTCGCATATAAATTAAGTCTTGGTGTATTTACTCATCAGGTCTAAACTAAAATTTATATTAATAAAAAAAAGGGGACACGCCCCCATTTGTGGTTAAATTGATTAATCAATTATCCAATTCCTTAACTACTGTCGCTAATTGGAAATATTTTGCCCATTCTATCCAAGCTTTTTTCATAATCTTTTCTTTCTCTTTTTTTAACTCTTCTAATGCTTTCCAGCGGAGCTTAAGCTTTTCCTGGGTAGGTTTTGTTTGCGGCTCTATTGTTAGGTGACAAACTGGAGGAAAAAGTACACACCACCAGTTTTGACCGCTCCCCTTACCTAAAACCACCCGGAGAGCCTGATATTTCCCAGCAGGTAAGACCCCAAACTCATATCTCCGCTCCGGAAAAATAAACTCCCCCATCTCAAGCCAAGCATGGTAATTAAAACCGTGTTTCGCTAACTCATCCTCAGCAGCCTGAGTTAGGTAATCTCTCTTTTCTGCTAATCTTTCTAAAGCTTTTTCTCTACTTTCAACTACCAAAAGTTCCTCTGTTTCCCTTAAAATCCGGTCCCTTACTAATAGTTTGACTTTTTGATCTTCTACGCCATCACTATTGGCCACCACATGTAAGCGGACCAGATTTCCAGTAGAAAAAGCCACTTCTGCTACTTCTCCTGTGGATATAGACCTTCCTGTAAAATTAAGTAATAAACCGGCAATTACTATTAAAATTATCGTTGTAAAAATCCGTATTTTCATCCCCATCACTCCCTGCCACGTTCCTCCCCAATAAACTTACGCACTTGTTTTAAAGCTGTTTTTTCCAATCTTGAGACCTGAGCCTGGGAGATACCGATCTCCTCCGCCACTTCCATCTGGGTCCTTCCCTCAAAAAACCTCATCTTTAAGATGTCTTTCTCCCGTTCATTCAGTTTAGACATAGCTTCTCTAATAGATATATCTTCCAGCCATTCAGTATCCACATTTTTATCGTCACTAATCTGATCCATAACAAAAATTGGATCACCACCATCATGATAAATAGGTTCAAAGAGGGAAATCGGCTCCTGAATAGCATCCAAGGCAAAGACCACTTCTTCCCGGGAAACATTTAAGACGTTCGCAATCTCTCCAATTGTAGGTTCCTGCCCATTTTTACTAGTCAACGAGTCCCTGACCTGAAGAGATTTGTAGGCAATATCCCGTAGGGACCTACTGACGCGGATCGGGTTATTATCCCGTAAATATCGCCTAATCTCACCAATAATCATTGGCACTGCGTAAGTAGAAAACTTTACATTTTGGGACAGGTCAAAATTATCAATTGCTTTCATTAATCCGATACAACCCACCTGAAAGAGATCATCCACATTCTCTCCGCGATTATTAAATCGTTGGATAACGCTTAATACTAATCGGAGATTCCCTTGAATCAATTCTTCCCGGGCCTTTTTCTCCCCTGATTGCATCTGCTTAATCAATTCCCTCATTTTGGGGTTAGTCAAAACAGGAAGTTTAGAAGTATTTACTCCACAAATTTCAACTTTATTGGGTATCATTTTCCAAAACCTCCGATTGTATATTTAGGGCAGCCCTATTAAGATTATTGCCATATTTTTTTCAGGATATACTTCAATTCAATCCTGTTTTTAGAAAAAACAGGTAATAATTGCTTACAAAAAAACTCCGGCCCTGCCAGCCGGAGCAAATCTTATTTATCTTTCAGTCTTTTACCATAAGTTTTCTGATAATATTCCTGATATTCCCCGGAGATAACCCGTTCCCACCACTTTCGGTTCTTTACATACCACTCCACGGTCTTTTTTAATCCTTTTCCAAAATCAATCTCCGGCTCCCACCCCAATTCGCTACGGATCCTTGTAATATCCAAAGCATATCGCCGGTCATGCCCCGGACGATCCGGCACCAACTGAATAAGACTCTCCGGTTTTCCTAAGATCCGGAGAATCATCCGGACTACTTCCAGATTAGTCTTTTCTGTTTCCGCCCCAATATTATATACCTCACCCGGCCTTCCCTGGCGGAATACAGTTTCAATCGCCCGGCAATGGTCTTCTACATAGATCCAGTCCCGAACCTGCAGTCCATCCCCATAGATCGGAATTGGCCGGTCATTGAGGGCATTAATTATTACCAGCGGAATCAGTTTCTCCGGAAACTGAAAGGGACCATAATTATTGGAGCAACGGGTAATAATAACCGGCAGCCCATAAGTGATATAAAAGGCTCTGACCAGCAAATCAGCCCCAGCTTTACTGGCAGAATAAGGACTATTTGGTGCCAATGGCGATTCCTCTGTAAACTTACTGCCTTCAATCGAGCCATAGACTTCATCCGTAGAAACATGAAGAAACCTTTTGACCTCATACTTACGAGCTAAAGCCAGTAGATTAAGAGTCCCCCGGATATTAGTCTGAACAAAGATAAATGGTGAATCGATACTCCGATCTACATGGGATTCCGCAGCAAAATGAATTACCCCATCCAAACCTGCTCTAAAATACTCCTCCACCTGCCCCCAATCATTAATATCAGCCTTCAGAAAACGATACCCGGGATACGAGGAAAAGCCCTCCATATTCTCAGGATTACCGGCATAAGTTAAGAGATCAGTATTGATCACGTCAGCTTCAGGGTAATGAGCAAGAAAAAAGCGGATAAAATTACTCCCAATAAAACCAGCCCCACCTGTTACTAAGATTCGCACTGCTAAACCTCCTTTACCCGTCCTTTCTTCCCCAATCATAGGGGATCTTCATCTTAGTTACAGGATCATGCGGAGGCAGCCGGTATTCATCAGGCTCTTCGTGATTATAGGGTTCAGTCGGACAATTTAAAACCAGGGCTTCATGTTCACTAATACATTTAAAACCATGATAAACTCCGGGGGGAATCTGGATCAACTGCTGATTATAATCGCCTAAAAAGAACTTATTAACCTCTCCCCTGGTTGGCGATGCTTCCCGGTCATCAAAGATTACCACCTTCATCATTCCTTGCAGTACCATAAAATTATCATACTGTTTTTTATGATAATGCCAGGCCTTTACTACCCCGGGGTAAGCTGTTGTCAGATAGACTTGCCCAAACTCCCGGAAGATCGGATCATCCCGCCGTAAAATCTCCATCAGCCTTCCTCGTTCATCAGGTATTATTTTCAGACTTTTAATCTGTACACCTTCAATCAATAAAAACACCCCCGTTCCAATCTATGCACAGGGTGCTTAAGTTAGGTTAATATCGGCAAAAAATATTCCTCTGTAATAATTTGGTTATACCTGATTGTTTTTTGCTCTTAATGCCAAAATATTGAGTTACAGAGGAGGTTTTTATCGATTTTTGGCGAAATAGTTTTTTATCAGCATTTTTCTGGTTTTATTGCCCTTATTCTGAGTTTTGCGAGATAATATTTGCTTCTTTTGCAATTTATAAATTACAAAATTGCATAATTATTTGATTTGAAATTCAACCATAAAGTAATCGTAAGCTCCACTACTTCAAATCCTAAAATATTTACGCATCTACGGAGGAAACATCAATATGTCGAATACTACTACGCAGCAAAGAGTTTTAATAATATTTCTAGTATTAATCCTACTTATGGTTACTCCCCAAAAAAGCCTGGGCAATAATCTTAACTTTCAATTAAATGATCGTGGTTTGATTTTGCTTGTTAACACCCAAGCTCAACTCGGTCCTTTTTCTTTCTTTCTCTCTCCCTGGTTAATCTCTGGACAGAATGAGACCTCCTACGGACTGAGAAAGGCCGGTTTGGATTTGGGAATTGGCAGCTTTCATTTGACCGCCGGACGACAACTGGTTTCCTTTGGTCCCGGCCGTTATCTCTTCCCGATCTTAAGTCCACTGGGAAAAGGTTTAACTGCTGAAGGTCTAGATCAGATAGGCTATAATTTTTCCACCAGGAATTTAAAATACTACAAATTCTATGCCTGGGTTCCCAATTCCGGTTTTCGGATCCTATTGGGACAAAGAACTACCTTAAATGTAGGCCCCTTTACTCTTGGTTACTCAGAAACTGCTCTGGCCAAGGAAGGTGCCCCTAATTTTTATTACCTTCCTCTCCCTTTTATACCGGTTGCTTTCTATCAATTCTTAGCTGACCATACCTTTGATTTAGCAGAAGCTGATGGTGCACTTAACCTTCTGGCTGAGCTTGATCTTACTCTGAGATTAGCACCGCAAATGAAGATCTATGCCGGCTATCTGGTGGATAATCGTCCCTTACCCTATCTGGAAGATGGTTCGTATTACTACTGGCGGCCACCGGCAAAAGACAGTCTTCCCTGGCAAGTAGGATACCAGTATGGCCTGGAATGGGGAAAACCCCTCGGCATTCCCGGGATTAAACTTTATACGGAATATACTAGGATTAACCAGTTCACTTATACCAATCCCGATCCCTTTTTCAATTATACCTATAAAGGGACTAACCTGGGCGGCCCCTTAGGCCCGGACGCTGACCAGCTGAATATTGAGTTAGTCTCCACCAGTGAAGGCCAGTGGCAATATGGTTTTGCTTTCTCCCGTAAACGGCAAGGAGAGGGGAAGATTGGGGATCAGTGGACTTATCAACCAGGAGAGACCGAAGTCTTTCTGACCGGTACAGTTGAAACCACCGATTCCTTTGCCTTATCTGCCACCAAAAGTATGGGAGAATCAGATGCCGTAACTCTTACAATAAGTATTGCCCGGTTAACTAATCCCGATCACCTTCCCGGCTCTATTACTTACCAGCCGGCAATCTCGGTCTTGGGTAAGGTGAGCTGGGAATAGTAAAACAGGAGGTTTCAGTTTGCATAGAAATATTTCTTTGTTTTTAATCCTAGGCTTTCTAGTACTAAGTGCCGCTCCTGCCAGTGCCATGGAAATCACCAGTTCACTACAGGATGATGGTTTTTTTCTCAGTAAAGAAGCGGACTGTACACTTAATAATCTTTACGGTAAGGTTTCCCCTTGGCTCTCCACCAATTTTCAGAACAACTACCGCTGGGGAATCAAAGAAGCTTATCTTGACTTAAATACCGGCCCACTCAGTTTTAGCCTTGGCCGTAAAATCCTAACTTTTGGCCCGGGAAGATATGGCCATTTAATCCTCGGCCCCTTAGGTACAGGATTAGCCGCCGAAGGCTATGACCAAGCCGGTTATAATTTTACCTGGCACAAACTTAAATACCATAAATTCTACGCTTTAGTACCTGAAACTGGCAAACAGATGCTACTAGGACAAAGAGCCACTTATCAGCTTGGTGCTTTCACCTTTGGTTTTTCTGAGACCGCAATCTTAAATCCTGATGCCCCCTGGTTTTTCTATCTTCCTATTCCTTTTATCCCGGTCTATGCCTACCAGCACCTGGGATTTTCAGTCACCGATACTCCTAATCTAAATCGGACAACCAATGTACTGATGGCCGCCAATCTAATCTGGCAGCCAAACCCTAATTACCAGGTTTATCTGGAATACTTAGCCGATGACCAGCCCGGATTGAGTTTTGATGATAATGGCAAACTCACTTTTGCTGGCCTAGACAAAAACCCCTGGCGAGTGGGTGCCCAGGCCGGACTCGGCTGGAAACAACCCTTCAATCTTGAAGCCTTAGAATTATATGCGGAATATACTCTAATCGCCCAATATACCTATACCGGCTTAGATCCGGAACTTAGTTATACATATAAGAATCATCTAATCGGTGATCCACTTGGTCCCGATGCCGATCGTTTAAACCTTGAAGCCGTCTATAAACCTACACCTTCCTGGCAGTGGAACTTTTCCCTTAGCCGTGAACGCCATGGTGAAGGAGAATTAGGTGACAAGTGGGTTCAAGCTGATGGACAAGCCCTGGTCTTCCTTACCGGAGTCGTAGAAAAAACTAATACTTTAAAAATCTCTGCTACCAAGCTTACTCCTGATTTTGAACTAACCATGGGATGTGGAATCTCCCTGATCAATAACCATAAACACTCCCCAGGAAAAACCAGTTACCTGCCCTCTTTCAGCTTACAAGGAACATGGAAAAACCTCCGTCTGGTTACCCAGTGACGGAGGTTTGTTTTTACTAAATATAAGGTAATGTTTGTAAAAAGCTAAATTCCCCAGTAGCTACGGTTTCCTTTATTCTTGCTGGAAGAAGGACCGAACTTCCCCTAGCCAAAGCTACCGCTTCCCCTCCTGCAGATACTGTACCCTTCCCTTCAATCACTGTCCAAATTGAGAAGGTGGACGCTCCCTGAAACCGCCTTTCTCCCCTTACCCGGACCCGGGTAATTGAGAAGTGGTGATCTTTAAAAAGTAAACCTTCTTCGAGATTACATCTAAATGAAGCAGGAACCGGTAATTCACTATTCACCGCCTCCAGCCCTTCTCTGATATGAAGGGGACGGGGTTTACCATCCACACCAGTCCGCCCCCAGTCATACAACCGGTAGGTGGTATCAGAATTCTGCTGGATCTCAGCCACCAAAATCCCGGCACCCAAAGCATGGATACAACCAGCAGGGATTGGGATAAAATCGCCGGTTTTCACTGGAATCTGATTAACAGTAGAAAGGATCTGACCAGTTTCCAGGGCCAACTTAAGGTCTTCTTTGCTAGTCCTAGGTTTCATTCCATAAATAATCCTGGAGTTTTCCTCGGCATGTAAAACATACCAAGCCTCAACCTTTCCGGGAACTCCATGCTTCCTTCCTACATCATCATTGGGATGAACCTGTATGGAAAGATCCCGCTTGGCACCAATGATCTTTACTAATAAGGGGAACTTCCCTTCCGGATCATCCTGCCCTAAAAACCCGCACGGATCAAGCCGCATCAATTCCGGAAGGGTCTTCCCCTGCAATGGGCCATTGGCAACCGGAGTAATTCCTTTGGGGTGAGATGAGATCTCCCAACTTTCAGCAGTCCGCTCATAAGGAACCTGCCGCCCTAATACCTGCCATAAATGCTGCCCACCCCAGATAATCTCTTGATAAACCGGGCTAAAAATCAGAGGATACCAGTTCATCTCCTATTCACCTCAATTTAAAATGGGATCTCCTAGGCTCAATACTCCCATTCAAACTCTCCGACCTCCGGAAACTCACAGAGTGCCTTCTTCATTGTTGCGGAAATCTCCTCCAATTCCGATTCCGTCTTAGCCTCGCAGCGGGCAACAATCACCGGTTGAGTATTGGAAGCCCGTACCAGTCCCCAGCCACCGGCAAAAAGGACCCGTGCACCATCTACATCAATCACCTCATGGGTCTTTTGGAACTCATCCCGTAAACGCTCCACCACTCCAAATTTATCCTGATCCGTACATGGAATCCTGGTTTCGGCAGTAGAGTAATATTTCGGTACATCCGCCAACATCTGATTTAAAGTTTGGTCAGAATTCGAAAGAATACGGAGCAACCTACCGGCCGCATAAAAAGCATCATCAAAGCCATAATACTCATCGGCAAAGAACATATGCCCCGACATCTCGCCGGTAAATACCGCCCCCACCTCTTTCATCTTGGCTTTAATCAAAGAATGGCCAGTTTTATAGAACATTGGTTTACCACCCAGCCGCTCCACTTCCTCAGCTAAGGCCTGGGAACATTTGACCTCAATAATACAGGGTGTCCCAGGATATTTCGGAAGAATCTCCCGCCAATAAAGGATCATTAGCCGGTCACCCCAGATAATCTCCCCCTTATTATCCACGATCCCAATCCGATCGCCATCTCCATCAAAACCGATTCCTAGATCAGCTTCCTGCTCCAATACTGTCTGGCGTAAAGTTGCCAGATTGGAGGATTTCACCGGGTCAGGCTGGTGATTAGGGAAATTCCCATCAGACTCACAAAATAGAGGTATGACTTCGCATCCCAATCTGTTAAAGTACTCTTCAGCAAAAAGCGAAGAGGTCCCATTTCCGCAGTCCACTGCCACCTTTAATTTACGGGGCCCTAATTTAATCTTCTCAGTCAACATCCGGAGATAATCCGCTGCCGGCTCCCGATACTCCACCTGTTCAGAATCGACTTCCGGATTTTGCCCCTGCTGCTCCTGATTAATCTCCTCCATGATCTGATAAAGTTTTTTAATCTCCGCCCCATGGATCGTCCCTGCTCCTAGTGCCACTTTAAAGCCATTAAACTCCGGTGGATTATGGCTGGCAGTAATCATCAACCCCGCATTAATCTTATATAATTCACGGGCATAATAGAGAAGCGGAGAAATAACCACTCCAATATCTACAACCTGGCAACCAGCTATAAGTAGTCCGCCCACCAGATTATCCCGAACCCGTTTCGAACTAAGTCTGTTATCTCTTCCTATTAAGACTACAGATTCACCATGCTCCTGAAAATACCTCCCGGCAGCCTGTCCTAGTAAAGTAACCACCTCTGGTCTAAGATCCTCTTTCGCTAAGCCACGAATATCATATTCGCGGAAAATCTCCGGATTAATCGTAATCAACAACAATCCCTCCCTGATTATATCGATCTCACATTTCGCACTTTTTAAAATAAAAGGCCCACCAAGTAATGCGAAAAGTGAGTTCTTTCCTTCCGCCTTAAGTAATATTCCCAAAAACAGGTTTAAATCTTACAAAAAAATAACTCCATTGGGAGTATTTTAACAATGCAAGCCTATTTCCATCAAATTATATCAAATTTGTATCAACTTTCAATCAATAACAGTATTTAAGTAAAAGATTATTCCTTTTAAACTCTAAAAACCTGCCTTAGTAGTAACCTCTTCTTTGTAATTACTTATGTATTCTCGGAAAAAAGCCCAGAAGACTCCTAAGAATAAGGCTAAAAATCCAGCTATTGCCATATTTCTTACTGTAGATGGCGAATGTTTTCGATGGGGTACCACTGGCGGATCAATCACCTGAATAACTACATTATCTTCTTTGGCCTCTGAGATTTTAGCTTGCTCCAATTGGGTGGCAAGGAGCATATAGACCTGCTCTGCCACCTTCTGCTCCCGCAACAACCTGCCATATTGTAGCATACTATCAGGCAATTCCGCTACAATCTTCTCATATTCTGCACATACCTTCTCCAAAGCAGCAAGCCTCGCTTCCAATCCAGCCACTTGGATCTGTCCGGTAAGGTATCCACTAGCCAACGTTTGGTAGAGTGGATTAACCGTACTAGTCTCCCCGGATAAAATAAGATCTTTTTCCATCTCTATATTGAGTAATAACTCTTCTCTACCTGCCAGTAATTTCTGGATTACCGGATGTTCATCTTGATAAGTCTTACGGGCTTGTGCTAATTCCTGCTCAATCTCAGCTAAACTCTCTTTATAAAGCTTAAGGAAAGGGTTGGCCGTTTGATTAATCGCAGACTTTACCATTGGTACTTCTTTGGATAACTGGGCATCGGTTTTCTTTAAACTTTCCCTCGCTTCAATCAGACTAATTTCCGCCTGCAGCCTCTGTTTCTCCATATCTGCCAAGTATCCAATTGTTTTGCTTGCCTGTTCCGGTAGATAAAGAATCCCCTTTTCTTTCTGGTAAGATACCAGAGCTTCTTCAGCATTAGTTAGTCGCTCCAGATTCTTCTTACATTGTTCCTCCAAAAAAACCTTTGTAGAACTATTGGTGTTAGCAATATAATCATCAACCACTTGGTTATATTTTTTTAGAATCCGGTCTGTGAGCTCAAAAGCAGTCTGTGGTTCAGTCCACTTGACACTAATCTCTAAAGCACCAGACTTTTTGTTTCCAACATTCACTAGTTCCCGCAAGTTATTAATATCCTCCGGTCTTGCCGGGAGCCCCTGTTCAATTAAAATTTCTCTAAGAAATTTCCTGGATAATACTATTTCACTACATAATTCGGCATTCGTCCCACCACCACTACCGGAAAGCCCAGGGACTAGCCCTCCCAATACCCCTAGTTGACTGCTAAGCGCCGCCAGTGTACTGGAACTACCCTTTTCCTGCAGATAAAAAGTAGTGGTGCTCTGGTATTTTTTCGGAATAAAAAAATAGGTAATAATTCCGGAACTAAGAACAAAGACAAAACATAACAAAATGATCACAGATATATTTTTCTTTAAGATTCCTATTACCTCTATCAGACTAATCTCATCATATTGCTCTTCTGGCATGTGAACACCTCTTTAATGGAGTTTAATAATATTACTTGGCTAATTATACCATATCTTTTATTGGTCTTCCATTTCTTTTGTAACAGCTGCTTCCGCTCCAACAAATCCGGGTGTATCACCGGCATGTCTCCTACTATTAATAATTCTTGTTACTTCATTGACAAAGAACCGGTAGCCCTTTACATTAAATATTTTTAACATGATAAAATAGGCTAAAGCACCAATACATACTGGGATAATAAAAGATAGAAATAAACTTACTGAAATTATGCTTTTTTTCACTACCCACACGACCAAACCCATGATTAAAGAGGAAAAAAGAATCTTAGTATTTTCCATCCGTATGCTACTTAATTTGAAAGATGGCAATTTTATGGTTAACTTTTTTAATAGTAATAACGCACCTACCCATCCCGAAACCGATGTGGCTAAAGCCAAGCCACCCACACCTAAATATTTTACAAATATCAGGTTTAGAATAATATTAACACCCACCACAATTATTCCATTAAACATCGGCGTTGAGGTATCCTTTAATGCATAAAAAACCCGATCTAAAACAGTACGGATCCCAAAGGCGGCTAAACCTAAAGCATAAAAAGCCAGAGCATAGGCTGTAAGATTTGTGGCCTGCTGATCAAAGGCCCCCCGCTGGAAGACAAGCCCCACTACCTCCTCCCGCAGGAGGATAGTCCCAACAGTAACAGGAAGTAGAATAATCATCACCATTGTTAAGGTCTGGGCAAAAGTACTCCCCAAATCAGTATAATCCTCTTTCGCCGCATACCGTGAAAACAACGGATACATTACTGTCGAAACCGCAACCACAAAAACTCCACTGACAAAACCCAGAAGCCGGTTGGAGTATGTAATCGCTGAAATGCTCCCCTCCACTAATCCAGAGGCAATAATCCGATCAACTAATGTATTCAACTGCTGTACCGCTGTACCAAGTAAAACCGGTAACACCAAAACACCTAAACGCCGGAGGTTTTTATCCTTTAAGTCAAAGCATTGAGTATACTGATACTTTTTACGTAAGGCTGGTAATTGAATCAATACTTGTGAGATTGTAGCCAAAAATGTTGCCCACGCTAAAGTATATATACCATATTGTTTACTGAACAAAACCGAACTGATAATCACAATAATACTATAGGGTATACCAAGCAACGCGGGAACAACAAATGAGTCCCTTGATTCCAATATACCGGTCGAAATATGTGAAATCATAATAAAAACAAACATCGGAATCAGGATTCTTAATAATTCGACAGCAAGTTGTTGCGTCTCTCCGGTAAAACCCGGAGCTACAACCTTTACAATTAAAGGAGAAAACCTGAATCCTAATAACATTAAAACCAATGAAACCACAAGCAGAATATTAATAACATTACTGGCAAATAAATTGGCCTCTCTCTCACCCTGTAAGGTTAAAAGTTCCGAATACATTGGAATAAATGTAGTCCTGAGACTCGCCCCAATACTAGCAAATAAAGTTAGACAAATGTTACTGGCCACAAAGTAGGCATCCGTCTGCATCCCCGCACCATAACACGCAGCAATTATTATCTCCCGAAACAATCCAAATATTTTACTGATAATTATTAAAACCATAAGCAGCATCGCTGATTTGGCTACTTTGCGTAGTGTATTAGACATACAAACAGCTCCCGTAACTTGTTTTAGCACCTTTTATAAGTAGAAAAAGCAAGCCAAAGCTACATCGGAATCAATATCTCTTCTTGCAATATTCAAAACCAAACCGTTTAACTCTCTTTTGCTACTGCTACTTCATCTATGTTTGAATACATCCGATCATAATATTTTACATAATCACCAGACACAATATTCTCTATCCAATCAGTATTGTTTAAATACCATTCAATTGTTTCTTTCATTCCCTGTTCAAAAGTATACTTCGGTTTCCAACCTAATTGAGTTGTTATTTTTGTATTATCAATGGCATATCTTCTATCATGTCCCGGGCGGTCTTTAACATATTTAATTAAATCTTCTGACTTACCTAGAGTTTTAATGATCATTTTTACAATTTCAATATTTGCCTTTTCATTATTTCCACCAACATTATAGACCTCTCCATCTATACCTTTATGTAAAACTGTATCAATCGCTAAACAATGGTCAGATACATGGAGCCAATCTCTTATCTGCATTCCATCCCCATAGACGGGAAGATATTTTTCTTTTAAACAATTACTTATCATCAATGGTATTAATTTTTCTGGAAATTGATATGGTCCATAATTGTTGCTGCAGCGTGTAATATTAATAGGCAAGCCAAAAGTCTCATGGTATGCTCTTACAATCATGTCTGCACTGGCTTTTGATGCCGAATATGGACTGTTAGGTAGCATTGGCATAGTCTCCACAAACATCCCTGTAGCACCTAATGCTCCATATACTTCATCTGTCGATACTTGTAAAAATTTCACTCCAGTCTTATATTCTTTACAGTATTTGTTATCTGGATTGACCTTCCAATATTTTTTAGCTACATCAAGTAACACTTGCGTGCCAATGATATTTGTTGTCAAGAACACTTCTGGTTCTTCAATACTTCTATCTACATGAGATTCAGCAGCAAAATTAACAACTGTATCAATTTGGTATGAGGCAAAAATTTCATCAATTTTTTCTCTATCCCTTATATCTGCTTTAATAAAAGTATAGTTTGGGTTATCTGAAACATCTTTTAGATTTTCTAGATTACCTGCGTAAGTCAAAGCATCTACATTTATAATTTTGTAATTAGGATACTTTTTCAACATTAGTTTAATAAAATTACTACCGATAAAACCTGCACCACCTGTAACTAAAATTGATTTCATTATGTTTCCTCCTAAGCTTTTGTTAATAATCTTAAGTTCTTAATCGAATTAGAAATGTCTTTTCGTTTTATAATTATATACATAATATAGGCTAAAACATATAGCAACACTGCAAGCCAAGAATTAATAAACCAACCGGTTAAAATAAAAATAAACGTCATCATTAATTCTAATATTATATCTTTATACAACGGTATCTCTAGAATCCTAGATAAGAATATCTCTGCCAGCGCACATCGAAATGCCAATAAAATTACGATTGATCCTATTGCTAAGTTTAAATTTTTAAGTATTAAAGTATTTACAAAAGTAAGCATTAAACTTAATGTAAGGGATATTAAATTTATTTTCAACATCAGTTTTTCTTTTCTTAAAGTCTTCAGGTATGTATTGATCAGTAGAGACATCTTCCCTTCATAAACACAAATCGGAAATATCAATGCCATATACACTAAACTATCTGCGTATTTCGGTAACCATGCTGATATTACCACTTTAAGCGGATAATATATTGTAAGTGCTCCAAACAATAATCCCATCAAACAATCTCTCATCATTACATAGATACCTGGTAATTTATTCTCATTAGTCCTTCTTAAAACCGGAAACATAATAATTCCTACTGCATTGATAAATAGCATCATAAGATTAGATATACTTAATGTCAGCGATACCTTTCCAAAAGTTGATACATCCCATGAGCGCTCTATTCCAAATCTTACAACACCAACAATTAACATACTTGCTATATTGGCAAACATAAGTTTTATTCCAGCACTAATATTCTCTACCGCTTCTTTAAAACTAATATAAAAAGTAGAAATGCTACGGAAAACAATGTCACTACAACAATTCATAGCATATGACAAAGAAATAAACCTTCCAATTAAATCAGCTACTATCATTAATTTATAATCTCGAACCCCAACTAGCAAAAAAATAATAATCAGACCGCAATATAATATTCTACCCATCATCGTAATTTGGGCATACTCTTTGATTCTGTTTGTACATTGTAAAATAAATAATAACATATATCTGACATTCGTAAATAACAGGCACAAAGCTGTCATTTGAAAAATAAATATTCTATTTTTATCAGTAAAAAAAGCAACTGAAATACTAGCTATTATTACAGCTATTATAAGTTGCAGCATAACCAGCATATAAAATTGGGAAAAAAGCAATCGCTTATCAAGATCTTGGTACTCTTTTCCACCATATCTCAGGTAAATCCCATCAATCCATCCAAAATGCAAAAATCCTACATAGGAAGAATAAAATAAATATAATTGCCAATAACCATATTCTTCTACCCCTACCAGTTTTGGTATTATTAATACCACTAATGTCGAAACAATTAAAGATACAAAATTCGATGTTAGTGTATATGAAAAATTCTTGATGAAATTAATCGCCTTACTATTCAACTGTTTAACCTCTACATTCTGCTTATTCTGTTTTCTCTTCTTCTAAATACCTCTCCAGTGCATCTTCCCAAAAAGGCAACCTAGCAAAACCGTTTTTGTCCACATTTTCTTTTGACAATTTAGAATTTAGAGGCCTTTTTGCTATAGTCGGGTAGGCTGAGGTTGGTATAGGATTCACTTTAATCTTCATTCCTGTTTTATCGAATATTGCGACTGCAAAATCATACCAACTACAATAGCCTTCATTCACTCCATGATATGTTCCATATTTTGTAGTTTGAAGCATATCACAAATCAGAACAGCTAAATCCTTTGTATATGTAGGAGCACCTATCTGATCACTAACTACATTAATCTCATCTCTTGATTCAGCTAACCTCAGCATTGTTTTTACAAAGTTCTCACCATTTCTTCCATAAATCCACGATGTTCTAACAATAAAATATTTTTCTAAAAGTTCTCTAACAATAGCTTCTCCTTGTTCTTTAGTATAACCATAATAATTTAGTGGATCAGTAGGTTTATCTTCCAACTGTGGTTCATTACCCTTCCCATCAAAAACATAATCCGTACTTATATAGACCATTTTGGCATCTACCTTTTTGCAAGCTTCTGCAATATTTCTTGTTCCTTCTACATTTATAGCATAACAATTTTCTTTATCATCTTCAGCTTTATCTACTGCTGTATAGGCAGCACAATGCACCACTACATCAGGTTTCTCTTTTAAAATGTATCCTTCAGTTTGGTCCTTATCAACTATATCAAAATCATCTTTATCTACACTAATTGCTTCTATATCAAGTATATTAAGTCTTTTAACTACATCAGATCCTAATTGGCCTTTAGCACCAGTAACCAGAACCCTAATACTAAAATTCACATCACTATCTTTTAATAAAGGTGCATCCAAATCTTTCGTAGAAAGAATCGGTTTTTCAACACTCCATTCAATACCAATTTCAGGATCATTGTATTTAATACTACGATCATGTTCCTTTGAGTAATACTCATCCACCTTGTATTGAACTTCTACATCATCGGTTATTGTTAAAAAAGCATGTCCAAAACCTTTAGGGATCAATAACTGCTTTTTATTTTCTGCAGAGAGTTCTATATTAAACCACTGTTTATATGTATCGGAACCTTTTCTTAAATCAACAACAGTATCAATAATCGCACCCCTCGTGCACCTAATTAGCTTTGTTTGTGCCTTAGGATTGGTTTGAAAATGAATTCCTCGTAGTGTTCCTTTTTGGGCTGAATATGATTGATTATCCTGTACAAAATCAATGTCTATCCCTTGATCTACAAACTTATTTTTCGTGTAGGTCTCTGTAAACCATCCTCTATGGTCACCAAATACTTCTGTTTCAATTATACATAATCCCTTAAACCGGGTCTTTGTAACTTTCATATTATTTACTCCTTAAAAGAGTTTGTATTACTAGAATTAATATCTAATTTTACCTCCAGCAACTCGTTTCAAATGCTCTCCATAGGGAGACTTGCCATATCGTTCAGCTGATTTTAAAATAGTCTCTTTATCTATCCATTTATTAATATAGGCAATTTCTTCTGGTGCCGATATTTTTATACCTTGCCTCTTTTCAATCATCTGTATAAAATCTGCAGCTTCAACTAAACTATCCATCGTACCGGTATCCAGCCACGCATAGCCTCTACCAAGCAATTCTACATTAAGCGTTCCATCTTCAAGATACATCCGGTTTAGATCGGTAATCTCAAGTTCTCCTCTTGCAGATGGTTTAACTTTTTTGGCGTATTCTACAACTCGATTATCGTAGAAATATAACCCAGTAATACAATAATTGGACTTTGGTTTCTCGGGTTTCTCTTCTACAGATATAACTTTGCCACTTTCATCAAACTCTACTATACCAAATCGTTCGGGATCATGTACATAATATCCAAAAATAGTGGCCTTTCCTTTTTTTGCTCTTTCAGTGGCCTCTTTAAGTTTTGGTCTAAAACCATTGCCATAAAAAATATTATCTCCTAAAATCATAGCACAGCAGTCATCACCAATAAATTCTTCACCTATAATAAAGGCCTGAGCAAGCCCATCCGGTGATGGTTGTTCTTTGTAAGATAGTTTAATCCCAAATTGACTACCGTCACCCAATAACTTCTTAAATTTTGGTAAGTCTTGTGGGGTAGATATTATTAATATATCCCTAATTTCAGCTAACATCAGAGTAGAAAGCGGATAATATATCATCGGTTTATCGTAAATCGGTAATAATTGTTTACTTGTAATCATAGTTAATGGGTATAATCGAGTACCACTGCCACCTGCTAAAATAATTCCTTTCATATTTAAATCCTCCCTAAAACTTCCCCTTTTTCAGACTTTAATTCTAAAATAGTAGAATAGACTAGCAATGAAACACAGAAAGTCATCATTATATTTTTTTTTGGCTAAAAAGTAAGATACAAGAAGAAATTCCAACTCTGGACTGTCTATTTTATCTAGAAAGCCTCAAAACAAAACATTATCTTTTTCTAACAAATTTCTTCTTTAAAAACAATTCTACTATCCATAAATATATTATTGGTAACTGCACCCCAGAAACAGTTAAAAAATTGCAAAAAAACATCATTGCTACAACTGCTAACATTAAAGCTGTCAAACTTAGCATTTCACCTCGATATCGAGATTTATTATAAAAGTAATAAACTATACAAAAGTAAAAAACCACATAAATACTTGCAACAAAAAAGCCTGTATAATATACACTTTCTGCAAATAACCCTCCTACATTTGTCACATATGTGTTAGATACAGGTGTAAAATCAGGATTTACTGGATAAACATACTCCCCAGTTCGAAATATTGCTTTTATAATATTTATAGGTACCGTAAAAAGTATTTGTATTCCTTCTATTAAATTAACATTCGTATAATTAAAATAATAATCTGTAGCTATAAGTGGACTTACTAAATAAAATACAAAATGTCTTAATGCAAAATACATACTATCAAGAAACATAGCTCTATTAAAATATCCCTGAATTATTACCGGTTTGATAGAATATATTATAACAAATATTAATACGCCAAAAAACATCGCAGCAGCAGCTAATTTAAACATTTTTTTTGTGTTTGTATTTTGAACCATTTCGTATGTAATAATTAGATGGATGAAAGAAACTGTTACCCCGTATTTTCCTCCAAACATAAAAAGATTAACATAAACTAATATTATCAAAATTAAGTACCTAATTTTATTCTTACTACGAAAAGATAAAAGCATAATATATGGCATTAGTATTACAGCGATATTACCAATATGGGCAAACAGTCCAAACGCTTTGCCTTTAATATTTGGTAATCCGTAAAAAGTGATCGCTTGAAATAAAGAAATATATTTTGCAATAAGTCCTATTAAGAATAAAGACATAATTGTTTTTTTGTTCCTATAGACTATATTATTAAGATATTTACTAGCATTATCTTTCACTGAGCTTGTTTGCTTTTTCATCAAAAAATAGAAACATATACTAGTAAAGATAATAAGAATTAGAAAATACATTATATATAAAATGGATCTTGTTGAAACTCCATAAAAACCCATTTCTACCGCTATAAAATTATTTATTAGTATTAAAACAGTATACACTATAGCAATTATTGAAAACGGGGTTAAAAAAGTTCTATATAGCCTGTGTTCAGCACATATAAACATTCCTATAATTAATGTAAATATTAGTTCCATAAATTAGCACCTTATTCTTGTCTTTGTTCATGTTATAATATTTAGAATAAAAATAACTTCAATATCATAACATAGCATCCGCATTCTCATCCTAGTAACATTTGTGTAAAAATAAACTAACTACTAGCGTTTGAATCTCGATACTAAATTAGACATTATCTTTCCTAACAACTTGTTATTCTCAAAACAATAATAAAAATCTCCTAAATACATCATAATGTTGGAATAATAATTTTTGTACTTTAATAATTTTATATATTCAATAACATTCTTTGTTTGTAAAAAATGTAATCTTTTGTATAAAAAAGACCTGGTCTTATAAAGAATTTTTATCTTTTTTTTATTTAAACTTGAATAAATATCATGATTGTCTATTACTGCATCTAACCATTCAATATTTCTTTTAATATTATCCATTCTTATTACCCCATTATTTTTATTAATTGTAAAATCAGAAACTCCAGTTGTATTATTATCATGAATTCGATACCTAATAACTGGTAACTGAATTATATATGTTCCATCAAATATATTTGATAGCCTGCAAAGTTGTGCATCATGTCCAAATCTACTGAAATTTAATTTTACCAACTTTAATGCTAGATCTCTTTTGACACAAATAGTACATCCTCGGAAATTAATGTTATTAAACTTTTTTGAGAAGGATATTTTAACAACCTCTCCTGTACTTTGATTACCAACCGATAATCTACTATCAATTTCCTTTCCATTTTTATCTACCGTTATCATTTTTCCAGAAAGATATTTTACTTGCTCATTTTGTTCCATTATACGAGACATTATTTCAATTTTATAATTTAACCATATATCATCTTGGTCAGCACAAAAAATTATATCACCAGTTGTCATTGCAATTGTATCAATAAAATTCTTACGCCAACCTTTGTTTGTTTTATTAATTATAAACTTCCAATTAGTCAAAGAGTTTTTGTCAATAAATTCTTTGACTAATAATGGAGTATCATCCAATGAACAATCATCACAAATAATAACTTCATCGGGCAATCTCGTTTGATTTAATATAGATTGTAATTGATCAATTATATATTTTTCACCATTATAAGTTGTCATTGCAACAGAAACTTTCATAAGCACTTTTCCTTTTCAAAATTTTTATAAATTGTTTATTACTATAATAACCTAATACACTAAATTATTTTTCAAATATTCGGTTGCTTCTTCTTTTAGAGCATTACATTTTTTGTTATTTTCATCATAATTAATATCATTATATACATTCTCAAGACTATCTGTAAAAATTCGATCCTTCATTTTAAATTGTTCTAAAATATTTATAATCCTAGAATCCTTCCCTTTATCACCTGACAAAAAAACTAAAAACTTCTTATTCAATAAGATTGAAAATGCTGTTGCATGGAATGAGTCTGTAAAAACATATTTAGCTTCGTTGATGTGTTTTAAAAATTCTATCGGTCCATTTGAAAATTTAACATGCACTTTTGGACTCATTAAATCCTTTATTTTTATACCACCAGCTAATTTAACATGTTTACAATTATTAAAATTATAATCTTTATTTAATTCTTTTTCAAACTGTTTTCTTGTATTGTAATTTAAAAAATAAGTACATATATTTTTATTATTGTTTGTGTTTTTAAATTTAATAAGCTCTAGCCATTCTTCTTTTGAAATTAAAAATACAGGGTCACAAATAACTCTTACTTTTTTCCCTGTTAGTTCATAAATAATATTCGCAGCTTGAACTTCTCGAACTGAAATTACAGGAATTAAACTCAACAAGTTTCTATAAGTACTCTCTTTTTCTTTGCCAATCTTTTTCAATCCAAAACTTGATGCAAATGTAAATATTTTGTTTTTATCGCTAACAAAATCCATTAAAAATGTACTATCATCACCATTTATATTATAATTCCAAACTTGATCACTACCAATTATATATTTATCATAAATAGGAGGGTTTTCAATTAATTCTTTTCTTGTGCTATAATTTTTTTTGCTAAATTTCATAAAGTTTCTGTTAAATTTATAAAATGCATTTTTTTTTAATTTAAATACTGGATAAATTAAAACAGATTTAATTATATTTCGTATGTTAATTTTATCTTTTCCCCTTTTTTTTATTACTGCGATTGGTTTTTTGTTATTTTCAATACGCCAATTTCTATAATCTATTATTTCTACTTCAAACCCAAGATTTAAACAAAATCTATATAATGCATAACATTGGAGTGCAGCGCCAAAATTTAAAGTATTATGATATGTTAATATGCCTATTTTCATTTTTACACCTCTGACTTTATTCTTAAAAGTTTAATTATCCATTTTATTGGTTTTTTCTAGTATTTTTTTTGTTAACCCAAATAAACCAAATTTCTTAAGAAAAGTAATAATAATTCTCTTTAATCGTCCTTTAATACTATAACCACCATACTTCTTAGCAATATAAATAAAACCATATCTATGATAATTATCCCAAAACTGGTCACGGTTTGTAGGAATTTTTGTTGGTTTCTGTAAATTGTACTGCAAACATTCTTTGATGTTGCTCGGTAAAAATTCTATCTTATCACTAATATTATTAAATAATTCTTTACCTTTAGGTGTATTCACAAAAACTAAAGAAACACCTATTCCATCATCAAATTCTGGTAAAGTTCTTTCTATACCCCAGAAATCCCCTATCATAATATCTGACGGTCGTTGCAAATTAGAATATCTACAGTAATAACAAGATGGACGTAATGCTAAATTAGAACTGTATAAATTAGCATAAATCATTATATCAAAGTTATTAATTTTACTTGTACCATCTTCAAATTCTGCTTTAACATTATATCCATGCCATCCCTTTGCTTTATACCGAAAAGTATATGATTTTAGCTTGCTCTTATTCTGGATAAATTCTAGATATTCCTTCCATAATAAAGGACTCGAAACTCCATGACAAATAAGATCATTTAAGATTAAGTTATTTGTCTTTACTTTTGATACTTCCAAATATTTTCTCAATCCTGCTACTTGACAAGCAGTTCCAGTAAACAATACCTTCTTATCCTTTCTTAACTCTTCTTTAACTTTTATAAATACTTCTCCTAGATTACTCTGTATATACTTTGAGCCTTTAAACCGATCGCGTCTATTTACAGTTGTTGCTCCGCTGTGGCAAACGGTAAAGTCATTGTTAAATTGAACACCATATATTATATATTGTGAGTTTAATGCATAATCAGAAATAGCAGTATAAGCTCCTCCAGATGCACTTGACATTCTTACTTTATCTGATTTATGCTTCAACGCATAGACTAAAGGTTCCGTAAATTTATTCGAAACATTTACTTCATTTTGTAATGGGCAAACTTCTTGACACAACCCGCAATCTATACATAACTCTTGATTAATCTGCGGATATAGAAACCCTTCTTCATCTGGATTCATTACTATAGATTGTGTTGGGCATATACTTTTACAAGCTGTACATCCACAACAATCCTCTTTCTTATCAAATACTTTTATCATCGTTTTCTCCAATTCCATTAAGGGACTAAATAGACATAGCACCTAAAATTCATTTCGTAACTTCAACGTTGCTTCTCAAGATATTCCTTTTACTTATAACTCCTTAATCCCTAATATCACTACCGTCTCCACATTTACTTTACCTATTTCCAAAATATATTCATAGCCTACTTAATTTTACAAGTTCATAATATATTGACTCCATTTTTCTAACATTTTCTATCCAATTATATTTATCAAGCACGCGCTCTCTTTCAATAATACCAAGTCTTATGCGTTGTTCTGGATTTATAATTAAACTATAAATTTCCTCCGCCATTTTTTTATAATCTTTTCTCGGAACCATAATTCCATACTTACCATTGTCAACAATTTCTTTAAATCCATCAGCATCGGTAACAATTACTGGTACTTCACAAGCCATCGCTTCGACAATAGCGACTCCAAAGCTTTCACTAATACTAGTTCCAAGGAAAATATCAAATTCATTTAATGCCTTTGGAACTAAATCATTTGAAATTCTTCCTTTAAACTCAACTATATTCTGTAAACTTAATTTTTCTACAAGCATTTCAAGTTCTTTTCTTTCTTCCCCTTCACCGTAAATAAAGTATTTTATACTCAATTCTTTTTCGCTACTTCTTAAAACATTTTTAATAAGATGGTTAACTGCTAATATACCATATTTTATTCCGTATTTTGGTGATAACTTCTTTATTGTTCCTATAATAATATCGTTCTTGTTTTTTTTAATATTTTTCTTTAAAAATTTTTTAATATTTACTCCAAATGGCGTAATATTAATATCTGATGCTGGATATTTTATTACCCTAGATATTTGATAAGCCATAGCATTACTTGTTGAAGCAATCGAATCTGCAGCATATAAATTTTTTTTAATTATAAACATATTCATTTTTCCCTTATATGGGAAATCATAAATATCAGTACCATAAACTGAAATTAAATACGGAGAAAAACCAACTAATCTACCAAGCGTTCCATAACCACTAGCATAATGCGCATTAAGAACATCTGGTTTTATAAGTTTTATTATTCTTTTTAACTGCGGTACATTTAAGTAATAACCATATGGTGCAGTTACCTTTAACTCATGTAACATAACTTCTTTACTAAATTTATCTACTGATGGTTTGTGATTCGATACATAACATAAGTGTACCTCATTTCCATGTTTACTTAATTGATTAGCCCATCTAACACTATGAGTATCACTTCCGGCTGCTAAAAGCAGTACTTTCATGGTAAACTCACCCCATTATATTTAGAAATATTAATCGTATTATTTTCTACAATCTCAAATAACTATATCCTTTCTTCTAAAAGCTGACTCTTATCGAAAATACTTTTCACATCTAGAATCACCTTTTCTCTATTATCAAAATCACCAAACAATCTATCAATCTGTTCCCAACTCATATTTTTAAATTCATCATGAGCCACTGCAAACACAAGACAATCCGCATCTTTAACTGTATTAAGATTAACCAAGTCAATACCATATTCATACTTTGCTTCGTTAGGATCTGCTTGCGAATCTACCACAATTGGATCTATTCCATACTCGTTCAACGTCTTAACAATATCAAAAAACTTTTAAATTTCTAATATCTGGACAGTTTTCCTTAAACGTAATTCCAAGTATAACTACCTTAGCTTGTTTCACTATCTTATTTGCCAATATCAATTTTTTAATAATTGCGTTAGCAACAAACTCTCCCATTCCATCATTAATTTTTCTGCCAGAAAGATTTATTTGACTATGGTAACCAAGTTTTTCCGCCTGATAAATAAAGTAATAAGGATCCACTCCAATACAGTGACCACCAACTAATCCAGGATAGAATCCCAAGCGTTCCGCTTAGTGTTCATTACTTCAATAACTTCTTTTGTGTCAATCTCCATACGGTCAAACACCATAGCAAGTTCAATCATAAAAGCTATATTAATATCACGTTGACTATTTTTAACAACTTTTGCCGCTTCAGCCACTTTTATTGAACTTGCTTTATAAACACCTGCTTCAATTATTAATTCATATACTTTATTAATTTCTTCTAAACTATCTTCATCCATACCTGAAACAATTTTTTCAAGTGTATTTACCTTATGACCAGGATTAATACGCTCTGGAGAATAACCCACTTTAAAATCCACTCCACATTTTAATCCAGATTCCTTTTCAAGTATAGGAATGCAAATATCTTCTGTAACTCCCGGGTAAACAGCGGATTTATATACCACTGTTGGTACTGGTGCATCTATAAGTTTTCCAGAGCCATCTCATAAATTAATATTTCTCTAACACATCTGCTATCCTTTTAGAGGCAAACCCATCACCATATGGATTGCTTGCTTTACTCATTTTTTCATACTCATTTTTCTCTTCAAGTAATAATTTAAATGTCTTATAAATAACATCTTCATTTGTCCCTACAAGTTTCAATGTACCTGCAGCTATACCTTCGGGTCTCTCTGTAGTATCACGCATAACAAGAACTGGTTTACCTAGGCTTGGTGCTTCTTCTTGAATACCGCCACTATCTGTTAATATTAAATAGGAACTTCCAAGGAAATTATGAAAGTCAAATACATCTAAGGGTTCAATAATTCTTATCCTATCGTGATTCCCAAGAATTGTATTTGCAGCTTCCCGTACAATTGGATTCATATGAATCGGATATATTACCTTTATATCCGATATTTCATCTACTATTCTTCTAATTGCTTTAAACATATTAAATAGTGGTTCACCAAGGTTTTCTCTTCTATGAGCAGTAAGCATAATTAGCCTGCTATCGGATGCCCAAGTTAAATGTTCATGAGAATAATCATCTCTAACTGTTGTTTTTAATGCATCAATGGCTGTATTCCCAGTAACGTATATCGTAGCAGGATCTTTTCCTTCTTTTATTAAATTCGCTTTTGATATTTCAGTCGGAGCAAAGTTATATTTAGCAATTATTCCTACAGCCTGACGGTTAAACTCTTCTGGATATGGGGAATAAATATTGTAAGTCCTCAGTCCTGCTTCGACATGTCCAACTGGAATCTGTAAATAAAAACAAGCTAAAGCTGTTACAAAAGTTGTAGAAGTATCACCATGTACTAAAACCAAATCTGGTCTTGCTTTCTCTAGGATATCTTTCATTTTATCAAGAATATTGATTGTTACATCAAATAGTGTCTGTTTTGTTTTCATAATCGAAAGGTCATAATCTGGTATAACATTAAATACTTTTAAAACCTGATCTAACATTTCCCGATGTTGACCCGTGACACAAATAACCGTCTCTAATTTATCTCGTGTTTTTAGCTCTTTTACTAACGGGCACATCTTTATTGCTTCTGGCCTTGTCCCAAAAACTACCATCACTTTTTTCTTCATTTATATTTCCCTACTTTATTCTATAATTTATATACACTCTTAAAAGCACAAACGTTCTTGGTATCAAGTATAAGCTTGTCCTTTATTAAATCCATATTTTTTTTAATATGATCATGACCTACCATAATAACAAGAATTTCTATTTCATTGATGAAGTCCTCAAAATTCATAAATTGGTGATCTACAATTCTTGTTTTAACTAATGGGTCATACACTTTAACTCCAAAAGCTAAATGTTCATCCATTCTTTTTAACAATTGCAGCGTAGGACTTTCTCTCGTATCATCAATATTTTCTTTATAAGACAATCCATATAATCCAACTTTAGAAATATCTTTAATATCATGTTCTCTCATAATATCTCTGATCCGTCCTAGCACATGTCTTGGCATAGAATCATTAATCTTTCTTGCAGTTAAAATTAGATTAGCCAAACCCGGATAATCACCCACCAAGAACCATGGATCAACTGAAATACAATGACCTCCAACACCTGGACCAGGTTGCAATATATTAACACGTGGATGCTTATTTGCAATCCTTATGATTTCATATACATCCATGTTAGCACTACGACAAATTTTTGCTAATTCATTAGCAAAAGCAATATTAACATCTCTGTAAGTATTTTCCACAACTTTTGACATTTCTGCTGACCTAATATCCGTTACCACAATTTCTGCCTTACAGAATCGTGAATAAAGTTCTTTAACCTTCTCACCAATTTTGGGATCGTCTGCCCCAATAGTTCTTGAATTATTTTCAAGTTCATATATCATATTTCCTGGAATAATCCTTTCAGGGGCATGCACTAAATGTATATCTTTTCCAACGGCAAACCCTTTTTTTTCTATTTCAGGGCGAATATACTTATCAATCGAACCGGGAGTTATTGTAGATTCAATTATTACTACTGCCTCTTTCTCACAAGAATCTAATACACTATTTACTGCTGATATAACATACTTAGGATCAAGTTTTTTACTCTCCTTGAGATAAGGAGTTGGAACTGCAATGATATAAGTATCTGTCTTTTGATATTCAGTTGTAAATTCAATTCCATTTAAAAGCGCTTCTTTGAATAATTTTTCTAATCCTTCTTCTTCAAAAGTAAGTTTACCTTCTATTAATGATTTTACTAATTTCTCATTATAGTCTGTTCCTATCACCTTAATACCACTTTTTGCAAACATTAAGGCTGTAGGTAATCCAATGTAACCAAGTCCAATTATGTTAATCATATACAATTCATTCCTTTTAATCCTTTTTGCCTAATCATTTAGTTTTTGTTGATGAGCTTATACCAAACTTTATATTGCATTTATTACTTTTATATTATTTTTAACCTAACAAGATTAATAGTCCAACTTAATCAACATTATCTTAACAATGACTTAATTGTTGTTATCATTAAATCAAGTTCTCCATTACTTCAATAAGTTTTTTTGTTAAAATTTTATAGTCAAAATCCTTAGCAGCATTATTCGCATTTTCACATATTTTATTATACTTTTCTTTAGGCATTTCATAAATCTGCATAATAACCTTTGCCAATTCTTCTGGCGTATCTTGTTCTAATGACAAACCGCATTTATATTTCTTTAAAGGACAATAACCCATCTTAACAGTTGATATAATTGGTTTTCCTGATGCCATATATTCAAATAACTTATTTGAACTATTCCCTCTTGACCAATTATACTTTGTTTGTGAATAGTTTAAAATATTAACCGCCGATTTACTTAATACATAAGGCATATATTTTTTGTCTACATATCCTTTCATTTTGACATTGGTCAGTCCTTCATCTATAACACGTTTCTTTAAAATGTCTAACTGATTACCATCGCCATAAATGAGAAACTGGATATCTTTATGCTTTTTTAAAAGATGGGCAGCATCAAGGATATTCCCTACATTATTAACAGGTCTGATCGCTCCAGCGTATATAATATTAAATTTCCCACTAGTTAAATCAAGATCATCCAACTTATATTCTCTCAGTTGTCTGTTAAAATCCTCAATATTGACTCCATTATTTATGTAATAACACTTCTTGAGATTAATATCCCCACCATGTTTTATATCCCACCTATTATCAGTAATATATGAAAAATCTCCTTCTTTAAGGAAAATAATTGCGCTTGCTTTCTTATAAATCCAATGCTCCCCTTTAATCAAGAGTTTACCTATTAAGCTCTCTTTTTTTAGTTTACCACTCATAAAAAAAACTTCAGGCCAAAAATCTCGTACTTCACATATACATGGTACTCTATATTTTTTTGCAATTTTAATTCCCGCAATCATAGTCAATGGATGTGGTGAAGAAGCAATAATTATGTCCGGTCTTGGACTTTCTTTATCATATCGTTTTACCACCCTAAGCAGGTGTTTATAAAATGCCACCATATTTATTACTCTTTTAAATCCATTATTTGAAGACGACGGTGTTTTTACAAAAATAAATGGTATTTCAGTTTCATTATTAATAACATATAATTGCTTATTATTAATTAAATTAATACCCGAAAAATGAAGATATGATGATGAAAATACTGTAGCTTTGTAACCAAATTTTTTTAAATTAATTCCAAAATTATAAGGCCTTATAAAACCATTTATTGTAGGGGGTGTTGCATAATGATGAATCATCCAAATGTTCTTATTTGTATCTTTAATAGTCATATTAGCCCACTCTCACTCGCTTTAACCTTCTGTTGATCGAATGGATGCACAAAAATCTTGAAGGTAGTATTTCTTTTTATACTCAGACATATTCTTCACATATATTAAGTCACCAAACACCTTATTAACTGTACTAAATTTCAATAATCTTAACAAGGGATTAAATAACTTAGTCGTTTTAATCTTCTTCCCATGTGCTTCAGCAATAAGCTTTACCATCTCTGAAGTACAAACATATTCTTTGTTCTGAGGAAAGAACAAACCTCTATTATAACCATCAATCAACAACCTTACAAACTCACATAGGTTATCTATATAAATCATGCTACGTTTGTTCTTCACATTGGGGAAAAAAGGTGCTTTCTGTGCAAAGTTTGATAATCTAGGGTAATTACCCTTACACCCTTTACCATATATCATAGGTGGACGAAGGATTGCAACTTTAAATGTGTCCTCCTCCAAAGGGATTACCAATTCTTCTGCCTGTAATTTTGACTTTCCGTAATTGCTTTTGGGATTAGGGGAGGTGTTTTTATCTATTACACCATTTTCAATTCCATAGACACTCATTGAACTTAAAAAAACAAACTGCTTAATGCCATCATTTTTAGCCTTTTGAGCAACATTAAAAGCTAGGTCACGATTAACTTTGTAATAAAGTTCTGCGTTTTTTCTTGTTTCTTTTATATGCGCAATCCCAGCCACATGAAATACCACATCATATCCTTTAAAAGATTTCTCTTTCCAGTTATTATCCTCCATATCTATTGTATCTACAGAATACTTATCAGGATATCGAGAAACCCATTTTTCAAAGGATGTACCTATATAACTGTTAGCTCCTGTTATAAGTATCTTCTTCATCTCGTTACATTCTCCCTAGCACTTACAACTTCTTTCTTCCCGGTCCCACCTTCGACAACACCATCATGCTTCAATACTGACACAATAGTCCCAAAGAAGCATTTCATATCAAACCAAAGGCTCATCTTCTCAACATACTCCCCATCAAACTTTGCCTTTACTTCAATAGGAAGTTCATCTCTACCATTAATCTGTGCCCATCCAGTAAGTCCGGGTGGTACATCATTAGCTCCATATTTATCTCTTTCCGCAATTAAGTCATACTGGTTCCAAAGAGCTGGTCTTGGTCCAATAATGCTCATCTGTCCAACAAAGATATTCCAAATCTGTGGCAGCTCATCAAGCGAAGTCTTCCTTAGGAACTTCCCCATCTTTGTAATATATTGCTCAGGATTCTCAAGAAGGTGTGTTGGTACATCCTTGGGTGTATCGATTCTCATGGTACGAAATTTCAATATATTAAAATGTGTCTTGTGGATTCCTACACGTTTTTGCTTGAACAGTACAGGTCCTTTTGAATCAAATTTGATTGCAACTATTAATATTAAAAATATTGGAGACAATATGATTAACCCAATAAGTGATAGAAATATATCTATAATTCTCTTAATTTTCAAGTACATCTTTTTCTTCAACCCCAATTACATTCATCTATCTTCCCAAGCCACCTTTTCAATAGCTATTTAAAAAAACTTTGGAAAAACTATACCTTAATTAAAACCCGGTTGGTAAATTCCCAAATACTCCTCCAAAGCATCCTCCCATTGCCGAAAGTTATTTAACCCAATTAGTTTCAGCATAAAATTCTCCAGTACAGAGTAGGCTGGCCGTTTAGCCGGTCGGTTCAACTCTTTAGTGGTAATCGGATTTACCTTTACTTTGATGTTCTTGAGGGCAAAAATTCTTTTCGCAAAATCATACCAAGAGCATTCACCTTCACAGGTCGTATGGAAAATCCCATAGTGTTCCGTATTAATCAGATTAATGATACATCTTGCTAAATCTACTGTACTGGTAGGTGAACCAATCTGATCATTGACCACATTGATTTCATCTTTCTCCTGGGCAAGCTTTAACATTGTGCGGACAAAGTTGTTTCCTTCTCCGTAAAGCCAGGCTGTTCTGAGGATAAAATGGCGAGGATTGGTCTCAATGACCAGCTTTTCTCCCAAAGCCTTACTCTTTCCGTAAATGCTCTGCGGGTTTATGGGGTCATATTCTCTCTTGGGAGAATTTCCAGTACCATCAAATACATAATCGGTTGAAACTTGAAGAATTTTAGTCCCAATTTTATAGGCAGCTGTAGAAAGATTCTGGGCACCGATGGCATTAACTCTAAAAGCCTTTAGTTCATCTGTCTCGCAGCCATCAACATTAGTATAAGCAGCGGTATTAATGATGGCCTCCGGTTGTTCCCGAGTCACCAGGCTCCAGACTTGAAATGAATCTGTAATATCCAGGGTATCAAGATCGGTTTCAATTAAAGTAATCTTCTTACTTTCTTGATTAAGGTCTTTCAGTTGCCTGCCCAATTCAATGCCCAGTTGGCCCCGGCATCCTGTAATCAAAACCTTCACCCAATCACCACTTTACTTAGAAAATGGACTTCTTTTTATCTTTGAAATAAAAAAGTACTTTTTATAATAAAGTCAAAAGCTTTTATGCTTATTCGTGTTTCCCGGCGGCTGTCATTTCCTCAATCCACCGCTTACTGGGAGTATATTTAGGAACCATCTGGTAGAGTTTTTCTATCACTTTCACCCGGTCAGCAACAGAGACCCATTTTTCAAGGTAGGTAAGATCTTCCTCAAGCCGTTCGGGATCAACACCTTTGGGCTTACCAACATAGATCCGTTCATGGCGGGTAGCATTGGTGCCTTCTTCGCTAGTAAGAATCTCTTCATATAGTTTTTCTCCTGGCCGGATCCCAGTGTAAGTAATCTGTATATCCTTCTCCGGTATCAGACCGGAGAGCCTGATCAAATCTGTAGCCAGATCTACTATTTTCACCGGTTCCCCCATATCTAAGATAAAAATTTCTCCCTTTTCACCCATTGCTCCTGCTTGAATTACTAAGGAAACTGCTTCCGGAATTGTCATGAAGAAGCGTACCATCTCCGGATGAGTAACTGTTACCGGGCCACCCCTGGCAATCTGATGTTTAAAAAGAGGAATAACACTTCCCCTACTGCCCAGAACATTCCCAAAACGGACGGCACAGAATTTAGTCTTACTTTTGGCTGCCATCTGTTGGATAATCATCTCTGCCACCCGTTTGGTTGTTCCCATTACACTAGTGGGGTTTACAGCTTTATCAGTAGAGATCAAGACAAACCTTTTTACTCCATATAAATCCGCGAGTTCAGCGACATTTTTAGTACCAAAGATATTATTTTTTACTGCTTCATCAGGAGCAGCTTCCATCAGCGGAACATGTTTATGAGCTGCAGCATGGAAAATCACTGTGGGGCGAAATTCTTTAAAGATTTGCTCAAGACGGGCGTAATCCCGGACATCAGCAATTATAGGGGTTTTATGTAAGGTAGGAAAACTAATCCGTAGTTCCTGGTCAATCTCATAAATTGAATTTTCTCCTCTTCCTAAAAGCAGGAGCCCTTCCGGTTCAAACTTGGCTACTTGGCGGCAAAGCTCTGAGCCAATAGAACCACCAGCACCGGTAATTAGCACTCTTTCTCCTTTTAGATACCTGGCTATCTCCTCAATATGAAGCCTTACCGGTTTTCTTCCTAAGAGATCCTCAATCCGAACTTCCCTAACTTGATCGAGGTTTACCGAACCCTCCCTCGCCATGTCCATTAAACCAGGAAGAATATGAACCGGCAACCCAGTTTCTTTAGCCTGTGCTACAATCTCCCGAATCCTGCTTTTTGGCGCCGAAGGAATAGCGATTAAAATCACATCTGCACGGTAGACATTTGCTGCCCTAACTAATCCATCAACAGTCCCTACTACTGGGACCCCGTGTAACTGCTGGTTAATCTTATTATAATCATCATCAACGACAGCTACCGGCCAGTGCGTGGCATTACTATTTTGCATCATCTCTTTGATGATTAATGCCCCGGCTTGTCCCGCGCCAACAATCAATACTCTTTTACTCGTTCTTCTGGTTACCTCTATCGAGGTTAGAATCTCCCGGCGGATCCGAATCGCAAAACGGACCCCACCAATGGCAATAATATGTAAAGCCCAGGAAATAAAGAGCACACTTCGAGGAATCGCTGCCTCCAGGAAAACCTGGTCAGAAAAAGCAATTAATACCGAGGAAACAGTAACGGCCTTAATGATCTGGATCAACTCAGGAAGGCTTGAATAGCTCCAAAGACTTTTATATAAGCCAAAATAATAAAAACACCCAATCCGGAAGAAAGTAACTAAAACAACATAGTATGCCCACTTACTCTCATAAATAATAGGTATAATTCCTTCAAAGCGGAGAAAAAAAGAAAACCACATAGTGAGGTTTATTAACAAAATATCTATAAGCAATAGTACTAAATGTTTTTTATTAGCCCTCATAATGATTTCCCCTTTTATACTCTTTACTCAATTTATTACTATAAAATTAACATAAAATAGATTAATGTCAATAAAAAATTCGTTTGTTAACATTGAAAATATAATTATATAATTAGTTACATCTTATTCGCTTTAATTATCGGCAAATAACAGGAAAAATTAAGTACACTTTGGAATAAAGCCATTTATTCGAGTCGTTTTTGAGATTAATCCCCCAGCTAACTACCGTTTACCTTTGTTTATAATAAATCTTGCCTATTTTACACTTTGTACTTATTAAGCTTTGCAGTTCTTTTCATTTACTATAATTTCTAAAACGATAAGTGCTTTAATATCTCTAAACTGTTTAGATTCTGTATAAATCTTCTTTTTCCTGCAAATACAGAGATTTTTTTTCGTTTAAGATTAAATGGTAGAATTTATGATCTTCTATTTTGGTTAGAGGTTAATAAGAAATACGCTCTTAGCCTCTAATAAAGAGGAAAATCAAACTTAGATAAAGAAAAATATAATGCAATAAAAATGAATTTAAAAGCATTAACCTATTGAAAGGATTTGAAGATATGCTCGTATTCTGTAGTGTTATTGGTGAGCACTCACCTCACCCACTACGAAAAAATCTTGTAATCGATGAGAAGTTGTTCGAAAAAATCGGAAATGGCGATCAAATTGCTTTTGAAAAATTATATCGTTTGACTGAAAAAGTAGTTTACGCTTACATTCTTTCTATTTTGAAAAATCACCATGCGGCACAAGATGTTATGCAAGATACATACTTAAAAATTCGTTCCGCAGCTCATCTTTATACGCCTCAAGGAAAACCCCTGGCTTGGATTTTTTCCATAGCCCGGAATTTATCTCTCATGAGAATAAGAACAGAGAATCGCTATATCAATACTGAGTTTTCGTATTTAGAAAACGATCTGAATTTTTCTTATTTAACTGATAATGAAGATAAATTAGTATTACAAACAGCTCTAAAGATTCTGAATGAAGAAGAAAGAAAAATTATCTTATTGCATGCTGTTTCCGGTTTAAAGCATCGTGAAATTGCTAGCAATCTCTCTATGCCCCTTTCTACTGTACTTTCCAAATACCATCGCGGCCTAAAAAAGTTGAGACAACAGCTGTTGGTAAAGGAGGGGAGATCATGAACAGAAAGAAAATTGAAGCTCATCTTAATAATGCCATAGAAAAATTAACACCGGACTTATTTGACGTGATTGCAAATACTCCTGTTAGAAAAATGGAAAAGCACGATTATATAACTCGTCAAGAAATTAATGAAAAACCTAATTATCAGCATCAGTTAATAGCAATCAGTGTAAGTCTTATGCTATTAATTTGTTCTATTACCGGTTGGTATCAATTTTTCTCTGTTGATAGCATCATTAATATAGATGTAAATCCTAGTCTTGAAATCACCACCAACAAACAGAATAAAGTATTAAACATAGAAGCCATTAACAATGATGCGGACATTATTATTGATGATCTAAAATATAAAAATGTTGACCTAGGTATTGCTATTAATGCTATTATCAGGGCCATGAATAAAATGGGTTATTTATCTACAGATAGTAATGTAATCTTGGTATCTGTGCAACATAAAAACCTTACCACTGCTGCAAATCTCCAGGAACAGATTGTTAATGATATAACCTCTGCACTTAGTAACACGGAAGTTAAACCCAAGATATTGCAACAGATTATTTTACCTGATAACAATTTAAAGAACCAGAGTAAAGAATATAACATATCTTCTGGTAAACTAAATTTTATTAATAAATTGGTTGGTTTAGAGCATTCTTTAAGTATTCCACAATTAGCTCCTCTCTCCTTACAAGAATTAACGCAGCTTGCAAAAGAGAAGCATCTTGACTTAGATGGCTTAACTGAGTATGAAGATAATTACTTTGAAGATGACAATGATACAAACAAACATATTGATAATGCCAACAATAAAGAGATAAGCAAACCTACTGCCAATTACAAGAAAAATACTTTTAATCCGATTCCTAATAAAAACAAAGTTGATGAGCACATTCTTGAAAATAATAATTCTGTTGCTCCAAACATTACAATAGAAAAGATTAATCGTATTGATGACTACGATTACACCAACAACAAAAATGAACCTACTACTAGCAACCCTACAAGTAATGTCTCTTTTCCTATTACTGATGATGAATTTGAGTATGAGAGTGATTCCAGCCACCAATCTAATGATAATGAATTTGACGATGGCAACTATTCTGTGGAACTTTCTGATGATGATAATGACAGTGACGATTCCGTGGTACTTTCTGATGATGATGACAGCGACGATTCTGAGGATTTTTCTGATGATGATGACAGCGACGATTCTGAGGATTTTTCTGATGATGGTGACAGCGACGATTCTGATGAACTTTCTGATGATGGTGACAGCGACGATTCTGATGAACTTTCTGATGATGGTGACAGCGACGATTCCGAGGATTTTTCTGATGATGATGACAGCGACGATTCCGAGGAACTTTCTGATTAAAATTCCAGTCCTAGAAACACTATAATGAGCTAATTATGCGGATAAATAATGTTTTTAGTAAAAACTCTATACATCAAAAGATGCGTTGTTTTTTGTCCAAAAATCGTTACCTCTTTAGATTGTGGTTGGCACCTTACTACATAAACGCCATAATAAATGTGAATCACAAATTAATTTCTTCTTTTTATTAACAGAAGGAATTAAGTAAATTTTAATATTATCGATGCAATAAAACATAACATTATTGCATTATCTATGTAGAAAGGGTAATAACCTTAATTGCAAAAATAAACAATATTAGGGGGTAAAATCATGACCACAGTAATTAAAAAGAAGTTTCTTGTGACCATAGCCACTATTTTGACGGTAATTTTTCTTTGTACTAGTATCTTTGCAGCAAGTCCTAATGATAACCCACCACAGGATAACCTCGTCGAGCAAAACGGCGAAAATAATGATATTTCTTCGGACAAGTTCCAGCTAATTCAGAAAATTATTGATGAAAAAGATATTATAACCCTTGAAGAATTATCTTCTCTTGAATTTTCCGATTTACTTGACTATGCCAAAGTTAACAACATTGAGGTTGATGAGGTTTTAGAAAATTTTGAAGAGGCATACGGAGATATTTTTGATAAATACAAAGAAGCTTTAGAAAACGAAAATCTTGATAAAGATGCTCTAGAAGATTTTAAAGAAGCTTATGAAGATGCTTTGGAAGATTTAGAAGACGCTTACGAAGATGCTTTGGAAAAATATGAAGAAGCCGAAGAAGATGAAGATGATAAGGACGACGATGAGGAAGAAGATGATGATGATGATGATGACGAAGACGATGATAGTGATGATGACGATGATGGCGAAGACGATGATAGCGATGATGACGACGATGACGATGAAGATTAATACACATGGCTGGTTTCCATACTAAATATAAAAACTCTCGTAGCTCGAAGCTTGTCTCTTGGTTACTTGGATTAAAGAATACCTTTGATACTAAAAACGTTAAAGGTAACTATCATACGAGCAACCAGCGACGATTTCACTCTCAAATCTTTTTCGACTAACAATTACATATATTACCTCGAGGAGTTTCTCAGCATCATTCTACATTTATCTATTCGATGTTGCGAAACTCCTCTGCATAAAATACAATATCAATATTTCATATGGAGCGGGGATGCATCTCGTGGCTCGATACTCGGTTTAAAAAAAGCCTTCGAAGATAATAAACATCAAAGGCCAACATTCATACGAGCGGCTAGGACGAGCAACGAGTACCGAGTCTAATCGCATCGCACTCAAAGAATCCGGCAAATTCTATCAAAGGCTAACTTTCATACACAATATAAAAAAGCCTGAATCTGTAAAAAGATCAGGCTTTAAAAATATTCCTTGCAACGTCCTACTCTCCCAGCCGGTCACCCGACAAGTACCATCAGCGCTGAGGGGCTTAACTGCCGTGTTCGAGATGGGAACGGGTGGTACCCCCTCGCCATAGTCACCAGAAAACTTATTAACTTTTCAA
>DAIOHK010000020.1:6332-42657 GCA_036744795.1 Bacillota bacterium | reverse complement strand
TTAATAAAAATACCTTGACAAAGGATATTGTTTTCTGCTATAATTTTAAGTCTTGACAAAAACGGACAGCCTGTGCTATACTTTAATTATGGTAAATTGAGAAGGATGGTGACAGGTTTGTCCAGACAGGAACATAATGTCTTGGACCTCATTAGAAAAGACATGGACAGCTTTGTTGGCCAGGAAGTCAAGTTAAAAGCCAATGCTGGTCGGAAAAAAGTTTTTGAGGTTAAAGGAGTATTAGAGCAGACTTATCCCAAGGTCTTTGTAGTTCGATTTCGGGAGCGCCATGTAGAACGGAGAGTATCTTATACTTACGCAGATTTATTAACAGAAACGGTTCAACTATCGATTGGTGAAACACGAATTGGAACTCAAACAAACTGATGAGTTTTTCTCTGCCCGTCTTTCCTAGGAAGGACGGGCTTTATTTTTTCTAAATAGTCTTTTGCCCTAGTAAGCTGGGGCATATGAAAGGATGAAAATATAACTTTCATCTATAGCTTACAAAGGCTGTCATTTAACACGAGCAATTAGCGACGGTGAGACTGGCCAACAACGAGTTTCGAGGCTACGAGCTACGAGAAATGGAGGGTTAGGATGCGGTTACGTTTTTTATTAATAATGATATTTTTAGTCTTGACTAGTCCTACTAGTATGGCTGAGCAAGAAGAAGTATACCTTTCAGTGAAACTCAGTCTGGAACCTCCGTTTTCTTTAGAATTTTCTCAGCCAGTTCAACTTTTTACTAGTGATGAGCAAAGACTGGAGAAAAGCCTAATTTCAAAAGCTGAATGGAAACCAGTGAAAAAAGGGCAGCTTAGATCAGGAATTAAATGGCGGGTTGATTTTACCGGGAAAAAGATTCTTATTACTTCAGGGTTAGGGGATCGAATTTCTTCGGAACTTCCTTTGATGTTTTCTAATAATAGTTCGGAATATGGTTTAAAGATCAATGGTCAGGAGTACCCGGGGACTGTTCAAATCTGGCCAGCAGAAAACTTAGTAACAATAAATTACTTAGGATTAGAAGAATATGTTGCCAGTGTGCTTGCAGCAGAAGCTTATGCCGGGTGGCCGGAAGCTGCTCTAAAAGTTAATGCTGTGGCAATCCGGACTTATACTTTATATAATTTAAATAAACATAAAGAATTTGATCTTTGCGATCAGGTTCATTGCCAGATCTATCGTGGTGTTCAAGCTTCCCCGCTTTTTAAAGAAGTAGTTTTGGCTTGTATGGGAGAAGTTCTTACCTGGCAGAAAAGTTTGATTAATGCTGTTTATCATTCCAGTAGTGGTGGTAGGACTCAGAATAATGAAGAAGTCTGGGATGGAACTCCTCTTCCTTATCTTCGTGGGGTGAAGGATTTTGACCAAGAAAGCAAGAATTATTACTGGCCGGAAAGTTTTCTATTCAATTCACAAGAGCTAGCAGCTGCTGTTGGTCTTTCGGCGGAAAAGGGAATAGAAATTACTCCGATTTATGCGGCTAGTGGAAACCGCGTAGCTTATCGTTTTTCTTCGCTGGATAATGGTGAAGAAAAAATCTTAAGAAACATCTCATTACGTTGGCTCTTTTTATTTCCTAGTTGCAATTTTCAGGCTTTTATTATTAAAGAAGGGGCAATTAAGGAAGGTTTAGTAGAGACAGCTGGTTTACAGCTGGGAAGGGCAGATTTAAACAATAATGAACTTACCCTGGATGTTAGAATTGAATCTAAGGTAAATGGTGAAGAAATTAGCAAACCGGTAAAGCTCAGACAGGGGGAAAGAGTTTTATTTGTGGGAAAAGGTTCCGGTCATGGAGTTGGCCTCGGCCAATGGGGTGCGGCGGCTCTGGCAGAGCAGAATTATGATTATCAGCAGATTCTCCGGTACTATTATGGAGAATCCGTAGAAATTACTCAATTTCAACCGTCATTTAAATAAAATATTCGATTTGGGCTTGGGGAAAGATCCGGTTAATCTCACTGAAAAAGAAACTCTTTAATTGTTCTAGTTTATCTGGAGGATAAAGATATTTACCATATCCGTATTTTCCCCATTTATATTTCCGGGTACTCTCATCCATTTCTAATTTGGTTTGCGGGAAACGTTTCAAAATAATTTTTTTAGCACGAGCAGTATACCGATGGGAGATTAGTTCAAAACTAACATCTTTATTAGTAGAGGATCGTAAAGACAATGCTAGATTTTCCAAGAGTTCCCGGTAGTCTTCTTGCCAAGACTTATAGAAGAATAAAGGAGCGATAATAAAACCTAAAGGGTAACCGGCTTGACCGATTTTCTCTGCTGCTTCTAATCTTTCTTTAAAAGAGGCTGTGTTTGCTTCAAAGGTATTTATTACGTACCGGGAATTAATACTGAAGCGAAATTTAGTCCTCTTTTGATGCTCAATATCAAGAAGATTATCCACATTGGCAAATTTTGTTACTACTCTTAACTTTCCGTGTTCTTGTTGGCCGAAGAATTTGATAGTTTTTCGTAAGGAACCGGTAAGATGTTCCACAGCTACTGGATCAGAGGTACTAGCTGCTTCAAAACTGGTAACTGCGGGTAGGTTTTTTTGGATATAATGGCTAATAGTATCTAAAATTTCATCGATATTTACATAGACCCTGACATAAGGTTTCCGCCCTAAAGTGGTGGCCAGGTAACAGTATTGGCATCCACCGGGGCAACTGGTTCCCAAGGCGAATTCATAATCGGCTGAAGGCCGACAGGTATCAAATTTTAGGCTTTTCTTGACACCGACCACTAAGGTACGTTTGGCTTCCCGATAACCGATCTGAGGGGTATCTCCCGGAATTCCTGTTACCCGGTTATGCGAAGGAGTAATCTTAATCGGAATATCGGTAGCTACCATCTTTTCATAGATTTTTTTACCTAAAGGATATTCAAGCGCCTGAGGTTCAAAAAAAACGCGGGCTGGCATAAAAAGCTTCATTTTTCCATATCCTTTCCGAGAAAGTAGATTTAACTGTTGGTAGCTTTTATCTTTCCCCATCTTATAATTTGTAACCCGTGGTTGAGTGTGCTTCTTAAAAATGGTAAATAAGAAGGAAACAGGAGATGGCTACGAATACCAAAGGCTTCTATTCACCCGAGCGACCTTAGCACTAAGGAAAATCGCGAAAGCCTGCGAAAGCGTTTTTCTTGGTATAGATAAAAGGCGAAATGTGAGAATAACGAGCCCCGAGACTGGAGTGTGTATTAATGGATAATAAAAAGTGGCGGGATGAATTTATAAAAAGGGTAAAACCCAGTAATTTCCGGTATGATGAACCAATGTCCCGTTTAACTTCATTTAGAATTGGCGGGCCTGCGGATTTACTCGTGGAAGTGGAAACACCGGAAGAGCTGGCTTCTACTGTGGAGTATTGTAATAAAATGTCTATTTTCTGGTTCCTGTTGGGTAGGGGTAGTAATTTATTAGTCCGGGATGAAGGGATTCGCGGAGTGGTTCTGCGTTTGGGAAGAAGTTTCCAGTACACAAAAGTAGAAGGGGGAAAGCTCCGAGCGGGTGCAGCTTCTACTTTAGCAGTAGTGGCGGAAGCTGCAGCCCGGAATAGTCTTAGTGGATTGGAGTTTGCATCTGGAATTCCCGGGAGTCTGGGTGGTGCTGTCTTTATGAATGCTGGGGCCTATGGGAGTGAAATACGGGATATAGTTTTAGAAGTTAATCTCTATCGACCGGATAAAGGCTTTAAAACTTTAACAAATGAAGAGATGAAATTTGCTTATCGTTCCAGTGGTTTACAGCGTGAAGAAGGTATTGTACTGGAAGTGTTGATGAATCTGGTCCCTGGTAATGAGAACCAAATTAGAGAGCGGATGAGTAACCTCAATCTACGGAGGAAAGAAAAGCAACCGCTGGAGTTTCCCAGTGCCGGAAGTACTTTTAAAAGGCCAGAAGGGAACTTTGCTGGCCGTTTGATTGAGGAAGCCGGATTAAAAGGGAAACGATTAGGGAATGCCCAAGTTTCACCAAAACATGCGGGCTTTATTATCAATCTTGGTGGTGCAACTGCCCAGGAAGTATTGGATTTAATTGACTTGGTCCGCCGGGAGGTTCATAAGAAATCAGGTGTTTGCTTGGAACCGGAGATTAAAATTATTGGTGGAGAATAATTCCTGCAGGAACAGAAAGGAAATAAGGAGAAAATCTTCCGGAAACTTGTTTATCTCTACCGCCAACATAAAGCGGTGTTAAGAAAAAAAGGTGAAGTGAGTATAACATTTTCCGGGGAGGAGAAAAGATGCATTATTATAGAGGAAAAATATATTTATTTTTAATGCTGTTTGCGCTTTTTTTGTTAGGAAATACATCTGTTATTGGAAAGAAAAATGAGATAGATTTAGTTCGCCTTCTACCAAAAGAATACGATGTTTGGAGTGCTGATTGGTCTCCGGATGGTCGGATTGCCTTCTCCGGAAAAAATGAGGGTGATGAGGGGATAAAAATGAGGATTTGGCTATATCGTTTACGGCCAGATTCTTCTCCGGCTGCCTGGACAGGAACTGGAACACTGATTGATTCCTTCCCCCGTTGGGCTCCAGATGGAAGTGGAGTAGTGATGGTGAGAAAAAGGGCTCCAAATTTTACTGCTCAGGATATGAATACAGAAATTTGGTGGAAAGCATTTCCTTCGGGCGAAGGTATGCAACTTACTTTGGGTCCTGAAGATCGCGATCCTGCCTGGTCTCCGGATGGAAAAAGAGTTATTTTCGTGCGGGGAGAAGGGATTTATTCCTCTTCTTTACTGACGGTTAATCTCAATGACAGAAAGATTAAGACATTTTTCTCTAATGAACAGGGATTTATTTCTACTCCGGAGTGGGGAGTTAACAATAGGATTTATTTTACTTTAATGAAACCAAAAAAGAAATTAGCAAAGACGGATACGCAAACTTACGAATGTTGGGGACTGGATAAAGGGAGCATTTGGATGTATAATCCCGAAACTGGAGACAAAAAGTCTGTAATTGATGATGAATATGATAACCGGCACCCGGCAGTTTCGCCACAAGGCAGGTATTTGGCTTTTGTTTCGACGAAAGGCGATAATGGGCCGGAAAATAAGGTTTTTCGTGATCGTGGTAGTCTGTTTCTTTTAGATCTAAAAACTGGCGAAAGATTCCATATTACTGGTGGCGTCAGTCTGAATGGCGCTCCTCCGCGTTGGAGCCCAAATGGTAAAGAATTGATCTTCTCTAGTTTCCGGGAAAACCGGCCGGCAATGTGGAGGATAGACTGGAAGAAACATGCGGTTAAAGATTAATTAGTCGCTCACGCTGGTTATCGCCCGCGCACAAGTAGTAAACCACCAACCGGTAAATAAAGTTGATCTGTGGTTCTTTTTTTATTTTTCTTATTATGAAATAATAGTGAATAAGAGGAGGAGCCAATGTTCGGGGATTTTAAACTTGACAGTAAAAGGCCGGTCTATCTTCAGCTTAAGGATTATATTAAAGAACTGATTCTTAAGGGGATTCTTTTGGCTGGCGAGCGTCTTCCTTCTACCAGAGAACTTTCGGAGATACTGCAAATTGGACGGAATACGGTAATTCAAGCTTTTCAATATCTGGAAGACGAAGGGTTTATCTATACTGTTCAGGGGCAAGGTTCCTTTGTCGCGGAAGTGGCAATTAAATATGAGAAATCAACTTTTCTCTCCTGGGAAAAAATGATAAGTAAAGATGCAGTTTTGGCTGGAAATTTGGATATTGAAAAGACCGAGTTGAAATGGGAAAGAGGAATGCTTTCTTTCAAAAGTATTGCTCCAGATGGTAATCTTTTTGAAATAGAAGATTTTAAACGGGCTTTTCTCGACCGTTTTGCTTTAGAAGGAGCGAAGATTCTAAATTACGGTTATGCTGAAGGCTATAAACCTCTAATGGAGTACCTAATCAATTATTTAAAGAATAAAGGTGTAGATCCGGAGGGAAAGGATCTATTAATTACAAACGGGTTTACTGAGGGTTTAAACCTGGTTTTAGCCGGGATTACCGAACCGGGTGATGAACTTATTACGGAGAATCCTACTCATAATACAGCCCTTAAAATTATGAAACTCCGGAAATTGAAAATCCACGGTATTACTTTGAAAGAAGATGGACTTGATCTTGAGGAACTGGAAAAAGTTTTGTCAACAATATCGATTAAAGCCGGGTTTTTAATCCCATCCTATCATAATCCTACCGGACAGGTAATGTCACCCGAGCAAAGAATTGAGGTTCTGGAAGTGTTTTCCCGGTATCAAGTTCCTATTATTGAAGATGGATTCAATGAGGAACTTAGATACTCCGGTTCACATGTAGCTCCTCTGTTGGCGCTCTCCGGTAAAGGCAATAATGTGGTTTATATTGGGAGTTTCTCCAAAATTCTTTTTCCGGGGATTCGGATTGGGTGGATAATGGGGGATGCGAAACTAATCTCTACGTTAGAAAGTATTAAAAGAAGTATGAATATCCATACTACCTTTCTTGATCAAGCACTGCTCTATGAATATCTACAGAGAGGTTTTTTCGAGAAGTATTTAAGAAAAGCAAGAAGACTATACCGGGAACGTCATGAGACAGCTATCCGGCTTGCCTCCCGGTTAATTCCCCATAAAAAGATCCGGGGTGAGGGTGGACTTCATATTTTTATAGAATTGACTGATGATCTCAATGCCCGGGAGGTTCTAGCGGAATGCTACCGACGGGGAGTGCTTTTTATGCCCGGGGAGATCTTTTATACGGATGGTGGAGGCAGAAACACATTTCGCTTGGGAATTTCTAGGGTTAATGAAGAACAGATGGAAAAGGGTTTTAAAATAATTGGTGAGGTAATAAAGGAGCTTGAGGAGGATAATAATGCGTTATTTTAAAAAATCGTCTAAATTAGATCATGTATGTTACGATATTCGCGGCCCGGTCCTGGATGAAGCACAAAGATTAGAAGATGAGGGATATAATATTCTCAAATTGAACATTGGGAATCCGGCTCCTTTTGGGTTTAATGCTCCGGATGAAATTATTCGTGATATGATCCAGAATCTTCAAAAAGCTCAGGGCTATTCAGATTCCAAAGGGGTTTTTCCTGCCCGTAAAGCTATAATGCATTATTGCCAGGAAAAAGGGATTGCTGGTGTTGATGTGGATGATATTTATATAGGTAATGGAGTTAGTGAACTAATTGTTGCTTCGATGCAGGGGCTTCTGGATAATGAAGATGAGATATTGATTCCAGCTCCGGATTATCCTTTATGGACTGCAGCTGTAAACTTGGCGGGGGGTACGGCTGTTCATTACATTTGTGATGAGGAGTCGGAGTGGTATCCGGATATCGAAGATATTAAGCGGAAGATAACACCGAAAACTAAAGGGATTGTAGTGATTAATCCTAATAATCCTACTGGTGCGGTTTATCCGCGGGAACTACTCCAGCAGATTGTTGATGTAGCGGCTGAGCATGATCTGATCATCTTTGCTGATGAAATCTACGATAAAATTCTTTATGATGGGGTAGAGCATGTCTCGATTGCCTCCCTCTCGGATGAGGTGCTCTTTGTTACTATGAATGGACTTTCTAAATCGCACCGGATTGCCGGTTTTCGTGCAGGCTGGATGGTGGTTAGTGGGAACAAATCCAGTGCTAAAGGTTATGTTGAAGGCCTAAATATGCTGGCTTCTATGCGCTTATGCAGTAATGTTCCTGCCCAGTATGCGATTCAGACTGCTCTTGGTGGTTACCAGAGTATTAAAGATCTAACTAAACCTGGTGGGCGCCTTTATGAACAGATGGAATTTGCTACGCGGCGGATTAATGAGATTCCGGGACTTTCCTGTGTAAGGCCTAAAGGTGCTTTTTACTTGTTCCCTAAGGTTGATATTGCCAGATTTAATATTACTGATGATCAGCAATTTATTGGTGATTTTCTAACTACTGAAAAAGTGCTCTTAGTTCAGGGAACCGGGTTTAACTGGCCAAATCCAGATCATTTCCGTGTTGTTCTATTACCGGGGATTGAAACTTTAAGATCCGCTTTTGACCGGCTGGAAAGGTTTTTATTTACCTATAATCAGGGGAAAGCGATTAGGAAGGTAATCTGATTAGTGTAGAAAAGTTTGTTCAGAATTTATCAGGCGGGGGAAAACCTCCCGAAAGGTTATGGAGAAATAGCACATCTAAATTGGATGATGCTATTTTTTTTACCGGCTGCGGATGCTTTCTTTTAATCGAGTAAGGAAGGATAAGTATTATGGGACGAGAGTTTTATAAAGCCTGGAAATAAAAATTATGTAAAACTTGTGAGCCTAATGCTTATTAAGCTAAAGTAATTAAAACCGATTAATTTTTATTTTAGGCTTCTTTTTACGAGATTAAGGAATAAATATTGTTTTACATAGAGGAATATCGAGCTAATTGGATGTTAAGATTGAATATCAGACAGAATGACTAATTATGGTTTAAATTTAGGTTTTTAGAAGTCACGAACAAATTAATCAGGAGAAATATCTGCTTTTTTTGGAGAAAAAACTACTTGTTGACTTAGTATGGAACTGGTGGTAAAATGCTACTGACTGACCGTCCGGTCGAGTGAGGTGATGATTTGTCAACAAAAGAAACAAGTAGTGCCTCTATAGAGACAAAAGAACGGATCCTTAATTCGGCAATCGCAGTTTTTGGGGAGAAAGGATACCACCAGGCGACAATTGCCGAGATTGCTGAACATGCCAATATTGGGAAAGGTACATTATATTGGTATTTTAGTAGTAAGGAGGAGTTATTCTCCGGTATGATTGAGCAAGGTATTGAAAGTTTGGATTCCAAACTTAAGGTATTGATGGAAGATGAAGAACCGGCTTATGGTAGTCTGCTCTTAGCATATATTCAGGAATATTTACATTTTTTTTATAACCACCGGCACCTGGCTCGGATCTTTTCCAGTGGGCCACAAGGTTTGAGTGACGAATTCCGGCACAAGATGCTTAAGTGGTGCGAGCAGTTTTTTAAAATTAATACTGATTTAATTCAGAGAGGTTTAAAAGCAGGTTTTTTTAATCCGGATTTGGATGTTCAAAGAGTGGTAGCTGCTTTTACTGGAATTATTTCGGCCTTTGGGAATAGGCAAATATTAGATTCCAAGAGATATCAGATTGAAGAGGAGTCACTTTTTATTTACAAATTATTAGTAGATGGGATTGCCAGAAAGGATAAGGGGGAAAAAGATAAATGAGGAAAATAGTAAAAAAGAGTAAAATCAGTAGTTTAATGATCCTATGTATCATTTGTTTGGGTTCTATTGGGTTACTAGCATCTGAAATAAATGAGGGAATAAGTCTTGAGACCGCGATCCGGCTGGCAGTAGAGAATCCCTATAATCTAGGGCCTTCAAGTGAAGCGGTGGCTGTAGCCCGGGCACAGGTGGGGCAAGCAGGGGCGGCACGATGGCCTTCATTAGGATTGAGTGGGCAATATACCCAGATTGGTCCCAAAACAACAATCAACCCAATTAATTTAATGCCAAAAGAGGAAGGGGTTACAGATACTTATTCCACCGGTTTTAATCTCCAGTTGCCTCTATATATGGGCGGGAAAATTAATTCTTCGATTGTTTTGGCGCGTTTGGGCTTAGATAATGCAGAGGAAGAAAAGAAGGCGGATTATGATGAACTGGTTTACCAGGTGATCCAGTCCTATATTGGTTTTTTGAAAGCCGATGGTATGCTGGGATTGAGTAAGGAACAGATTAAGCTGCTCACTGAACACCAACGCTTAGTGGAAACCAACCTTGATCTAGGTTATGCGGCTAAAACTGATTTACTGGAGACCCAGATTAGGTTGACCCAGGCAGAATTAGGATCAGTTAAGGCAGAACACGGGAAGAAACTGGCTGGGGAAAATCTGTGTAATCTTTTGGATATTACTTCTGGAGAATTGATCTTAACTTCTAAACCAATAATTTCTAAAGATTATTCCCTACCTGAACTGCAAGCAGCTTTGGGTACGGCTGAAATGCACAGGCTGGAACTGAATAACCTAAGAAGAGCAATTAAAATAGCCGAGGAAAGATTGAAAATGGTGGGTAGTTATTGGAAACCTAATCTTGCTTTTATTGGTACATATGGTACTCAAAATAAGAATAGTTTTACTTTAGATGATGCGATTTGGAGCTTTACCCTTAATCTAGATTGGAAATTATTCGATGGGGGTAAGGGTCAAGCTGAAGTTAAGGAAGCAGAAGCTAACTTACGAAAATTGAATTATCTCTTTGAACAGAGTAAAAATATGATTAATTTGGAAGTTAGACAGAAATACCTGACAGCCACTGAGGCCGCTAGGGTTTTAGAATTAACTGAACTTAGTCGCCAACAAACTGAAGAAAATTATGAATTTCTTAAGACAAAGTACCAACTTGGGGCAGCTACAAATCTAGAATTATTATCTGCGCATAATAGTTTAAATTCGGCACTAAATGACCATCTAAATGCAGAATATGATTATTATCTGGCAATTTTGAGCCTATATAAAGCTATGGGTGAGACGGAAAAATTTATGTTGGAGGTAAGTATGGATGCGTAAGGGCTTAACTGTTTTTATTATTCTGCTTGTAATAGCCATTATCGGTTTTATCGTAACTGGCGGTCCAGGGCGGAAAGGAGTTAAAGTACTTGGGGATCAGGAGCAAGTTAAGATCTTAACCGTGGAAGCGATTGCAGTTAATAGAGGAAATGTTAAACAAATAACTGAGCTTAATGTAACTTTTCTTCCTTATAGTAGTGTTGCTATTATTCCTAAAGTAGCTGGAACTGTGCAAGAGGTATTGGTTGCTACCGGGGAACAAGTGAAGAAAGATCAGACATTGTTTGTTGTTGATGATACCCAGTACAGGTTGCAAGTAAAACAGGCAGAGGCTGCTTATGAGATGGCCAAAGCAAACCTGGCACAAGTAGAAAAGGGTGCTTCTGCTGAAGAATTAAAGCAGATTGAGTCTACGGTATTACAGGCCAAAGCTTCTTATGAGAATGCAGAGGCTGAATATAAACGTATGGAAGAACTTAGTAAGAAAGAAATGATTTCCAAGAAACAATTAGAGGCAGTAGAATTACAGAAAAAAATTGCCGAGGCTAATCTTGATGCGGCTAAGGCTAGATTAACAGCAGTGCAGAAAGGAGCCTCTGAAGAACAGTTAAATGTCTTAAGGGCACAGGTTAAACAGGCAAAGACTGCATTGGAAATGGCAAATTTACAATTAAGCTATACGCGGGTAACAGCTCCTATCTCTGGAGTAGTTGCTCAGTTTAATGTAGAAAAAGGGAGTATGGCAGCACCTTCTTCTCCTGCAGGGGTGATACTTGAGCCAAGTAAGATGAAGGCCAAAGCAATGGTTCCGGAGAGTTATATTAATAGCCTTAAGGTAGGGGAAAGGGTTACTCTGGAGGCAAAAGCTTTACCTAAAGAAATATTTACTGGAACAATCACTGCTCTTAGCCCTCTTGCTGACCAGCTAACCAAACAGTTTCCTGTTGAGTTTACGGTGGATAATTCCTCCAACCTTCTGAAGTCCGGAATGTTTGGGACGGCTTATTTGACAGTAGGTGAGGCTACAGATCTACCTGTGGTTCCAATTTCAACGGTGCTTTTCGATAATGAACAGCCTTATGTTTTTGTAATCGAGAATGGCCGTGCCCAGCGGCGTGAGATTAGTACTGGCCTAAACTCCGGGAAGGATGTTGCTGTTCTTGATGGTTTAGAGGAAGGAGAAACTGTAATCAGCAAAGGTCAACACCAGGTGAAAAATGGGATGCTAGTTGAGGTGAAGTAGATGAATTTACCAAAATTTTCGATTAAGCGGCCGGTTACTACTTTAATGATTTTTCTGTTGGTAGTAGTAATGGGTTATGTTTCAGTTAAACGGTTGAATATAGATCTTTTACCAAAGATGACTTTTCCGGTAGCAGCAGTATTTACTTCGTATGAGGGGGCCGGCCCCCAGGAAATTGAGAATATTGTGACTAAACCACTGGAAGAGGTTTTGGGAACAGTAGCGAATATCAAAAGGATTACGACTAATACATCGGCTGGTCAGTCCATAACGATTATGGAATTTGACTGGGGAACGGATATGGATTTTGCTCTGCTCAATGTTCGGGAAAAGATTGATATGATAAAGCAGGTTTTCCCTGATGGAGTGGAAAGTCCGGTTGTTTTTAAATTTGATCCTTCGATGTTACCTGTTATGAATATTGCAGTGGTTGGTATTTCGGATCTGGTGGGTTTAAAAGAAGTGGCGGAGGAGGAAATTAAGCCTAGTTTAGAGAGGATCAGCGGAGTGGCGGCAGTAGATATTTCCGGGGGTTTGGAACCTGTAATTAAGATTGAAGTTGATCCAGTGAAACTCCATTCTTATGGCTTAACCCTGCAAAATATCACTCAGATTTTGCAAGCTGAAAATCTTAATCTGCCGGGGGGAACTGTTCGTTCTGGTAATCTGGAGTTATTGGTTAGAACTACCGGTCAGTTTAAAGAGGTTGAACAGATCGAGAAGTTAAATATCCCTTCTCTCCGGGGAACAATGGTGAAATTAAACGAGGTTGCTACAGTTTCAGAGTCTTTTAAGGAAAGAAAAGGTTATGTTTTACTTAATGGGCAACCAGCGGTAGGACTCTCGGTTTCAAAAGAGTCGGATGCGAATACAGTTAATGTTTCCAAAGCTGTGGTCCGGGAGTTGAATAAACTTAAACAGGATCTCCCAGAAGGAGTCTCTTTTGAATTTGTAATGAATCAGGCTGAATTCATCCAGATGTCAATTGATAATCTAAAGAGTAATGCAGTAGTAGGTGGATTACTAGCTATCGCGATCCTTTTTTTGTTTTTGCGGAATATTGCAAGTACGATGATTATTGGGATTTCAATCCCAATCTCGATTATTACTACTTTTGTCATGATTTATTTTGCCAAATTAAATTTAAATATGATGACTTTAGGAGGCTTGGCTCTAGGTGTTGGAATGCTGGTGGATAATGCGATTGTTGTTTTGGAGAATATCTACCGGTTTAGACAGCAGGGTGAGAATCTGACAGATGCAGCAATAATGGGAAGCTCAGAGGTTGGTATGGCAATTATTGCATCCACCCTTACTACGGTTGTGGTTTTTTTACCCATCGTTTTTATGGGGGGGATGACAGCAGAACTTTTTAAAGAACTAGCTCTTACTGTCACCTTCTCTTTAATAGCCTCGCTTTTTGTGGCGCAGACTTTAGTTCCGATGCTATGTTCAAAATTTTTACATATCAAGGCAGATGAAAAATTTACTAGCGGAAAGTCGCGATGGGAAAGAGGAAAAATTATCAGCTGTTATTCAGGGTTTTTAAAATGGGCATTAGCAAACCGGAAAATTGTAGTTTTTACGGTATTAATTTTATTTGTGATTAGTATGGCGATGTTCTTTAGGATGGGAGCAGAATTTCTCCCACATATGGATGAAGGCTCACTATCTGTACAGATCATAATGCCTAAGGGTTCGGTATTAAGTGAAACGGAGGCAGTGGTTAAAGAAGTAGAAGCGATTATTACCAAGATTCCTGAAATTGAAATGGTTTATACCACGGTTGGCGGGGGAGGTTCTTTTAATCTTTCTTCTTCGACAACAAACCAGGCTTCGATTTATCTACAATTAGTTGATGAGAAGAAACGTAAACGTTCTGTGGATGAAGTGGTTGAATGGGTTCGTGGACAGATAACTGGTATTCCCGGAGCGGAGATTGGAGTTACGGCTACATCAACATTTTCTATGGGTTCTTCAGGTAAACCAGTATCTTTTAAACTAAAAGGTGATGATTTTGAACTTCTGGATCAGATCTCTGCTGATCTTGTTAATCTGATAAAAGAGGTTGAAGGAACCAGGGAGGTAGAATCCAGCCTTGATGAAGGCCGTCCTGAGCTTGAAGTGTTGATTGATCGGGAAAGGGCATCTTCTTTGGGTTTAAATGCCTACTCAATTGCTTCATATATTCGAACTGCTGTTGAGGGTGCAACTGCTACCAGATTTAAAGTTAATGGGAAAGAATATGATGTGGTAGTTAGCTTGCAAGAGATGGATAAGGGGATTCCCGGGTTGAAGCAAATGTTGATTCCAACTCCAACCGGTTTACAGATACCTTTGGGCGAGATCGCCAAGGTTAAAGTAGTAGAAGGTCCTAATACCATCACTCGTGAGGATCAAGAACGGGTAGTGAGCATTTCTGCTGCTATTTCTGGACGGGATTTAAATAGTGTAACCAAAGAGATTAATGATAAATTTGCTCAATATCCATTACCAATTGGGTATAGCATTACGGTAGGTGGTGAGGCAGAAGAGATGGCTTCTGCCTTCCGGGATCTGTTTATCACCTTCTTATTGGCTGTTATCTTTGTGTATATGATCTTAGCTGCCCAATTTGAATCATTATTACAACCATTGATTATTATGCTGACTGTTCCTTTAGGATTTATTGGGGTAGCCTGGGCTCTGGCACTTAGTGGGTTAAATCTCTCAGTGCCAGCAATTATTGGCTTGATTATGTTAGCCGGAATAGTGGTAAACAATGCTATTGTTCTGATCGATTATACAAATAATTTGCGGAGTGAAGGAATGTCGATTTATGATGCTCTGATGCAGGCTGGACCTACTCGTTTCCGACCGATTATGATGACTGCATTGACAACGATTTTGGGATTACTACCAATGAGCATTGGAATAGGAGAAGGGACAGAATTACAAGCTCCTTTGGCGGTAGTGGTTATTGGTGGTTTAGTAGTATCGACTTTTCTGACCTTGATAGTAATCCCTGTGTTTTATGTAGGCTTTAACCGGTTGGGGGAGAAGATAAAAGAGAAGTTTGCAAGAGATAAAGAGCAGGTCATGGGGGCCTGATGCGACTAGGTGCTCGGTACTCGTTGCTCGTCGCTTGTATGAAAGTTAGCCTCTGATGTTATTAGCTTTGAAGGCTTTCATGGTGCAGGTATGGGTAAAAACTATTTAATATTCAAAAGAACAATCATGCCGCCCGTTTTATGGGCGGCATGATTGTGTAGCTAAAGATCATAGAAAAACAGGAATTTCCAAGAGAATAGAGAATTAATCATAGATAGAAGTATTTAACAGAATTTTTTGTAAAGAAGCTTAGGTTTGGAGTGATTACGGAACAAGTGGAGGGTTGGTTATGAGAAAGCTTTGGATATTTCCAACGATCTTTTTTCTTTTATTATTAGGGGCCGGAATTTTCAGATGGGAACAAGGTCCTATTCAGGAACAGGGAGATCTTCAGTTAGTACATACTAAAGACCGATGGACTGGCCAGAGTTGGATTTTATTATTTGGTGGATTTGAAGGGCAAAAGGCAGATGCTTCCTTCCCTTATCCTTTGTATAGTGGAGAACGGATCCCGCATTTGAGTGTGGAAGTGAATAAAGCAAGAACAGAAGAGATTTTGGCCAGACCGGAGAATCAGGTCAAAGTGCGAGAATTAGAAGAAAAGGTAAGAGCGGAAGAACGAATTAGAGAGACAAATAGGGAAAGACATGATCTTTACTTAGAGATGTTGGAAAAGAATGGTGATTCAAAGCGTAATACAAATATGGATGAGGGTTTATCCGCAGCTTATTTGGCCTGGAAAGAAGCTGCGGAGGCGATCCATGAGTATACTTGGCAGTTAAATTCACTTTATGCAGAGTTTGAAAAAGAGATGTTGGAAGAATGCAAACAGGATGCTTTGAAGAGAGAACGGATTGCTTTAATCATCTGGATTATTCTCCTGGTTCTTCTCTTTATCGTGGCACTCCATTATTTTTGGGATGAGGTCAAACGCGAGAAAAGAGTTAATGAAACTTATGAGATTGTAGAGTATGTTACTAAACGGAATAGATTAAACCCAGGTAATTAAATTAGTAAAGGGATCTCATAAACCTTCTTTTTGTTGGGGACATTATATAAAAAGGAGGTTTTGTTTATTATGAGCAAGATAAAAGTTGGGATTATTGGAGCTGGCTTGGCATGGGAAAGGTTGCATTATCCTGCATATCAGGAGCTTTCTAATGAATATGAAATTTCGGCAATTTGTGATCAAAAGCGTGAAGTCGCAGAAAATTGGGGCAATAGGTTAGGGCTAGATTTATCTACGGATGTCTTTACTGATTATCGTCAAATGCTCAAGCGTCCGGATCTTCAGGTAATTGATATTATGGTTCCGATCCCGGAAAATCATAAGGTTGCGGAAGAGGCTGCCAGGTTTAAAAAGAATATTATCCTTGAGAAGCCTTTGGGTGCTTCCTATGAACAAGCAATGGCCACTAGAGATCTTCCTTACTTGTATGGGATCAAGATGATGATTGCGGAGAATTACCGATATAGCGAGGAATTTAATATCTTAAGACAGCTGGTTCAGGAGAAGAAAGTTGGGGAACCAATCTTCTTTATTTATAATGATACCAGTTGTTTCCCTTGTGGGATGTTGAAGGATACTTTTTCTGCTACCGAATGGCGCCAGCATCCAAATTACCGGGGCGGAGATATTTTAGATGCTGCTATTCATAATATAGCGGGCATTCGCCATGTTTTTGGTGGGATTGAAAACCTTCAAGCCTTTGGTCTCCCGCAAACTGATGAATTTAGTCCATATGCAGTAATTTCAGTTAATCTTCAGTTTCTAAGCGGTGTAATTGGGGCTTTTTCATATTACCCAGCGGGCAGGGAAGTACAAAAACCCTCAGTTGGGTTAAGGATTTTTTGTACCAAAGGGATGATTTATTTAGAGAATACCGATTGTGGGTTGGTTAATGTTTTCTACAATGATGGTGGGCATGAGATGATAGGGTTTAAACCGGGACGGGGTTACTATAACGAATTGCTGAATTTCTATAATGCACTTCAGGGGAAGGAGCCGATTGCTGTGACACCGGATATGGAGATAGGAGATTTTCGGACCATCTATGCTATTCTTCAGTCTATAAGCGACCAAGATATAATTAAAGTAGATAAAACTCCGGAATATGCCATGGATTGATCGTGTGATGCCTTTGAAGACTTTGCCGGATTCTTTAAGTGCATCTATGAGAGTATGTAATTTAGGCGGGACAGTTTTTCGTCCGGTTTTCTAATGCGTGAGTGTAAATAATAGAAATGGAAATCCTAAAGCTTCAGAGGAAGATCTGATCCGGTAGCGAAGATTGTAATGCTCATGATTATATACCCCGGATGGAAGATCGATATATACAGACGGGATGAAAAGGGAGTGTTTTAAGTGAGTGTTAATGTTAAGCAGGAGAATCTTTTGGAGCGGAAAGCGATTCCAGAGGAATATAAGTGGAAACTAGAGGATATTTATCCTACGGCTAAGGAATGGGAAGAAGATCTTAAGAAGGTAGAAGCATTAGCAAAGGAGTTTGCTTCTTATCAAAATAGGATCGGAGAATCAGCGGAGACTCTTTATCGAGTGCTAGGACTTAGGGATAATATTGGCAGGCTTGTAGAGAAGATCTTTGTTTTTGCTAGGATGAAACGGGATGAGGATAATACTAACCCCCAAAATCAGGCAATGGCTGATCGGGCGCAGGCTTTGGCGGTTCGGGTGGGTACGATGACCTCCTTTTTTCTCCCCGAATTAATTGCATTACCCCAAGCAAAACTGGGAGAATATATCCGAGAGGAATCAGGACTTAAGATTTACCAACACTTTTTAGCCGATCTTGCACGTAAGAAAAGACATATTCTTTCCCCGGAAGAAGAAAGAATTTTAGCTTTAAGTGGAGAGATTGCCAATAGCGGAGAGCATATTTTTACAATGCTGAATAATGCGGATCTTCGTTTCCCTAAGATTCGTGATGAAGAAGGGACAGAGATTGAATTAACCCATGGTAGGTATTCCCGTTTCTTGGAAAGCAAAGATCAGAAGGTACGAAAAGAAGCGTTTCTTTCTTTGCACCGGACTTATCATAATTACAGTAATACTTTAGCGGCTTCTTTAAATGCCGGGATTAAAAGTAATATCTTTTATTCACAGTCCCGGTGGTATCCCTCGGCACTTGAGGCGGCTTTAGATGATGATAATATTCAGGTAAAGGTTTATGAAAACTTGATCAAGTCTATACGGGAACATTTGCCGATTTTATACCGGTACTTAAATATTAAACAAGAGCTTCTAAACCTGGAAGAACTACATCTTTATGATTTATATGTCTCACCCGTCCGGGACTTTGACCTTAAGATCAGCTATGCTCAGGGCAAAGAGGTAGTTAAAGAAGGCCTTTATCTGTTGGGGGCAGAATACCAGGCTCTTTTAGATCAGGCTTTCTCCGGGGGTTGGGTGGATGTTTACGAGAATCGGGGAAAGACTAGTGGAGCTTATTCTTGGGGTTGTTATGATAGCCATCCTTATGTCCTTTTAAACTACCAAGATACAGGGAACGATCTTTTTACTGTTGCACATGAATTGGGTCATGCGATGCATAGTTACTTATCAAATCAGAACCAACCATATATTGATGCTCAGTACCCAATTTTTCTGGCAGAGATCGCTTCTACTGTCAATGAAGTGCTATTAGTGCTTTATAAGATCGAAAATTCTGAAGGAAAGGAAAAACTTTATTACCTCCACCATTTTCTGGAGCATTTTCGAACTACGGTTTTTCGTCAGACGATGTTTGCTGAATATGAGAAGTTATTATATGAACAGGTGGAAAAAGGTGAAGCTTTAACCCCTGCCTGGTTAGAAGAAGAGTATTTTAATCTGGTGAAAACCTACCATGGGCCAGATGTGGTAATAGATAAAGAAATTGCTACAGAATGGTCAAGGATTCCGCATTTCTTTTATGGATTTTATGTATATAAGTATGCTACCGGCTTCTGCTCTGCAGTGGCTTTAGTACAACGTTTCCGCAAACAAGGTGAAAAAGCTGTTAAAGAATATTTAGAATTACTGATGAGTGGAGGATCCGATTATCCTTTGAATTTATTAAAAAAAGCCGGGGTCGATTTATCAGAACCCCAGCCCATTGTGGAGGCAATGTCTTTGTTTGCGGAACTGGTCAAGGAATTTTCTAAGTAGTATTAATTTTACGGATCTTCATTGATACAAAGTAGGGTAGAAAGACTCATCCCGTGTTGAGCTTCGGTAGCGCCAGTTGTATAGAATAGATTTCGTAGATACATATCGGGGGCATTTAAAAATTCATTACCATATTTCACAAAATCACTACTTTCTGCCAGGATTCGTTGTTGAATAGCTTTCTGATACATTGGAATCTCTGGCGGGGGGATCGGGGGTATTCTTGCCTTTTCTCCGGTAATTTGCTGATAGACCATACGGAAATTTGCGGCATGCCGTGTTTCATCTTGGGAAAACTCATGAAGTAGTTTCCTGGCTTTCGGGTCAGGAGCGAGGAGGGCTAATTTTTGATAATAGAGAGCGTCTGAGGTCTCATCATGTATGTACTTTAGCAATCTACGGGCTAATTCTAAAAAATAGTTATACCATTCATTCATTCTCTACACCTCCGAAATATAGATATGCTTTAATAGATGTTTTTGCTAAAAGCCTATGAATTGCGACCGCAAAAAATGTACTTGTTAGCTCTGATCGAATTTGATATAATTAATAAAACTTAACTGTACGGATTTTCTTTATAGTTTAGGCTATTAAGACCGTCGGACGGGGGACGGTCTTTAGTATTTAATAAAAGAATTTTTAATAATATGGAGGTGTTTTTTTTATTGTCAAAACAGAACAAAATCTCTCTTATTCCCTTGGGAGGGCTGGGGGAGATTGGTAAAAACATGATGGCTGTTGAATACAGGAAAGAAATATTGATAATTGATGCAGGTTTGATGTTCCCTGAAGAAGAAATGCTCGGAATTGATTTAGTAATCCCCGACATAACTTATTTGGTGGAGAATAAAGAGCGGATTTTGGGTTTAGTTCTTACACATGGTCATGAGGATCATATTGGGGCGCTCCCATACGTGTTACGCCAATTTAATGTACCGATATATGGTTCGAGATTAACATTGGGTCTGGCAGAGGCCAAACTTAAAGAACACGGTCTGGATCAAAAAGCGATTCTCCATCCGGTTCAACCAGGAAATTCCGTAAGGTTAGGCCCCTTTAAGCTTGATTTTATAAATGTTAATCATAGTATAGCGGGAGTGTTTGCCTTAGCGATTCATACCCCAGTAGGAACAATCGTTCATACAGCTGATTTTAAAATTGACCATACCCCGGTGGAAGGGGAACCATTAGATTTCCATAAGTTTGCCGAATTAGGTAACGAAGGAGTTTTGGTGCTGCTTTCCGATAGTACCAATGTTGAACGGGAGGGTTATACTGTATCGGAAAGAGTATTAGCCGAAAAATTTGAGGAACTTTTTCATCGGGCAAAAGGCAGGCTGATTGTAGCGACCTTTGCCTCAAATATTCACCGTGTTCAACAAGTAGTTAATGCGGCAATTACTCATAATCGTAAAGTAGCTTTTGTGGGGAGGAGTATGGTTAATGTGGTATCCATTGCAAGGGAACTTGGATACCTGCAAATTCCAGACGGGATTGTGGTAGAGCTAGATGCTATTGACCGTTTACCCCCCAATCAATTAGCGATTGTAACCACCGGTAGCCAGGGAGAACCTTTGTCGGCTCTTTCCAGAATGGCCATGGCGGAACACCGTAAAATTAGTATTATGCCAGGAGATACTGTGATTATCTCGGCATCAGCTATTCCCGGGAATGAGAAATTGATTGCTCGGACTATTGATCACCTTTTTAAGCAGGGTGCTAATGTGATTTACGAGACAATTACCGGTGTCCACGTTTCAGGTCATGCTAGGCAGGAAGAGCTAAAAATGATGATTAACTTGGTTAAACCGAAGTTTTTTATCCCTGTTCATGGTGAATACAGACATCTGATGCAACATGCCCAGTTGGCTAAAGACTTAGGAATTCCTGGTTCAAATGTGTTTATTGCTAAGAATGGTGATGTTTTAGAATTCACCCAAAATTCGGGGAGAATTGCCGGAAAAGTTCACTCCGGCCGGGTTTTTGTGGATGGGTTAGGAGTGGGTGATGTTGGCAATGTGGTTCTTCGTGATCGTAAGCAACTATCTCAGGATGGGATCTTAATTACCGTGATTACAATAGATCGAGAATCTGGACAAGTTATTGCCGGACCTGATATTATTTCCCGTGGTTTTGTGTATGTCAGGGAATCAGAGCAATTAATGGAAGAGATTAGGATTAAGGTGAAAAATGCTGTTGAAAAATGTATGGAGCAAGGGAATTGCGACTGGTCTTCCATCAAGAGCCAAACCCGGGAAGTTCTCAATAAATATCTTTACGAAAAAACTAAAAGACGTCCAATGATTCTCCCGATTATAATGGAAGTCTAAAAGTAACCTCCCGCCAGTTGGTGGGAGGATTTTTTTACATTTGAGGTGAGAAGATGAAAGAACAGCCGAAATTATTTGGAGTGTTTGGTGATCCAGTTGCCCATTCACTTTCTCCTGATTTTCAAAATGAAGCCTTTAAACTCTTGGGTATTAATGGCTTATATCTTAAGTTTCGGATTAAAAAGGAGGAGCTTTCTCATGCTCTTCAAGCGGTACGTTGCCTAGAATTTAGCGGAGTCAATATTACAATTCCCCATAAGCAAAGTGTAATTCCCTACCTTGACAGGCTAGAAGGGGATGCTCTCCTTACAGGTTCGGTTAATACGATTTTACAGCAGAAAGGGGAATTAATCGGGTATAGTACCGATGGGGAGGGCTTTCTTCTTTCTTTACGTAAGGAAGCTGGATTTGATCCTAAAAGTAAAAAAATAATTATTTTGGGGGTAGGAGGAGCGGCACGGGCGATTGCATTTCGATTAGTCCAGGAAGGAGTAGCAAATCTTTATCTGGTGGGTAGGAACAAGAGAAAGATAGAGACTTTATCAGCTGAGATTAAAGAGAAGACTGATTTTAAGGCTGAAGGTATTACCTTTGCTGATACTTCGCTTAAGGATCTAGCGGCTAAGGCTGATCTGGTGGTAAATGCTACTCCTTTGGGAATGGATCCCAAGATCGATGAAATACCGGCTTTTCCCTTAAACTACTGTTCTACCAATTGTTTAATTTATGATCTGATCTATAATCCTTTAGAAACCCGCTTTTTGCGGGAGGCACGGTGCTTGAAACTTCCTGCGTTGGGAGGGTTGGGGATGCTAATTTATCAGGGGATATTAGCCTGTCAGATCTGGACGGGGCTTACTCCGCCTGTGGAGCCGTTACGTAGAGTTCTGGAGGGGATTTTACAAGGTAAGAGTGTCTCGTACAGAAATTAAGTTGGTTAGCAGGAAAAAACTCTCATTATCTAGAAATAATATTTGGGTAAATATAATTTTTATTTCTGGGGAGATTTGTTATTTTCCCTGAAGATTTATCCCGGCATGGTTCTCCTTTCATCACCGGAAAACCATTTTTGATTAGAATCATCTATAAATACTGGGTTGCAAGTAGAAGTATTAATGGGAGGCAGGAGAATGAAATATTTAAGAGAAAGGAAGAACCGGTTGTGGCTATTTATTCTACTTTTAGTTTTTAGCATATCCTTTCCTTTAGAGGGGAAAGGAACAGAAGATGGAATTTTATCAGAAATTGATATCTTTAATGCTGATATTAGAGAAACTTTTCGGAGTTTGGCAAGTTTAGGCGAGATAAAGGTTCTTATGGATCCGACGGTTCAAGGTCTAGTAACGCTCAAACTTAAAGATGGACTTCCGATTAAAAATGCAATTAATCTTTTGGCTGAAATCTATGGTTATACTTGTCAGTGGGAAGAATCATTTGGAACTGTTTTTATTGGTAATGAAAAAATGGTAACTGTTTTTGAAGATAAAGAGGCTCGTATTTATCAATTAAACCATGTACAGGGTGAACAGATTGTGGATGCTTTAAAAGTGATAGTTCCGGTAGAACGAATTAAATTAGACTCCCAGACTAACCAGTTAACAATTGAAGCTAATGCTTTAGAACATCAAAATATTCAAGAGGTAATTACCCGACTGGACAAGGGATTGCCCGAACATGTAATTGAGATGAAAATGGCGGAGATTGATTTAAATCTGGCTAAAGAAAAAGGCTTATCCTGGTCTTTACCGATTTATTCTCCGGATTCTGCTTTTCGGGTCTCATCGATTCCAGTGGATACGATCCAACTTTTGGAAAAAGGGGATCAACTTCGTATTATGGCGAGTTCAAATATTTATGCAGAGGAAGGAATAAAAGGTACAACCTTTGTTGGTGATCAATATCCAGTAATAATTTCTAAAGCTACTGCTGATGGTAATGTAAATCTTATTGAGTATAAAAAATATGGTGTTGAGGTTACTGTTACCCCTCATACTGTAAATAAAGGTGAAGTTACTCTTTTTTTGAATTTAGATGTTAGTATGGTTGAGGAATGGAAAAAAGCTGCTGGGGGAAATGATCTCCCAGTGATCACGCGTAACCAGTTAAATTTGATCCGCAGGTTACGAGCAGGTGAAACCTGTGTAATTTCGGGGATAGATTTGACTAATAGTCAGAAGAGGAAAGCAAAGAGTACTGATGTTAATCCAGAATTAAAAGAGGGGCCTTCTGCTACAAAGACGGTTTGTATCTTTTTAACTCCCAGACTGACAAAGACCGGTGAGACAAGGGAGGTAGGAACAACACAGGTAATGCAAACAGGGGAAAACGAAATATTGAAGATTCCGTCTGAAGAGAATTTGAAAGTAACATCTGAAGTGATCCAGATTGATATTCTTAGCGAAAATCAAGATGAGCTTCAAGAATCTGTTTCGCAAGGAGAAGTACTTACAGAGGTAGTCGGGTTTGACCAGGCTCTTTCTGAAAAAAAAGTAGGTTCACCTACTGAAACCGGGGAGAAGCAGGCTGTTTTGGGAAAAGAGGAAAATGCAGATAGTCTTTCCAGAGATCAATCGAACCAATACAGTCAACTAGAGATTGGTCTCAAGGTAATCTATAGAATAAATAAAGGTGACACTATTTTTTCTATAGCTCGGAAGTATGGGCTTCAGCCGGAGAGTATCCTTAAAGAGAATAATTTGGCTTCTTCAGATTTGCTTAGCATTGGCAAGACTATACAGATTCCAATACCTATAACCCATCTTTATCAGCTTAAGCCAAAGGAAACTTTATGGCGAATTGCTAAGCGATATGGTATCACCGTAGAGTGGTTGATGGAGATTAATAATATTACTGATGTTACGGTTTTAAGAATGGATCAGGTTATAATTTTACCTGTACCTTCGGAGCGGATCGTGGATGATAAATATTAAGATGGGAATTAAGGGGGAGGAATAATGAGTCTGAAGAATTATATGGAAGAGGTTGTAGTGGAAATTTTTCAGGAAGTACGTGGTATGCATACGGATTTTTGCAATTGTGAAAAATGTAATCGTGATGTAATAGCTTATGCTTTAAGTAAACTTAAAGGCAGGTATGCCGTAAGTCCTGAAGGAGAGATTATAGCCCGGGTGGAACAATCTGACCGGCAGGTAAGGGCTGATGCCTTATTAGCAGTAATGGAGGCTTTGGAGACGGTATCCAAACAACCAAGACATTCCGGTAGTGATTTAGAGCAAAAAAGATAAAAATTGAACAGAGAATTTGAGAGTAACGGGGGCATATTATGCGTTTTCTCACTTCCGGTGAATCACATGGTCAAGCACTGATTGCAATTATTGAGGGGTTTCCTGCTAAATTAAGAATAAAAAAAGAAGATATTGATCATGAATTAGCACGGAGACAAATGGGCTATGGCCGCGGGGGAAGAATGAAGGTTGAAAAAGATCAGGTTGAGATCATTTCTGGTCTGCGCCAAGGGATGACTATTGGTAGTCCAATCTCTTTCCGGATTTCCAACCGGGACTGGCCTCATTGGTCTCAAGTGATGGCCCCTTTTGAAGGAAATGGACAAGAAGAGGTAGAAATTAAAGAGGATCCAGTACTGAATAGGTTGAAGGCCGTAGTTACTGCTCCACGTCCTGGTCATGCTGATCTTAATGGAGCTTTAAAATACGGCTTTAATGATTTAAGAAATATAATAGAGAGAGGTAGCGCCAGAGAGACCGCAGCCCGGGTAGGAGTTGGTGCTTTTGCCAAGGCTTTACTTAGAGAGTTTGGTATTTTGGTTGGTAGTTATGTTCTTAAGATTGGAACTGCCGGCTCTGCGACCCTTTCTCCGCTTACCATTGAAGAGCAAAAAAAAGTAGATGAATCCCCGGTAAGGGCTTTAGATCCGGAAAAAACTGAAGAGATGATCAAAGCGATTGAGCACGCTAAAGAAGAAGGGGAAACCCTAGGGGGTGTTTTTGCTGTTTATGCTACAGGCTTGCCGCCGGGACTTGGTTCCCATGTACATTGGGATCGACGGTTAGATGGCAGGTTGGCACAGGCAGTAATGAGTATCCCTGGTATTAAAGGAGTAGAGTTTGGTTTGGGTTATGATTTAGCCAAAACTCCTGGTTCTCAAGCTCATGACCCTATTTCTTATACACCGGAAAGAGGTTTTTTCCGGGAAAAGAATAATGCTGGTGGGGTGGAGGGCGGAATGTCTAATGGGGAACCACTATTGCTTACAGCAGCGATGAAACCAATTCCAACCTTATATCGGGGATTACCTTCTATTGATCTTAAGACTCTTAAGCCTGTAAGGGCTACAGTAGAACGTTCCGATTTAACAGCCGTCCCCGCAGCAGGGGTAGTTGCGGAAGCAATGGTAGCGTGGGTTCTTGCGGAGGCTTTCCTAGAAAAGTTTGGAGGAGATTCCATCCCTGAAATAATGCGTGCTTGGTGCCATTACCAAGGAGGGATTAGGTGGAAGGAAGAGCTGGATTAAAGAGAAACATTATTCTTGTTGGTCCAATGGGAAGTGGTAAAACGACAGTGGGAAGGATTTTAGCTACCAAATTAGGCTGGAGATTTATTGATACTGACAAATTAATTGTTGAACAGACGGGTAAAGAGATTTCGGATCTTTTTCAGGAACGGGGAGAAGTATATTTTCGTCAAGTTGAGAAGGAGATTATATCCCATCTCCCTCAGGTTAGTAGAACTGTCATTGCCACTGGCGGAGGAGCAGTAATTGACCGGACGAACTATTTATTAATCAAAGAAAATGGCTTGGTTTATTATTTAAAGGCCAGTCCTTCAGTGCTGTCCCGACGGGTCGGTTCTGGCATGGGCCGACCATTATTATCGGGAAAAGATGTACAGATGGTTGTTGCTGAAATCTTGGAGGAACGGGATAAATATTATCAACAAGCGGATCTTACTATAGAAACCGACTTTCTTACTCCGTATGAAGTTGCCGATTTGATGATAGTAGAAAGCAAAAAACATGGATTGTCAGTGTGAGGGAAGAACTTTAATGTTCGGATAAATGACAGACATCGTGTATTTGAGATGTATAAGGAGTAATCAGGATGGGAATGGAAGCGAAGATTCAAGTTAAGGCCGGAACCCATAAGTATCCGATTTTTTTAGGGACCGATCTTTTAAGAAATACTGGTAAGATTTTAAGAAAAGAAGGGTTGACAGGAAAGGCCCTAGTTGTAACTAATCCGAAGCTAAGCGGGTTATATCTAAAAAATATAATTAGTAGTCTGGAGCAGGCAGGTTTCTCTCACCAGGTGGTAATCATTCCGGATGGGGAGGAATATAAAAGTTTGGCCCAGATCGAAAGGGTCTATGATGCTGCTGCCTCTTTTCGCTTGGAGAGAAGTTCTCTCCTGGTTGCTTTGGGTGGTGGGGTAATTGGCGACTTGACCGGTTTTGCCGCTTCGACTTACCTCCGGGGGGTCAAATTTATTCAGATCCCGACTACGCTTCTTGCTCAGGTGGATAGTTCTGTAGGTGGGAAGGTAGGAGTCAACCATCGAGAAGGTAAAAATCTGATTGGGGCTTTTTACCAGCCAACAGTAGTGATTACTGATCTTAAGGTTTTGGATACTTTAGAGGAAAGAGAGTTTAAATCCGGATTAGCAGAGATAATCAAGGCGGGGTTAATTGGTGATCCTGCTCTTTTGCGGTATCTTCTTGCACAGAATGGAGAAATAAAAAAGCATTCGACCAATGCTTTATTGGAGATTATTAGGAAAGCTTGTTTATTTAAAGCACAGGTAGTAGAAGAAGATGAATTTGAAAAGGGACGGCGGGCAATTTTAAATTATGGACATACGATCGGGCATGCTTTAGAAGTAGAGACTGGCTATGGTGTTTACCGGCATGGAGAAGCAATAGCGATTGGAATGGCCGGTGCTGCATTAATAGGGGATTTGACTGGGCTTTCACAACCTGGGGTTTGGGAGCAAACTATGGAAATCCTAAAAATCTACAGCTTACCTGTGGAATTGCCGGAGATCTCCGCGGAGATGCTTTTGGAACGGATGAATCTGGATAAAAAGGTAAAAAATCAGAGAATCAGGTGGGTTATAACTCCCGAACTTGGGGAGGCAGTAATCAAAGATAATCTTCCACCTAATATTATCATTGAAGCTTTATGCCGGATGGGGGCGATTAGGGGAGGGTTAGGATAATGAAGATTCTAGTAATACATGGGCCAAATCTTAATCTTTTGGGGATCAGGGAACCCGGGGTTTATGGCCGGGTAACCCTTAAAGAGATTAATCAGAAACTTTTACAGATTGCAACCGAACTGCAGGTAGAATTGGAGATTATCCAATCAAATCATGAAGGGGTAATGGTGGATTGGATTCAACAGGCTCTGGAAAAGTATGATGGTATACTTTTAAATCCGGGAGCTTATACTCATACCAGCGTAGCATTGAGAGATGCATTGGCTGCAGTTAAGCTCCCGGCGATCGAGGTACACCTGAGTAATATTTATGCACGAGAAACATTTAGAAGCAAATCCTTTACCGCTCCGGTTGTGAATGGACAGATATGCGGTTTAGGTCCGGATAGTTATTATTGGGGGTTAAGAGCACTTGTTAAGTTAATTAAAGAGAGAATTCCGGTTTCAGAAAAGTAGCATTACTCCTTACCCTTTACCCCTTATCCCTTACCCCCAGAATTTTCTAATGGTCTCCTCATCTGGAGGGGTAGTAACCAAACTGATTAGAATAAAAGCAGAAAGCCCGATTGTAAGCGGGAGAATAATGGTGTGAGTCCCAAAAGGTTTAGGCCAGAAATAATGGCAAAAAAGATAACTTCCCAATCCAGTGATGATCGATGCTAGGGCACCATAAGCATTGGCTCGCGGCCAATAGAGCCCTAATAGGGTTGGCCAGAGAAAAACTGTTTCCATTCCGGCTAGGGCAAAGAGGTTTAGCCAAACCAGAAATTCCGGTGGATTTAAAGAAAGAAAAAAGACTACTAATCCAGCTAAACCAGTAATAATTAAACTTAATTTTTTTATAAAATGCTCATCAGGATCGGGTTTGAAGAAATTAATATAGATATCCTTACAGATTGTACTAGAAAGAACGAGAAGTTGAGAACTGATTGTTGATAAAATCGCAGCTAGTGGAGCAGTGAGAAACATTCCAGCCAGCCAGGGTTGGAGTGTTTTTTTACTTAACTCCGGGATTACCAGGTCCGCTACATTAACTTCAGGAAGAAAAACCTGGCCAATGGCACCGATTAAGTGCATACCCAGCATTAGAAAACCGGTAAAAATAGTTCCAATGATAATGGCATTATGCATGGATTTGGAATCTTTGTAGGCCATACCACGGACTGCTACCTGTGGTAGACCGATGACACCGAAACCGACCAATACCCAAAATGAAGTTACCCATGGAATTTGAAGTGAGTTTTTAGGACCAAAGGGAGTAATTAATCCTGGATCAATTGAAGCAAGTTTCATCATAACATTCTTTACACCACCACCATATTTAAAGGAACTGAATAGTAGTAGAAAGGTACCAATAAACATCACTACTCCTTGTACTGCATCGGTCAGTACAACTGTACGGAAACCACCTAAAGTAACATAAATGATTACTCCACCGGCAAAAATCAGAAGGGCGGTTTCGTAAGATAATCCAGTAATCGATTGAAATAATCGGGCTCCACCGATAAACTGGACTGTGATTGCGGCCAAAAAGAAAAAGATAATACCAAAAGCGGAAAGGGCTAACACTAAATTGTTCTGGTAACGTTCGCGGAGAAAATCAATGACTGTAATGGCTTTAATTTTCCGGGATAAAATAGCGAACCGTTTACCTAATACACCAAGAACTAAATAACCAACTGGTAACTGTGACATGGCAAGTAAGACCCAACCCAAACCCATAGAATAAGCAGCACCTGGGCCAGCAATAAAACTTCCGGCACTAATGTATGTAGTAGTAAGGGTCATAGCCAGAATAAACCCATTCATACTCCGGTTACCTAAAAAATATTCTTCAATAAAACCTCCCCGTGTTTTAAAGGTTTTTCGAGCGCTGATCATCCCAATAAAAAAGATCAGCAGCATATAAATTGTAGCTACAAGAATGATCTGCCATTCCATTTAGTCACCCCCTATCTCTTTTTTTCTCCGTTTATCTGGTACGTCCCCCAAGGGTAAATCAGTATAAAAAAACCGTACCATTAAGGAAACCAAAACTGAAAAAAGAATAAAACCAACAATTACACTCCAGAAAAACCAGGCTGGAAACCCTAGTATATAGGTGTAATCTTCTGGAGCTTGGCTACCTAGGCCATAGGCAAAGATAAACCACCAGAGAAAGTTAAGGATAAACAGGAAGATTGCTAGTAATGCTTCTTTGGTAGCAATTTTATATCGAGGATCTACAATAAAATCTTTTTTCATAACAAATTCCCTCCTTTAATTTTGGTATTTCACATTTCGCACCTTTTACATGAAAATTCGAGCTAGAATTAATAACATAAACTGGCTGTTAAATAAAACAGCAAATTTAAGGGCGCGAAAATATAGATAACAGTAATAGTAATCGTGTTCTAGTATTATGCCCTTCATTATTCTTTAGGAAGCCGGCATGAGCGACTACCTATTAAATAAAATATATATTAAATTTTGCCTACAAAAAAATAAAACCTTCCGGGTGAGAGGAAGGTTTCTGGATAAAATATAATGGTTTACCGTCTCAGTCCCGTGGATCCAAGCGGTTATTTATTTTTAAATTTTCTTAGATAATATCATATACCCCACAAACCTGCAATAATAAATAATTGATTTCATTACTTGCCTTAAAAGAATAATGTAAAGCTAATAGAATTATTACAATAAAACTTTAACCTTGAATTAACTTTATTGAAAGGTAAAAATGGCTTACAATAAAATTAAACTTGTAATTTAAACGTATAAATTGTATTTGCTTCTACTACTTTTTTTGGAGGGAAAAATGAGGAATCGACCGAGAAAGGTTTCCAGCAAAGATGTAGCACGGGAAGCCGGGGTTTCTCAGGCCACTGTCTCTTATGTGCTCAATAATTCACAGGATGTTAAGATTTCACAGGAGACCAAAGAAGCGGTATGGGCAGCGGCCAGAAAACTAGATTATTATCCAAATGAGATTGCCAGAAGTATGCGACTAAAAAAAGCAATGTCAATTGGAGTGGTTTCGGATAAAAATGTTTCTAATTTTCGGTTTATGCGGATTTTAGAGGGGATAAAAGATTCTTTATTATTAAAAAACTATTCGCTTACGCTTTGTTTCGAAAAACAGGGAAGTAGTAGTGATGCCGAATACATTAGATATTTTTATTCTAACCGGATTGATGGAATCATTTTTGTCTATGCCCGGCTTGATCCTGAGGATTATCTCTATTTGCATGAGAAAGGAATTCCGTTTGTTGTTATTAATTCTCATCAGAAACACGTACTAAGCAATCAGGTTAAAAATGATATGGAAAGTGCTCTTATTTCCGCTATCCAAAGCTTAAAGGAGCAAGGAAAGCGGGAAATTGCTTTTTTGGGACTAGCCAACCGGAAACCATGTGATCGCCGGTTTAAGGGATATTTAAAAGCTTTAAATGAAGTTGGATTTCCGCAGGAGGAACATCTTTTTTTAAAAATTCCCGGGTCTGAAGAGGAGACTCAAGCCTACCTTGAATATTACTTCCGGGAACATCAAAGCCTTCCTCCGGCAATTTTATGTGAGACTTCCGGGCTTGGTTTTCATCTATTGCGCTTTGCAGCAGAAAAGGGGGTGAAAGTACCAGAACAACTTGCTGTGGTTGCCATTGGTACTTCCCGGTTTAGTTTATTATCCTATCCATCTTTATCAGCAATTGAGAGCCCACTTTATGAGATGGGTAATACCGCATGCCAATTACTTTTTGATATTATTGAAGGAAAATCTACGCAAAGTATTGTTACTCTTGAGTGGGTGTTTGTACCTAGGGAATCCAGTTAAAAAGAAAGGCTACTTTATTCTCTTGATTAAGTGAAAGAATTGAGCTTTAATTTATACGTATAAATAGGGAGAGTGAAATGATTAAAAAGTTTATTAAAGAATTTTTAAGGGCTAATCGAATAAAGTATATTCTTGGAATAGCTGCACTAATATGTTCTGGTGTCTTAACCCTGACGATGCCGAAAATGTTGGGCTATATTATTGACTGTTTAAAAATGAGAAATGTAACTCAAACCTGGATCTACCAGATGACCGGAGTGATGTTAGGGATGGCCATGCTGATCTTTGGTTTGAAATACATTTGGCGTAATTTACTAATGGGGAGAGCCCGTGATCTGGAGTGTTATTTAAGAGATAAGCTTTTTTCACATTTACAGACCCTTCCGGTCAGTTTCTATCAGCAGAAAAAAACCGGAGATTTAATGGCATATGCGATCAATGATTTGGGCGCGGTTCGGAGGGCTTTTGCTTTTGGCCTGGTCTTTCCGATTGATGGAGTTATTATTAATTCCTTTTCTTTGCTGGTGATGGCAAGAACAATCAATCCTAGATTAACTTTGATTGGCCTGGCTCCGCTTTCCGTGGCGCTTTTTCTTATTTTTGAAGTAAAAAACCCGTTACGGCGTGATTTCTTAAAAGTACAGGCTGCTTATGCAAATATTTCTGAGAAAACTCAAGAAAATATCTCAGGAATTAGAGTGGTCAAAGCCTATGTACAGGAGGAACAGGAGATAAGGAAGCTAGGGGAAGCTAGTAGTCACCGGATGAAGGTAATGATGGACTATATTAAACTTTCATCAATTGTTGGGCCTGCAGTCCAGATTTGTTTCGGACTCAGTTTCTCCTTGGTATTAGTAATTGGTTCTTCTTATGTAATCAGTGGGGCAATAAGTTTAGGAGACTTTATTGCTTTTAATACTTATCTTGGGATGTTAACTCGGCCGGTTACTCGGATTGGAAAAGTGGTCGAGGTTTGGCAAAGGGCTTTGGCTTCTATGAACCGGTTGGATGAGATCTTTACGAGTCAGACTGATATTATAGATGGAAACTTGCAACTTTCTGATTCTCGTTTCAAAGGTGCTATTCAGATCAAAAACCTAAATTTCTCTTATCCCAACACTACACTTGAAGCTTTGAAAGATATTAATTTAAAGATTGAAGCAGGGAAGACCCTGGCAATAATCGGCCGTACCGGTAGTGGCAAGAGTACACTGATCAATCTGTTGTTAAGGCTTTATCCGGTTGAGCGGGGTCACATCTTTATCGATGGAATTGATATTAATGATCTTCCCTTGGCGATTCTAAGGGGGAATATTGGTTTTGTTCCACAGGATAACTTCCTGTTTTCAGCAACGATTAAAGATAATATTAGGTTCTTTACCAACCATTTTACTGAGGAAGAAGTGGAGGAGGCAGCTAAATTTTCCAGTGTCTATGATAATATTATGGACTTTCCTGCAGGCTTTGAGACTAAAGTAGGGGAACGGGGGATCACCCTTTCGGGTGGTCAGAAGCAGAGAGTATCGATTGCTAGAGCGATTATTAAAAATCCTTCAATTTTGATTCTTGATGATAGCCTGTCAGCGGTAGATACCAAAACAGAAGAAGAGATCCTTTCTAATATTAAAAAGCTACTAAAGGAGAGGACGGGAATAATTATTGCCCACCGGGTTTCTACAATTAAGCATGCAGATCAGATTATTGTTCTGGAGGATGGGCGGATTATTGAGGAAGGTAATCATCAGGAATTGATGAAACAAAAGGGTTATTATTACAAGCTTTACTCTACACAACTGGTTGAAAACAGATTAGAGGAGGTTGGAGATATAGTATGAATGGGATGAGCAAAAATAATTTTTTCAGAGTTCTGAAATATTTCCGGCCGTTCATCGGTTTGATCTTCTTTGCTATGGTCTTGGCTTTGATAGTGAATGCGGCAGATTTAGCTGGTCCATACATTATTAAGGTGGCGATTGATGATTACATAGTCGGGCATAAGGCTGGAGAAGGGATGAAGACAATCGGTCTCCTCTATTTCGGGACTGTCCTGGCCGGGGCTTTCTCTAACTATTTTCAAAATTACCTTTTAAACTCTATTGTCCAACAGATCATGCATAATATCCGTATGGAATTGTTTTCCCATATCCAACACCTTCCTCTTACTTTTTTTGACCGGAATTCATCAGGAAGAATCTTAACTAGGGTGACCAATGATGTTGAAGCATTAAATGAGATGTATTCAGGGGTGTTGGTAGCACTCTTTAAAGATATGTTTTTATTAATTGGGATTATTATTACAATGGTTAAGTTAAACCTTCGTTTGACCTTACTTAGTTTTACGGTGGTCCCAATTATTGTTGTAGTAACCTTTTTTTATCGGAAGAAAGCAACCTGGAACTTTAAAAGAGTTCGTTCCTTGATCGCACAGATTAATGGTTTCTTAGCGGAAAACATTTCCGGGATGAGACTGGTACAGGCTTTTAAGCGGGAAAAAGAGAAGTACCAGGAGTTTAAAAAGTTGAATGATGAGTATAACCGGGCGAGTATCTTTGAAGTGGCTTTGATGGCTCTTTTTCGTCCATCAGCTGAGCTTATAAATAATCTGGGTGTTTCAATTCTGATCTGGTATTGTACCCCAAGAATTTTCCAATCGGCAATTGAGATTGGAGTTTTATATGCTTTTATTACTTATATAAAGAAGTTTTTTGGCCCAATTAATGATCTTGCTGACAAATACAATGTAATTCTTTCTGGAGATGTCTCCGCGGAGAGGATCTTCGAGCTGATGGATAATAATGAAGGCTATGAGGATTTGGAACTAGGTGCTGTACTGTCTCAGTTAAGAGGAGAGATTGAATTTAAAAATGTCTGGTTCTCCTATAATGGTCAGGATTGGGTACTAAAAGATGTTAGTTTTAAAGTAAATCCAGGAGAAACAGTAGCTTTTGTTGGTGCTACGGGCTCAGGGAAATCTACAATTATTAATCTGATTAGCCGGTTTTACCAGATTCAAAAAGGGGAGATTCTTCTAGATGGTGTAAATATTAATGATTATAAACTGGGGGATTTAAGGCGTCAGGTTGCTGTAGTGATGCAGGATGTTTTTCTGTTTTCCGGAACGATTAAATCCAATATTAGGCTGGATAATAAGGGGATTACCGAGGAAGAAGTAATCCGGGCTGCTGAGTATGTAGGTGCTGATTCTTTTATTGCAGAACTTCCGGATGAGTATGATGAGGAAGTTAAAGAACGAGGTTGTACACTTTCTACCGGGGAGAGACAATTACTCTCTTTTGCCCGGGCGATTGCTTTTAAGCCTTCAATTTTGGTCCTGGATGAAGCTACTGCCAATATTGATACAGAAACTGAACTTCTCATCCAGGAAACATTGAGGAAAATTGCCAAGGATCGGACTACTCTGGTTATTGCCCATCGGCTTTCTACGATAAAAAATGCTGACCGGATTATTGTTATTCATAAGGGACGAATAAGGGAAATTGGCAAGCATGAAGAGTTATTGGCAAAAGACGGGATTTATAAGGACTTGTATGAAATGCAGTATGCTCAATAAAAACGAAGCGGCTACCGGAAATTGACCGGTAGCCACTTTTTTAAGGTGCAACACCTGCATATGCTCCAACATGTTTATAGTTGGAGAGAAAGACAAACTTTTCAGAGTAAGTTGTTTCTTCTAAACCAAGACGTTTAGCAACTTTCCAGGAACCAATGTTTCCGGTTTGCGTCCGCCAACAAGGGAGCCTTCCGAATTCTTCGAATTGAATCGCACTAAGGGTACGGGAACATTCTAGAGCCAGCCCTCGTCCACGATATTCAGGACGGGTTGCTACGCCAAGTTCACAGTATTTCTCTGTATAAGCAATTGTAGTAACCACGCATGCCATTTCACCATCAATAAAGGCGGCAGCAGCTCCTCCTCTGGAGAGCAATTCTTCAGGGGTGAAGAAGAAATCCCATAACCAATCTTCTGTAGCAAAAGATTCTTTTAGTGCTTTTGCATCATCCCGGTTTAGTAACCGGATATGGGGATCTTTAGAAACCTCGGGTTTCCAAACTCCCTTCTCTGCGGCTAGCATTAAAATGGGAATGGAGAACTTTACTGACCAGTAATGTTTGATAGCGGAGACAAAATTTTGCGGGATTACTATATCTGTAGGATTTTTTAATAATTTTAAAAAATGTTTTAGCATAAAAACCTGGTTTGGTTGGGCGTAAATAAAATACATTGCCGGTGGGGTGCTGGGGTATGTGACGGACAGAAACTTGGGGGTATGTTCATCATCTACCATAACAACACTCGTCTCAAGGTTTAATAAAAACAGTGACGAACAATTCTCTGGGATATCAGCCAGTAAGGATCTGGCAGTCTCCCGTTTGCTAGGAGGTAGCCTCCTCATAATGTCATCTCCCAAAATAATTAATTGTGCTTGACAGGGAAAAGATGAGGCTACCGCTAAATGAAAGGTAATAAAATGGATAAATTCCCCCTTTTTTATTTTTCTATGTTAAGAATACGCTTGTGAGCGATAAAAAGCAATAACTCTAAAACTGGCAAATTGGACAATAATTAATCTTAAATTGAACCCCAATTAAAACAGAAGACTTTTCCTTTGCCAGTTGAATTATTTCATTGTTTTTTGCTGTTCTCTATCTGCTACAGTTTTCAGATGAAAATATTGGAGAACACAAGGGTAGATGCTTGTTAGAGATGGAAGAGGTTTCTTTTGCTATTCTTTCCCAGGCCTAATCCATCAATGAAAAAAAAGAAGAGTTTTGGCATAACAGTCTCCCAAAATTATTTTTTGAGTTTTAGAAAACTCTTACTTACAGTCTAGCAAATATTTAAGGAAATTGCATCTTAGTGTTTTTATTGAAAGAACGCCTTTAGATAATCGCTAGTTTTTT
>DAIOHK010000020.1:0-6232 GCA_036744795.1 Bacillota bacterium | reverse complement strand
AGGGCTAGACTTTGAAGCATAATCTTAAGTGTATTTAATAATGTATCTTGCATAAAATGACCTCCTTATTTCCCTTATAAAATTTAAGGAATTGCATGATTTAAACATTATACAAAATAATGTAGGCAATTTTACAATCCCGTCAAATTAAAATGCCATTGAACTTACAAGATAAATGAGGACGCCTCCTGCTAAAATTGAACCGACTTGACCGGCCACATTCGCACCGACAGCCTGCATTAGAATAAAATTACCAGGGCTTTCTTTTTGAGCCATTTTCTGAATAACCCTAGCAGACATGGGAAAAGCTGAGATTCCAGCGGCTCCAATCATAGGATTGATTTTCGTGGGTAAAAACAGATTAAGCAATTTAGCAAATAAAACTCCCCCGGCTGTATCAAAAATAAAGGCTACTAGACCCATGCCAAGAATCATTAAAGTTTTTATGGTCAGGAAATTTTCTGCAACCATAGTAGAACCAATGGTAATACCCAATAGTAAAGTAACAAGATTGGAGAGTTCATTCTGAGCTGCTTTAGAAAGCTTGTCCAAGACGCCACACTCTCTAATTAAATTACCGAACATTAAGGATCCAATTAGCGCAACACTCAAAGGAGCAATAATTCCAGCCACAGCGGTAACAATTATTGGGAAAAGAATTTTAGTGGTTTTTGATACTTTACAGAGGTTTAAATCCATTCCAATTTTTCTTTCTTCTGGAGTAGTTAAAGCTTTGATTACAGGTGGCTGAATTAATGGAACTAATGACATATAGGAATAAGCTGCAACTGTGATCGGACCAAGGAGATTACCAGCAAAGAGATTAGCAACATAAATGGAAGTAGGGCCATCTGCTGCCCCAATGATTCCGATTGAGACTGCTTCTTTTAGAGAAAAACCTAAAGCCCGGGCCATAATGGTGGTAAAAAAGATCCCGAACTGGGCTGCAGCTCCGAAGAAAAGCATGAAGGGTTGTTGTAACAAAGGACCAAAATCAATCATTGCACCAATGGCAATAAAGATTAGGATTGGGAAAAGTTCGGTTTCAATCCCTGCCTTATATAAAATAGTAAGAAACCCCTGTTCGCCAATTGCAGAGGAAAAAGGGATATTGGCTAAAATGGCACCAAAACCAATGGGCAAAAGTAGCATTGGTTCATAATCCTTTTTTATGGCAAGGTAAATAAGAGTGCCACCAATGATGAACATTACAGCGTTACCTAGCGAAAAGTTTTTAATTGATGCAAATAGTACCTCCAAAATAAATATCCTCCTTATAAATCTTAAATTATCTCCCCAAAAGAGATTGATTAAAAACTCACCTGGTGAAAGTGGAGGTGGCAACCGTCTTGCCCATCGGCGGTTGACGCCAACAAACCAGATGGGAATGATATTTATATTATAGCAATAAAACGGAGAATATAGAAAGAGATTTTACAAACATGCAATTAATATAGGAATTAATTAATGTGTAGAGCACAATTACCTTAAGGCTTTATTTAATTACAATAAAGCGCTGACTTAAATTCGCAGTGATTGTCTTACATCTCGGATAAATAATAAAAAATTATTGTGAATGAAATTTTGCTTTTTGTGAACAAATCATATTATTAAATTTACTTAAGCAGAGTAATTTTATATAATATGTATATTAATCCACGCTGTTTTACTACTGCTCGTTTTATGTTCGTTATTTTTTTGAGAAATGTGAAAGTTATAAATACGAGAGCGGGAGACGAGTGTCAAGTGATGAATGTAGATAGGCCATTGTATTTTTGAAGCAAGAATTGGAAAGGGGAATAGAAGTGAGTAGACGGATTTACCGGTTATTTACAGAAAAAAAATCAGGTTATGATCTTGAAGCCCAAAAGCTAACAGAGGAGATTAGAGACTATTTACGGATCCCGGGGGTGGAAAGAGTAAGGCTTGTAAATCGATATGATATAGAGGGGATTACACCGGAGGTTTACGAACAGGCCAGGTCTTTAATTTTTTCCGATTTAGCAGTAGACCTTGTTTATGAGGAGAATTTACCAGTGAAGGAAGACTGTAGAGTACTGGCGATGGAGTATTTACCCGGGCAGTATGATCAGCGGGCGGACTCCGCTATCCAGTCGCTTCAAGTGATAGATCCTGCTTCACAGCCGCAAGTAAAAACTGCTAAACTTTTTGTACTTATCGGGGACATATCAAATAATGAGTTTCAAAAGATTAAAGAGTATTACATAAACCCTTTAGATTTAAGAGAAGCGGATTTAGAGAAACCTGCTTTCTTACAGCAAGAAATTACGAGCCCTGGTGAAGTTGAAATTCTGTCGAATTTTACTGAAATGGATCGAAACGAGCTAAGTGCTTTACAAGGGGAGCTGGGCCTAGCCATGTCCTTTGAGGATTTACTCTTTTGTCAAGATTATTTTCGGGATGAGGAAAGAAGAGACCCTTCAATTACTGAAATTAGAGTTCTGGATACTTACTGGTCGGATCATTGCCGGCATACTACTTTTATGACGGAGATTGAAGAAGTCGAGATTGAAGAAGGGAATTACTCTTCGGTGTTCAAAGAAGCCTATCAGGCCTATTTAAATTCACGGAAAAAAGTTTATGGGGAGCGTAGGAATCAAGATAAAAAGATCTGCCTAATGGATTTGGCTACCATTGCTATGAAAGAGATGCGTAAGAATGGATTGCTGGAAGACCTTGAGGAATCAGAAGAGATCAATGCCTGTAGCATAAGGGTGACTGTTGATGTAGATGGGGAGGACCAGGAATGGCTGGTGATGTTTAAAAATGAAACCCATAATCATCCTACAGAAATTGAACCATTTGGAGGGGCTGCTACCTGCCTTGGGGGAGCAATCCGGGATCCCCTTTCCGGACGTTCTTATGTCTATCAGGCAATGAGAGTAACTGGGAGTGGTGATCCGCGAATAAAAGTAGAGGATACATTGCCCGGGAAACTCCCGCAAAGAAAGATTACTTTAGGAGCAGCTGCGGGTTATAGTTCCTATGGTAACCAGATTGGACTCCCTGCCGGGCAGGTGAGAGAGATCTATGATGAAGATTTTATTACTAAAAGAATGGAACTGGGAGCGGTAATCGCTGCAGCCCCTGCCAAGAATGTTAAAAGGGAAAAACCAGAGCCGGGGGATGTTATTATTCTTTTGGGAGGCAGAACCGGAAGGGATGGTTGTGGTGCTGCTACCGGTTCCTCTAAAGAGCATACCGAGGAATCCCTTTATACTTGCGGCTCGGAAGTTCAGAAAGGAAACCCCTTAATTGAACGGAGAATTCAACGGTTATTCAGGAAAACGGAAGTTAGCCGGATGATTAAAAAATGTAATGATTTTGGTGCGGGTGGAGTAGCGGTGGCTGTTGGTGAATTGGCCGATGGGTTGGAGATTAATCTGGATCTGGTTCCAGTCAAATATGAAGGATTAAATGGGACAGAAGTGGCAATCTCTGAATCGCAGGAGCGGATGGCAGTTGTGATTGACCCCACCGATGTGGAAGCTTTTATTAAAGCTGCAACTAACGAAGGTGTAGAAGCGACTAAAGTAGCAATAGTTACTGAGAAAAAACGCTTAAAAATGATTTGGCAGGGGAAAACCATTGTTGATATGAGCAGAGAGTTTCTGGACACCAGTGGAGTCCGGCAGCGGACTAAGGTGTTTGTGACCTCTCCTGCATTACGGAAGAATATTTTTTATCAATCTCCTCCGGAGTTGAAGGAGGAAGTTGATTTAAAAAAGGCCTGGCTGAAAAATTTAGAAGATCTTAATGTTTGTAGCCAGCGGGGATTAATTGAACGCTTTGATAGTACTGTTGGAGCAGGTACTGTGTTAATGCCATTGGGAGGAAAATACCAAGTGACGCCGGTAGAGAGTATGGTAGCAAAGATTCCTGTATTGGAAGGGGATACTACTACCGGTACCATAATGTCCTTTGGCTATAACCCGAAGATTGGTAAATGGAGTCCATTTCATGGAGCGTTTTATGCCATAGTTGAAGCTGTGACCAAAGTAGTTGCTTCCGGAGGAGATTATCAAGGTATCCGCTTGACCCTCCAGGAGTACTTTGAGAAATTAGGTGAAGACCGGGAAAAATGGGGGAAACCTTTTGCTGCCTTACTGGGAGCATATTATGCCCAGATGAAGCTGGGACTCCCAGCGGTCGGAGGAAAAGATAGTATGTCTGGTAGCTTTAAGGAGATGTCTGTCCCTCCTACACTAGTGGCTTTTGCTGTTAATACATTTGATGTAAACAAGGTGCTTTCACCGGAGTTTAAAGAAGTAGGAAGCCAAGTGGTGCTCTTGAAAGCGAATACGGATGAATATGAACTCCTTGATCTGGAGGGCTGGACCCGTCAGTTGCGATTGGTAACTGAGTTGAATGGCAAGGGGAAGGTTCTGGCGGCATCTTCCGTATGTGAGGGCGGGGTGGCTGCGGCTTTGAGCAAGATGAGTTTTGGTAATGGTATTGGTTTTACTTTCCATGAAAAGGTAAACACTGGAGAATTATTCACCCCAGATTATGGTTCTTTACTTCTGGAGATCCCAGGTAATGAAGACTTGGACAGCCTTTTTGGTAAGGTCAATTACCAACTGCTTGGGATGACCCAGATTGAAAAGGTTATTAAAGTAAATGGCATAGAGATACCGCTAAATCTGGCTAAAGATAAGTGGGAAGAACCACTGGAAGAGGTTTTCCCTACTAAAACCCGTGGACAGGCAGAAAGGCCTCAACAATTCCCCTTTAAGGCAGGGAGAAAGAGAGAAACTGCTCTTTCTGTAGCCAAACCAAGAATTTTTATGCCAATCTTTCCTGGAACTGCCGGAGAATATGAAACAGAACAGGCTTTTTCCAGCGCCGGGGGTAAAGTAGAAACCTTGCTTTTTAAGAATCTTAAACAACAGGATCTAGAAGAATCATTAGCATCCATGCTTAAGCTAATCAATAATGCCCAAATACTGGTATTGCCCGGAGGAATGAGTGCTGGGAATGAACCTGATGGTGCGGGTAAATTTATTGCGAATATTTTCCAAAAACCCCGGATTAAAGAGGCTCTTCTGGAGCTGCTGAAAGAAAGAGATGGCTTAATTCTTGGTATTGACAATGGCTTCCAGGCTTTAGTTAAGTTAGGGTTGGTGCCGTATGGTGAGTTTAGAGAAAGGAAAGAAAATGCCCCTGCCCTGATTACCAATACTGGTGTTCATCATATTTCACGGTTTGTTCAGCTTAAGGTGATCTCTACAATTTCTCCTTGGCTTAGCCGGGTTAAACCGGGGGATCTGGTTTGCGAAGCCTTTTCTAATGCCGAAGGGTGTTTAGTGGCCAGCAAAGAAGAGATTGATCTTTTGGCGGCTAATGGCCAGATTGCAACCCAATTTGTGGATTTTGAAGGTAATCCCACCTATGATCTGGATTATAATCCAAGTGGTTCTCGAGAAGCAATTGAGGGGCTCACTAGCCCTGATGGGAGGATCTTGGGTAAGATGGGGCATTCCGAGCGGATGGGTCAGAATGTGGCTAAAAATGTTCCGGGGGTAAAAGATCTTCAGATCTTTGCAGCCGGGGTAGATTACTTCAAATAAAATGTATGAATAGATCAGGAATTAATATATATTACTAGCCCGCAAACCAAGAAGGTTATTGCGGGCTTTTCCTTCTGTTATATTAGAAACGCATCCCTTGTTGCTGGAATTAAAGAATATTTTCGTAACTTTTTCTAAGCTAGAAAGCCAAAGACTAACTTTCATACTAGCACCAAGTATGAGATGTTGCAAAATATGGATTTTATTAACTTGATAGGTAAATTAAGATTAATGGCGAATAAATAAATATAATTATTGTTTTTTGGGATGAGGAGATTCATAATTTCTTAAGGTTTAATTAGACAAATCCTTATGTTGAAAATCCCTAGTGCAGCTACTAATATTTTGTAGTTGAATTATAAATTAATTTTGGAATTTTTAATTAACTGATGCGAGGGGGTAAATTTGGTGCAGCAGTTTAGAAGAATGTTGTTAATTATTCTTATCACCTTGATTTGTGTTCCTTTAATTGGTTTAGCAAATGAAGGTCCTATTGATGAATCAGCAGTGCTTAAGACTGGTAATTTAACTCTTCTACAAAAGAATGAGATTATTTTGGAGAAAGAAATGCTCCATATTAGTCTGGAAGGAGATTTTACTCATGTTTACGGATATTATGAGTTAATCAATCCGGGCCCGGA
>DAIOHK010000019.1:37226-43894 GCA_036744795.1 Bacillota bacterium | reverse complement strand
AGTGGCAGACTTCGAATCTGTAGGTCGGGGGTTCGAGCCCCTCCGGGCGCACCATGTTAAAAATGGGTTTTCGAGCAATCGGAACCTTTTTTTTATGTTTAGAATAAAGAATTCTACAAAGAAATGTTTTTAAAAACCGTGCTATTAAAGTATAACTAGCACGTACTGGTTATTTTCCGTTTTTGGAATCGTTTAGATGCTGGTAATAAAAAGAAATTACTATTTAAATTAGTATATTTTTGATATTTCTTATTTGCACTTCATGTTTTCCACAAATTTCAGACAAAGAGTCGGTAGTTTTCTCAAGCTTTAATATTCGATTTGAATTAGCAGTTTGAACTTCGGTAATTTGTACAACGTGATCATAAACAAGGTCTAATTTACTTTTTAGCCCAGCTACATCTTGTTTTAAGGTTGCTGTATCTTGCTTTAGTCCGGCTACATCCTGCTTTAAGGTTGTTGTATCTTGCTTTAACTCAGCTACATCCTGCTTTAGTCCGAACATATCTTCAGTTAATCTGGTAAGATGAGATAATACTAGTTCTTGAAACTTTTCATTCTGCATCCTCTTTATCCCTCCTCACTTCCTTAATATTCTTCTTGAAGTTATTTCTTGTTACAATCATTTATGTTGATTATATTTTAATTAACTCCTAATATATTCGCTGAATATATAGTAATTCCCTGATTTGGGATCCATTGGATATTTAGAATTAAACCGGTTTTAAATCTAAAAATATAATGCTAAATTAAAAACTCAATTTTTATAGTGGAGTTACCAATAAATATGGTATAAAAACAAAATAAATTAAAGAAGTATTAAAATTATATCATTATGAACAAAAAAGTTAAAGAATCATATGGAATGCTTTCCTTATAAAAAATACCAATGGCCTAAAGCTTATCCCCTATCATTTGCATATTCTAAAGCAGAAATAATTAATGGGGGTGTTATTGATGGCGGGGGTCTTGGATCTATTTAGAAAAATGGATGAAAGTTTAGCTTTTCTCTTGTTCTTAATTCTTATCCTTTTATTACTAGGAACTTCAGAAGAGGATTATTGCCGGTAAACCGTATTCTCCTTAGTTTGAAAAAAGGTTAGCTTGATTGATACTCTTTGGACCGGGTCCTGATTATTTGGACCCGGTTTCTGATCTTTAAAAAGGGTCTTAAGATTAAGGAATTGCATATTTAATTATTTAAGATTTGATCACAATATATTGATAGCCCACTAGTAATTGTCTAATCTTAAACAATTACCTCGAATAAAAGAAAAACACTATATGGTCGTTCATGCCGCCTACCCACAGTTTACGAAGTAATGTAAATCAAAGGCTGGTGAATCGACAAGCCCTATAGGTATTTCCCGTATTGGTCAAATACGCGATTAAGGTATTTATGCAATTCCCTCAGATGACGAATCCACCGTTAATACCAATCACTTGACCGGTGATGAAATCAGCCTGTTCGGAGGCGAGAAAAAGGGCACAGGCTGCTACATCGGAAGGGGTACCTAAACGTTCGAGCGGAGTTTGGTCAGTCAGGCTTGCCCGTTCCTCTTGGTTATATGGTTTTAGCATATCGGTTTCAATAATCCCCGGGGCAATACTATTTACCTGGATCTTTGAAGGACCCAACTCTTTGGCAAGGGCTTTCGTAAGTCCGATTACTCCCGCTTTAGCTGCAGAGTAATGAACTTCGCAGGAGGCGCCTACCTGTCCCCAGATAGAAGAGATATTGATTATTTTACCTTTTTTCCGGGGGATCATATGTCTGAGAATGCTTTGTGTGCAATGGAAGACTCCTGTTAGATTGGTGTCGATCATTTTCTTCCAGTCTTCGATCGAGAGATCAATGAATAAACGGGATTGAGCAATCCCGGCATTATTAATTAATAGGTCTACAGCTCCAAATGTATTTAGGCAATAATCGGTCATCTTATCAACTTCCTGGCGGTTGGTAACATCGGCTTTGAATAAGGCGACCGAATACTCTTTTTTACGTAGATTATGGTAAAGCTGAAAAGCGGCATCTACTGAATGGTTATAATTGATAAGGACATTATAATTATTGGCTGCGAAGAGACTAGCGGTAGCCTGGCCAATTCCACGAGAAGCACCGGTAATAATAGCAGTTTTTTTCATTTATAACCCTTCTTTCAAGTGAGGAAATTATTTAAGCCATGGAATTTTTTCTATTATAAAGATTATATCTCTTTTTTATTATTAATTGAGGAAATTGTATAAATTCCCTTGTAGTACTATAATTTAAATTATTATGATTAGATTAGAATACTTACAGTACTTTATAGTTGAAAAAGGTTTGTTTGTCTTTTAGATAATAAATGGTAAAATGGAAAACAGAAAGATTCAGGGAGGGGTTATTATATGTATGATATCCTAGTTGTTGGAGGAGGACCAGCCGGATTATCTGCCGCTTTAAATGGTCGGAGAAGAAACAAGCGGGTTGTACTGGTTGGCAAGGAAGAGTCAAGTAATAAACTACGACAAGCTCATCGGGTTGATAATTATCTGGGACTGCCCGAAATTACAGGGTTAGCTTTAGCGGAAAAATACAAGGCACATGCGGTAGATAATGGGGTAGAGATTAAAAACGATGAAATTTTAAACCTTAGTTGGGAAGATGGAGTTTTTCAGGGTATGGGTAAAAATGAAATCTACCAGGCCAGATCAGTTATTCTAGCTACTGGTACTCCCCAGAAGGCTACGATTCGCGGGGAAGAGCAATTGGTAGGGAAAGGGGTAAGTTATTGCGCCACTTGCGATGGGATGTTTTTCCGCGGGAAAAAAGTATTCTTCCTTTCTGAATTGGTTGAAGGGGAAAAAGAAGCAAATTTTCTAGCGGATTTATGTGATAAAGTCTATTATCTCCCGCGTTATAAAGGTGAATATAATAATCTGGATTCGCGAATCGAGATTATTTCTGGTAGGCCAATAGAGTTTCATGGCAAAGAGAGATTAACCGGAGTTACTACTTCGGAAGGAAGCTATGAAGTGGAAGGAGTCTTTATTGAACGGGCCAGTTTACCATTGGAACGATTATTACCAGGTCTACAGATGGAAAGTGATGCGATTAAGGTAAATCGGCAGATGGCGACTAGTATTCCCGGTGTTTTTGCTGCTGGTGATTGTACTGGGAGGCCTTGGCAAATCGCGAAGGCAGTAGGCGAAGGATTAGTTGCTGCGCTGGCGGCTGTGGATTACTTGTCGTAGCATTGAATTTTTACTTAAGATGGGTTTACCGTAATATGCTCGTTGCTCTTGTTGGTCCTTCGTAGGGAAAGAGAAAAATCCTATTAGTAATAGTTAAAAACATCAGAGGCTTAACTTGTAAGTCGAGCTACGAGACCCAGCTATATCCCCTGTTACCGTAACTTACCGCTTGTAACAGAAAGTTAAAGCTGTTAACATCAAAATAGCGGTAAAGAGTCCATATATTTAGGAATTCCATTAGAGGCTCTTACATCTGAGAACCAAGCTTAAGAAGAGAGTTATTCTTATACTCGGGACTAGGACGAATTACGAGAACAGGGGGATAGTAATGCAACAGAATGTGGTATTTTCAGACCAAACAAATAAAGCAGAAAATCTTCCGGATCCTGCTTGGCTTGAAAATACGGTTTTTTATCAGATTTTTCCCGAACGTTTTTATAATGGTGACCCCTCTAATGATCCTTCTCCTATTACACCTTGGGGGGAAAAACCGGGTTTGTTTAATTTTTTTGGGGGCGATTTGGCAGGGATTAGGAAGAAGATACCCTATCTTAAGGAACTAGGGGTAAATGCTTTATATCTTAACCCAATTTTTGATGCCCCATCTAATCATAAATATGATACAAGAGATTATCTGCGTATCTCTCCGGATTTTGGTGATTTTCGGACTTATATAAGCATGTTGAAAGAACTCCACCGGTCAGGGATGAGGTTGATTCTGGATGGGGTGTTCAATCATACCGGAGATCAGTTTTGGGCTTTCCGGGATGTAATGCGCCAAGGGAAAAGTTCGCCCTTTCATCAGTGGTATAACTGCCGGTTTCCAGTAATACAGTCTCCTAAACCAAACTATGATTGCTGGTGGGGTTTTAAGACTCTTCCCAAATTGAATTACGGAGATCGAGAAGTGATCCGTTACATTTTAAGAGTGGTTGCGTTTTGGACTTTGACTGGTATCGATGGGTGGAGACTTGATGTTCCTAATGAAGTGAGAGCAGATTTTTGGCCGATCTTCCGTCGGTTAGTTAAGACGCTTAATCCTGATGCGTATATTGTGGGAGAAATCTGGGAAGATGCTGCATACTGGTTACAGGGTGATAAGTTTGATTCAGTAATGAATTATCCGCTCCGGGATTTAATCATTTCCTTTTTTGCCAAGAAAGAGATTAGTGCTAATCTGTTTGATCAGAGACTGACTGCCCTCCGGTCCCGTTATTCTCTGAAAACAATGATGAGTATGTTCAATTTATTAGGGAGTCATGATACGCAGCGTTTTCTTACTATTTGTCGGGGAGAGCGCCGGAAAATGTTGCAGGCTTTATTATTTTTGCTCACTTATCCTGGAGTTCCAGTGATTTATTATGGTGATGAGATAGGGATGACAGGGGAAAAAGATCCGGACTGCCGGAAGACGATGATCTGGGATGAGAAGTTATGGGATAAAGAGATTTTTACAGCAACTAAGGATCTGATTAAGTTGCGTAAAGAGAAATTAGCTTTGAGAAGAGGAGATTTCCAGACGGCTCTAGCTGGTCAGAATGGGGTCTATGGATACTGGCGAAGCTATGGGAAAGAGCGGATGCTAGTACTCTTTAATAACCAGGATACGATGGAAAATGTATCATTATTACTGTCACCGGGGACACGGGGAATCTGGAGACAGGTTTATCCAGTAATCGGTGAGGGGATTAATTTTAGTGAACATTTCCAGCTTACCCTTCCGCCCTGGTCAGGGATGATTTGGGAGTTTCAAGGGTGATGTTCTCCATTTTTTAGGAAAGGAAGTTATTATGGAAAGAATAGATCTGCTGTTAGTAAAAAGGGGACTTGCATTAAGCAGGGAAAAGGCAAAGGGACTAATTATGGCTGGAGAGGTGATGGTTGAGGGTAAGATTGTTGATAAACCCGGAACTAAGGTTGCTTTGGAAGCAGAGATTAAAGTAAATGAAGGCCCACCCTATGTTAGTCGTGGAGGGTTCAAACTTTCCCGTGCACTAGAGGTCTTCCGGGTTGAAATCAAAGGACGAATCTGCTTGGATGCCGGAGCTTCTACTGGTGGTTTTACTGACTGTTTATTACAAAATGGGGCGGAGAAAGTGATTGCTGTCGATGTTGGTTATGGACAATTTGCTTGGAAGCTTAGGCAAGATCCGCGGGTAGTATTAATGGAAAAGACAAATGTCCGTTATTTAACTCCGGATCAGCTTCCTGTTATCCCCAGTTTGATTACGGCAGATCTCTCTTTTATTTCTATTACTAAAGTTTTACCGGCATTGATAGGTATACTTCCTTTGGATGGGGAGATAATTTCTCTAATTAAACCGCAGTTTGAAGCGGGACGGGATAAAGTGGGGAAGAATGGGGTAGTGCGTTCAGCAGAAACACATCAGGAAGTTTTGACCAATATTGTTCAGGCTGGTTTCGAATCGGGTCTAAATTGTGCTGGCTTAACTTATTCCCCGATCTTAGGCCCAAAAGGGAATATCGAGTATTTAATTCAATGGGAAAAAGTGCAAGAGATAAAAGCAAAACCTAATCCTGAAATGATAGAAAATATAATAGTCCAAGCTTGGGAGAGTCTGAAATGAAAAATATAAGCCTCTGCATTTTTCACGCAGAGGCCTGAACAAAGGAGGAAAAAAGGAGGGGTGACAAACTTATATTATAACAACAGCATGAACAGGACGTTACAAAGAAATAAACGTTTAGCAACATTAAAAAATCGCCTAAAAAGGCGATTTTTTGTTTGCTTTTTATAAAATGATAAAATTAAAAGTCCTTTCGATAAATCCGGTAGATCTTGTAGAGGTCACCACCGGCTTTAATCGCATCATTCACCATTTTTGTATTAAACTCATGAATGGTGGAGCCTTCTCCATAAATATAGCCTTTTTGCAAAGCATTTTTAAACATCTGCAGATAGAGAGCACCGGAAACTCCCTTTTTATGATATTCCGGGTCTACCATCAAAATAAAGATTCGGCCACCAGTGATCTTCTTTTTGTACCAGAGGAATTTCAGGAAACCGATGGGGAAGAGTTTTCCATTTAACCTCTTTAACACCTGATTGTAATCGGGTAGTGCGATTGCTAGGCCGATATGTTGGCCTTCAGAATTAATAGCTACAAGTAAAAGATCTTCATCCGCCACTGGTATTAATTTATTTGCTTCATCTTTTATCTCTTCGATGCCTGGTGGAACCATATCCGGCCATTCTTCCGGCATGGAGCAGGCAATTAGTCTTTGGAGGCCTTCAATTTCTTCATCAAGGTTTTTCAGGTTAAGTTTTCTTACTGAAAATTGATAACGTTTCTTTAGAGCATCCATATTTTGTTCAAAACGCTGAGTAACGGGTTTGGAGAGATCATAGTAAAAAGCGTACCTGTCAAAATCCTTGGTAAAACCATATTGGTCAAAGAAAGCTTCATAATATG
>DAIOHK010000019.1:0-37126 GCA_036744795.1 Bacillota bacterium | reverse complement strand
TACCTGTCAAAATCCTTGGTAAAACCATATTGGTCAAAGAAAGCTTCATAATATGGCGGGTTATAGGAGTTCATTAAGACTGGCATGGAGTCAAAACCTTTGACTAACAAACCACGGTAATCATCCCCGTTTGACGGGGATTGAGGTCCGGTCACAGAGTTAATACCTTTTGCCTTTAGCCAATCGGTGGCTGCGTCGAACAGAGCGGAAGCTACCTGATAATCATTGATTGATTCGAAGAGAGTAATATAACCTTCTTTTTTATTTTTCTTCTTGTTCAAATTCTTATCAATACCAGTCCCAATGCGGCCAACCGGTTTACCATCGAGCCAGGCAATAAAGTATTGGTAAGGTCCAAGTTTCATTAGGGGATTTTTTTCAGGGCTTAAGGTATCCCACATATCGGACTTTAAAGGAGGAACCCAGTTGGGGTCATCCTTATAAAGTTGCCAGGGAAGATTAATAAAAACTTTCCAATCACGTTTGGCGAGAACCCGGGAGATGAACACCTGGGAAGTCTCAGGGAGTTTATTTGAAAGTGTAATTCCCACCACAAACACCTCCTAATTTTTTTGTTCATATAGAAGTAACATTAATTTCGTTAAAGAATGGCGAATCCCTGCATCGGGCAACCGTAAAAAGTTAAAGTTTCATTAAAAGGAAATTGGTTGGGAGATATTCTTGATTTTCATCTTGCTTTCTAGTATTATTTTATTCAAATGGGGGAATTTGCTCGTCCTGGCGGCTAACTCCAGATTTACAATTTATATATGTTTTTTTTACATTTACTAAATGTCGAAAAATACAAGAAATCCTAATATATACTGTGAGTTTAGCCTAATAGAACCATGTTTAGAATCTGTCGAGCTGTTTTTCCTTCTAGATTACCTAGTTTTGTCCGCAGTAGTAGTTTTAGTATGCGCGGAAGTATGTGGTCTGGTTGATAAAATTCAATAAAAAGGAGGCTAGACAGCGAGGATGAATAACCTAATGGTCGGGGTAGAGATTCTTTTTTCTGGTTTAACAACTACTTTTATTGTTTTGTTATTTCTAATGTTTATCATCAAACTAATGTCTGAATTAATTGGTAAAGAACCAGCAAAGGTGGAGACTACAAAGCAACCTCCGGCTATTTCTCCCGATGAACTTAAGGGTGAAGAGTTTATTGCAATGATGGCGGTTCTTTCTAAACTATTACCTGAACAAAAACAGGCAATAGTCCGTTTCCGGGAGATAAACTCCGCAGGTGGGAATGAAGATGAATCAGTAGCAGCTATAATGGCTGCGATTTCCGGAGTGAATTAGAAGATTGTTTCTTTAAAATCAGTTGATTAACTTAAATAAAGAGGAGGATAAATATCATGCAGTTCTTTAAAGTAACAGTAAATGGTAAAACTTATGAAGTTAGTGTGGAAGAGATTTCTCAAGGGAACGCTGGTTTTGCACCGGCTCAATCGGTAGCTCCTGCTACTTCTGCTCCAGCTCCTGCTCCTCAGGTTCAGTCTCAGAATATTGCTGCAGGTGAGGAATCAGTTCCGGCTCCCTTGGGCGGTACCATTATGGATGTGAAAGTGAAACCTGGTGAACAGGTTAAAAAAGGCCAGGTTCTTTTAACCTTAGAAGCATTAAAAATGGAGAATGAGATCGTGGCTCCGGAGGCAGGGACAGTGGGTCAGATTTTTGTTCAGGTTGGAGCTTCTGTTAATACAGGGGACATCTTATTGACCCTTCGGTTTTAAGGGGAGGATGTAAATAATGTTGGAAAATTTAAAAGAGTTAGCCCTGTCTACTGGTTTTGCCCATATTACTCTTGGGCAAGCCGTAATGATTATTGTCTCCTTTGTTCTATTGTACCTGGCGATTAAGAAACAGTATGAACCATTGCTTTTACTACCAATTGCCTTTGGGGCTTTACTGACCAACCTGCCTTTGGCTGGGTTAATGGATGGTTCTTCTGTGGTAAATGGCCAGTTTCAGCCTGGTGGATTAATCTATTATCTCTATCAGGGTGTAGAATTAGGAATTTATCCCCCCTTAATCTTTTTGGGGGTAGGTGCCATGACTGACTTTGCACCGCTAATAGCTAACCCAAAAAGTATACTCCTGGGCGCAGCGGCTCAATTGGGGATCTTTGTAGCTTTGATTGGTGCTATTTTATTAGGTTTTGATCTAAAATCAGCTGCTTCTATCGGGATTATCGGGGGAGCGGATGGCCCGACAGCGATCTTTCTGACTAGCCGTTTAAAACCGGATCTATTAGGACCGATTGCAATTGCTGCTTATTCCTATATGGCATTGATTCCGATTATTCAACCGCCATTAATGAAATTGATTGTTCCCAAGGAGGAACGGGAAATTGTGATGGAGCAACTTCGTCCGGTTACCAAGACGGAAAAGGTGCTTTTCCCAATTATTGTTACCACGCTCGTTTCTCTGATTCTACCTTCAGCAGCGCCTTTATTGGGTGCATTGATGCTAGGGAATCTAATGCGGGAATCAGGGGTGGTTGATCGTCTTTCCAAAACCGCTCAAAATGAACTGATTAATATTATCACGATTTTTCTGGGTTTATCTGTTGGTGCTAAGGCCAGTGCCGAGCATTTTCTCACTTGGGAGACGATTAAAATTATCCTGCTGGGACTATTTGCCTTTGGGTTTGGAACTATGGGCGGGTTGCTCTTTGGCCGCCTGATGTGTAAACTAAGTGGAGGAAAGATTAACCCTCTGATTGGAGCAGCAGGAGTATCAGCCGTGCCGATGGCGGCCAGAGTGGTGCAGAAGATGGGAGCCGAGGAACGTCCGGGAAACTATCTTTTAATGCATGCGATGGGTCCTAATGTGGCCGGGGTTATTGGTTCGGCGGTTGTAGCTGGATTACTACTGGCCAGGTTAGGCTAGCATAAAGTAGAGACCTTTGATTTAAGATTAAACCAAAAAGCATAAATGGATTTTGATTTAAGTCCTAATAGACTTTAGAATGAGATTTAACTTTTTGTGGCTAATCATTAATAAAGTAAATACTTGGTTTAATGCAAAAAAAATAAGAGGTGAAATTTGATGTCACATCGTGTCGGGATCACTGAAACAATTTTCCGTGATGCTCACCAATCCCTCTGGGCCACTAGGATGACAACTGCAGATATGATGGCAGTTGCTGAAGCTATCGATGAGGTAGGATACCATTCATTGGAGGCCTGGGGCGGTGCTACTTTTGATACTTGTCTCCGTTTTCTTAATGAAGATCCCTGGGTACGTCTTCGCCAATTAAAGGCAGTAATTAAGAAGACTCCCCTTCAAATGTTGCTGCGGGGGCAGAATATCCTTGGCTACAAACATTATCCTGATGATGTAGTAAGGGAGTTTTGCTACCGGGCAGTAGATAATGGGATTGATATTATCCGTATTTTTGATGCTCTAAATGATGTCAGAAATATGGAGACCGCAATCAGTGCGGCAAAAAAGGCCGGTGCCCATGTCCAGGGGACGATTTCTTATACGATCAGTCCGGTTCATGATATTGATTCTTACGTGAAAACTGCAAAAGAACTGGCGGAACTTGGTTCGGATTCGATTTGTATTAAGGATATGGCAGGACTGCTCTTCCCTTATGTGGCTGAAGAGTTGGTAAAGAGGCTCAAAAAGGAAGTTAAACTGCCTGTTCAATTACATTGCCATTATACCAGTGGATTGGCATCTATGACTTATTTGAAAGCTATAGAAGCTGGAGCTGATGTGGTTGATACTGCACTATCAGCTTTGGCAATGGGGACTTCGCAGCCGCCAACCGAGTCACTGGTTGCAGCCTTACAAGATACCCCTTACGATACAGGCCTTGAATTAGCGCAACTTTCTCCGATTAATCAGCATTTTAAAGATATTAGTGAAAAATATCAAGCTCTTGACTCTCCTAGGAAAGTTGATACTGCTGTTCTATCCTACCAGATTCCGGGGGGAATGATCTCTAATCTGCGGAATCAATTGAAAGGACAGAACGCTTTGGATCGCTATGATGAGGTGCTGGCTGAGGTGCCCCGTACTCGTGCAGAATTAGGTTATCCGCCATTAGTTACTCCTACCAGTCAAATGGTAGGAACCCAGTCAGTTTTAAATGTTCTGACTGGAAAGAGATACGGAGTGGTACCGAAGGAGATCAAGGATTATGTCCGTGGTCATTATGGACGTCCTCCGGCACAGATTGATCCGGAGATTAAAAAGCTCATTATCGGTGATGAGGAACCAATCTCTTATCGTCCTGCTGATGACCTACCTCCACAGTTAGAGGAGGCCAAGAAGGAATTGTTGGCTATGGATGTTAATTATTATCAACAGCCAGAGGATGTTCTCTCTTATATCCTCTTTCCTGAGGTTGCTCTGGAATACTTTAAACACCGGGCCGGGAAAAAATGATTCGTGTAGGGTCTCCCCCTTGCAGGGGAGGCCCTTTTTTTGTAGAATAAATCATAAGCAGGATTGGGTACAAAAGCATCAATGGAGCGAATATTGTCTTTTGTAAGCAGCCTGGACTTAGGTTACAATTAATTTATATAATAAGTTCGCAGTTTTCGGTCAATTTCGGATACAATAAGAAGGTAACTAGTGGTGAACCGGACTGCTACTATTAAGGAGAGATAAGAGATGAAGTCAGCTAATGAAATACGCCGTGAATTTGTGAATTTTTTTGCTAGTAAAGGTCACACCATAGTTCACAGTTCTTCATTACTTCCGGTAGATGATCCGACCCTTCTTTTTACCAATGCCGGAATGAATCAATTTAAAGATGTATTTTTGGGTACTGGGACAAGGCCATATAAGCGAGCAACTAATTCTCAGAAGGTATTAAGGGTTAGCGGGAAGCATAATGACTTGGATGAGGTGGGAAGGGATACATATCATCATACTTTTTTTGAAATGTTAGGGAACTGGTCATTTGGAGATTACTACAAAAAAGAGGCAATTAGCTGGGCTTGGGAGCTGTTGACCAAGGTTTGGGGGTTACCCGTAGATAAGCTATATGCTACTGTCTACCAAACGGATGAAGAAGCAGCAGCCCTCTGGGAGGAACTAACCGGATTGCCAAAAGAGCGGATCTTGCGTTTTGGTGATAAAGAGAACTTTTGGGAAATGGGAGAAACAGGGCCGTGTGGACCTTGCTCGGAGATCCATTTTGATATGGGGCCTGAACAATGTGATAAAGCCCATATTCCCGGACATAAATGTGGGGTAAATGGTGATTGTGGCCGTTTTGTAGAACTTTGGAACTTGGTCTTTATTCAGAATAACCGGAAAGCCGATGGCTCGCTAGAGGAACTCCCGGACAAGCATGTAGATACCGGGATGGGTTTTGAGCGGATTGTCGCGGTATTACAAGGGAAAAACTCTAATTATGATACAGATCTATTTACTCCGATTATCAGAAGAATAACGGAGTTAACCGGAGCAGATCCGAAAGATGAGCAGGATGATGTAGCATTGAGGGTGATTGCTGACCATATTAGGGCTCTGACTTTCGCCATTTCAGATGGTGTTTTACCTTCTAATGAGGGAAGAGGGTATGTCCTCCGGCGTATTCTCCGACGGGGCTCGAGATTTGCCCGGAACTTGGGAGTAAAAGAACCCTTGCTCCACCGTCTGGTTTCAGTAGTGGTAGCTCAGATGGGTGAGGCTTACCCTGAAATAATGGAACAGGAAGAACATTGCCAGCGGGTTATTTTAGCTGAAGAGGAGGCTTTTGGCCGTACTCTGGATAAAGGATTAGAACTTTTTGCTGATTTAAGTAACACTCTAAAGAAAAAAGGAGAGAAAGTCATCTCTGGGGAAGAGGCTTTCAAATTATATGATACTTATGGCTTCCCTTTGGATCTTACGCAATTAATGGCAGAAGAAAAAGGATTCAGTGTTGAAGTTGGAACTTTTAATGAGTTGATGGAGGAACAAAGGGAACGAGCCCGTTCGAGTGGAAGATTTACTAGTGAAGGGTCAGAGATTAAGTGGGAAGAGGTTTCCTCCGGATCCCATTCCGAGTTTGTGGGTTATAAATACTTACAATCAAACGTCAGTTTGAAATTGATTGGCGAGGATGAAGAATACTGGAGACTGGTTTTTGATCATACTCCTTTTTATGCCGCTGGAGGTGGACAGGTAGGGGATACCGGAATTATTCTAGCTGAAGTTGCACCTGAGCGTTTTGAAGAGTTTACTGTAGTTGATACTAAACGGGAACAAGATAAGATAATTCATTTTGTACCTAAAGGGAAGGTTTTTCCCCGGCAGGCACTTAGCTACATTCTTCAGGTGGATACCGGGAAGAGAAAGATGGCAGCTGCTAATCATACGGCTACCCATTTACTCCAGGCTGTTTTGCGGAAGTTGGTAGGAACGCATCTACATCAAGCCGGTTCTTTGGTTTCAACGGAGAGACTCCGTTTCGACTTTACTCATTATGAGGGGTTAAATGATGAACTTTTAAACAAGGTAGAAACTGAAGTAAACAGATTGCTCTTTGCGGCACTGCCGGTGGTTACTGAAGAGACTGATTATCAGATGGCGGTTAATCGTGGGGCTTTAGCATTCTTTGGTGAGAAGTATGAGCAAAAAGTCAGGATGGTGCAGGTTGGGGATGTTAGTCTGGAACTCTGTGGAGGAACTCATGTTCAAAATACTTCTGAAATTTTGAGCTTCAGGATCATTTCGGAAGGAAGTGTAGCAACCGGAGTTAGGAGGATTGAAGCAGTAACTGGGTGGGAGGCTCTTACCCTGGCTAGTCGGGAGAAAGCACTTATTAAGGAACTAGCAATGGTGCTTCATACTGAACCGGCTCAGCTTGGAGAGAGGGCCCATGAGTTGGTCAAGGAACAGGCTGATTTGAGAAAGACCTTGGAGGAGATGGAACGTAAAAATGCTTTGGCCGAAGGCGAAAGAATGCTTGCTGGTGTAAAAGTTGCCGGTGGTCATAAATATCTTGTTGAAAAGATGGATAAAGCTTCTGTTGAAGTAATCAGAGAGAGTGTTGATCATTTTAAAGATAAGTTGGGATCCTGTGTGATCCTTCTAGGTGCTGTTCAGGGAGAAAAGGTGAGTTTTATCGCCGGTGTTACTCCGGATCTGATTTCCAAGATAAAGGCCGGGGAGATTGTCAAAGCGGCAGCTGCGGTAGCTGGTGGTGGGGGCGGTGGGCGCCCCGATTTAGCGCAGGCTGGTGGGAAGAACCCGGAGAAGATTGATGAAGCTCTGGCTGCTGGAGAGAAGTTAATCAGAGAACGTTTGGGGCTTAAGTGAGATAGCGAGCGACGAGATACCCCATTTATTACCTGCTGTTATTTCTGTATTTTTCTCCTTTTCTGAGGGAAAATAACTTTGTGCCAATTTACAGGTGGAAAGGAGAAAAGAATATGGAACAACAGGGATTTCAGGGTCAAAGTCAGGCTCAATTGGGAACACAGAATGTAGGTTTGATGACTAACCCTCCGGAAGTAATTACGGACAAAGATCATGCTTACTTAAAAGATGCTATGTCCTGGGAATTGCTGGCGGTAAAGAAGTGTAATGAATATGCAGGGATGTGCCAGGATCAGGAGGTTGTAAATCTGATCACTAAGGTTGGTCAGATGCATCAGCAACATTATTTAAGGTTACTGGGAGAAGTAGATTCCAGTAAAACCTTGTATTAAAAGGAGGGGACATGATGCCTAATCAACAAAACCTAGGAATGATTAAAAACCCTTCTGTTGGCACAGGTAATGTTAAAGGACCGCAATTAAATGATCGAGATATTCTAAATGATGTATTGGCTACCCAAAAATATCTTACCGACGGTTTTAACATTTTTGCCAGAGAGGCTAGTTATGAAAGACTCCATGGCGTTACCATGAGTGTTTTGAATGAAACTCATCAGGCTGCCAGGGATACTTATAATTTAATGTTTAAGAAGGGGTGGTATAAATTAACTTCAGCCACCCGGGATTCTGTTGACCAGACCCAACAGCAATTTACGAATTATCAGTCACAGTTCCCTTATCAGAATCAGGAATTACACTGAGCCCGGAAGCCTCCGGGCTTTTTTTATGTGAGGGAATCTGCCCGGCACTCGTTGCTCGTCGCTAGTCGCTCGTATGAAAGATAGCCTTTGGTTTTAGTTTCGAAGGCATTCTACAAGTCGAGCGATGGGAGACGAGCATCGAGTAATGAGATGTGTTGGCCTTTGATGTTTTTAGTATCGAAGGCTTTTTCAATCTAATAACGAGTTACGGCAACAAGCCAAAAGATCGCTTATTACAATTATAATAGATAGGAAAATGGAGAATACCCCAAATATTTACTGCTATCTTAACATAAACTGGTTTTATGGTTAATTAGAACGGATTTTAGCGGAATATAAATCTTGCCTTGAATGGAATATTTAGTTAAAATATTTTTAGAGTATTAGCACTCATTAAAGGTGAGTGCTAATAATTTGGAGAGGAGGAATTTTATGAAGATCAAACCTTTAGGGGAGCGGATTGTGATCGAACTTTTGGAGAGCGAAGAGAAGACTAAAAGTGGAATTGTACTCCCTGATACTGCTAAGGAAAAACCTCAGACGGGAAAAGTTTTGGCTGTAGGAACAGGTAAAAGGTTAGAGAATGGTAAAGTAATTCCACTTGAGGTTAAACCGGGAGATATTGTCCTTTTTGCTAAATATGCCGGAACTGAAGTTAAAATTGATGGCGAGGAGTATATGGTTCTGAAAGAAAACGATGTTTTAGCAGTAATAAACGGATAATTGAGAAGGAAGGTGAGAGCAGATGGCCAAACAAATAGTTTTTAGTGAGGAAGCCCGCCGGGCAGTGGAGCGGGGTGTCAATATCTTAGCAGATGCGGTGCGGATTACCTTAGGCCCTAAAGGGCGGAATGTTGTACTGGAAAGAAAATTTGGTTCACCTGTGATTACTAATGATGGGGTAACCATTGCGAAAGAGATTGAACTAGAAGACTCCTACGAAAATATGGGGGTACAATTGGTTAAAGAGGTAGCCACTAAGACTAATGATGTAGCTGGTGACGGTACTACTACTGCTACCCTTTTGGCTCAGGCAATGATTCGCGAAGGTTTGAAGAATGTAGCGGCCGGGGCAAATCCAATGATTATGAGAAAAGGGATTGAGAAAGCTGTAGATGCAGTGGTAAAGGAGATTCAGAAGGTTAGCCGCCCGGTAGAGACAAGAGATGATATTTCGCAAGTGGCTTCGATCTCTGCCGGTGAAGAGGAGATTGGCACCCTAATTGCTGAAGCAATGGAGAAGGTCGGCAAGGATGGAGTTATTACGGTTGAGGAATGGCAAGGAATCGGTACTAACCTGGAAGTTGTTGAAGGTATGCAGTTTGACCAAGGATATATCTCTCCTTATATGATAACAGATTCCGAACGGATGGAAGCAGTTTTAGAAGAACCTTATATTTTGTTGACTGATAAAAAGATCACTTTAATCAAAGAATTGCTGCCAATCTTAGAAAAAGTGATCCAAAAAGGAAGGCCTTTACTAATTATTGCTGAGGATGTTGAGGCTGAAGCTTTGGCAACTTTGGTTGTGAATAAACTCCGTGGAGTACTGAATGTAGTGGCTGTTAAGGCTCCTGGCTTTGGTGATCGGAGAAAGGCTATGCTTAGTGATATTGCCATTGTAACTGGAGGTCAGGTAGTCTCAGAAGAAGTTGGTTTGAGTCTGGAGAATACCTCACTTAATATGTTAGGTACTGCTAGGCAGGTACGGGTAACTAAGGATGAGACAACGATTGTTGATGGTAAAGGAACTACACAGGAAATTAAGAACCGGATTAGTCAGATCAAATTGGAGATAGAAGAGACTACTTCTGATTATGACCGGGAAAAGCTTCAGGAACGCTTAGCTAAGCTGGCTGGTGGGGTAGCTGTGATTCAAGTAGGAGCTGCAACTGAAACTGAGATGAGAGAAAGGAAACACCGGATTGAGGATGCCCTCTCCGCTACCAGGGCGGCAGTGGATGAAGGTATTGTTCCAGGTGGAGGTGTTACTTTACTGCAAATTGCTTCTATCCTCGATCAAATGAAGGAAACGGGAGATGTGGCAACTGGCATTCAGATCGTGAAACGTGCATTGTCAGAACCTGCCAGGCAAATTGCGAATAATGCTGGTGTCGAGGGTTCGGTAATTGTGGAGAAGGTTAAGGATTTAGAGTTTGGTAAAGGATATGATGCTTTGACCGGGGAGTTTGTTATGATGTTTGATCAAGGGATTGTTGATCCGGCCAAGGTTACGAGAAGTGCTTTACAGAATGCCGCTAGTATATCGGCAATGCTGATTACTACCGAAAGCTTAGTGGCGGAGCTTCCGGGAGAAGAACCAGCGGTTCCCGGTGGAATGCCTCCTATGGATTAAGAAGTAAAAAAGCCCTGCCTGAGTGGTAGGGTTTTTTTATTTATTAGACTATGTTCGCGAGACCCATTTTTTTCATATAATTTAGTAAAAGGATTTATTCTCTCTTTCCAGAAATAGATGTAGTGGATTTAAATTAAGCTTTAACCAATCCATGTTATTTGGAGGGATTGTATTGCAGAAGAAGATTAATAGCCTTTATTTAAGATTTATTTTAATTGGCCTGATTATTACCGGAGGATTATTTCTCTTAAAAAGCCCTGTTTATGGTAAAGATAATCCTTTTACTCTATCAGCTTCTTATTCTTTGCAGGAACAGGCAGAAATTCAAGGAATTTACCATTTTAATCAGAATTTTGCTATAGACTTTGGTTATCAAAGAGTAGGCCGGTATTTATCCGGGAATAGATGGCAGGGTAGAGTAGTATTTACTCCTGTAACTGGGTTAGACTTGAAAACCGGATACGATTTTACCGGAAAAAATCTCTTGTTGGGCTTGGATTCGCAAGTTCCTTTGGGAAGAAATCTCAGGGTGATCTCAGAGATTGAAGGCCTTTTGCCTGGGGCAGATGGTAAAAAGTATCTTGATTATTACACTGGACTGATGATTGGGATTGGTATTGAGCAATATATCATAGCGGGAGCAAGAGGATTATATGAATTTGGAATCCCGCATGAACCAGAACTTTTTTTACAGCTGGATTTAAATTGGCAATTACCAAAAGGTTTCCACATCCGTTTGCAACCGCTGGTAGGGGTTGAAGGTGATTTTTGTCATCAGACTACTTTGCTTAAGCAATGGGAGAATGGTATAGAGACGGGGATTTTTGTCGGACAGAAAGAGGATCATAGCTGGAACTTTGGAGTAGTGGCTAGTTACTGATATGTTTTTTATGTTATTTAGATTGGTAAAGGAGAAAGACCAGTGTTAAAAAAGGAACATTATCTTCTCTTCATTTCCTTTATTGCCGGGTTTATTATTGCGTTTCTGCTGAGTGGATACTGGTTTTTTGCACAGAAACAGGAACTTAAGAAGGTTAAACTGAAGTTGGAATCATTTAAAGAGGAGAGAGCGGCTTTAACGGAAGAGCCAAACCCAACAACAAAAGTGGCCTTATATTTTATTAAAGATACTGCGGATGAAACATTTTTGGTGCGGGAAACCCGTGAGCTACCGTATACTGCAGCACCTGAAATAGCGGCGGTTCGGGAATTGATCAAAGGCCCTTCTGGTGATGGTTTGAAGCCTGTACTTCCTGTTAAGACCAGAGTGCGGGGTTTGGAGATCCAAAATGGTGTAGCAACCCTGGATCTTTCGCAGGAAGCAGTCAAGATTGGTAAAGGTTCATGGGGGGAAGCTTTGGTTGTATGGTCAGTAGTAAATACGCTTACCAAATTTCCGGAGATTGATGCAGTTAAAATTCTTATTGAAGGAAATCAGGTAGAGACCCTGGCCGGACATTTTGATCTCTCCGGAATTCTTAAAAGAAATGAACAAGTGATTAAGGGAGAATAAACGTAACTTTTGTTTTAACAGAATGAAAAGACCCATTAGGGTCTTTTTTTTGTGAAACCGGAAACAACATCTGACTAGGCGGAGATTATAACCTAAATATAATTATCTTCCTCCAACGTGCCACAGGAAAGTCAGGGTTGATGACAAATTAAACTCATAATAAAGGCAAGTAAGGACGGAATTTTAGCTTGGTAAGCGGCATAAAAATGAAGGGAAGAAGGGGTGTGGCTATGAAAAGATATCTTCCCGCAAAGAATTCAAAAATAAATAGATGGATTAAATTAGTTTTCTTCTTTATCTTAGTGGGGATTTGCTGTGCCCGGTGGGAGATTAGTATACCGGTGGGAACATATAAACAAATCAACCGCTATCCATCTTTAATTTATTTACCGGATTATACGATTGGCCCTCGGATTTATGCTACTTCTGCAATTTTAGTGGAAGCAGTTAGTGGGATGGTCCTATATGCTAAAAACGAGCATCAACAGCGAGCTCCGGCTAGTACGACCAAGATTATGACTGCCATTGTTTGTCTAGAAAAAGGCAATCTAGATGAGGTGGTTACAATTAGTCCCAGAGCAGCACGGATCGGGGGTTCCAGCCTCTGGTTGAAACCAGGAGAACAGATTTCATTACAGGAGTTGCTGGAAGGGGTATTACTCTGTTCGGGTAATGATGGCAGTGTTGCTCTAGCTGAACATATAGCTGGCTCGGAACAGGAGTTTGTCAAATTAATGAATAGAAAGGCTAAAGAAATAGGGGCTTTAAACAGTAATTTTAAAAATACTCATGGTTTAAGGGCTCCTAACCATCATTCTACAGCATTCGATTTAGCACAGATTACCAGGTATGCGCTTGATAATCCGGAGTTTTCCCGGATTGTGGCGACTAAAGAGGAAGCCGTTGAGTGGTATCAGGGTAAGAAAACGAGGTTAGCCAGGAATACCAATAGATTGCTTTGGTCATTTGCTGGTGCCGATGGGGTTAAAACTGGTACAACTTCACAAGCAGGCTATTGTTTAGTAGCTTCTGCCACCCGCGATGGGAGAAAATTTATTTCTGTAGTCTTAAATAGTCCGGACCGTTGGGGAGAATCTGCACGCCTACTGGAATACGGTTTTAATAATTTTACTCTTAATCTGATGGCTAAAGCAGATACCCCAGTATCAAAGGTAAAGATCAGTCAGGGGGAACCCTCTGAAGTTCTTTTATACCCGCGTAGAGATCTTATGGTGGTAATCCCTAAAGGAAAAGAGGGTGAGGTCCAAAGAAAAGTCAGTCTTAATCATGCGGCTTTAATACCTCCGGTGAAGGCCGGAAGTTCCGTAGGAAGGGTTAGTTTCTATTACAAAGGTAAGGAAGTGGATTGGGTGGATCTCTTTCCTATGGAGCGGATTAGCAGAAAATATTGGTGGAATAAGGTTTTCAGGAGAAAGGAAAATGAATAAACTGGGCAGGATGGCAGCAATTGCTACCATTTACATTGGGACAATTATTGGGGCTGGATTTGCTTCAGGGCAGGAGATTTGGTTTTTTTTCTCCCGTTATGGTACAAATGGGCGGTGGGGTCTTTTGCTATCAACACTTATCTTTGGATTATTGGGGGCAAAAGCCATTGAATGGGGAAGAAGAATTGGCTCCCGCTCATACCAGGATTTTCTAGTAAATTTATTAGGAAAATACTTTGGATATTTTAGTGATCTGATGGTGACGATTATTATTTTTTTATTAACCGGAATTATGCTGGCGGGAGCAGGTGCGGTAGCTGCGGAAACCGGGCTTGGGCGGGAGGTGGGGTGTTGGATTACGGTACTCCTCGCTGTGCTGATCTTAAGTCAGCATCTGGAAGGGATCAAGGGGGTAAATTTATTTGTAGTTCCCTTACTCTTTATCATGGGAATTATTCTTAATTTTTCCGGAAAAGATGTTGTTTTTCCTGTTTGTGAGAGGACAACATTTTCGGGGAACTGGCTACTGGCTTCTTTGCAATACAGTGCTTATAATCTGGTAATGGCTTTGCCAGTCTTGGTAAATCTTTATCAGCTAGAACCAGATCCTAAGATATTAAGATGGGGAGGGAAAATCGGTGGTTTAGCTTTAGGGATCCTGGCTTTATTATTCTATCGGGTTCTGGTCAAATATGACTTTTCTACAATTGATCTTCCACTGGCTTTTATTACGCAACATTGGAATAAAGGATGGCGTTATCTATATTTTTTGGTTTTATGGGGGGAAATGTTTACAACCTTAATTGCCCATGCTTATGGCCTGGTATCAAGGTTTAATCTAACTAATAACCGATGGTATTTAGGAAAATTATTTTTTATATTAGTAATGGCGATGCTGGTAAGCAGATTAGGATTTGCCCGTTTAATTAAGAGATTTTACCCTCTATTTGGATTCTTTTCTTTTATTGTTCTACTTCCTTTATGCTTAAAACCACTCCCTGCTTCTGAAGAAGGTATAGAAAATTACAGAAAAAGCTATTTTTTTATTCTGTAAATTATCGACATGAAAATATTTGAAATTTTGATATAATATCTTTATACGAAGGAAATTGCATAATCATAATGGTGACTAAATCTTAAATCAACAATTATGCAATTTCGTAACAAACAAATATCTGGGAGTTGGAAAAATGAACAAACGACCGGGCCTGGCTACGGTCTATGAGAGAAGAGAAGTAAAAAAAAGAGGAATAAAGAAGCAATGGGACGTCGGGATAAAAAGATGGGTGCTTATCCTTTGCGGCTTGGGATTAAGTGTTTTTCTTTCTAAGCAAAGACTTTTTGCCAGAGTCTTTCCCTTAGGACTTGCTTTTGCTGGAAGTTGGATCTTAGCTGGTCTGCCCGGGGGAATACTTATCTTTATTTCATCTTTTGTATCTTTACAGGAGATAAAGGGAGGAATTTTTGTTCCCAGAGGACTATTTTATCTTCCCGTATTTTTAGGTATTTATTATACTCAACAGTCTCAACACCGTAAAAAAAGCCTCTTGTTTGTGACAATGATTTTCTTTACTATCCTAAATATTATTTTCTGGAAGTGGTGGAGAAATTTTCTAGGGACAGAAGTAATCGAGGCCCTAATCGCAGGGGTGCTGGCTAAATTGCTTGCTCCCGGATTAGGGTTTATTTTTAATGTTGCAAAAAGTAAAAAGTTTTCCAGCCGGACAGATGAAAAACTTAGTTTTTCCCTTGGCTTGTTGGCCTTAGTGGTCTATATTGTTTTAGCTCAGACAGTAGTTATTAAAAGTGGTGAATTTATTTTAAGACTCCATATTACATTTGCTTTTATGATGATTCTTTTATTGGGATATAAGCAAAGAATAGGCCTGATGTCAGTGTTGGGGATTGCTTTTTCACTGGGTGAATTATATTTTGGCAAAGCTTTGCCATGGCATATGCCATTGGTTGCCGGTACTAGCTTATTGGCGGGTTTAGGAAGAAAAAAGGGGAAAATTGGTTTGGTGTTAGGAGCTTTACTGGCAATGATTCTGACTGGGACAATCTGGTGGGGGGCGGAGGACCTTTTTGAAGCACTAATCCAAGGAGGTTTAGCAATTCTTCTCTTTTTACTGCTTCCACGTAAAATCTATTATTATTTACAGAGATTTCTTCCTCTAAATAGAGAGGAGATTGTTTTAGAAAAAAGGAGAAATTTACTAATTGAGGAGGTGTCTCATCATCTTTCTACTTTAGCGGAGTTGTTTGTTGAAATTTCACAGGTTTTTTATCCTCATGAGAAAGAAAAGGTGACAGCGAAGAATAAAATAATCTCTTATTTTCAAGATATAGTAAGAAAAATTTGTGATCGCTGTCCAAAGTACGTATATTGCTGGGAAGAAGAATTTTACCAAACTTACCGTGAATTTTTTGATTTAATCACTTTATCAGAGATTAGGGGCGAAATTGAAATAAATGATCTAACGGGTCGTTTAGAAAAGGAATGTCTAAAGAAAGATAGTTTAATTGAGAAAATAAACTTAGCAGTGGAAAAAGAGAAAACCGGATATTATTGGCGGCGAAGGTTCCGTGAATCACAGTTATTCTTGACTAAACAATTATCCGGGGTTGCAACTTTAATGAAAGAGATGGCAGATCATATTCCTTTTAATCTCTCTTTCGAACATGATCTGGAAGCAAAACTGAAAGCGGCATTTGCAAGAATGGGTCTGGGTAACCTAGAGATAATTATTATGGATAATTGTGGGAATAATAGGCCACATGTTATTATTGAAAAGCAAACCTGCAACCATGCTTTGGAGGAGTGCCGATTTTTAATTGCACCTTTAGTATCAGAGATTCTTGGGTTGCGGTTTACTGTAAGTAACCAACATTGTGAAGCTGAAAACTGTTGTTTTCATCTTATTCCGGAAATAAGGTATAAATTTGATTCGGCCGTAGCCAAACTACCAAAAACGGGGAATAGAATTTCTGGGGATACCCATGGTATCTTCTCTTTGGATGGGGGCTTTATATTAGGTTTGCTAAGTGATGGCATGGGAGTGGGAGAAGAAGCGGCAGCTTTAAGCGAGTCTACGGTAAGTCTAGTGGAGAGGATGTTAGGAGCAGGACTGGAGAAGAGGTTTGCACTAAAAATCATTAATTCTTTATTATTATTGGGAAACACCGGGGAAAATTTTGCCACCCTAGATCTGTTAATTTTTAATCAATTTACAGGAGAGACCGAACTTTTTAAGATTGGTTCAGCTCCAACTTACATAAAAAAAGGACATGAAGTCCAAGTGATCCGTTCCACTTCCCTTCCGATCGGAATTGTAGATAATGTGGAACCTGAGTATTACCGGGATTATTTGGATCATGGTGATTTAATTGTTATGGTCAGTGATGGAGTAACCGAAAATCAGAAGTCAGATGAGGATTGGGTTTTGAAAACCCTGAAAAAGTTGGATATAGGTGGGGTAGAGCCCTTCTGTCAGTACCTTTTAGAATTGGCTAAAATAGAAACAGACGGTGAGATTAAAGATGATATGACTATAATGGTACTACAGATCGGGGATCAGCACCGCAGGGATTGATTAACAAATTTTAAACAGGATATTCTCTGTAGATGTGAAACTTATCATAATAAAACTCGTTATTTTATTTAGAGATTTTCAATGAATCAACTAGAGCTAAGGGGGAACTTCAGGTTCCCTTTACCATTGGTAAGTTTCAGAAGGTGAAAAGATGGAGTTATTTGAGGAAAAAGTTTTAGCTACTGTTTCTCAGCATCAGATGTTAGCTGATGGGGATAGATTACTGGTAGCGGTCTCAGGCGGAGTAGATTCCATGACTCTCCTAGCTGTTTTGCAAAGATTACCTTTTAAACTAAAACTGGCAGTTTTTCATTTAAATCATGGATTAAGGCCTGAAGCTGAAGATGAAGCGAAAATGGTGGCTGAATATGCTAAAAGACATTCTCTACAGTATCAGATCAAGAAGATTGGTTATGATTTGCATAAGGAGAAAGGGAAATCTCTGCAAGTAGCAGCTCGTGAAGAGCGGTATCGCTTGATGGAGGAGGTTGCCGGGTGCTTTGGCTGTAATAAGATTGCCCTTGGACATCAGGCAGATGATCAGGTAGAGACTGTTCTTATGAGGTTTCTGACTGGTGCCGGGCCAGAAGGTTTAGCCGGAATCCCACCGGTCCGGGGGAAATTTATTCGTCCATTAATTGGAGTGGGGAGAAATGAAATCGAAGCTTATGCCCGTGCATTAAAGCTTCCATGGGCTGAAGATTCTTCTAATGCACAATTGATTTATTTGCGAAATAAAATCCGTCATTCTTTAATCCCCTATTTATGCCATGAATACCAACCCGGACTTAAAGGGAGGTTAAAAGAAACTGCTGAGATCTGCCGGGAATGGACCGAATTTATGGAAAAGTTAAGCGATGAAGTCTTAATAAAGTGGGGATTAAAGTCAAGCAGTGGTGAGCAATTGCGAAAACCTCATACTGAAGCTTATGTGATTCCGCTTTCCAAATGGATTGATCTTCCTGTAGCTTTACAGCGGCTTATCTTTCGTGAGTTATTTTTCAGTTTGGCCTCTCCCGGAGCATATTTAGAGTTTGCCCATTCTCGGGCTGTACTCCAGTTGCTAACCGGTGAAGATAGAAAGCAAATCAATCTCCCTGGAGGTATTATTTGTCGAAAAGAAAGTAACCACTTTATTTTAAAAATAGAAAAGGGAGATCAGGAGAAACTTAGTGAAGATGGGGATAATTATTGTATTAGCTTAAAGGTTCCTGATTTCACCACTTTACCAGGGGGAAAAGGAGGGGTAGAAAGTAGATGGATCGTCAAGGAAGAGATCCCGAATAATTGGAATCAGGTTTCATCTTTAGAATGTTACTTGGATGCTGATAAAATTGTTTTCCCCGTGTATCTAAGAACACGAAAACCGGGGGATCGTTTTTCCCCATTGGGACTGAAAGGTAGTAAAAAAGTTAAAGACTTATTTATTGATTGTAAGATTCCTTTTTCCCGGCGTTCACAATACCCGATTCTAGTTGATCAAGAAGATAACATTTTGGGTGTGATTGGGCTCCGGCCGGATCAAAAATATCGAATTACAGGGGATACCAGAAGAGTACTTTATCTTAGATTTTATCCGGAAATAAGTAGTCGCTCACGCCGGCCACATTAACATCACGCAGTGATTTAAATCAAGGGCGGGTGAATCGACACTCTTCGAAGCATTTCTGAGTAGTATTGTAGAAAAAGTTCGGCTATGGTATAATATAACCTATGACATTTTTAACCTCGAGAGGGGGTTCATACTTGCGTTTTTTCAAGGAGTTAATCTTTTATCTAATTTTAGTTTCGATTTCATTATTTGTTTTATGGACTTTTTTTGGCATTAATAAAACCGTGGAAACTTTGACTTGGGATCAATTTCTGACCAAGGTGGAATCTGGCGATGTGGTTAATGTCACCATTTATACTGATGGTCAGATTGAAGGGAAATATTTGGGTAATGGGAAAGAGGTCAAAAACTTTGTTTCCCAGGGACCGAGCCCATCACTCTCTTCGGAGGTGTACGAGGTTCCCTTAGGTAAAGCAGGGGTGGAAAGGGTTTATAAGCAAAAGACGGAATCATGGTGGTCCCTGATTCTTCCTAATCTCTTACCCATTTTAATCTTTGTAGGTTTATGGTTCTTCCTTATTAATCAGATGCAGAGCTCTGGGAATAAGGCCATTTCTTTTGGTAAAAGTCGAGCCCGACTTTATACTACAGAAGAAAAATCTAAGGTGACTTTTGATGATGTTGCTGGAGCAGATGAAGCAAAAGAAGAATTGGTTGAAATTGTTGAGTTTCTAAAACAGCCCCGGCGTTTTACTGAACTTGGAGCGCGAATTCCTAAGGGAGTTTTGTTGGTTGGCCCTCCGGGAACTGGTAAGACTCTTCTTTCCAAAGCAGTGGCAGGAGAGGCAGGGGTACCTTTCTTTAGTATTAGCGGTTCCGATTTTGTTGAGATGTTTGTTGGGGTTGGAGCTTCAAGAGTACGTGATCTATTTGAAAATGCAAAAAAGAATTCACCATGTATTGTTTTTATTGATGAGATTGATGCGGTTGGTAGACAGCGGGGAGCCGGTTTAGGTGGCGGCCACGATGAGAGAGAACAGACTCTAAACCAACTTTTGGTGGAGATGGATGGTTTTGAACCTAACTCTGGTATTATTATCTTGGCAGCAACTAACCGTCCTGATGTATTGGATCCGGCTTTACTCCGTCCTGGACGTTTTGATCGCCAGGTAGTACTAGATATCCCTGATATTAAAGGGAGAGAGGATATTCTTAAGGTACATGCCAAAGGGAAACCGCTGGGACCAGATATTGATCTTACGGTTTTGGCCCGCCGTACTCCCGGCTTTACTGGAGCTGATTTGGCTAATACTTTAAATGAAGCAGCTTTATTAGCAGCCAGAAAGAATCAGCAAGAGATTACTATGAATGATTGTGAAGAAGCTGTGGAACGGGTAATTGCTGGTCCGGAGCGTAAAAGTCGGGTTATGAGCGAGAAAGAGAAGGAACTTACGGCTTACCATGAGGCTGGACATGCTCTGGTTGGGCATTATCTGCCGACTGTAGATCCTATTCATAAAGTCTCAATAATTCCCCGAGGAAGGGCTGGTGGTTATACTCTAGCACTTCCTCTAGAAGATAAGAATTACGCTACCCGGACTGAACTGGTTGAAAACATCGTATTTTTACTAGGCGGGCGGGGAGCAGAGGCGATTGTTCTTAAGGAGATTAGTACTGGAGCTAGAAACGATTTAGAACGGGCTACTAAATTAGCAAGAAAAATGATTACCGAGTATGGAATGAGTGAAGAATTAGGGCCGATGACTTTTGGTCATGGCAGCGCAGAACAAGTATTTCTCGGACGTGATATCTCCAGGGATAAAAATTATAGTGAGAAAGTAGCGGCGGCGATTGACCAGGAAATGAGGGAATTGATTGACCAGGCTTATAAAAGAGCGGAAGAGATTATTAATAACCATCATAATGAGTTGCATGGAATAGCCAAAGCTCTTCTTGAAAAGGAAACCCTGGAAGCTGTTGAGTTTAAAGAATTACTCAAATCTTACCATTCTGAAGAACAAGGTGAACAGATGAAGGAGAAAACGGAAATCGGGTAAGAAAAAAGCGGAGCCTTGCAACAAAGACTCCGCTTTTTTGCCAGTGGGGGGATTTGCTTTGTCACCTTTACGAGCCATCACAGAGAAACCACGCCTTTACCAAAAGTTGCTTGTGGCAGCTACAGTTGTTATGTTTCTAAGCTTGTTAATCATATATTTTACTATTGTCCATCTTCAACACCAGGTTGGAGAGGTTCTTAAGAATCCTTTAAACATTTTGGTTTTAGGGGTAGATCAGGCCAAATTGGATGAGCAAGGAGAAGAGGAACTCCCACGTACTGATACTATGCTTTTTATGGCCGTGAGGCCCAAGATGAGTAAAGTTGCTGTTTTTTCTATTCCCCGGGATAGCCTGGTTGAGATCCCAGGTTATGGCGTGGATAGAATAAATATGGCTCATGTTTATGGCGGTTATCCTCTGACTAAATTGATGGTGGAAAAAATAATGGAGATGCCGGTTGATGGATATGTAATGCTTAATTTCGAAGGTTTTAAAGAAGTAGTTGATTTAATTGGAGGGGTTGAGATTACTGTCGATAAGCGGATGCTTTATGAAGATAAAAGTGCCGGTTTTATTATTGATCTCCACCCTGGCTTGCAGAAACTTGATGGGAATGATGCTTTAGGATATGTTCGTTTTCGTCGTGATGCTTTAGGGGATATTACCCGTACAAAAAGGCAGCAGCAGTTTATTATGGCTTTACTTGCAAAAATAAAGCAGAAAGAAACGCTGATGCGGGTACTTGGGAATCTTCCAGAGATAAAAAAGCTTAGTGACCATTATTTTCAGACTAATTTACAGCTTAAAGAAATTTTAGGCCTAGGTCTTTTATTTGAAAAGCTTAACCCCCAAGAGAATATTGTTTCCACTACTTTACCGGGAGAATTCTCTGGCCCTTATTGGCGGTTGCATCCTCAGAAAATAAGATATCTTACTGAACCTTTTTCTACTAATTAATTTCTTTTTTAAATGAATTTAGTCATAAGGGGAATTGTATAATTATTTGATTACTACATAGCGTTGCCCTTTCTTCAAAGGAGAGTGTCTAATTTAGAAGACACTCCTTAATCGTAATGAACTTGACTTGCGTTTGCATATTATGTAAGAGTAAAAATAAATTATGGGAAATTATTGGGATTAATATTGGAGTGTAATAAGAGCAATGAAAATAGATTTGATTATAGCATCAGGCATAAAAACAAATAGAGAGTTCCATGGAAAAACAGTAGTAGTAATAGATGTTCTACGTGCTACAAGCAGCATTATTACCGCACTGACTAATGGGTGTATGGATCTCCTTCCGGTAGCAGAACCAGTGGATGCAGCTTTTATTTGCCGGCAGATTGGCCAGGATTGCCTGGCTTGCGGGGAAAGGAATGGTATAAAAATTCCCGGTTTTGACTTAGGGAATTCACCATTGGAATATACACCGGAAAAGGTTTCCGGAAAAAGGGTCGTCTTATGTACAACGAATGGAACTAAGGCTTTGAAGGAAGCAGAAAATGCGGCTGAAATCTTAATTGGTGCCTTTTTAAATGTCGGGAAGATTATTTCGTATTTAAAAAATAAAAAAGAGATAGTTCTATTTTGTGCTGGTAAAAATGGAGAACCAGGATTAGAAGATCTGCTTTGTGCTGGCCTTATTATTGAGCGGCTAATTGCTGAGGGGATTGAAGTAGCGTTAACAGATGCTGCCAACTTAGGTGTGATTGCCTATCGGCAATTAATAAGTGAAAGTGGAGACCTAACCGAGGCAGTGTACCAAGCAAAACATGCTCAGTACCTGGCCTCGATTGGTTTTGCCGCTGATATCTCTTATTGTTCACAAGTTGATACCCATCCTTATTTAGTATCTTTTAAGAATGGACGGGTAATCATTAAACATGAAGAATGAAGAGGTTCTATTGACTAAGAGCTAATTAGTTAGAGCTCTAAAGGGAGCTGGAATCCGTCCTCCCCGTTCGACAAAAATTTTCGGACTATATGGATTTACTGCCATAATGGGAGCTTCACCCAGTAGACCGCCGAAGGAAACCTTATCTCCGATATTTTTATTAGGAACTGGAATGATCCGGACAGCGGTGGTCTTATTATTAACTACTCCAATCGCCATTTCATCTGCGATCAAGGCCGCAATTATTTCTGCTGGAGTCTCACCAGGAACAGCGATCATATCTAATCCTACAGAGCAAACTGCGGTCATGGCTTCGAGTTTGTTTAGAGTGAGGGCACCGCATTCTACAGCTGCAATCATACCTGTATCTTCACTGACGGGGATAAAAGAACCACTAAGCCCACCAACTGAGGAGGAAGCCATGGCGCCTCCTTTTTTTACGGCATCATTCAGCAAGGCAAGAGCAGCAGTCGTACCATGCGCTCCACAAGATTCAAGGCCCATGGCTTCTAGTATATTTGCTACACTATCGCCGCGGGCCGGGGTGGGAGCTAAGGAGAGATCTACAATGCCGAATGTTACACCCAACTTTTTGGAGACTTTTCTTCCGATTAATTCTCCTGCCCGGGTGATTTTGAAGACGGTCTTTTTAATTTCTTCCGCTAATTCACCTAGATCATGATCAGGACACCGTTCGATAGTGGCACGAACTACTCCCGGGCCACTAATACCAATATTAATAGCAGTTTCAGCTTCGCCAATTCCATGGAAGGCTCCGGCCATAAAGGGATTATCTTCAGGAGCATTAGCAAAGACCACCAGTTTAGCACAGGCAATTCCATTTTTATCTGCTGTAAGTTTGGCAGCTTTTTTAATTACTGCAGCTGCTTGGTTAATTGCATTCATATTAATCCCGGCTTTAGTTGAGGCTACATTAAGTGAACTGCATACTTTTTTGGTAGAGGATAAAGCCCTTGGGATAGCGGCTATTAGGTTAAGGTCACCTCGAGTAAAACCTTTCTGGATTAAAGCGGAGAATCCACCAAGAAAATCAATTCCTAAGGTATCGGCCGCTTGATCAAGAGCATAAGCGATCTCCAGAAAATCTTCAGCTGAATAGTGATGGTCTAGTAAAGAGATTGGGGTTACTGCTACTCTGGTGTTTACGATTGGAATTCCGTAGGTTTTCTCCATGTTCCGGACTGTAGAGATGAGATGTTCCCCGGTCTTTGTAATCTTATTGTATATTTTCTGAGCGGCCTTTTTAGAGTCGGGATCCCCGCATTCCAATAGGGAGATTCCTAAGGTAACAGTACGGATATCAAAATGAAGATTTTCCACCATATTGATGGTCTCCATAATTTCTTCTGATGAATAAGCCAAAAATAGCACTTCCTTTTTGATGATTTAGTTTGGAAATAGGCTAGATCCGGTGCATAAATTGGAAAATATCAGCATGTTGAAGAACAACTTTTACCCCCAATTTTTCCCCCGCTGCTTTAAGCTGATCGCGGAGGGAAAGCAGATCAAGTGTTTCTGGTAGTTGAATTACAAGAATCATGGCAAAAATTCCTTGACTAAGGGTCTGGCTAATATCTAAAATATTACACTCTTTAGCAGCCAATTCTTTAGTGATTCCAGCGACAATTCCCACTTTGTCGTTGCCCATTACAGTAACAACAGCTTTCTCCATTTTAATTTAGGACTCCTTTCAGATCTACAAGAATTACATAATTTATTTATAAATTTGTACTTGATTTCTTCCAGAATTTTTTGCTTTATATAAAGCCTCATCAGTCCTGGCAAAGAGCTCCTCAATTGTAGAAGCATGTTCAGGAATACTAGCCACCCCACAACTAATTGTCTGGTTAAACTTAGTTCCATTAGTGGTTAAAAAGGTGGTAGCAGCAATCTGATCTTTAATTTCTTCTGCTATTGAAAACATTTCTTCCGAATTATGATCAAGGCTTAAAAGGATTAATTCTTCGCCACCATACCGGGCAGCAATTGTTCTGGTCGTTGAATAACTTTTTAGGATTGTAGCTACTTTCTGAAGTACTAAATCGCCAGTTAAATGTCCGTATGTATCATTTATTATTTTAAAATGATCGAGATCAAAAAGAGCACATCCGAGCTTACTGTTATCTTGTACTATGGAGAGAAAAACTTTCAAATAATTTCTATTATATAAACCAGTCAGGGAATCATGCATTGCCATTCTTTTTGTTTCTTTATGAAGCTTAGTGTTTTCCAAGGCTAAACTTAACTGATTAGCGATGATTAACAGCTGTTCCTGCTGTTCTTGATTAAAAAAGACTTTCTGAAAATTTGCGGCAAGCATTACTCCTAAGATCCCGCCTTTAGAAGATAGGGGAACAGCGATTAAGCAATTGATTCCTTGTTGCCTCCAGTACGCCAGTTCTTCATTGGAGGCAGATTGTTCATCATTAATGGTTTTCGATTTTATAGTCTTAAATACTAAACTATCCTCTTTATTAACAATCTCGGTAATGGCAGGGAAAAGTTCTTTACCAGAATAAGCTAGAAGTTCCAATCGTTCTTTTTCTCCAATTCCAAAGATAGCACAGATAGAACTACCTAGTATTCCCTGAATGATGTCTGTAGTATTAGCAAAGAGTTTGGCTTCATCTAGTTCTTGAAAGAGAAATTGTTGGATTAGGGTTAAGGTATAAAAGAAAGAGTATTTTTCTTCCAGTTTAGTACGGGTAATATGGGTTTGCTTTAAAGCTTCTTCTTTCTCTAATAACATTTCTTCAAGATTACGAGTCATAGAACTGTCGATTTTAGCATAGGAGGTAGCGAGAATTCCGGAGAAAAGCAAGATGAATAGGGCAAGAAATATAGAAAGATTTATGGTTAAAGCAGAATAACCTAATTTTTGTAGAAAGACAAAACTATCTTTCCATAGAAAAAAAGCATTGATCGAACAGCCAACCATTGATAAGATCGTAATATATAGAATTTCTCTGGGAAAGGCTTCAATTGTTGCAAGGCAGATTAAGAAAAGATAGAGAGAAAGTAAAAAGTTTACAGGGAAAAAACCAAAGGAATAAAATAAAGAAACTATAAAAACATTAAGAAAATCAACTAACCAGAATAAGCGGGTTACGGTCTCGGTTTCCAGTTTAAATATGTATTCTTTTATCATTAGGTTTACTACAGAGAATAAAGAAACACAGATTAAATAATTAGTAGAATATCCGACACGTTTATTTTGAAAAAACATCAGCCAGATGATAGAGATGAAACCCAAAGTAGCGACCCAATCAAACTTAAGGTTCATTGAAATTCTGGTTTTAAGTTTATTATCTTTTAGAACAATGAACATTTAGATCAACCCTTTTTTAAAAGGTGCGGAGATTCAATAATTATCTTTAAAAAAGGCAAAAAGCCTCTTAAGATTATATTATAGATCATAATTTCATTTAAAGAAAGAATCAGAGCACATTTTGGAGTACTAAATATTATTTTTATGTAAATATTTTTTTTATAGGGAACAAAAAAACCTTTTCATCATTTTTATTACACATATAGTAAATCGGCTAAGAACAATTAGTTCTTTACCGTTTTTCATCATTATTTAAATTTCTTGTGGAGGTGTTGAGTGTGGGATTTATTTTGATAGAAACAAAAACTGCAGCTGATGGTAGCCAGCTATTTTTAGTCCGGGATGAACACGGTGAAAAGTATTTATTCGAACCTCTTAATCTTAGTTTATCTTCTAAGGAAAATATGTTTATCGGTTTACTCCGGGAACTTAGAAAAATAATACGGAACCCACTTGAACTGGATCAGAGTGAGGCAAAAATTCTTTGCTATAGTGGAATTGAAAAGTTTCAGCAAGAAACTTGTCTGGTTCTTACTTACAATCAACAAGTTTGGGATCATTGGGAACAAAAAGGAAGGCCTATTTATTCTCAGCGGGAGGTTGTAGAGATTGGTTGCTTTATGGTTAAAATTCTTGATTTAGTTAAAAGTGAGGAATTAGAATTTGAAGGGTTTTTCCCTGGGGACCTTCTCCCATTAGGAGACGGAGCCTGGGGGATGTTGGATCCCAGGGTGCAAAAATTATTAGCTCCTTATCGAGCCGGAGAAGAGACTAGAGAATTTTACTTTCCACCGGAAATTATTGCCGGATCATCCTGGTCACAAAAGTCTTATATTTATACTTTAGGTCTTACTTTATATTCATTAAGTACCGGGACTTTTCCCTTTCCTTTGGGAAAAAAGCGGGAAACCATTACTTCTATTCTTAAGGAAGAACCGATTGATCCCCGGTATTACCAGCCAAAAATCGGAGTAGGTTTAGCTATTTTGATTCAAAAATGTCTAAATAAAAAACCGGATTTTAGACTGGAAGAAGATAGTTTAAAACAGGAAATTAAGAGAATAATAGAAGAAGAGGATTATGTTTCCCAGCCGGAAGAGGAAGCCCATTATCAGAAAGAGGCAAAGGCTGTTCAAAAAAGGGTGAGAAAAAAACGGCAACTTTATTGGCGGTGGCAGAAACTGAAATGGCCAGTACTTATTAGTCCAGTTATTATTATCCTGGTTATTCTTTTATCCCGGGGTGGTTATGAGGAGCAGATAACGCCAGAAACTACACCTTTTAAAGTGGTTAACCAATTTTATGAGGGATTTAGAAATCTTGATACTATGCAAATGGAAGAGCCCTTGGCAAAAGGAGTGGGTAAGGAATATATAAATATGGCAAGTTTTATGCATGTTACTTCAAAGACCCGTCAAGCCTATGAAAATCTTAGTATACCCTTTTTAATAATAGATGATCTGGAGATTCGGGAGAACGAAGATTCTACGGAAGAAACGCCTTCTTTTACCGGAGAATACATTTTGAAGATGCTTACTGGTGATGAGTATCGAGTTCAGGCTAGAAGAGATCGGTTGATTTTGAAGCGCATTAAAAACGAATGGCGGATCGGAGAGTTAGAATCCGAAATACTATCTGAAGGCAATGAACCGGCATATAAGTGAAGTTATAGGGATACTTGACAGATAGATATTGGTGAGTTAATATGCATAATATAATATTTCAGCAAAGCCTTTAGATTATTCAGAGGATTCTATTTTAGCAGGATAGGAATGATCTTAAGAGCTTGGAATTTTCAGGAGGGAGACGGGTGGAAGAGATTTCAGAAGTGTTATTAAGCCCCGAAACAATTGCGGTCAAGGTTAAGGAAATAGGGGAAGAGATTACTCGTGATTATCAAGGTAAAGAACTGATTATTATTGGAATTTTAAAAGGTGCACTTCCATTTATGGCTGATCTGATTAGGGAAATTAAGGTGCCATTAAAATATGATTTAATGGCAGTCTCCAGCTATGGGGCTTCTACTAAAACTTCAGGAGCCGTCCAGATCTTAAAGGATATTGAGATGGGTTTGGCTGGAGAGCATGTACTGGTAGTGGAAGATATTATTGATACTGGATTGACCCTAAAATATTTAGTAGGAAACCTTTGGTCCCGCAAGCCAGCCAGTTTAAAAATCTGCACTTTACTGGACAAGCCCAGTAGGCGTGAGGTTGATATTACTCCTGATTATAATGGATTTACTATTCCCGACCGCTTTGTAGTAGGGTATGGGTTAGATTATGATGAGAGGTTCCGCCAATTGCCGATGATTGGGGTACTTAAACCAGAAGTATACCAGAGTTAAATAAACCACAGCGGGGCTGTGGTTTTTACCGTTTCCATAACTAATTTTCGATTGAGGTGAAGTTATTGGTTTCGAATCGGGAAACAATAGTTGTACTAGATTTTGCTTCGCCGGATAGCCGTTTAATTACCAGAAAAATTAGGGAAGCCGGGGTGTATAGTGAGATTCATCCTTACTCTGTCCATCCTGAGCGGTTAAAAGGTATTCTGATTAAAGGAATTATTCTCTCAGGAAGAGCAGGTGGAGACAATCTTAAGTGCAATTCTGACCTACTTAATTTGGGAATACCGGTTTTAGGAATCGGTTCCGGCTTAGAACAGCTCTACCGGGAAGCAGGTAAAGTCAGTGTGGAGTCTCCGGCTGAGGGGGAAAAGATTTTTGAGTTTGATCAAGAAAGGCATTTCTATGGACTGTCACATCCTACCTTCCAGATTCCAGAGGACTTTGCTGTTTTGAAAAAATTTCTTTTTGAAATCTGTAAATGTGAAGTCTCTTGGACACCTAAATTATTTATTGAGGAACAAGTGGAAAAGGTCAGGGAAATGGTTGGGGATCAAAAGGTACTTTGTGCTCTTAGCGGTGGGGTTGACTCTTCTGTTGCCGCGGTATTAATTAACCGAGCTATTGGTAATCAACTAATCTGTGTTTTTGTTGATAATGGATTGCTTCGGAAGAACGAAGCCCGTCAAGTTGCTTCAGTATTCCGGGAAAAGTTTAATCTTCGCTTAGTAGAAGTTGATGCTACTGACCGTTTTTTGGTGAAATTAAAGGGAGTAATTGATCCGGAAGAAAAACGGCAAACAATTGGACATGAGTTTATTAGAGTCTTTGAAGAGGAAGCCAAAAAACTGGGGAAGATTGATTATTTGGTTCAAGGAACCCTATACCCTGATGTAATTGAGAGCGTTTCTGAGCATGGTTCGACCGTTAAGGTGAAAAGTCATCATAATGTAGGTGGACTCCCCTCGGATCTCCAGTTTAAACTATTAGAGCCATTCCGGACGCTTTTTAAAGACGAGGTACGGGCGATAGGTGAAGAATTGGGTCTTCCTGAGGAGATTGTTTGGCGTCACCCCTTCCCTGGTCCTGGTTTGGCAGTTCGAGTTATCGGTGCTCTTACCAAGGAGAGACTGGATATTCTCCGGGAAGCTGATAGCATTATGATGGAAGAAGTGGAAAAATCAGGATATTACCGGAAATTGTGGCAAGCTTTTGCTGTATTAACAGATACAAAAAGTGTGGGGATGTATCAGGAAGAGCGTACATATAATCATGTGGTAGCTTTGCGGGCTGTAACCAGCGAAGATGCAATGACTGCGGAATGGGCTAGACTTCCTTATGATCTGCTAGCCCGGATTTCCCAACGCATTATCGATGAAATCCCTGAAATAAACAGAGTGGTCTATGATATTACTTCAAAACCGCCGGGTACAATTGAGTGGGAATGATTTTCGTGATTTACGAGCTATGGAAAGGGGGTAGATATATAGCTTATATTTGGATTAACCTATAAAGACATAAATCAAGTAAAACTTATTTTGATTAAGGATCTAAAGCGCTTGTTTTATGCAGAAAACCCATATTTGATTGTTTTTATAAAAAGTGGAGGTGTAAAGTAAATTGTTAGAGAAATTATTTAAACTTAAAGAGAATAATACTACTGTCCGTACAGAAATCTTGGCTGGTTTAACAACTTTTATGACCATGGCATACATAATTGTGGTTAATCCGGGTATTATCAGTGAAACAGGGATGCCCTTTGATGGTGTGATGATTGCTACCATTCTGTCAGCGGCTTTTGCCAGCCTGTTGATGGGGTTAATTGGTAATTATCCCTTTGCTTTAGCTCCGGGGATGGGTTTAAATGCCTATTTTACCTATAGTGTAGTTTTGGGGATGGGCTATAGTTGGCAGGTAGCCTTAGGTGCGGTTTTCCTGTCCGGAGTTGTCTTTATAATCCTGAGCCTGCTTAAAGTGCGAGAAATGATTATAGATGCAGTTCCACACTCTGTTCGTTTTGCTATCAGTGCTGGTATTGGACTTTTTATAGCATTTATTGGTTTAAAAAACGCTGGTATCATTCTTAGTGATCCTGCTACTTTTGTCAAATTAGGAAATATTACTTCTGGTACCGCGCTGCTGGCAATAATCGGGCTGATTATTACAGGTGTTCTTTTAGCTTTAAAAGTTAGAGGCAGTATTCTCTATGGAATTTTGGCGACTACCTTAGTTGGGGCAATCTTCTTTCCAGAACTGGCGGAGACCAGAAATACAGTGCTAAACCCTTTGGCTTGGGTTTCAATGCCTAATTGGAAAAGCTTTGGGGATATTGTTTTTAAACTTGATATCCGTGGAGCATTGAATATTGGATTTTTTAATATTATTTTTGCCTTTTTATTTGTTGATATGTTTGATACGATTGGCACACTGATTGGTATTTCAGAGCGGGCTGGATTTTTGAAAAATGGTAAATTAGAACGGGGAACAGAGGCTTTATTGGCGGATTCTATTGGAACAGTTGCTGGGTCTTTGCTTGGTACACCAACAGTTACTAGTTATGTTGAATCTGCAGCCGGAGTAGCTTATGGTGGTAGGACAGGATTAACTGCGGTATCAGTTGCCTTCTTCTTCCTGATTTCTTTAATCTTCTCTCCACTGGCTAAGGTTATTCCTTCTGCTGCTACAGCACCTGCTTTAATTGTGGTTGGTGCAATGATGATGACTAATGTCGGGAAAATTGATTGGGATGATTTTTCAGAGGCTTTACCTGCTTTTATAGCGATGGTAGCTATGCCATTTACTTTTTCGATTGCCAATGGTATTGCTTTAGCTTTCATTATTTACCCGATTATTAAACTAATTACAGGTAAGGGTAAAGATGTTCATGCTCTGGCGTATGTCCTGTGTGTGCTGTTCATTGTGAAATTTATCTATCTGGGATAAGTGATTTAGGTATGAAGCACCCCGCGTTAACGCGGGGTGCTTTTTTATGTGGTGTTATGATAGGCTGGTTGCTCGTAGAAAGTTGACCTTTGTGTTTTGGATAGTTTAAAAAAGTAACGAAGGCATTTTCTAACTAGAGCAACGAAGTGACGAGTTACGGGATGTAATTTTTTAGAAAGTATGATGATAATTAGGGTGGGTAAAATACAAAAGAAGCTTAAAAGACAGCTTAGGAGGTTAAATTGATGGTTAAAAGGAAAATTGAAGAAATTGCGGATGGTTTATTTATGGAGCCAGTACCGATTACTTTAGGGGATGAGGTGAGATTAAAATACCAGGGTTTGCTGGCTGAAGATGCTAGTCAAGTATTTTTACGAACAGGATATGGGCATGGTAACTGGACAGATGTTCGGGATATAAAAATGCGAAAGGGTAGAGATGGTGGTTGGACAGCTTCGTTTACTGTCAAAGATCCTACTCGTTTAAATTTTTGCTTTCATGATGGTACGAAAAACTGGGATAATAATAATGGTATGAACTGGAGTTACGAAATTCATGATGGTTCCCGGATAGGACATTAGGGAAGTAAATAATTAATGCTGAGCTGAGGCCTAACAGGCCTTTTTTAAAATTATTATTAAAAAAAAGTAAAGTAATTGGAAAGATGAGGCAGGATATTCTATTTTATTGTAGAAAAATAATATTTAACAAGTTAAGGAATTGCTAATTTCTCAAGTAATTCGTAATTACAAAGGAAGGAGTGGGATGATGGCGAAAATTCTCGTAATTGATGATTCCCCGCTCCTTAGATTATTATTAACTGAGATTCTAGCTAATGATGGGAATGAATGTTACGAAGCAGCTTCAGAGAGTGAAGGGTTAGATATTTTCACTAAAAAAGCTCCTGATCTAGTAATTAAGGATTTAATTATGGAAAACTCTGATCCTTTAGATTTAATTAAACAATTAAAAAAGATCGATCCTGAGGTTAAGATTGTTATTTGCAGTACATCTACGCAGAAAAACCTGGTTTATCAGGCAATAAAAGCAGGAGCTCAGGATTTTTTAATTAAACCTTTTAATTCCGAGGAGGTAACAAAAACAGTAAGAAGACTGCTTGCTAATTAGTTGTTCATGCCAGCTACCGCCCCTGCCAAAGCGAAGGGAAGAAAATTCAATTTAAGTTATAATCTCCGCCTGGCCAGAAGTTGTTTCTTGGTTCACGTGAATTTCTTCAAGCATTCTAAGATTCAGCTCTGGCTGAAACTGGGCATTCGCTTTATAGTTCATCCTGGACAAAAAGCGGCTCGCGACTTCCCTGTCGCTCGACCCAATTTCAGCCTCCGCTTCACTAAGAATGCTGAATGAAGAAATTCAATTTTACTTGCGAAACAACATTCAGACCAGGCTAGGTGGAATTATCAATTTGAGCGACGAGTTTCGAGTTGTATATTCTAGGTGGTATTCCAAAATATTCATAAAGGGAAATTGATTAAAATCCCGAAATTTCTTAAAAACGGTAGCCCTTCAGAGTAAATGCAGCACAGTATATTATTAACATCACAGCAGTTAAAGGAGTAAAGATTATGGCAAAGAAACATCCAGGCTACTATTTAGTTTTATTAATTGTTATCCAGTTGTTATTGGTTTTTTCTCTTCATCTTCTAGCTCGAGGGGAGGATTTGCCCAATTATTCAAATGCTAATGTATCAGGTAATTTTCAACTGGTAGATGCGGATGGTAATTCAATTCCGGATCATTTAAGCTACTCGGTACGGACTGAGAACTATTCCGAAGGTATAGTGTGGCTATGCGGGGAACTCCAGGCCATGATTAATGGGCAGTGGCAAACCATTGATTATACGGCACGGGGGTTTAATGGGTTTACGCAAGGTGAGGAATTAACCCTCTATTTTTATGGCGGGGAAATAAAAAGGCTTCGAATTAATGGCCCTTTTCGTATTTTGGTACAAATTAAAGGGGTAGATCTTAATCTGTCCGGATCTGAGGCACTTTCGCCTGCTTACCATTATGGAGAATTTGAAGCTTCAGATGTAGTTTTGTATAATGGGCAATCACGTTTAATTTCCGAAGTTCTAAATACTGTTCAGCAATGGGCTTCACAGAGCGGGTTAGAGATCGGCCCTTTAGAAGTGGCTACTTTTAATTTTGATCGCTGGCGTTTTGATTTTCGGGGAAACTTTGGGGTGCCAGCAAGAAGGGTTTGGGTCTCTCCTACAGGAGAAATTAATTGGGCGGAAACAAGATAATAAAACCATAAAAAAAAGATCCCATAAGGGGTCTTTTTTTTATGGTAAACTGGGTAGGGGTTGAGAAATTCATTCTCTTATGAGATAATTCTTTAGATTAATCTCTTACTTTATATTATTTGTATATAGCCAAGGGAATTGGATAATTATTTAGCATCCAATTAAGGACAATTAAGCGATTGACTTAAATTCAAGGGGATTGTCTAATTTCCAAGACAAATTGAAAATATCGTGGTTAAACCTAAAATATAGAGATTAAACAATTCTTAGTAGGACTTGGATTAGCCAATATTCAATTTATTACTCTATTAGCATGAAGTGGCAAAGATGACGGTAATTCGGGAGGGATGAAAAAATGGATCTTTTTAGTTCTGCAGGCGAGAACAAACGAAAAAAAGAAGCGCCATTAGCGACGAGGATGCGTCCGGAGACTCTTGATGAGTTTGTTGGCCAGGAGGAGATTATTGGACCGGGTCGGCTTTTGCGACGGTCGATTGAAGCGGATCGTTTAAGTTCAATGATCTTGTTTGGACCTCCGGGAACTGGTAAGACAACCCTAGCTTTTTTAATTGCCAAGTATACGGAAGCACATTTTGAGATTTTGAATGCGGTTTCTTCAGGAGTAGCTGAAGTACGAAAAGTGATCCAGGAGGCAAAAGAGAGATATTCTTTTTATCATCGGAAGACGGTAGTATTTATCGATGAGATCCACCGGTTTAATAAAGGACAACAGGATGCATTATTACCGGCAGTGGAAGCAGGTACGATTATTTTAATCGGTGCAACGACTGAAAATCCGTATTACGAAGTAAATGCTCCATTATTATCCCGGTCGCGAGTTTTCCGGTTGTCACTCTTAAAAGAAGATGAAATGGGGAGAATAATAGAACGAGCACTAGAGGATCGGGAGAAAGGTCTTGGAGACTACAATGCGGTTTTGACTACAGAAGCTAAGGAACATTTAATCGGGGTGGCCGAGGGGGATGCCCGGGCGGCCTTGAATGGTTTGGAACTGGCAGTATTAACTACTGAGCCTAATGCTAAAGGGGAGCGTTACATAACTACAGATATTATTGAAGATTCCGTCCAGCAAAGAGTGATCCGTTATGATAAAACTGGTGAGAATCATTATGATACGATCTCTGCTTTTATTAAATCAATAAGAGGTTCAGATCCTGATGCCGCTCTTTTTTATATGGCAAAGATGTTGAAAGCGGGGGAAGATCCAAAATTTATTGCACGAAGAATGATTGTCCATGCGGCTGAAGATATTGGAAATGCTGATCCTCAAGCCTTATTAATAGCAGTAGCTGCTGCTCAAGCACTTGAAATGGTTGGTTTACCAGAGGCACGGATTCCTATGGCTCAGGCAGTAATTTATTTAGCAACAGCACCAAAGTCTAATGCTTCTTGTCAGGCAATTAATGAAGCAATGAAAGATTTGGATAAGATTGGACAGGGGAGTGTCCCAATGCATCTGCGGGATGCCTCTCATTCCGGTTCAAAAAAGATGGGGTATGGAGAAGGGTACCTATACCCTCATGATTTCCCCGGACATTGGGTAGAACAGGAGTACCTTCCGGCGGAATTGCGAGGTAGGAGATATTATCATCCCAGTACAGAAGGGTATGAACAAGAGATTAGAGAGCGTATGGAAAAAAGACGAACAAGTAAGAAATGAAAAGAAATGTTCATAAAAGAATAAGTGTATAAATGGTAAGATTAGATTAGAGGAAGGGATGTGAGAGGATGCTCCAAGTAGAACATTTAACAGTACAAGCAGGTAATCAGATTATTCTGGAGGATATTTCATTAAAGATCCCACCGGGACAAACCCACTTATTACTGGGACCCAATGGTTCAGGGAAAAGTACCTTATTACGTGCGATTATGGGGTTAGGTGAGACTAAGGTGGTTGAGGGAAAAATTATTTTTAAGGGAGAAGATGTAACAGATTTATCTGTTGATGAACGTGCTAGGTTAGGCATGGGGATAGCCATGCAAAAGCCACCGGTTTTACCGGAAGTAACTTTACAGGGGTTGGCCGAAATTTTGGCGGTAAAATTTGGGAATGAGTGGGAGGAAGTTGCTAAAGAGTTAAACTGCGAGTATCTGCTAAATCGTGGATTGAATGTAATGTTTTCTGGTGGAGAATCAAAAAGGGCTGAGTTATTTCAGCTGATGATTCAGCGTCCTCAATTGCTGTTGGTTGATGAACCAGAATCCGGAGTAGATTTGGAGAATATTGTACTGATTGGTAAGGTGCTTAAGTTTTTATTGAAGGCGGAGAAGATTAAGGAGCGGGAGCATTCTGGGCTTATTATTACCCATACAGGACATATTCTTAATTATATTAATGCCGACAAGGGTTATATCTTGATTAAAGGTCGGTTAGTTTGTGAGGGGAATCCTAGAGACCTTTTTGAAGAGATTAGCAAACATGGTTTTGAGGGGTGTTTGGAATGCGTAGTTCAGAAAAGGATTTAAAGGAGCGGGCGAAAAAAGCCTTACAAAAGCAGGCTGTTTATGGAGATGATTTTGATCCCTCTCGCTTTATACATAATGAAAATAGTGAGACCAATCAGGCAGATTTGGATAAACGTCTACGGGAAGCGGCCTTAATGTCAGGGTTTGATTTGGAAGAGAAGAATAGATCTGGATCATATTTTCAGAAAAATGATCAAGTGCTCTATGAAAAGGTTAATCGACTCTATAATGGCCAGGTAGAGATTATGGCCATTGAAGAGGCTTTAGAAAAGTATGATTGGTTATGGGACTATTGGTGGAGTGCAGTGGCAGTTGATGCTGATAAGTATACGGCTTATACTGAGTTATACCAAAAGGGAGGTTACTTTATCCGTATTCTGCCTGGTGCAAGGATCAACCAGCCAATCCAGTCTTGCTTATTAATGTCCGAGAACCAGGGGAGTCAAAGAGTACATAATATTATTATTGCTGAGGAAGGTTCATGGGCTGAGGTTATAAGTGGATGTACTACTGTTCCAAAGGTTGATGAAGGAATACACCTGGGAGTTTCGGAGTTTTTTATAAAAAAAGGGGCTTATCTTTCTTTCACAATGATCCATAATTGGGCAGAAAATTTTTATATTCGCCCACGAACCGGGGCAATTGTTGAAGAGGATGCTACTTTTATCAATAACTATTTGCTATTAAAACCGGTTAAATCAATACAATCAAATCCGCGGGCTGTTCTCCGGGGAAAAGGGGCAAAATGCAGATTTAACAGTATTATTTATGGGCGTAGTAATGCTAATCTGGATTTGGGTTCAGTGATTGAGCTAGTCGGGGAGAATACCAGAGGCGAGGCGATTAGTAGAGCGGCAGCTGGAGACAGATCGCAGATTATAATGCGCGGGAAATTATTAGCTAGAAATGATACTGCTCAAGCTAGGCTTGAATGTAAAGGGATGCTTTTATCTCCTGAATCAACAATGCAGGCAATACCGGAACTGGAGGTTAAAGGTGCTCCGCTGGCTGATTTAAATCATGAAGCAGCGGTTGGCCCTATTAGTAGGGAAGCAGTTGAGTATTTAATGGCCAGGGGCTTAAATGAAGAGGAGGCTACTTCTTTACTGATTCAGGGTTTTATGAAAGTAGGTATCTCCGGCTTACCGGATATCTTGGAGCAGATGGTAGATCAGATGGTTCAGACCATTTCTTCTGGAGGATTATAAGGCAAAGAAAATAATTTAGGTTCATTGTATAATTAATTGCCCAGATCTAAAAAAATAGATGACTCACGTCAAT
>DAIOHK010000018.1:18834-44580 GCA_036744795.1 Bacillota bacterium | reverse complement strand
CCATTCGTGAAGGTGGAAGAACAGTCGGTGCCGGAGTTGTTACTAAAATACTTGAATAGTTTGATTTATGGCGTGCAGTTTATACGCTGCACGCCGCCCGATTTGATTACCAATAAATAACCCGGTAATTAACCGGAAAGTCTCCAGCATAAGGGAGGGACGATAGTGGCTAATCAGAAGATTAGGATTCGTTTAAAAGCCTTTGACCATAGGATATTAGATCAATCGGCGGAGAAAATAGTAGACACAGCGAAAAGGACTGGGGCGGTTGTTTCGGGACCGATTCCCCTACCTACCGAAAAGAGTATTTTTACGGTATTGCGCTCTGTTCATAAATACAAGGATTCCCGAGAACAGTTTGAGATGAGAACTCATAAACGTTTAATTGATATTCTGGAACCCAGCTCAAAAACTGTAGATGCCTTGATGAGATTAGATTTACCCGCCGGGGTTGACATTGAGATTAAGTTATAAACAGATTAAAAGTCATGAAATTTTCTTGTTAAGGTTAGGAGGTGACTCGGTTGGCAAAAGGAATTCTCGGGAAAAAGATTGGGATGACTCAGATATTTAATTCCACAGGCCAATTGATTCCCGTTACTGTTGTAGAAGCCGGGCCATGTGTAGTTGTGCAAAAAAAGACAGATGATAAAGAGGGATATTCGGCAATTCAATTAGGTTTTGATGAGAAGAAAGCAAAGCATACAAATAAGCCGATGAAGGGACATTTTAGTAAAGCAGGAGTCAATACTTTACGCTATTTAAAAGAGATTAGGTTAGCTCCGGAAGAAAATGAAAAATACCAGGTGGGTCAGGTTCTGACGGCAGATTTGTTTAAAGAAGGCGAAGTTGTTGATGTAGTTGGTACAGCTAAAGGAAAAGGATTCGCCGGAGTAATTAAAAGATATAATTTTGCCCGTGGACCAATGGCTCATGGTTCTAATCATCACCGGCATCCAGGTTCTTTAGGAGCTGTGGATGCGGCCAGGGTATTTAAAGGACATCGTCTTCCCGGTCGAAAAGGTGGGAATAGAGTAACCATTCAGGGCTTAGAGGTTGTAAAGAGTAATAAAGAGAAAAACCTTCTTCTGATTAAGGGAGCAATTCCAGGAAGAAATGGTGCACTCTTATTAATCAAAGAAAGTGTAAAAGCAAGCAGCTAATGTTGTTTGATTTACTGGAAGGAGAGGAGGATTAGAATGCCCACATTGCCCGTGTATAATACAGACGGAAAGCAGGTAGGGGATATCAACCTGTCTGATTTGGTCTTTAATGCGAAGATAAATAGACCCCTCCTTCACCAGGCCGTGGTGATGCAGTTGGCTTCCAGACGTTTAGGAACTGCCAAAGCAAAAACCAGGAGTGAGGTTCGTGGTGGTGGAATCAAGCCTTGGAGGCAGAAAGGAACCGGACGTGCCCGCCATGGTAGCAGACGTTCACCAATCTGGACTGGTGGTGGTGTAGCATTTCCACCATTACCGCGTGCTTATGGTTTTAAGATGCCTAAGAAGGCCTGGCGTCAAGCTTTGAGGTCGGCTCTTTCTTCCAAATTACAGGCTGGGAAGATGGTTGTTCTTGATGAATTAAAGTTTGAGGAACCAAAAACCAAGGCAGCTATCGGGGTTTTATCTAATTTGAAAATTAATAAAGTCAAGACATTGATTGTCTTAGCAGAAAATGATGAAAATGTCATTAAATCTACCAGAAATCTGGTTGGGGTTTCAACATTAAAATCCGACGGCCTGAATGTCTACGATATTTTATCCCATGACCACCTCTTAGTAACTAAGGATGCGGTGGGAAGGATTGAGGAGGCGTTGGCATGATGGAATCGCGTGATATTATTAAAAAGCCAGTCATTACAGAAGAAACTACCAGAATGATGGAGCTTAATAAATATTGTTTTATGGTTGATCACCGGGCGAATAAAATTCAAATAAAAAAGGCGATTGAAGAAATTTTTGATGTTAAAGTCACGGATGTTAATACCATGAGAGTACTTGGTAAGATGAAGAGGATGGGTAGGTTTGAAGGTAGACGACCCAGTTGGAAAAAAGCGGTTGTGACCTTAGAACCGGGAAGCAGAATTGAATTTTTTGAGGGTGTATAATTTATTATTTTATAGTAAAGGAGGTTTAGGTAGTGACTATTAAAAAATATAAACCAACATCACCTGGCCGACGTTTTGTAACTGTATCCTCCTTTAAAGAGATTACAAAGACAACACCGGAAAAGTCTTTATTAGAACCATTAAAAAAGACTGGTGGCCGGAATTTTGCCGGCAGAATTACTGTTCGTCATCGTGGAGGCGGCCATAAGAGAATGTACCGCCGTATTGACTTTAAAAGAGATAAGTTTGATATTCCCGCGAAAGTAGCGGCTATTGAGTATGATCCGAATAGAACTGCTCGCATTGCTTTACTGTTTTTCGCTGATGGAGAAAAACGGTATATTCTAGCCCCGCAAGGTTTAGAAGTTGGAGATACAGTAGTTTCCGGGCCGGATGCTGATATTAAGGCGGGAAATGCTTTACCACTGGCTAATATTCCAGTAGGTACTGTAATTCATAATATTGAACTGGTAAAAAACATCGGTGGTCAATTAGCAAAAAGTGCCGGAGCCAGTGCTCAACTGGTTGCTAAAGAAGGGGAATATGCACATGTCCGTTTGCCTTCGGGCGAAGTTAGGCTGATCAGGCTTGAGTGTATGGCTACGATCGGACAGGTAGGTAATATCGAACATGAGAATATTACCATAGGGAAGGCAGGTCGTTCACGTTGGTTGGGCAAACGCCCGTCAGTTCGTGGTGTGGCGATGAACCCGGCCGATCATCCTCATGGTGGTGGTGAAGGAAGATCATCAATCGGTCGTGCTCCGGTTACTCCTTGGGGTAAACCCGCCATTGGCCAGCCTACTAGAAAAAGGAAACCGTCCGAACGGCTAATTATTAAACGTAGGGCTTAGTGCCGGAAGGGAGGAAGGGAAATGTCACGTTCTTTAAAAAAAGGACCGTATGTTCAAGAAAGTCTAATGAAAAAGATTGAAGTGATGAACAAAAGCGGAGAGAAAAAGGTTATTAAGACATGGTCCCGTAGTTCTACAATCTTTCCGGAAATGGTCGGACACACCTTGGCTGTTCATGATGGTCGCAGACATGTGCCAATCTATATAACTGAGGATATGGTTGGTCATAAATTAGGTGAATTTGCACCTACTCGTACTTTCAGAAGTCACAGTAGTGGTGCTAGTCGAACGGAAAGAACCACGGGTTTGAAGTAGTTAAATTAATAATTAACTCCCATACCGCTTTTGGTTGATAAATTTAATTTTAATGGCAAGAAAGATGAATTTGAGGATTCGTCCTAACAATGAGGGGAGGCGAGTCAATATGGAAGCCAAAGCAGTAGCACGTCATATTAGAATTGCCCCGCGCAAAGTGCGGCAGGTGGCAGATGAAATTAGGGGTAAACAAGTTGAAGAAGCAATGACGATTCTTCGTTTTACACCAAGAGCTGCGGCAGCGGTTTTGTTAAAAGTGTTAGAGTCTGCTGTAGCAAATGCAGAGAATAATCATGGTATGAACCGAGCTGGATTAGTGGTAGCACAAGCCTATGTGGATGAGGGTCCTACTTTAAAGCGGATCCGTCCCCGTGCTCAAGGTCGTGCTGCCGCCATCCGGAAGAAAACAAGCCATATTACCATTATCATCAACGAGAAGGAGGGATGAGAAAATGGGGCAAAAAATTAATCCAATAGGATTCCGGGTTGGTGTTATTCGGGACTGGGAAAGTCGTTGGTTTGCGGAAAAAGACTATGCTACCCTCCTACACGAAGATTTGGAGATTCGTCAATTTATTAAGAAACAACTTTTTAATTCAGGGGTGGCCCGGATTGAGATTGAAAGGGCTGCTAACCGGATAAAAGTTACGATTCACACGGCTAGGCCCGGTATGGTTATTGGCCGTGGAGGAACAGAAGTGGAAAAACTCCGGAAAAGCTTAGAGGGTATGACAGATAAACAAGTCTCTCTAAATATTGCCGAAGTCAAAGTTCCGGATCTCAATGCCCAATTAGTAGCTGAGAATATCGCCTTTCAATTGGAACGCCGGATTTCCTACCGTCGCGCGATGAAACAGGCAATTACCCGGAGTATGAGATTGGGAGCTCTGGGGGTTAAGGTGATATGCAGCGGACGATTAATGGGAGCAGAGATTGCTCGGACTGAAGGCTATAGCGAAGGTAAAGTGCCTTTGCATACCTTGCGTGCGGATATTGATTATGGATTTGCTGAAGCTAATACCACTTATGGGAAGATCGGTGTTAAGGTCTGGATTAATAAAGGCGAAATTTTACCTGAGAAAAAGGTAGCTAAGGGTGAGGGGGGAGAGTAAGCATGCTGGTTCCGAAGAGAGTTAAACATCGAAAAGTCATGCGCGGACGGATGAAGGGAATGGCATACCGTGGTTCCCAGCTAACCCTTGGTGATTATGGCCTGCAAGCAGTGGAACCAGGTATGATTACTAATGTACAGATTGAGGCTGCCCGTATTGCATTGACCAGGTATATGAAAAGGGGCGGTAAGGTTTGGATTAAGATATTTCCGGACCAACCGTTTACTGCCAAACCGGCTGAAACCCGTATGGGTAGTGGTAAAGGTGCTCCCGAGCGTTGGATTGCTAAAGTGAAACCCGGAAGGATAATGTTTGAAATTACTGGTGTAGAAGAAGAAATAGCCAAAGAAGCTCTTCGTTTAGCAGGGAGTAAATTACCGGTTAAAACAAAGTTTCTAAAACGTGGGGAAGCGGGTGGTGAGTCAGAATGAAAGCTGATGAAATTAGAGAATTGACTGCCGAAGAATTACAGGAGAAACTCGCAGACCTCAAGACCGAACTTTTCAATCTACGTTTTCAGTTGGCCACCGGACAATTAGATAATCCGGCACGGGTTAGGGCTGTCCGTAAGGACATTGCCAGAGTCAAAACGATTATTTGTGAGCGTGAATTAAATATTAGGGCATAACTGAAAAAGGAGGTTGAAAAAAGAAATGTCTGAGCGTTTCAGCAGAAAAACCAGAGTAGGCCGGGTCATTAGCGACAAGATGGATAAAACTGTGGTTGTTGCGGTCGAGAGATTGGAACGGCATCCTCTGTATAAAAGGACGATTAAACGTACTGCTAAGTTTAAAGCCCACGACATGAATAATGAATGCCGTGTGGGAGATAAAGTTAGAATCATGGAAACCAGACCGTTAAGTAAAGATAAACGCTGGCGGGTTGTTTCTGTAATTGAAAAAGCTGAATAATGATGTCTATTTTGGAAAACGTACTATAACCTCTCTGATATAGTTGATAGAAAGGGGGATACAGTTGTGATACAAGTGGAGACTTATCTTAACGTGGCGGATAACTCCGGGGCAAAGCAGCTTATGTGCATTCGTGTGCTCGGCTCTTCCAGGAAACGTTACGCTGGGTTAGGAGATCTAATTGTCGCGGTTGTTAAGGATGCACTCCCCCCTTCCGCAGCCCGAAAAGGTGCGGGTATTGCCGGGGTGAAGAAGGGCGATATAGTTAAAGCTGTAGTGGTTAGAACTAAGAAGGAAACCAGAAGGCCGGATGGCTCTTATATTCGTTTTGATGATAATGCTGCAGTTATAATTAATGATCAAATGAATCCAACTGGAACTCGTATTTTTGGTCCTGTAGCCAGGGAATTAAGGGAAAAGAATTTTATGAAGATTGTTTCACTGGCTCCTGAAGTTTTATAAAAATGATGTATATAATTAGATAAGAGGGGAGGTATAGTCGTGGGCCTTAAGACTTTCCTTCGCAAAGGAGACGAAGTCGTGGTTCTCTCTGGAAAAGATAAAGGTAAAAGGGGAAAAATTCAGAGAGTTTATAGAAGCAAAGGCACGGTAATTGTCGAAGGAGTAAACCTGGTAAAAAAACATGCCAGGCCTACTAAGGATAATCCTCAAGGCGGAGTTATTGATAAAGCCATGCCCCTTCCTAATGCAAAGGTAATGTTAGTCTGTACCGGTTGTGGCCAACCCGCTCGCATTAAGCGGGATCGCTTACCTAATGGTTCCGTGGCAAGGATTTGTAAGAAATGTGGTCATAACTTTGATTAATACTGATCCAGAAACTAAGATCTGAGATCATTTTAAATCTATTTTCTGAGTTTCGAGAGGAGGTGCGGACTATGTCTCGCTTACGGGAAAAATATAATGATGAAGTTATACCAGGTTTAAAAGACCGTTTTGGGTATAAAAATGTGATGCAAATACCTAGGCTGGAAAAGGTAATAATTAACATGGGAGTTGGCGAAGCAACTCAGGATGCAAAACTCATTGATGCGGCTGTTAAGGATCTTACTGCAATTTCCGGTCAGAAGCCGGTTATTACGAAAGCTAAGAAATCTATTGCTGCCTTTAAGGTAAGAGAGGGCATGCCTGTTGGATGTAAGGTAACATTGCGTGGGGAAAGAATGTATGAGTTTCTTGATAAACTAATGAATATTGCTTTACCCCGAATTCGCGACTTTCGAGGCGTTTCTCCCAAGTCTTTTGATGGACGTGGAAATTATAGCCTAGGTCTCCGGGAACAATTAATCTTTCCTGAGATTAATTATGATAATGTGGATAAAGTTCGAGGGATGGATGTGGTAATTGTTACCACTGCCAATAGTGATGAAGAAGCGTTTGAGTTATTAAAACTCCTAGGAATGCCTTTTAGGGCATCCTAATTAAAGGAGGTTAAAAAGTGGCTAAAAAATCACAGGTGATTAGAGCAAATCGGAAACCAAAATACCCAGTACGGGCGTACAACCGTTGTAAAGTTTGTGGTCGTCCCCGTGCCTATATGAGAAAATTTCAACTTTGTCGTATTTGTTTCCGAAAATTGGCCCACCGGGGCGAAATACCTGGTGTTGTTAAAGCCAGCTGGTGAGGAAGGAGGTTGACAACATGGTTGTGACTGATCCAATTGCGGATTTCTTAACCAGGATTCGCAATGCCAATATAGTTCGGGCGAAGACCGTAGAGGTCCCGGCCTCAAATATGAAGAAAGAGTTGGCCAAACTCTTGAAAGAAGAAGGATATATCCAGGACTACGAGGTTATTGAAGATAAAATGCAAGGAAGGATCCGTCTTCAGTTAAAATATAATGGCAAAGAACGGATTATCACTGGACTTAAAAGAATTAGCAAGCCAGGTCTGCGAGTTTATGCTGAAAAGGATCAGATTCCCAGAGTTCTTGGGGGATTAGGTATTGCTGTTATATCGACGTCTAAAGGAATTATGACTGACAAAACTGCTCGCCAAATGGGTATCGGTGGAGAAGTTCTCTGTTATATTTGGTAATCAATTGGTTACGGTGAATACTGAGTAAAGGGCATTATCAGGGTTTATTATACTAGGTGTTGTGAATGGGGGTGTAAAGATGTCAAGAATTGGCCTAAAGCCTATTGAAGTCCCTTCCGGAGTGGATATTAAAATTGATGGGAATACCATCCGGGTAAAAGGACCAAAAGGAGAATTAGTGCAGAAACTCGCGGATGGCATGAAACTAGTACGGGAAGATGCTACACTTACAGTCGAGAGATTAAATAATGAGAAATATTATCGATCTTTGCATGGGTTGACCAGGACACTAATTGCTAATATGATCGAAGGGGTTACTAAAGGTTTCTCTAAAGCCTTAGATATAAGTGGTGTAGGATATAGAGCTGCCAAACAAGGTAATAAACTTGTTCTCACTGTAGGCTATTCTCATCCAGTAGAATTTGAACAACTTCCCGGTATTGAGTTTGAGGTGCCAACCCCTAATAAAATTGTGGTTAAAGGGATCGATAAGCAGCAAGTTGGACAGATAGCCGCCACAATACGAAGTGTACGTGAACCAGAACCTTATAAAGGTAAAGGAATTAAATATGAAAATGAAGTTATTCGTAGAAAAGCTGGTAAAGCTGGTAAAGTCGGGAAGTAATCCGCAGAAAGGAGTGGGATTTGGTGTTTAACAGACCCAATCGTAGAGAAGCTCGAATCAGACGTCATGTCCGGCTGCGGAAAGAGTTGTCCGGTACAACTGAACGTCCGAGGTTATCGGTTTTTAAAAGTCTGCACCATATTTATGTGCAAATTATAGATGATGTACAAGGGAAAACCATTCTTTCCGCTTCTACTCTTGATCCTGAAGTCAAAAAGGAGATCAAAGGATCTGGAGGGAATATTGAAAGTGCTAAAATTGTTGGTAAAGTCATTGCTCAAAGAGCTCAAGCCAAAGGTATTAAACAAGTGGTTTTTGATCGTGGAGGCCATTTTTATCATGGTAGGGTCGCAGCTTTGGCAGAAGCAGCTCGTGAGAATGGGTTAGAGTTTTAAGTAAAGGAGGGATACGATGAAGCGGATAAATCCTAACGAAATGGAACTTACGGAGCGAGTCGTTTTTATTAATCGTGTAGCCAAGGTAGTTAAAGGCGGCCGCCGTTTTAATTTCAGCGCTTTAGTAGTAGTTGGAGATAGTCAGGGACATGTAGGGGTTGGCCTTGGGAAAGCAGGAGAAGTCCCAGAAGCAATCCGTAAGGGCGTTGAGGATGCCAAAAAGAAACTTTTTGAAGTTCCACTGGTTGACACAACGATTCCTCATCCAATTGTGGGACGATTTGGAGCTGGCCGAGTCGTGCTAAAACCTGCCGGACCTGGTACCGGAGTTATTGCAGGAGGCCCAGTTCGTGCTGTTTTGGAATTGGCCGGAGTCCGTGATATCCTTACGAAATCTATTGGCTCTTCTAACCCTTTGAATGTTGTTAATGCCACGGTTGAGGGGCTGAAATCATTAAAGCGTGTGGAAGAAGTGGCTCGTTTACGTGGAATACCTGTAGAACAAGTTCAGGGATAAGGGGTGGTGAATGATGCCAAAGAAACAAAAGAATTTTAAAATTACATGGAAACGGAGTGCGATTGGTCGTACAGAAGACCAGAAAGCTACCATTGCCGCCCTGGGTCTTCGCCGTTTAAACCAATCTGTAGTCCAGCCTGATAACGAGATAATTAGGGGCATGATAAAAAAAGTTGAACATCTTGTGGAAGTTACTGAAGAATAGGAGGTGCCATTATGAGGCTTGAAGATTTAAGACCAGCAGTAGGATCGAAGGTTACCCGGAAACGTGTCGGACGAGGTACTGGTTCTGGTTTAGGAAAAACTTCCGGAAAAGGGCATAAGGGCCAAAAGGCACGCTCCGGTGGGGGGAAAGGTCCTGGCTTTGAAGGAGGGCAAACACCTTTACAGCGCCGTCTACCGAAAAGAGGTTTTAAGAATTTTGCTCGTAAGACTTGGGCAGAAGTTAATATTGACCAACTCAATTCTTTTACTGATGGAACTGAGATTACTCCAGAGCTTTTAATAGAAAAAGGCTTAATCAAAAAGGTTAATGATGGATTAAAGGTTTTGGGCCGGGGTGAATTAGAAAAGAAACTCATTGTTAAAGGCCATTCTTTTACCAAGTCTGCTAGATCAAAGATTGAAGCCGCCGGTGGAAAAGCCGAGGTGATATAGATGTGGGATTCATTAAAAACAGCTTTTAAGATACCCGATCTACGGAAAAAGTTTTTGTGGACCTTGTTTTTATTAGCGGTTTATCGTTTAGGTTCTTATATTGTGGTTCCAGGAATGAAACCTCATAATTTTGGAGAGAATAATATCTTCAATCTTTTAGATATGTTTTCCGGTGGAGCTCTAAGTAATATGTCATTATTTGCCTTAGGGGTTAATCCGTATATTACTTCATCAATTATTTTACAACTTTTGATGATGGTCATCCCTAGCCTCCAAGAACTATCGAAAGAAGGGGCTGAGGGAAGGAGGATTATCTCTAAGTATACCAAATATATTACTGTAGTTCTTGCTCTGGTTCAGGCCTGGGCAATAACTATGAGTTTTCGTCAAGCAATGGTTAATCCGGGAAGCGTTGGGTCGATGATTTCAATTATTATTACCATGACTGCGGGAACGGTTTTTCTTACTTGGTTAGGCGAGATTATCTCTGAACGTGGGATTGGGAATGGGGTTTCAATGTTAATCTTTGCCGGGATTGTTGCCAGGTTTGTCCCCAATGCTATTAATAACATCCGGTCGGTAGGTGAGGGCGGCGTTAGCATTTTGGGACTTTTACTCTTTGTACTTTTAACCATTGCAATTGTTGTCTTTATTGTGATTGTAACTCAAGGAGAGAGAAAGATTCCTGTTCAATATGCTAAAAGGGTAGTTGGACGTAAGATGTATGGTGGGCAATCCACACATCTTCCGCTCAAAGTAAATCAAGTTAGCGTTATCCCAGTAATTTTTGCCTCTTCGGTTTTGGCTTTTCCGATGACAATAGCTGGTTTTCTTCCGGCAACTAGTGGTTTTTATAAGTTTGTTACTAAGTTTTTCTATCCTGGACGTGTACTATATCTGATAATATATGCGATCTTTATTTTTCTTTTCACTTATTTTTATACTGCTGTTAGTTTTAATCCGGTAGAAGTTGCTGATAATCTAAAGAAATACGGAGGGTTTATTCCGGGAATTCGTCCTGGAAGACCAACAGCTGAGTATTTAGATAAGGTTTTAACTAGAGTTACTACGGTAGGAGCATTCTTCCTAACTTTTGTAGCTTTGATTCCTTATATTCTAAGCCCTCTTACCGGGATTCGGCAGATTGGGTTTGGGGGAACCAGTTTATTGATTGCAGTTGGTGTCGCAATTGATACTATGAAGCAGGTAGAGGCACAGTTGATAATGCGTCAGTATGAAGGGTTTCTAAAGTAGTCGCTCATGCTGGCTACCGCCCGCGCACATGAAATAATGAAAATAAAAAACCAGGTGAGTCGACAAGCTCCAGAGGCGCTTTAATTGGTTGTTCATGCTGGTTTCATAATTATCACAAAGTGATTTAATCAAGACCAGATGAATCAACTAGGACTATTTTCTAAGTAGGTGAGTTTGTTGAATCTAATTCTTTTGGGCCCTCCCGGTGCCGGAAAAGGGACACAAGCAGAGAAGTTGGTGGAAGAGTTTAAAATTCCCCATATTTCTACCGGGGATATTTTCAGAGAAGCAATTAAAAACCAGACGGCACTAGGGGAAGAAGCTAAAAAATATATAGAAGCTGGAGAATTGGTTCCGGATGAAATTGTAATTGGCATAGTTTGCGAAAGGTTAGATCAGCCTGATACAATCAGCGGTTTTTTACTTGATGGATTTCCTAGGACAGTTCCCCAGGCTAAAGCTTTAGACAACTATCTCCAGGAGAAAGGGAAAACCTTAACCATAGTAATTAATATTGATGTTGATCCTGAAGTGCTGGTTGCGCGACTTTCCGGACGCCGAATCTGTCAAGAGTGTGGCGCTGTTTACCATGTTTCAGCTAACAAAGAAAAAAAACAAGGTATTTGTGATCTCTGTCAGGGAAAGCTTTACCAAAGGGAAGATGATCGTGAGGAGACTGTTAAAAACCGGCTTGATGTTTATACTCAGCAAACAGAACCATTAATTAACTATTACAGCGAAGCCGATCTTTTACTTCAGGTCAATGGGGAACAGACAATTACCGAGGTCTACCAGGAGATAGCTAAAGGTTTAAAGAGTCGGGTGAGCTCATGATCACCAGAAAGTCAGATTTTGAAATCTCTAGGATGCGTAAAGCAGGGGAGATTGTAGCTAGGATTTTGAGTAGAGTAGTGTTAGCGATCGATGTTGGTATTTCAACTAAAGAATTGGATGAACTGGCGGAGACAGCGATCCGGGAATTTGGAGTTAAATCAGCATTCAAAGGTTATCAAGGATTCCCGGCCTGTCTTTGTATATCAGTCAACGATCAGGTTGTTCATGGAATTCCTGGACCACGGAAACTAAAGAGCGGGGATATTGTTGGGCTTGATTTTGGTGTTGCTTATGAGGGGTATTATGGTGATGCTGCGGTTACTGTAGGAGTAGGAAAAGTGGCGACGGAGCACCAGAGATTAATCGAGGTAACCAAAGAGGCATTATGGAAGGGACTGGCCAAGGCACGAGCTGGGAATCGATTATCAGATATTTCCCGGGCAGTGCAAAAGCATGTACAAAAAAACAAGTTTTCTGTGGTTAGAGATTTTGTTGGTCATGGTATAGGCCAGTCAATGCATGAAGACCCCCAGATTCCCAATTATGTTCCTGCCTTTGGTTTGGGCTATGATCCAGTATTAAAACCGGGGATGACTTTAGCAATTGAACCAATGGTGAATGCAGGAACCTACAAGGTTAGAGTGAATCCTGTGGATCGTTGGACAGTAACCACTGCTGATGGCTCTTACTCTGCTCATTTTGAGCATACCGTTCTGGTAACTGAAGATGAACCGGAAGTCTTGACGCGGGTATCAGAGTTAGAGGGGGAAGCAGAGGGATTGGTTTCATGGTAAGGAAAAAAACTATCGGGCTTCGTCTTGGACAAAAGGTAACTTCGATGCAGGGTCGAGATTATGGGCAGGAATTTTTAGTTGTTGGTTTTATAGATGATTCTATTCTGCTGGTAGCAGATGGTAAAAAACGTTCAGTAAAACGACCGAAGAAAAAAAATATCAAGCACATTTCAATCTCCCTTAAGGTTGATGAACCTATTGAAAATAAGCTATCTACTGGTGGTCAAGTAACGGATGATGAGATATACAAGGCTATCCAGCGTTTGGGAGAAAGAATGGAGGAAGGAGAGATCAGTATTGGCTAAAGACGATGTTATCGAAGTCGATGGCACAGTTGTAGAGCCATTACCGAATGCGATGTTTCGTGTAGAATTGGCTAATGGGCATCTAGTATTAGCTCATATTTCAGGTAAGATGAGGATGAATTTCATCAAGATTCTAGCAGGAGACAGGGTGATGGTGGAATTATCCCCTTATGATTTAACTCGCGGCCGGATTGTCTATCGTTATAAATAATCTTCTTCTATTATCTTCCACGCTTGATGGGTATTTATTTTAATGAGGGAATTGCATAATTACCTAACCACAATAAAGCGTTTGACTTAATTTGAGAGAATTGTCTTATTTTCAAAGGCACTACTTCAATTTTGTGGATTAAATCAAAAATAATCAATTGTGTAATCCCTTAAAACAGGACATGTGAGGAGGTACACCATGAAAGTTGCTCCGTCAGTTAAACCAATTTGTGAAAAATGTAAAATAATTCGCCGAAAAGGCCGTGTCATGGTAATTTGTAGTAATCCTAAGCATAAACAGAAACAAGGATAAAGGAGGGAAAAAGATTGGCTCGAATAGCAGGTGTGGATCTACCAAAGGATAAGCGGTTAGAGGTAGCTTTAACTTATATTTATGGTATCGGGTTAACTTCATCCCGCGAAATTTTAAAAAAGGCAGGAGTTAGTCCTGAAATTAGGGTTAGGGATTTAACCGAAGAAGAGACGACCAAGATCCGTGAGGTTATTGATCATGAATATAAGGTTGAGGGTGATCTTCGACGAGAACAGAACATGAATATAAAAAGACTGATTGAGATTGGAAGTTATCGAGGCCTTAGACATCGTCGTGGGCTACCGGTACGTGGCCAAAGGACCAAAACTAATGCCCGGACAAGAAAAGGTCCCATCAAAACTGTAGGACGTAAGAAAAGGGAGGTATAAGAGATGGCAGCTCCAAAAAAAGGTGCAAGAACCAGGACTAGAAGAAGAGAAAAGAAATATGTAGAGAGCGGTACCGCCCATATAAGATCTACATTTAACAATACAATTGTTAGTATTTCAGACCTGAATGGTAATGTTTTGTCGTGGTCATCTGCCGGAGCCATGGGCTTTAAAGGTTCTCGTAAAAGCACACCATATGCAGCAGGAATTGCAGCTGAGACTGCAGCTAAAGCTGCAATTGACTATGGTATGAAGCAGGTTGAGGTTTATGTAAAAGGGCCGGGGGCTGGAAGGGAAGCGGCGATTCGCTCCTTGCAGGCTGCAGGCTTAGAAGTAAGTATGATTAAAGATGTTACTCCCATTCCACATAACGGCTGTCGCCCTCCAAAACGGCGCCGTGTTTAACTTAAGGAGGTGTACGGATAAATGGCTAGATATACTGGACCAGTTTGTAAGATGTGTCGCCGGGAAGGTGTGAAGCTTTTTCTAAAAGGAGATCGCTGTCTTTCAGACAAGTGTAGTTTTAATCGGAGAAGCTATGCTCCCGGACAACATGGCAAATCAAGAAGGAAATTTTCAGAGTACGGTTTACAGTTACGAGAAAAACAGAAACTCCGTAGGATCTATGGAATATTGGAAGCTCAAATGGTAAGATACTTCGAACTTGCTGAAAGAAAAAGGGGAATTACTGGTGAAGTTCTTCTTCAACTTTTAGAAACCCGGTTAGATAATGTAGTTTATCGTTTAAATCTAGCAGGTTCCAGACGGGAAGCAAGGCAGCTGGTAAGGCATGGTTACTTTCGTGTAAATGGGAAAAAGGTGAATATCCCATCTTATCAGTTAAAAACCGGTGATGTTATTCAGTTAAAAGAAGGAGCTTCTGATTCTTTATTAATAAAAGGTATTCTTGAAGCTAATAATGGCCAAAATATCCCTGAATGGTTAGAATTGGATACCAATGTCTGGACCGCCCGGGTTAATTCTATACCTTCGCGGGAACAGATCGACATTCCTATTCAGGAACACCTTATTGTCGAGCTTTACTCCCGTTAATTAATAGCCTAGTTTGCCTAAGGCTTGAAGGGGGGTTTTTGTATGATTGAAATAGAAAAGCCGAAAGTGTCAATTGAAGAGATTAAAAATGATCGGTATGGAAGGTTTGTGGTTGAACCTCTGGAAAGGGGTTATGGAACAACCCTTGGAAATTCTCTCCGCCGTGTTTTACTTTCTTCGCTTCCGGGCTATGCAGTTACCTCAGTAAAGATTGAGGGCGTTTTGCATGAATTCTCAACTATCCCAGGAGTAGTTGAGGATACAGTAGAGATTATTATGAATCTCAAAGAATTGCTGGTAAAAATTAACGGGGATGGGCCCAAAGTTGCTCGCCTTGAGGTCAGAGAACCCGGGGAAGTTAAGGCAAGAGATATCCAAATCTCCAGTGATATTGAAATTTTAAATCCTGATCATCACATCGCCACTGTTAGTGAAGGTGGAAGTCTGGTGATGGAGATAACTTTAGATCGGGGAAGAGGTTATGTCCCTTCTGAAAGGAATAAAGATCAGGATAATATTATTGGGGTTATTCCTGTTGATTCTATCTTTACTCCTGTCCAAAAAGTTAATTATGTAGTTGAAAATACTCGTGTTGGTCAGATTACGGACTATGATCGACTAGTTCTTGAATTATGGACTAGCGGGAGTATTAATCCTGTTGAAGCCATGAGTCTGGCTGCTAAAATTCTTTCAGAACATTTAATGCTATTTGTGAATTTAAGCGAAACCGTAAGTGAAGCCGAGATTATGGTGGAGAAGGAAGAAGAGACTAAAGACAAGATTCTGGAGATGAACATTGAGGAACTAGATCTTTCTGTAAGATCTTATAATTGTCTAAAAAGAGCGGGGATTAATACTGTTCAAGAACTAATTAAAAAGACCCCCGAAGATATGATGAAAGTTCGGAATCTTGGCAAAAAATCACTGGCAGAGGTTGAAGGGAAACTGACGGAACTGGGACTTTCTCTCCGGACGTCTGAAGAGTAATTCCTTCCACCTGTTCCACTATTTAAAAGCATCTAAATTTGCCTCGGTCTTAACTAGAAATCGCAAAGGAGGGAATTACCATGAACTTACGACGGTTAGGGCGCCCAATGGGTCACAGAAAAGCACTTGTTCGTAATCTGGCGACAGCATTATTAGAACATGAAAAAATAGAAACAACAGAAGTAAAAGCTATAGAAATCCGGATTGTTACTGAAAACCTGATATCTCTGGCTAAAAAAGGAGATCTTCATGCCCGGCGCCAAGCTGCAAGGATGATTAGCAACAAAGAAATTTTAAAGAAACTATTTGATGAGATCGCTACCCGATATAATGATCGTGATGGTGGTTATACCCGGATCGTTAAACTAGGACCTAGGCGTGGAGATGCGAGCCCAATGGCTATAATTGAACTGATCTAGTCATGAGTGAGTTTTTAATCTTAGATAATGTTTCATACTGCTATCCTGGTTCTAAAGAGTCCGGGGTTTATCAGGTTAACCTAGCTTTAAAACAAGGAGAGTTCTTGGGTGTCCTTGGGGCTAACGGGTCGGGGAAATCAACCTTGGCCCGTTTATGCTGTGGACTTTTAATGCCTACCAAAGGAAGAATTTTAGTTGATGGCCTTGCTACAGATGTAGAAGAGAACTTGCCACATATTCATCAACAAATTGGATTAGTTTTTCAGCATCCTGATAACCAATTTGTGGCCAGTACGGTTGAGACTGAGGTAGCTTTTGGTTTAGAAAACAAGGCTTTATCCTCTAAGGAGATTAGATCCGGGGTAGATGAAGCCTTGGCTCGCTTTCATCTAAGTGATTTAAGCAAAGCCCAGCCCCATCTCTTATCTGGGGGAGAAAAACGTCTACTGTCACTGGCCGATATCTGGGCCATCCGACCGAAGTTGATGATTGTTGATGAACCACTGACAATGTTAGATCCCGGAACTAGAAAACGTATCCATGAGTTGCTCCAGGAATTAAGAGGTACTGGTCAGACTATTATTTGGATTACCCATAATATGGGGGAGATCATGATGGCTGATCGTGTAATGGTTATGGCTGGTGGTGAAATGGTTTGGATCGGGACTCCCTATGAGCTACTGAAAATACCGGAACAGGCTAGTAAGTGGGGGATTACAATGCCACCGGCTTTTACATTAGGTAGAGAGCTGGGGCTTACTGGTTCTTACCCAACTACTGAAGATGAATTGGTGTCAGAAATATGGAAATTAATTTAAAAGATGTATCAGTTGTTTTTTCCCGTACCGGAGATCAGCACTTTAAAGCTTTAAATAAAATTAGTTTTTTGTTTAAACAAGGGGAGACAGTAGCCTTAATGGGGCCAACCGGTTCCGGTAAGTCGACATTACTGAGGGTAATGGCAGGATTAATTAAACCCACTTCTGGGCAGTTGAGCTTAAGTGGTGATTTACAATCGGTTATTCTCTCAATTCAGGAACCCCACCGAGGCTTTTTTGCTGCAACTGTCCGGGAAGAAGTAGCATTTGGTCCGGAAAATCTCAGGCTCTCTCAATCTGAGGTTAAAGAGCGAACTAAATGGGCACTTACTGCAGTAGAACTTCCGAAAGAAAAATGGGAAGTTCCTCCCTTCCTACTCTCCGGAGGAGAGCAAAGGCGGGTAGCACTTGCTTCAGTGCTGGCAATGAAACCCCAAATTCTGCTGTTAGATGAGCCTACTATTGGTCTTGATGGTCCAGGAAAACAGAATTTGATTAGTCTCTTGAAAAAAATTAATAACGAGCTCGGTGTTAGCCTATTGATTGCTTCTCATGATCCGGATTTTTTATTTTCTCTAACTAGGAGAGTATTATTGCTTGATCGAGGACAACTGCAGATGGATACTACTTGGGGAGCATTGGTTAAAAAAACTAGGGAACTTAAGAAAACGGGATTAGAATTGCCTTTAATACTTAGGGTGCTTCTTCAGCTGAAGGAAAAAGGGGTACCAGTTGATCCGGGACAAGATCAAGAGGCTAAAGCTAGGGGAGAATTGGAAAAACTGGTAAAAGAAGAGTCGGAGGGGGTTTGGCTTTCTTGAATTATGGAACATTTTACCCGACGAACTCTTTTTGGCACCGACGCGATCCGCGTATCAAACTAATGATTGTAATCCTTGGTGCGATGATAATAATCTACGAAAACTATCTTGGCTGGCAATTATTTTTTCTTTTTTTAAATTTTATCTTATTTATACAAGCCCGGCTCTCTTTTAAACGGGCAGGAAAGACAGTTTATTCTTTCCGCTGGCTTTTAATCTTAACATTCCTAGCTAATCTGTTTACAACAGGAGGGAGCATTTTACAAGCGGTAATTGGCTCCCTGATCTACTCATTTCGATTAATTAATCTGTTACTTATTAGCTCTTGGCTACTGGCTACCACCGAACCACTTACAATAATAAAAGGATTTGAATTGATCTTTCATCCATTACGTCGATGGATTCCGATAGGGGATTTAGCGATGATTTTAGGTTTATCTTTTGGCTTTTTTCCGTTATTAATTGAAGAATCAAGAGAGATTGCCATGGCTCAGCGGGCCCGGGGAGTATCTTTTGAGGGTAAGTGGTGGAGAAGATTGTCTGGACTGTTGGCAATGGTAATTCCGCTGTTTATAACCTCTTTCCGACGTTCACTTGAAGTTGCTCAAGCTATGGAAGCCAGGGGGTATGTACATGGAAAAGAACGGGGTTCTTTATATGAATTAAAATGGGATTACGGCGATACCGGGAGTTTAGTAATTATTTTATTATCTGTTCTAATTTGGGTAGTAATTCATGTCGGTTACCGATCACCTACGTGAAGTGATGAAAATAGGGGTTTATCCGGAACTAGCTTACAAGGCTTGTTATTAAAACGGTTTATTCGTTAGAGGTGTTTGGGGTTGGGCAAGATAAAGAATCTAAAGTTTACCATTGCCTATGAGGGAACTGATTTTTCCGGATTTCAGCGGCAGGATCAAGGCGAAAGAACCGTCCAGGGGGAGCTGGAGAAAGCCTTATATAAACTGACAGGTGAAGTGCCAAAGCTGATTGTTTCCGGTAGAACTGATGCCGGGACTCATGCTAAAGGGCAGGTCATAAATTTTGTTACTAACTCGCAGATTCCTACTGAACGGTGGCCCGCGGCGTTTAATACCTGTCTTCCCCGGGATATAGTGGTATGGAAGGCAGAAGAAGTTTCTCTGGAATTCCATGCCCGTTATTGGGCAAAGAGCAAAACCTATCAATATCTGGTTGATTGTCGACCGTGGCTAGATATTTTTCTACGCCGTTTTTCCTATCATTTTCCTCGGAAACTTCAGGTGGAAGCTATCCAGCAGGCAGCTTCCTTTTTATTAGGGACTCATGACTTTAAGGGCTTTATGGCCGCCGGCTCCTCGGTAATTAATACGATTCGTACTATTTACCGGGTAGAAATCGAGGAGAAGGAGAATCAACTCCTTTTTATCTTTGAAGGTAATGGTTTCTTATATAAAATGGTACGAAACATTATAGGGACGTTGTTAGTCATTGGTGAAGGTAGAATGCAGCCAACTGTAATCAGGGAGATTTTAGCCAATGGAAAGAGAGAAGAAGCAGGGCCGACGGCACCGCCGCAGGGGTTAACACTGATGAGGGTAACTTATTAGACTCAAAACTAGTGACTTGTTGTTTGGATGAAAGTTAGCCTTTGTATGAAATTGCCGGATTCTTTGCGTGCGATGTGATAAGCTGCGCATTGCTGCGTTGCTTGGTGCGGGTGGTGCTCGATATACATAAAGTATAATCTGCGCTCCATCCTCCCTGCGCGCCTTGCCCTGCTTGCTTCTGACACCGCAAGTGGATTAGAAGAAGTTAGCGCAAATAATCCGGCAAAGTTTCACCCGGCGCGCTGGGGTAAGCGCCGGATTTAAGTAAAGGGTTAGATGAAAATTGGTAAGCAGTACTTTTAATCAAAATTGGGAGTATGGTTTAGGCGTTCTATGTATGTTTGAATTCAGCATAAGCAGTAGTTTCTGGTCGTTAGTATGTAAGCAAGCCTTTATTAAATTTAATGCTGTATGAAAGTTAGCCTTTGTATGAAATTGCCGGATTCTTTGCGATCACTCTTGACCTGTCCTTATAAAGTTTGGTATAATTGATGAGTTGATAAATGAGGTATATTATTCCCTGTGACTCACGAGCCCCGAGTCCCAGTGGCTATTGACACCTCGGTTGTAAGGGAGGGTTTGAGATTGAAAACCTATCAGGCCAAACCAAATGAGATTGAAAGAAAATGGTATGTTATAGATGCCAAAGGGAAAACTTTGGGAAGATTAGCAACTACAGTTGCGAGTATTCTCCGGGGTAAACATCGACCATACTTTACCCCTAATGTAGATTGTGGTGATCATGTAATTGTCATCAATGCGGATCAGGTTGTGCTTACCGGGAAGAAACTACAACAAAAGAAGTATTATTCGCACTCGATGTATCCAGGCGGATTGAAGGTTACTCCATATCAGACCTTAATGGAGAAAAAACCGGAATTTGTAATTTCAAAGGCTGTTTCCGGGATGATTCCTCATAATAGGTTAGGTAGACAAATGATTAAGAAATTAAAAGTTTATCGCGGATCAGAACATCCTCATGCGGCTCAGAAACCCGAGCCGTTAGAGATCGAGGCTTGAGTCGAAGGGAGGTAATGAACCTTGCCTAGTAGTGCAAAAAAAAGAGACAATATTAAATACTATGGTACAGGCAGGAGAAAATCTGCTGTAGCCAAAGTATGGCTGGTTCCTGGCCAAGGAAAAATTACAATCAATAAGAAAGATGCTAGCGATTATTTTGGCCGAAAGGTTTTGGAGGTCTTAATCCAGCAACCGTTTGAGCAGACAGAAACTCTTGGGAAATATGATGTTATTGCTCAGGTTAGTGGTGGAGGAATCAGTGGACAGGCAGGTGCAGTCCGTCATGGCATTGCTCGTGCTCTACTTGAAGTAGATACGGAATTTAGGATTCCGCTTAAGAGAGCCGGGTTTTTGACAAGAGATCCAAGAGTTAAAGAACGCCGGAAATACGGATTGAAAAAAGCTAGAAAAGCACCCCAATTCTCCAAACGTTAAGATGTTAAGTTTAAAGACACGACTTTCGGTCGTGTCTTTTTTACAAAAGGATGTTGTGATATTGGATATGGATCTTACAAGAAAAAAGGGAATAATAGTAGGAGGGGGACCTGTCAACTACCGGTTGCTCAACAATGAGCTGAAGGCTGGTTATGATCTATTAGTGGCTGCTGATGGTGGGGGGAAACCACTATATGATCTGTGTTACATCCCCCAGATACTGTTAGGAGATTTTGACTCTCTTGCCCCTGCTTATAAAGAGCTTATAACTGCCCAGGGAGCAAAGATGATCTCTTACAAAAAAGAAAAAGACTGGACCGATCTTGAACTGAGCATAAAATTGCTGATGGACAGGGGGATAAATAATATTCGGGTCTTCGGTGGATTAGGTGGGAGGTTAGACCATACGCTTGCTAACCTAAGTTTATTATATCGGGCTAAAATAAGTGGTTTTGATGTTACAATGATCGGGAAAGAAGAGATGGTAATCCTTTTATCTTCTGAAGAGCAGGTTATACTATCTCCTTTTGCCGGAGGGCATTTTTCTCTGCTTCCCCTTTTTGAAGTTGCAGAAGGCGTAAATATTAAGGGTGCAAAATTCCCTTTAGAGAATGCTACCATCAAATTTGGCTCAACTATAGGTATACATAATGAATTTTTAGAAACTTCTGTTGGGATCGGTTTTCGGAGTGGATATTTATATTTAATTGTTGAAGGCATTCATGAATATTCCGGTGAGCAGGACATTTTCCAACGGATTCCTGTTTAAAGATGGCAGGAATCGATAGTTTTTCCTCGAAACATCAATAAAAGGATCTTTTCGGTATTTCTGTCTCTTTAATCTTACTAATAAATTTGGGAATTGCATAATGGCTAATTCCAGACTTAGCTACAATATTATTGATATTCCCACAAGGAATTGTCTAAGGTCTAAGAATATAATTTGATTACAGGTGTGTTTTTGGAAACTAGACAATTCCCTCGAATTACAGTTAAGCGCTTTATTGTGGGCATATTGTGCTTGAGGTAATTTTGCAATTTCCCCAAACATTAAAATAACATTTGTACTTTATTAGCTGCACCGATCCCAGTAAAGTCTTTTGGATGGTTAGAGAAGACGTTTTTTATTTGACTGAAAATTATTCAAAAGTATATAATAATATTAGGACTGACCTGGGGGTGTAATCTATGCTCAACCGTCGGGTGGTAGTTCTTCTTCCCGAAAGTCTACTAGAAGCTGTAGATCAAGTAGCTGGTAAAGAGTACAGTAGTCGAAGTGCATTTATTAGAGCGGCAATGCAGCATCTATTAGATGAAAAAAAGTTAGCGGAAAAGAGGGAGAAGATGAAGGAGATGGCTTTAGGTTATCAGAAAATGGGTCTAATAAATTTAGAACTTTCTGAAGAAGGCATTTCCAATGAAATGGAGGAGATTGATCGTTATTTGGATACACTGGTTGTGGGGGAGAATAGTTGATAGTAAAACGGGGAGATCTGTTTTTTGCTAATTTAAATCCGGTAGTCGGTTCGGAACAGGGAGGTCTCCGGCCGGTACTTATTTTACAGAATGATATAGGAAACACATATAGCCCAACTACGATTGTGGCAGCAATTACTTCGAAAATTAAACGTGCTAAACTCCCAACACATGTGGAGATAAAAAAGGATTATAGCCGTCTAGATCGGGATTCAGTAATCCTTTGCGAACAGCTAAGGACCGTTGATAAAAGAAGGCTTAATGAAAAAATTGGTGAATTAAACGAAGAGATTATGGTGAAAGTGGATGTTGCATTAAAGATTAGTTTGGGTTTAGTCCCCATTGAATAAGTTTAAGTTAATTATTAAGACAGAATGGCCAGAGGCCATTTTATTTTTACCGTAAACTGCAGGATTTTGAGGAGAAAAGAAGAAAAATAAATTGAATGTACCAAACGAGAGGTGTTTTTGTTTGAATAATAAAGAAGTAAGAGTCAGATTTGCACCAAGTCCTACCGGATACTTGCATATTGGCGGGGCCAGAACTGCCTTGTACGATTGGCTATTAGCCAGAAAAGCCGGTGGAACTTTTATTCTTAGGATTGAGGATACTGATCGAAACAGGTTTGTACCTGATGCAGTGGAAGACATAAAAAATAACTTACGCTGGATGGGTTTAGATTGGGACGAAGGTCCTAAAGCTGGAGGAGAGGTTGGTCCCTATTTTCAATCAGAAAGATTAGGTATTTATAAGGAATATTCAGAAAAGCTGGTTAGTGAGGGTAAAGCATATTATTGTTTCTGTACACCGGAACGCTTGGAAGAGATGCGGCAAAATCAGGAACGAAATAATCAACCTTCTGGCTATGATCGGCATTGCCGTGATTTAACCCCGGATCAAGTACAGGATTATAAAGCTCAAGGATTGAAGTATGTTATCCGTTTTAAGGTACCATTACAGGGCAAAACAGAAGTTAAAGATGAACTCCGGGGGAAAATGGTTTTTGACCATGAGACCCTTGATGACTTTGTGCTCTTAAAGTCTGATGGTTATCCTACTTACCACCTTGCTAGTGTGGTCGATGATCATTTGATGAGGATATCCCATGTAATAAGAGGGGAAGAATGGATTGTTAGTACTCCTCGCCATTTTCTGCTTTATGAGGCTTTTGGCTGGGAACCGCCGGCTTTTATTCATTTACCCATCTTTCTTTCTCCGGATGGAAAGGGGAAACTTAGTAAAAGACATGGTGCAACCGGTGTTCGGGAATATAGAGAAAAAGGTTATCTTCCGGAGGCCTTAAATAATTTTCTCTTGCTTTTAGGATGGCATCCAGCAGAGGATCGGGAATTATTTACTCTGGAGGAAGCAAGGGAGGCTTTTTCTGTAGAACGTATCAGTACTTCCCCATTAAGTTTCTCTTTGGATAAACTTGATTGGTACAATGGAGTCTATATCAGAAAACTGCCTGCTGAAGAACTGGCTAAACGATGTCTTCCTTTTTTACAGAAGGAAGGGTTGATTCCGGATCCCTGTCCTTCTCAACAATTTGATTATCTGATCAGGATTATCCCTTTAGTACAGGAGAGGATTAAATTATTAACCGATATTACCAAAGCAGTTTCGTATTTTTTCAAAGAAGAGATTGATCCACCTGCTAAGGAAATGCTTATTCCCAAAAAAGTAACCCAAGAGGAGACGGCTGTTATTTTAAAGGAAGTTTTAGCAAAATTAAAGAAGGTAGATGATTTTAACGAAGAAACACTTGAAAAGACGCTTAGGGGATTAGCAAGTTCACTAGGGCAGAAACCGGGCCGGGTTTTTATGCCGGTGCGGATAGCAGTTACGGGTGAGTCTGCCACGCCCGGTCTTTTTGAGACTCTGGCGACCATTGGCAAGCCAAGAGTAATTCAACGTTTAAAACAGGCGATCTTTATTTTGGAATAAGAACAGGGAGGAAGTGGGGCAATGCTTACTATTGATTTTCACAAGGTTTATGCACAGGAAATTCCTATTTTGATTTTGGATATTCTGCTTACCACTTTCCTTTTTTATCGAATCTTCATATTATTAAAGGGAACAAAAGCAATACCTTTATTAAAAGGTCTAGGTATTGTTTTTGTTGTCTCAATGATTATCCAAAGATTAAAGCTAGTGATGTTTGGAGGACTTCTCCAGTACCTTCTGGGAGTTGTGGTTATTGCTCTACCGGTTTTATTTCACACAGAATTGAGAAGAGGGCTGGAACATTTAGGGAAGAATGATTTTTTAGCGCGCTTTTTCTCCATTTCTAACAGTGAAACATATGAAACACTAAAAATCATCGCAGAAGCTGCTGAGGAGATGGCTAAAGAACATTGTGGTGCATTAATTATCCTAGAACGTGATATTCCACTTAGGGAGATCGCTGAATCAGGGTATTTGCTTGATGCTGAAGTATCGGGAATATTACTGAAACAGCTCTTCTATAAAGATACTCCTTTACATGATGGTGCGGTCGTGATTAGAGGAAAACGAATAATTGCTGCCAGCTGTATTTTACCTCTTACCACTCAAACAGATCTTCCTCCGGAATATGGAACTAGGCACCGGGCAGGAATCGGTTTAAGTGAACAATCTGATGCTGTGGTAGTAATTATTTCTGAAGAACGGGGAAAAATTTCGTTGGCAGTGGACGGGAAAATAATTGAATGCGGTAAGCAGGGTGATTTACTGAATACTTTATCGGTGAAATTTAAAGATAAGAAAGAGGAAAAGATGATAATATACAGTGACCTTTTTCATCGGAAATTTAAAGGGTAAATAAGAATGAGAGGTGATTATTTAATGAAAAAAAGGGCGGTTTTGGTGATCGCAGAAAAAGATTTTAGAGATGAAGAATACCTCCATCCTAAACGTATTTTAGAAGAAGCAGGGGTTGAGGTTGCTACTGCTTCTACTACAACTAATCAAGTTTCTGGGAAATTGGGGGCACAGGTAAATCCTGATCTTCTTGTTTCGCAGATACAGCCGGAAGAATTTGATTGTTTAGTCTTTGTTGGTGGCGGTGGTTCGGAACAATACTTTGATGATCTTGCAGTCCATGCTTTAGCCAAGGACTTTTTAGAAAAGGGGAAGGTTTTGGCGGCTATTTGTATTGCACCGGTCATTCTGGCCAGGGCAGGGCTTTTATCCGGGAAACGGGCAACTGTTTACATAGATGGAGCAGAGGAACTAAAGAAGTCCGGAGCTGTTTATACAGGGAAGGCAGTGGAAACGGATGGAAGAGTCATTACTGGGAACGGACCCCAAGCAGCTAGAGATTTTGGGAGAGAACTGGTTAGGGTACTTACTGAATGTTGCGGGGAAGGATGTAAATAAGACTTAGGTAGTTCCTCAGGCTGTGAAACAATATTCTGACCTGGCTAGGTGGGATATCAACACGACTAATCTCACTTTTCGCGTACTATAGACACCAGGGAAAATCGTGAAAGCTTGC
>DAIOHK010000018.1:9783-18734 GCA_036744795.1 Bacillota bacterium | reverse complement strand
CTTTTCGCGTACTATAGACACCAGGGAAAATCGTGAAAGCTTGCGAAAGCGTTTTTCTTGGTATAGATGAAAGGCGAAATGTGAGACTAATCTCACTTTTCGCGTACTATAGACACCAGGGAAAATCGTGAAAGCTTGCGAAAGCGTTTTCCTTGGTATAGATAAAAGGCGAAATGTGAGACTAACCAGCGTTGAGCTTCGAGATGTTAGAAGGAATGGAGGATTTTTGATTGGGAAGATTATTTGGGACAGACGGAGTGAGGGGGATTGCCAATTTAGATCTCACTCCAGAACTTGCTTTTAAACTCGGACGGGCAGCAGCATATGTCTTGGTTCAAAAAAAAGGGGGTTCTACCGAGACTGGTAGGATTTTAGTAGGAAGAGATACCAGGCTTTCCGGAGAAATGTTAGAAGCTGCTTTGGTTGCGGGAATTACCTCAGTCGGTGTTAATGTAGAAGTATTAGGAGTGATTCCTACCCCGGGTGTAGCTTATTTAACGAGAAGACTTGAGGCAGATGCTGCAGCAATGATTTCTGCTTCTCATAATCCAGTGGAGGATAATGGAATTAAGTTTTTTAATGCAGATGGATATAAACTGACTGATGAGGTTGAAGATAAAATTGAGTCTTACCTTGGAGAAAAAATGGCGAGTAAGATTCCCCGCCCTACTGGTCTTAAAATTGGGCGTGTTATTAGAAGAGATGGTTTGGAAGAGGAATATATAAGGTTTTTGATTGGGACTGTCAAGGAGAGATTTGCAGGTTATACAGTAGTACTTGACTGTGCATATGGAGCTACCTACCATATCGCTCCGAAGGTATTTACCACATTAGGGGCAAAAGTAATACCTTTAAATAATAAGGATGATGGTTCACGGATTAATGTAAAGTGTGGCTCCACAAATCCACAGCAGCTACGTGAAGAAGTAATTAAGCATGGTGCACAGCTTGGTTTGGCTTATGATGGAGATGGCGACCGGCTGATCGCGGTAGATGAAAAAGGAAATATAGTTGATGGCGATTTTATTATGGGAATCTGTGGACTACAATTGCTAGAGGAAGGAGCACTTCCTAATAGATCGATTGCGGTAACTGTTTATAGTAATCTAGGATTAGCTGAAGCTTTTCGTAAGGCCGGAGGAGATGTAGTAATCACAGAGAATGGTGACAGGCGAGTGCTTGCTGCGATGTTAGAAAAAGGATTAGCCTTGGGTGGAGAGCAATCCGGACATATTATTTTCTTAGAATATAATACGACTGGAGATGGACTTTTAACTTCTTTACAATTAATGGGGACAATAATCAGGGCAAGAAAACCTTTATCTGAGTTAAAGGGAAAGATCAGGAAATTCCCGCAGTTACTAGAGAATGTTCATGTGAAGAGGAAAGAAGAGTGGATGAAGAATGAAAGGATTAATCAGATAATTGGTAAATTTCAACAAAAACTTGGAAATGAGGGACGGATTTTTGTTCGCGCTTCAGGGACGGAACCCTTAATCCGTGTAATGGTTGAGGGCCCTGAGCAAGAGGCCTTGGCCGAAATTGCCAAAGGGATTGCAAAGGTAATAGAGGAAGAATTATCATGAGCAGGGGTTTTACCTGCTCTTTTGTTTTTTAGGAGTAGAGGATTAATTTTGAAAACTATATATTATGGTCAGTTACGTACTTAAGGTAATTATTCAATTCCCTCAATTAACTATTTAATACCTAGATTATTAATAAATACCGAGTTTGTTCCAGATAACTCCTTTAATAAAGCAAAAGCGATCTCCCGATCATCAAAAGGTACTTTCTCCTGGCCGATAATTTGATCTTTCTCATGCCCCTTACCGGCAATTATTACAGTATCTACCGGGCTGGCTAAAGTGAGAGCTCTTTTGATAGCTGCTCTCCGATCAAGGATTACTTCATATGAAACTTTAGGTATTATCAGCTCAATGCCTAAGGCAATTTCAGAAGCAATCAGACCCGGATCATCTTCGTATATATTATCACTAGTTATAATAATATAGTCAGCCAAGGAGGAAGCGATGGACCCCATCATCCTCCTTTTTTCCAGATCGTGATCTTGGCCTTTACAGCCAAAAACCAGGATTGTACGACCATTTTTTTCTCTAAGAGCTGAAAGGGATTCTTTTAATCCTGATGGATTATGAGCAAAATCAACATAAACCTCAAAAGGTTGCCCGGCCTCAATTTTCTGGAATCTTCCCGGAAGGTTTCTTATATTTTCTAAGGCCCGAATAATAACCTCTGAAGGGACACCTCGTATTAGAGCAGTGGTAACTGCGGCTAAGGCATTATAAACATTACATATCCCTGGGATTTTGAGAGAAATATTCATATTTCCACCGGGATAATAAATCTTAAGCCTAGTACCATTTTTATTCAGTTCCAAAATTTCCCCTTGAACTGCAGCTGCTTTATGTTGCACTCCTAAACCAAAATTAATATATTCACCCGGAAGTTTGTCGGGGATTAGAGATGACCAATAATCATCAGCATTAATAACTCCTACTCCTTCTCGGGCTTTAAATAGTTTAAGTTTGGAATAAAAATAGTTTTCCATGTCACCATGGTAATCCAGGTGGTCTCTTGTTAAGTTGGTAAAAACAGCAGTCTGAATTTGGCACCCTCCGAGTCTTTCTTGGTCTAAGGCATGAGAAGAGGCTTCTATAAAGCATTCTGTTACTTGATTGTTTACCATATCTGCCAGAGTTCTTTGTAAATCTTCAGCTGGTGGTGTGGTCATTTCGCCATCGGCTAAGGAAGAACCAGTATTTACCCAGACGGTAGTTATATAGCTAGTATTCGCATTCCAGTTTTTAAAGATGTTTTCTAAAAAAAGAACAGTGGTTGTTTTTCCATTGGTACCAGTTACGGCAGTAATATTTAAGCTTTTTGAAGGATGGTTATAAAAAGCGGAACAAAGGTGAGCATAGACTTTTCTTATTTCAGGAAAAACAAAAAAAGGGACTTGTGTATTAATAGGATTATTACATATAACTACTGAAGCTCCATTTATCAAAGCTTCCTCAAGATAATATTCACCGCTAGTAGTATAACCAGGGAGGCAGGCAAAGATATACCCTGGTTTTACCTTTCGGGAATCACAAGTGATTCCATTGATCGGTATAGGCGGAAAACGATAATCCGGAACCAGTTGGGAACATAAATCAGCAAAGGTTTTCATTAATACTCCTCCCAAGTCTAACTAATACTAGTATTGACGTTAAGAAAAATTAAATGTAAGGATAAAAAACGATTAGTCTTAGGGTTTTTGTTGGTTTGAAAAAGTTGAACAGGCATGCTGGTCATTCAGTTTGGTTTTTCTTTGAAAGTAAATTTATTAACAAGTTAAGCTTTTCTAAAGCAAAGACTAAAGAGGGAGATGGAGTTTCCTTGAAGGAGAATTATTTAGTTTTCAACGGGAAAACTAGAAAAAAAGAAAGGATGATCTACTCTGAAGATTAAGGATATAATGACTGATAAAGTAGCTTTTGTCAGCCCGGAAACAACAGTAGTTGAGACAGCCCAGCTAATGCAGAAGCATGATGTAGGTTCAATCCCGGTCTGTGAAGGGCCAAACCTTGTAGGAATCGCAACTGACAGGGATATTGTAGTTAGAAATGTAGCTCATGGGAAAGACCCGGGTACAACTCCAATTCGAGAAGTTATGACTTCCCAAGTTAAGAGCATCTCTCCGGAAATGAACCTAAAAGATGTAACTCAGATAATGTCGGAGGGGCAGATTAGGAGATTACCAGTGGTAGAAAGTAATCGGTTGGTAGGGATGGTTTCGCTAGGTGACTTGGCAACCCAGGCCAAATACGATGTTGAGTTGGCGGAGACATTAGGGGAGATCTCTCAACCTTCTAAACCGGAGTATATTTAAATTAACTCAAAAGGTCATCTTACAAGTCGAGCGACGAATACCTAGACTGTGCTTTTGCTGCGAAACCATAAAAGGTAGAAGGTATTTTTGGAAGTTAGAGATTAAGCGTTTATCGGTTAAATTTAAACCGCTCGTTTTTAACGGGCGGTTATTTGTTATTAAAAAATCTGAAAATATTAGTAGTCGCTCACGGGTGAAAATGAGGCCAGGTGAGTCGACAAGCATCGAAGGCATTTTCTAAGTAGAGAAGGAATATTAAGCACGGTGCAGAATTTATACCAAGGTTCATATTAATGAATCATAGGATTTATTAGACAAATATCTTATAGGAGGGATTAACTTGAGTATTGATGCTCAAATCAATAAAATTGCACGTGAGTTGATGATTGAGCTTGGTGAAGAAGTATTCCTGAGTGGTAATAGCCATGATGAATCTGTCACCTCTAGAAAAGAGGGTTTTCCAAAGAACTTAGCAAAGATGATCGATCATACTCTATTAAAAGCCGATGCTACTTTTAATGAAATTGAGAGATTATGTGCCGAAGCTAAGGAAAATGGTTTCGCTTCTGTCTGTGTTAATCCGGGATATGTACGTCTAGCATCCAGGCTTTTAGGAGGAGATGAAGTCAAAATCTGTACTGTAATAGGGTTTCCACTAGGTGCTACTACATATCGGGTAAAAGCTGAAGAAACCAGGGAAGCTATAGAAAATGGTGCAGATGAAGTTGACATGGTTATAAATGTTGGAGCATTAAAATCAGGTTTATATAATCTGGTTTTTCAGGATATAAAAGCTGTAGTAGAAGCTGCTTCCTATCAGGCGTTAGTAAAAGTCATTATTGAAACTTGCTATCTTACAGACGAAGAAAAAATTAAGGCTTGTTTACTGGCAAAGTATGCTGGGGCTGATTTTGTAAAGACTTCAACCGGATTTGGAACAGGGGGAGCTACACCTGAGGATGTTCTTCTAATGAGAAAGACTGTTGGTTCCGAGATAGGGGTTAAAGCATCCGGTGGAATTAGGGATTATGTTACAGCCCAAAAGATGATTGAGGCTGGTGCTAACAGGCTGGGGTGTAGTTCCGGATTGAAGATAATTAAAGAAATCCCCAATTAAAAAGTAGATTAGTTAATTTAAGAGATGGTTAAAATCTATTTAATAGAAGTATAACATTAATTTTGAAATAACCCAAAATCAGAAAATATCTCACTATATCTCGGTATTTCTCCTTTTATCTCTATCTATTTAAAAAAGAGGTTTTTTCTTTCCGGAAAAGAAAAGATGGTTGTATTTTATATACTGGAGTATTTCATCGGAAGCTACTTTTCTGACTTTAAAGGGGCTTAAGTTTTAATAAAAGATTTATCATATAACGGAGGGTTCTGATGAAACAATTAATTTTTGGAGTTGCCGGGGGCTTGGCCTTATTCATCTATGGAATGAATCTGATGAGTGAGGGATTGAAGAAAGTTGCCGGGGAAAAAATGCGGAAGATCCTCGAAGTGGTTACTAAAAACCCATTTATCGGGGTGCTTGTTGGTACTTTAGTTACTGCCATTCTTCAGAGTAGTAGTGCTACTACGGTAATGGTTATTGGGTTTATTAATGCTGGGTTGATCAATCTGCAACAGGCGATTGGAGTGATCATGGGTGCTAATATTGGAACAACCATTACTGCCCAACTGATTGCATTCAAACTTGGAGATTATGCCTACCTGTTTGCAGCCATTGGTTTTATGTTTTATTTTGCCGGACGGAAAAAACAATCAAAATATTTAGGACAAGTTATTTTCGGCTTTGGGGTATTGTTTATCGGCTTAAATACCATGTCTAATGTTCTTAAGCCGCTTGCTAATGATAGTACAACATTGAATTTAATTGCTTCGATGAGTAAGAACCGGTTCTTGGGTTTACTGATCGGAACTGTGTTGACGGTAGTGGTTCAGAGTAGCAGTGCTGTAATCGGCGTGTTACAAAGTTTAGCTTCGCAGCCGGTAGTAGATGGGGAGGTAGTCCATGCCCTTATTCCATTAACAGCTGCTGTTCCCATTTTATTAGGGAGTAATATTGGAACCACAATTACAGCAATTTTGGCAAGTATTGGTTCGAATCATACTGCTAAACGTTCTGCCTTATCTCATACCCTGTTTAACGTGTTGGGCACTACAGTTTGTTTAATACTTTTCCCATTGTTTATCGCGTTTGTTTATAAAATATCTCCGCTCCCTAATCCAGGGGCAGGAATTACAGAAGCAAATGTGATTTCTAGACAGATTGCTAATGCCCATACTTCGTTTAACATCCTAAATACTTTAATTTGGCTACCTTTTGTGAAATTCCTAGCGAATTTAGTTACCAAAATCCATCCAGGGGAGGATGTGCATGTAGAAAAAGATGTAAAGTATTTAGATTCACATGTTTTAAACAATGCGGAACTTGCTCTTAATCTATCTACAAAAGAGCTGATTAGAATGGGAAATGTCTCCCAGCAGATGTTGTCGGAAGTGGAAACTTTTCTTAATCCAGTAACCCAAACGGTATCGAATTTTAATAAAGTCCAGGAACAAGAAGATATCCTTGATTATCTTCAAGCTGAGATTATTCATTATCTATCAACCATTGTCTCCCGTAACTCATTAACGGAAAGGCAATCCAATATCATGGCGAATTTGATGCATATTACCGGTGATATTGAAAGAATTGGTGATCATTGTACTAATATCATGGAACTGGAGATCTATATGGAGGATGAGCATATTAAACTCTCTCAGATGGCGCTTGAAGATTTGGAAAAAGTATTTAGCCTATCAGCCGAGATGTTCACTCTTTGCTTATCAGCACTGGAGAAAAATAATTTTGCTCTTGCCAAAAAGGTATTAGAACTTGAGAGTACTATGGATGTTGTAGAAAAGGAATCTAGGTACAATCATCTGGAACGGCTTAATCTTGGAGCTTGCAATCCCAAAGCAGCAGTGATTTTTAATGAATTAATGAGAAACTTAGAACGAATTGCCGACCATTGTACCAATATTGCCGAAGCTGTTTTAGATCAGCAATGGTCCTAAACTAGTTTGACTCGGCGAATCAGGTCAATTTGTTAAAAAGGATAAATAAACTGAGATTGGATGAAAGAATCATGGGTTTAATAATACTAATAAAAAAGAGTCTGGTTTTACGGAAATAAAGCCAGACTCTTTTTTATTCCACAATACAGAAAGTATAGTCCATAGTACGGATATTTCCATAATAAGCAAAGGATCTAATAAAATGAAATAGAAATAATTTATCGTCTAATATTTAGCCCATAAAGATGTAAGCAAAAATTGCTACTTCTTTGAGGAGCAAAAAACTAATAGTGGAGGAGTAATAACAAATGCAAGTTGCAGAAGCAGTAGTAAGAATTTTGGAAAAAGAGGGTATTGAGGCTGCTTTCGGGATTCCTGGAGCAGCCATTAATCCGGTTTATAAATACCTTAAGACCTCGCGGATTAAACATTATATTGCCCGTCATGAAGAAGGGGCTATTCATGCCGCGGATGGTTATTATCGGGCTTCAGGGAAAATGGCACTAGCGATTTGTACATCGGGGCCAGGGGCAACAAACTTTGTAACAGGACTTTATACTGCAAAAATTGATTCTATACCACTAATTGCAATCACAGGACAATCTTCCTCAAACCTCTTTGGAAAGGAACCTTTTCAATGCGTAGATATTGCATCTATCGCCAAGTCAGTAGCCAAGGCGACCTGGTGTGTGACTAATTCCAAAGATTTACCAAAGGTAATGAGGGAAGCATTTTATATTGCACGTTCTGGCAGGCCAGGCCCTGTTTTAATTGATTTACCTCTTGATATTCAGCAAGATGAGATTGCATTCAAAATAGAAGATTATATTGGCCTGCCGATAGAGAAACCCTCTCCAGATCTGAAACAGATTTCCAAAGCTATGGATTTAATTGAAAAAAGTAAAAACCCTATTATGATTTTAGGAGGAGGGGTTATTCTTTCCGGTGCTACTGAAGAGTTTAGAACTTTAGCGGAGTACCTTTCTATTCCTGTAATCATGACTTATATGGGTAAAGGTGGATTACCAGCTGACCATCCGTTAAATGCTGGACATGCAGGAATCCAAGTTGGTCAGCCGATCGGAAATGAAATGATGTTAGGATCTGATCTTGTAATTGGCGTGGGATGCCGTTTCTCCGATCGCCATACTGGAAACATAGAGGTCTATACTCAAGGGAGAAAGTTTATTCATATTGATATTGAGCCTAGCCAGATCGGTAGGGTTATCAAACCGGATTTAGGAATCATCTCTGATGCTAAACTGGCTCTTACTGCCTTATTAGAAGAAGCAAAAAAGAGAAACTATCATCCAGAGCCAACGGAAAGGGTTAAAAATTTACCACAGCGACGCTGTGAATTAGCTAGAAAGATGGATTATAGTAACTTTCCAATTAAACCACAGCGTGTTTATGAAGAGATTAATAAGGCATTCCCAGATAACACAATGTTTACCACAGGTTGTGGATTGACGCAGATCTGGTCGGGCCAATTGCAGAAGATCAATTTACCCCGGCGTTATTTACCTTCCGGTGGGGCTGGAACTTTAGGTTATGAATTACCGGCGGCCATCGGAGCCAAAGTAGCTTCCCCGAATGATCCTGCAGTAGTGGTAGTAGGTGATGCTGGGCTTTTATTTATGATTGAAGAGTTAGGTATGGCCGGGCAGCATAATATTCCGGTAATCATCATAGTTGTGAATAATGGTTTTTTGAGCCTAATTAGGCAAAACCAGAAATATGCTTATGGTTATGAGCATGCGGTAAGTCTTTGGTACAATGAAGACTTGGAAAAAGCCATAGTTTATCCGGATAATGTTAAGATTGCCGAAGGCTTTGGTGCTAAGGCCGAAAGGGTAATGAAAGCGGAAGATTTACCCGCAGCTTTTGAAAGGGCTTTGGCGGCCGGAGTGCCTTATCTGATCGATGTTGTTGTGGAAAGAGAGACTGATTGTTCGATGGGTGGTAGCATCGATAAAGTTAGAGAGTTTGT
>DAIOHK010000018.1:0-9683 GCA_036744795.1 Bacillota bacterium | reverse complement strand
AGCCGTTTAACGAATCAACGCATAAGAAAATTAATTCCAATAGTGAAAGATTACGGAGGTCAGATGTCCCGAGCTCTTGGTTATGAAGAAGCGATTATGAAGATTAAATAAATTAATAAATGTTTTCTCAAAAAAATTACTGTCCCACAATGTGAGAATATCATCCTACCATTCGGAAGATTCCGATTTTGGAAAGGATGTCAGGCTAAAAAAATGAATACTAAATTATAGTTGGGTTTAGGCATGGCTAATAGCCAATGGGTTTTTATAAAGTATTACAGAAAGAGGTGATTGACAAGAGACGATGACTAAACCCTTGTAAAGAAAAAATAATTTGTAAGTAAGAATTATCATTGAAAGGGTGGGTTGATGTGAATTATAAAAAATTATGTACTTTGGTACTTGTAATGGTGTTAACATTGTCTACTGCCTCGATAGTGTTGGCTTATCAAGAGTCCCCACTATTAGCGGAAAAAGTTAAAGCCGGAAAACTTCCTTCGGTAGAAAAACGCCTACCTGATGAACCATTGGTAATTACTCCATACGATAAAATAGGTAAATATGGTGGAATTATTCGCCAAACACATATGGGGCCTGCAGACTCTACAGGATATTGGCGGATTATGCATGAACCGTTTGTTTACTATGATGAAATGTATAAGAAAATATATCCTAATGTTGCAACTAAATATGAAATCTTAGATAACGGAAAAACTATTAGATGGCATATTCGTAAAGGGTTAAAATGGTCCGATGGTGTTCCGTTTACTACTGATGATGTGCTTTTCTGGTGGGAAGATGTAATGTTAAATAAACAGCTTTTCCCGGCAGTAGAAAGTAGATATGTAGCAGAAGGGCAGCCGATGAAGGTTGTAAAGATTGATGATTTTACGGTTGATTTTTGCTTTACAACTACATATGCAGGATTAGTAAATGAAATTGCGGCCGGCCAGGAAACATTTCTTCCAAAACACTATCTTAAACAGTTTCATCCAAAGTATACAAAAGCTGATGAATTAGAAAAGAAGATTAAAGAAGCTGGTTTTAAATATTGGTATGAACTTTTTGCTACCAAATGTGGTTTAGAGGATCACTTTGTAGCACCAGGACAACCAGTATTGCATGCCTGGGTAATGAATGCTGGTTTTGATGCTCAGCTTATGGTCTGTGAAAGAAACCCGTATTATTTCAAAGTCGATCCCGAAGGGAATCAACTCCCATATATTGATGCCATGCATCGCCTCTTAGTTACTGATGTTGAAGTTATCGTAATGAAACTAATCAGCGGTGAAATTGACTTTCAAACTAGATCACTTTGGTCATTATATGATAAGCTTCCGCTCTTTTATGCTAATGTTGATGCGGGAAACTATAATATTATTAGATCAGTAGGGGGTAACCCGGGACGTATCGTAATGTTTGCTAATCAAACATACGATGGGGATCAATATCTTAGTAAATTACTTAAAAACAAAGACTTCCGGAAGGCACTTTCTTTAGGAGTTAATAGGCACGAAATAAATCAGATTGTTTTCTTGGGATTAGCTAATGAAGTACAGGGCCATAGTGTACCCGATAGCGATGCTTACATTGAAAGTGTGGATAAAGCTTATACAGAATATGATGTAAAAACTGCTAATAAAATGCTTGATAGTATTGGCCTGAACAAGAAAGATGCAGATGGTTTCCGATTACGGCCGGATGGCAAAAGGTTGACTCTAATTATCGATGTTAGTACACACCAGTCTGATCTTCTAAAAGGTGCAGAATTGGTGGCAGAGCACTGGAAGGCATTAGGAATTAATGCTCAAGTTAATGCAATGGATCGTTCATTATTTAATAATCGCCGTGATTCTAATGCTTGCCAGATGACTGTATATAGTTTTACAGACTCGCTTATTTTCCTACTGGATAATAAACATAGTGTAAATACTTTCTGGGCTCCTTTATGGTATCAATGGCTTGTTAGTAATGGGGCTCAAGGAAAAGAGCCACCAGCAGATGTCAAGAGAATATGGAGTATATATCAAGATGAATCGTCTAAAACTTCTGACCCAGTTAAACGTCTTGCTCTTACTCAGGAGATCCTAACGATTTGGGGTGACAACTTCTGGTCAATTGGTGCAGGTGGAGTCCCCTTTAACTTAGCTTTTGCTAAGAAAAACTTGGTTAATATTCCTCCAAAAGTTGCACATGGCAGTCCTGGTAACCCAGGTATTTGGAGATTATTCCAGTTTTCTTGGGATAAGTAAACGCATTTAATTTAAGACGGGTAAAGGGAGCTAACATGCTAAGTTTGCTTGTTGGCTTCCTTTATATAAAAAACGAAATTTTGAAGAGCTAAGTAATTTCACATTTGGTTTAAGGCAAGGGGAGGGTTGTTGGGTTGTTAAGATTTTTAGTGAAACGTCTCTTTTCGGTAATTATTACACTTATTGCTATTTCAATTATCTCATTTATTATTATCCAGTTGCCGCCAGGTGATTACCTGAATACTTATATTGCTAATCTGGAGTCAGCGGGAGAACAAGTTAATAGAGAACTTATCGAGGCTCTAAGGATTCAGTATGGTTTGGACAAACCTTTATATGTACAATATTACAAATGGATAACCGGAATCATATTTAGGGGCGATTTTGGGTTTTCTTTTGAGTGGAAGCAACCGGTTAGTAAATTAATCGGAGAAAGGCTGGCGCTAACCCTAGCAGTATCCGTATCTTCTTTATTATTTTCATGGATCGTTGCATTTCCAATCGGTATTTATTCTGCAGTAAAAAAGAATTCAGCTGGAGATTATTTTTTCACCTCTTTAGGTTTTTTGGGTTTATCTACTCCAAATTTTATGCTGGCTCTTGTCCTTATGTATTTTACGGTTAAAATATTCGGCTTTAGTGTTGGGGGTTTGTTTTCTCCAGAATACATTCTAGCACCTTGGAGTCGAGCCAAGTTTTTGGATCTTTTAAAACACCTTTGGATACCAATGGTTGTAGTGGGTACATCGGGAACGGCGGGGTTGATTAGGCAAATGAGAAACAATCTTTTGGATGAGTTAGGTAAACCGTACGTAGTGGCGGCTAAATCTAAAGGATTGAGCACTACCCAATTATTATTTAAATATCCTGTACGTTTAGCTATAATTCCTTTTATTAGCACCGTTGGTTGGACTTTACCTAAAATGATTTCGGGTTCAGCTGTAACATCTGTAGTACTTAGTTTACCAACTACAGGTCCTTTATTATTACGTGCTTTACAAAGTCAGGATATGTATCTAGCGGGTAGTTTTACTATGCTTTTGGCTTTTCTTACTGTTATCGGGACATTTATTTCTGATATTTTACTGATGCTCGTTGATCCCCGAATTAAATATTCTTAAATACAAAAAGATCCTTATATAAAAAGTGGTATCAATCAATCTTGCTAAGGGGGAGTATTAGTGAGCTTAGATCTAAAGGCTGAAAAGCCGGAAAGAGAGTTAACAAAAACTGAACAGGCAATATTCTATGCTTCACAGTGGAAACTGATGTGGTGGGGTTTTCGTAAACATAAATTGGCGGTAATATCATCAATTATAATATTTATTATGTATGTAATGGCTACTTTTGCCGGATTTTTTTCTCCTTATGACCCAAATGAGCGTAATGTAGATTATATTCTAGCTCCGCCCCAGAAGATTCATTTTATTGATGAAAAGGGATTTAGTTTTAGACCATTTACTTATAAGTATAAGGGTAGCTTCGATTTTGAGACTATGCAAAGAATCTACAAAGTAGATAAAACTACGAAGTTGCCGGTTTATTTCTTTGTTAAGGGAGATAGGTATAAGATTCTTGGCTTATTTAAATCAGATATACATTTGTTTGGAGTTAAAGAAGAAGGAACTATATATTTATTTGGGACAGATAATATGGGTAGAGACATTTTATCTAGAATAATATATGGCGGTCAAGTTTCAATGTCTATTGGCTTAGTCGGCGTGTTTCTCAGTGTTATTCTTGGGTTAATACTTGGAGGGATTTCTGGATATTATGGTGGAACAATAGATAATATTATTCAGAGAATAATAGAACTTATTCGTTCTTTTCCAACAATACCTTTATGGATGGCCTTAAGTGCTGCTCTACCGGCGGACTGGTCACCCTTGAAAGTTTACTTTGGAATAACGGTAATTCTTTCTTTAAGTGGTTGGACAACTCTTGGACGGCAGATTCGGGGGAAGCTTTTGTCATTAAAATCCGAGGATTTTGTAATTGCAGCACGGTTGGCTGGTACAAGTGAAGCAAAAATAATTGCTAGGCATCTCATTCCTTCGTGTATGAGTCATATTATAGCTAGTACAAGTTTGGCTGTACCTAATATGATCCTTGCCGAAACGTCTCTAAGTTACCTTGGTTTAGGGCTTAAACCGCCGGTGATTAGCTGGGGAGTTATGTTAAGACAAGCACAGAATGTACAGACTATTGCTTTAAGCCCGTGGGTTATGATTCCCGGGATATTTGTGATTATTTATGTCTTGACCTTTAACTTTTTGGGAGATGGTCTTAGAGATGCTGCAGATCCTTACAGTTAATAAAAAACATAATTTTAAAACCGATTTATTCAAGTGCATTCAAACAAGGATGGGGTGTTTATAAAATGAAGGATGACAACATTCTTGAAGTTTCAGATCTTAGTGTAAGGTTTTTTCTTGATGAAGGCACGGTCAATGCTGTAAATGGCGTGTCTTACTCATTACCTTTTGGTAAATCAATAGGTATTGTCGGAGAAAGCGGTTGCGGCAAGACCGTTTCGAGTTACGCTATATTAAGACTGTTACCTAAAATAGGAAGAATTGTATCAGGTGAAATTAAATATAGAAAAAAAGATGGGGAAGTCATCGATTTACTGGATTTAGCTCCTAATGGCAAAGAGATAAGACGAATTCGAGGTAAAGAAATTTCGATGATTTTTCAGGAACCAATGTCTTCGTTCAGTCCAGTCCGGACTATTTGTGATCAAATTTCCGAGGCTTTGGTTTTGCATTGCGATATGAATAAAAATAGGGCCAAGGAAAGAACAATTGAACTTCTAGAACTAGTAGGTATACCTAAGCCTAGTAAGCGTGTTAATGATTATCCCTTCCAATTTAGTGGAGGAATGAGACAAAGAGCCATGATTGCCATGGCATTAGCACGAAATCCCCGGGTATTAATTGCAGATGAACCTACTACAGCATTAGATGTTACATTGCAGGCACAAATTTTGAGATTAATCCGAGATATGCAGGAGAAATTTAACCTTTCAATGGTTTTGATCACGCATGATCTTGGTGTTGTAGCTCATATGGTTGATTATGTTTATATTATGTACCTTGGTACTGTAGTTGAGAGTGGACCAGTTAAGGAGATCTTTAATAATCCGCAGCATCCCTATACTCGTGCTCTACTTAAATCTATTCCCCGATTATCTGATCAACGGGGTGAGAAAATATTTTCGATTCGTGGTTCTGTTCCAAGTACTTATTCCTTACCTAAGGGTTGTTTCTTTCATCCCCGCTGTGATTATTTTATGAAGGACAAATGTAATAAAATGATACCGGATAATGTAAAGGTTGATGAAGATCATTATGTAAAATGTCACTTATATACAGGGGAGGGGAAAGAAGATGTCGGTAATGTCTAAGGAGGCAATTTTAAAGGTTACGGGCTTGAAAAAGTATTTTCCTATAGTTCAAGGATCATTACGCCGAAAGGTTACTGGATATGTTAAGGCTGTAGATGGGGTAAGTTTTACCGTCAATGCGGGAAGTACTTTTGGACTAGTGGGAGAGAGCGGCTGCGGTAAAACTACAACTGCTAGAACAATTATGAGGATATTGGATCCTACAGAAGGAGAAGTATTGTTCAAAAGAAAAGGTGAGATAATTGATCTAGTGAAGGTGGAAAAGAAAAAGTTAAGAAATGTTTGGTCTGATATTCAAATGGTTTTTCAAGACCCCTATTCTTCATTAAACCCTAGAATGACAGTTCTGGATATAGTATCTGAACCATTAAAAAATAATGGGTATACGCCAGCAGAACAGGAAGATAAGGTTGCTGAACTGTTAGAGATGGTTGGACTTAGTCCGGTTTATATGCGGAGATTTCCTCACTCATTCAGCGGGGGCCAGAGACAACGGATCGGGATTGCACGGGCACTTGCTCTAAAACCAAGTTTGATTGTGGCGGATGAACCCGTTTCTGCATTGGATGTTTCTGTGCAAGCCCAGGTTTTAAACCTACTTCAAGATCTTCAAAATGAATTAGGTTTAACATATATATTAATTGCACATAATCTGAGTGTTGTGCGTTATATTTGTGACCAGGTTGCCGTGATGTATGTAGGAAAGATTGTAGAATTAGCTGATACTGATGAACTATATGGTAATCCCTTACATCCGTATACCAGTGCCTTATTATCGGCTGTTCCGGATGCTAACCCTAATGTTGAATTTAACCCAGTGCCTCTTCAGGGTGAAGTTGCCGATCCATCACAGGAGTATGGTGGCTGTAATTTTGCAGAACGTTGCGAGTATGCAAAAGATATCTGCTTTCAAAAAGTTCCGGAGCTTTTGAATATATCAAATGATGAACATCCACACTATATATCCTGTCATTTAGCTGGAGAATTATCATTAAAGGGTATTATTTGAAATAGATTAATGATTTTAGTGGGAACAAATAGGGAAGATTAATTATAATATTTTAAGTATATTAGTTTTAGCATAAGATAAAAGGAGTTGTCAAATATGGATAGAAACCGCTCTTTAACAGAAGAGTTCAGCTCCAAGCTAGAGGAAGCAGCGAGTTTACCGGTTTTAAAAAGGGAATATTTTTCTACGCCAATAATTATTGATTCTATTGAGCTTCTTTATAATGAAGAATATGACTTTTATCTAGTACGTTCCAGATCAAAAGATGGTGCTGAAGGTATCGCTGTAGCCAATAAACGAGCAAATTTTTTAAGCTCAATTTTACAAAACGCTGTTATACCCTATTTTTTGGGTAAAGATGCCCGTGATTTGGAGCTACTGATAGAAGGGGTTTTTAAGTATAAGAATAATTACAAACTATCAGGGGTTGCTTTTTGGTCTTGTGTAGCTTGGGTAGAGTTCAGCCTCTTAGATATGCTGGGGAAGATAATAAATAAACCGGTAGGAGAATTATTAGGCAATACTATTCGTCGTGAGATCCCAATCTATGTAGCTAGTGGACGGAGGGAAACCACTCCTAAAGAAGAAGTAGATCTATTAGTGCAGAAGTTGGAGGCAACCGGCGCCAGGGCCGTTAAATTTAAGCTAGGAGGCCGGATGAGTAAGAATGTTGATTCGATTGCCGGCCGGACAGAGGGTTTAATCCACTTATCACGTAAGGTATTGGGTGATCAAATTACGATTCATGCTGATGGAAATGGTTCTTTCGATGTAGAAAAGGCAATTGAAATCGGCAGGTTGCTTGAGGGGATTAATGCCTACTTTTATGAAGAACCTTGTCCTTTTGATTATTTGGAAGAAACAAAACAAGTGGCATCAGCTTTATCGATACCCATCGCATTTGGTGAACAGGAGACTAGTTTACGACGTTTCAGATGGATAATTGAGAATAAAGCTGCCCGTATTATTCAGCCTGATCTACATTATAATGGTGGGTTTATCCGAACTACCAGGGTGGCAAGAATGGCTGAGCTAGCTGGATTACCTACAACGGTACATATTTCCGGAGATGGTTTGGGCTTTTTATATATGTTACATTTCACCTCATATCTGCCCAATCCAGGAAGATTCCAAGAATTTAAAGGTGACATTGGAAAAACCGGGTTATTATTTGATCCGATAATAAAAATAAAAGATGGAAATTTACAAGTTCCTACGGGTCCCGGTTTAGGGGTTACAGCAATTGATGCCGTTTTGCAAAAAGCAAAGAAAATAAACTAAATTTAAAACTAGTAACACAAGGAGTGTTTTGCATTGAATTTACAGGAAAAGGCGAGAAAGCTACTGAACGAGTTCAAAGGTGAAGATTATGCTTTTGGGTTAAATGTTTTGGAGAAAGTAGGGGGATATGCCGCCGAATTTGGAAAGACTGCTTTAGTTATTGCTAACCAGAGGTATCAAGAGACAGTATTTCCACAAGTAAAAGCTTCACTACAAAAACACGAAATTAAACTCCCCTGTGAGCAGGTGGTTCCGGGAGCCGGACCTAATGCTCCACGGGAAGATGTTTACCGGATTGAAAGTTATATTCTTCGCTATAATCCTGACTGCCTGATCGTTATCGGTGGAGGGAGTTCTATTGATGCAGTAAAAGCGGCTAATGTTCTGGCATCTTTAGGTGAGTATAGTGCGGAGATTGAAAGTTATTTTGGTACTGGCCTTGTTACCAAAACAATGAAACTTACTGGTAAGAAGCTAAAACCCGTAATTGCGATCCAGACGGCTGCCAGTTCCGGGGCACACCTTACTAAGTATTCTAATATAACTGATCCAGTGGCTGGTCAGAAAAAACTGATTGTTGATGATGCTATAGTACCAGATCGGGCAGTTTTTGATTATGCAGTAACAGCAAGTATGCCAGAGGAATTAACCATTGATGGAGCTTTGGATGGGCTGGCCCATTGCTTGGAAGTCTTTTATGGAACAAATGAAGAAAAGTATGAAAAAGTCAAGGAGATAATGGAGGCTGGAGTCGAATTGATCATCAAATATGCCGCCGAAGCCATTAAAAACCCTGACAATCTGGAAGCCCGGGAAGCCCTGGGACTTGCCACTGATTTAGGAGGGTATACTATCATGGTTGGCGGAACCAATGGCCCCCATCTTACTAGTTTTTCTTTAGTAGATGTTACTACGCACGGTAGAGCTTGTGGGTTAATGTGCCCCTATTATACAGTGTTTTTTGCTCCGGCAATTAAACGTCAGCTACAAGCGGTAGGAACTATTCTTAAACAGGTAGGGCTCATTACTACTGATCTTAGTTCTTTAAATGAGAGAGAACTTGGTTTACAGGTTGCAGAAGGATTGATTGCTTTTTGTAAAAGACTTAATTATCCTACAAAGCTTACCGACTTACCAGGGTTTACTGAAGAACATATCCAGAGAGCCTTAACCGCGGCTAAGAATCCGCAACTAGAGATGAAATTAAAAAATATGCCTGTTGCTTTAGATGCTTCAATGGTAGATGAATATATGGGTTCGATTTTACAAGCTGCTAAAACGGGTGATTTTAGATTAATTAAAAATCTATAATTGAGCCTCAATTTTTTGCTTAGTTATAGAGGTCACATTTAGAAATGAATTGCGACCTGCAACCAGTTTACGTCGGTTGGAGCTAAGTTGGCTATTATCATTTTTGCCTTAGTGATCAGGAAAGGGGAAATTAAGAAGATGAAGATTATAGGCGCCAACTTAGGTGCAAAAACAGTGGAAATAAGATTGCCAGCTAATACTGATTTGATTAGTATGAAAAAGCATACTCGGTTATCTAAGCCATTATCAAGTATCAAAGCCGCTTTGAAAAATTCTTCGTATGGTCCGAGTCTTGACTATGTTATTGAAAAAAAGCTTAGGCAAAAACCGGATGCAAATGTGGTAATTGTAATTTCTGATAATACTCGTCCGGTTCCTTACAGCGGGAGCCAGGGTATCCTTTGGCCAATTATTGAAGAATTAT
>DAIOHK010000017.1:0-47297 GCA_036744795.1 Bacillota bacterium | reverse complement strand
ACGAGAAAGTCTATGAAAAACAAGGCTGCATCCCGCATAATAGGGTAGTACTCTTCAAGAAAGCTTCGATTTTCATTATATAAATAGTGTTGCCATATATGTTTGCACAACCATGCTCCGCCTGTTGGCCATATTCCATGATTCGATTTGTTAATCGGCGCGCTACCGCCCCAAATATCAGTGTTATGATGCAATACCCAACCTCTGCAATTATAATGCTCTTTAGCGACTACTTTCCCCGTCTCTCGTATTACTTGTAGTAATTGGAATAAAGGTTGATGACAAATGGACAGATTAGCTGCTTCTGTTGGCCAATAATTCATCTGCAAGTTTATATTGCATGTATATTTGCTACCCCATGGCGGATTAAGCTTATCATTCCAGATACCTTGAAGATTGAGTGGCATACTCCCCGGGCGAGAACCAGAAATCATCAGATACCTTCCATACTGAAAATACAAGGCTACCAATTGAGGATCCGAGCCTTCGGCAAACTGTTTAATTCTCTGATCTGTTGGACAGTTTACGAGACTAGAACCTAAACTAAATGAAACGCTTCTAAAAAGTTTTTGATAATCGCATATATGCTCTTGTTTCACCTGTTCATAATCAATATTTATTAACTTTGCAAGATCTTGCTCGCAACGAGAACTTGGATCACCACTAATATCTTTATAACTAATAAAACTACTGGCTCCAACAAAAATAATAGTTGCAGAATTTGCTTTTCTAACCTTAATATTGACCAGTCCTGAATTCGATTCTGCAGTTAAAACTCCTTTATCTGTAACCACCACTAGCTTTGCTTCAAAACGAATCCCACCAGGCTCAACTTCTCCGTGCAAAGTAATACCATATTCGTCGGTAGTTGCCACTACATTTTGATGAGCACTCGTTAGCCTCACATTTAAATTAATCATGCCATCCTGATCTGCATTGCAATGAATGAAGATAGCTTGATGGGGATTGCTGGCTAAATATTCACGCCGATAGGCAACGCCCTGATGTTCAAAGCAGACACTTGAGATTGCTTGCTCTAAATCAAGTTCTCGTTTATATGACTTTATTTCTTCAATGTTTAAGTCTTGGAAGTCTAAGTATAGATCACAAAATGGTTGATAGGCTTCCTGTCCAAGTGGGATGCTCATGAACTTTTCCATAGCAATAGCTTCTGCTTCTTGTTGTTTACCAGATGTGATCAGATTACGTATAGTATTTAAATATTTATGTGCCCCTTTGTTTGCATAGTCATGAGGTTTACCTGTCCAGATCGTATCTTCATTAAGCTGAAGGTGTTCTTTACACGGATCACCAAAAATCATAGCACCCAAACGCCCATTACCTATGGGTAAGGCTTCCTCCCACTCTGACGCCGGGCAATTATACCATAATAATAAATCTTCATTTGTTTTTTTAGTAATTGTCATTAATTTTCCTCCAACTATGTTCTGATTATTTTAAGGAATTACATAAGTAATCAATTTAAGATTTTGCTACCTTAGGTAATTATGCAACTGACTCATTTCATAACCGGATTCCAGCCATCACTACCTTGTAAAATATTTTCTACAGTGTAATAATCCGCTTCTTCATCAGTTAATTGTCTACTCCAACTAACCCTGCCCTCAGGATTTGCTCCCGGGCCAAAGCTCTTATATTCCAGATAACGAGCGGTAGCCTCATTGCTGACCTTGCCCCAATTATGCCAGCCGGTATGTTGGACTACTTCTGACATATAACAATTAATATAAGCTGTATGTGAATAAGGTCGCCAAGGTCTTCCCAACCAGACACTACCCGAATTTACATCACCAATAATTCTTGAATTAATGAAAACAAACCCAAATTCGCGTTCTTCAGGGGTAGAAGCTGCGGTTATATATCCTCCGGTTTTTCTAACATTAACAAGATCACAATCTTCAAATACAGCTGTTGCTGAACCAAAGATAAAATCTACATCGCCTTCGATATAGCAATGATAAAAATATTGTCGCCCATCACCATTGGCAAAAAGTGTATCTTGGTGTGAGATAAATTTACAATTAGTAAAGGCAATACGGTCACCTTCAAGGCGTAGTGCTAAAGCTTGACCAGTTCCATGTAAAGCAGAATTACGAAAAGTAATATTTTCAGCAGTAAAGTCATCACTTAAAACTATTGTGCTGGCACTACCCCAGGTATTGAAAAGCTCATCGGGGGAGTGTTGGATTGTAGGTGTTTCATTAAAATCTAAGACAGTCGTTTCTTTATTCTCACCTATAAAACTAATCATCGCTTTATCCTTGGGAATTAATAGTTTTTCGTGATATACTCCTTCCTTAATATAAACGACAATGCGCTCCTTATTATTATCTGGTATACCATCAATAGTAGCTTGAACTGTAGTATAATCTCCGGTTCCATCCGCCGCTACAATCAATTGCATCATCCATCCCTCACTTAAATCAAGTTTCGTCTCTGAGATTATCTTTAAACCTTTTTCTACAATGCTTACTCTTACCTGCGCGGTAGTATCAATATTTTTAGGCTTTTCTAACTCTATACCGCTAGAACTTAAATCTACCAAATATACTTCCGGCTCTTGAGCTGCTAAATCCGGGTAAAATGTGATAACAGCAGTTCGTATAAGATTTTCCTCTTGATCCCAGTATGTAAGCGGTTTAAGCTCTGAGTATAGAAGGTGATCATTACGATCCCGAACAGCTAAACAAGTATCTTTTCGGAGATTATATTCTGCCGGTAAACCCACTAGAGCTTGTATACAAACATTTTGCCGGTTTTTAGTGGCAAAGTTCTCAACTAGAATGGCAATTTGATGATCATTTACGTAATTAACTAAGGAATTTTTGGCAATTGCTTGTTGAATTTTATCTGCTAGTGTTGGATATTTAGTAACATCTACATCTTTAAGAAGACTTATTGCTGCGGTTTTAATTAAAAATGGTTCCCGTTCATCGAAGACTAAGGCAATTATTTGCTTCAAAGTTTCCTCATCCGATACCCCTACTCTATGCAATACTTTTAAAGCAGGAACCCGCAATGCTACTTTTTCTTGAGAATCCAGAATTAGATCCATTATTTGTGTTAGTGAACCCGAAGAGTTTCTTGCCAGAATTGTAACTGCTAAATCCCGCCATTCACGAATAGCCAATCGTTCGATTATTTTAGCAATAGTACCATCTTTAAGAGGAATAATCCCTGAAGATACTTTCATAGCAGCCTTTTGACAAGTCCAGCCCAATTGGGCATTACTAGAACCCGATAATAACAGTAAATCGATCGCAGCATCGCAAGCAGCTTCACTAAAACTGCCTAATACTTTGGCTGCAGCAATCTTCACATCATCACTTGGATCAAAAAGCGCCGCTCTTACGGAATCGATTACTTCCGGTTCTGCTAACCCAATTTTTTCAAGACTTCCTAGTGCACCGAATTTTACGAAAGAATCTTCATCATTTGCAATTACATTTAGTAAAGCAGGTACTGCTTCCGGATTGCCAATTCTCCCCAGTAACCGTGTTACAATAACTCTTAATACTCTGGAATCCTCTCCCTGGTTAAGCAATGCTTCTTCTAACGCAGGAATTGCTACCTTTCCTAATAGTATTAATTGATTTTCTGCATTACTACGTATTTCATCATCTGTAGCCAGTAACTGTGTTATAAGTTTTCCAATATCCTGCTTTTGCTCTTGGGCACTAATATTACCAGTTAAAGAAAATACAACAATCAAGAAGATTACAGATAAATTTCTAAATAAACTCCTCATCAGGAACCTCCAATAATCATAGCCAGCGTGAGCGACTACCCACATTTAACTATAATTGAACACATTATGCGATAAAGAAATGCTACTGACCTACTAGCAACGAAATAACTTTAATTTGCCCAGCTACCCCTCCTTGACGATTCTTTTTTACTAATATAAACTAACATTTAGTATAATATAATCTTAACAACATTTGATGTAGTCCCCTTGACTCCATAACTATAGGATATGCCACTATGGCTATTGTTTGTATAAATTACTCGCAGTTTGTTCCTAAACTCCTGAGCATATTGTCTTTTTCTATTTTTTACCCCCTAACACTAAAAATTTTCAACAATTCTATTTAGGGGGCTAGATATTAGCTATTCTAAGCGGAATCTGTCCTTAAGAAATAATGAACAATTTTTGCTCTTTATATTGATAACAGCAAGGAGCTGATACGATCATGAATCCTCAGATTGACGTTAAACTAGATGATTTTAGAGCAAGTTACGTTCAAAACCTGGGGCTGAAATCACCTGCTATGTCTCACTTTCACGCCCACAATACACTGGAACTTTTCTATTTATGTAATGGCGAACGTTTGTATATCATCAATGACAAATATTATCCTATAAAAAAAGGTGATTTAGTATTAATCGATAGTGAAACAATCCATCGCACTGCTCCAACAACAGTACCTGATTATGAAAGAATTCTAATTCAGATTCCCAAGCATTATCTACAAAATATTAATTGTATTGAATTTTCCCCCTTAAAATGTTTTCAATATGATTCTCCAGTAGTTATTTTACCTAAAAAAGAACAGACAATCATAGAAACCATGCTCTACAATATTATTGATGAGGCTAGTACTCAAGAAGAAGGCTATAAAGCTTCAATTCAAATGTATATTCTTCAAATCCTAATACGAAGTAATCGTTATACTAATCATTCTTCATCAGCTAGACCAGAACGTAAAAACCAATTTCATAAGTATATCTCCCAAGTTGTAATGTACATCAATAAACATTATATGGAACCAATAACCATTGATATGTTGGCTGATAAGTTTTACATTAGTAATTCGCATCTCGCACGAACATTTAAAAAAGTAACTGGTTATTCCATCATCCAATATCTTAATATCACCCGTATCAGGACTGCCAAGATGCTTTTACGGCAAACAAATTTGTCAATTATGGATATCAGCGAAAAAGTAGGTTACAATAATGTCACTCACTTTGGAAGAATATTTAAAAATGCTACTGGCTATACACCTACCGAATACCGCAAAATATCGCAAACTTAATACTAACCATTGCCCCTTGGAGTCTCCCAGTAGCTTAGGCATATAGAAAGTAGTCTTTTTCCACCCTTATCCTAAATTTACACGATTTTATTTTCCCATTCAATATAATAAGCATTCTTTTATACATTCTATAATTTTATCTATATCTTCCTTGGTTGTAGTTAAAGAAGGATAAAATCGCATTAAATTATATATTGGTTTATATCCTACTAAAAATCCGTTTTTTATCAAGTGCTCATTCAATAATTCCAACACTGGTCTAGCTTCTTTTTCAAACTCTATTGCTATCATCATACCGGAACCACGCACTTCTTTTATTGCTTTTGATTTCTCCTTTAATTCACTCAACTTTTCGATAAAATACTCACCGTTTTCATTGCTCTTTTCAATTAAATTATTCTGCTTAATAAAGTTAATTACTTCACTAACGACCACACACCCTAACGCATCATTTTGATGAGATTGAGAATGTCTTATGTTTCTTAATTCTATTTGTTTTGCTATTTTGTCTTCCACTACAACTACACTTACCGGATACCCATTACCTATTCCCTTACCAAGTGCTATTAGATCAGGGATAATATTAAAATGTTGGAACCCATACCACCTTCCAGTTCTACCAACTCCGGTTGTCACTTCATTAACAACGATTAGACCGTTATTCTCTTTTACTCTTTTTGCAATTTCTTTAATTAAATTTTGGGGTGGTATTAGTACTAATCCTGAAGAATTGCCGGGCTCAAACACAAATACTCCTACTTCTTGAAAGGGAATATTGTCTATAACTTTACATTTTTCACACTTATAATTGTTAGAACAAGCCCTGCACTTAGCTATTTCAAGTTTAAGCCATTCGCTGTCATTTTTATTCCCGGACATACCATATGCTGATAAATACGACTCTTTAAAGGTAAGCATTTTGGGGCCCTTACTTATGGTTTTTGCGATCCTGACACTTACTTCAACCGCTTCACTTCCAGAACTCAGAAATAGACACTTTCCACTAAATAATTTAAGAGTACTAAGCACATTCATCGCAGCAGTTTCAACAAGCTTATTTGTATATCTAAAGCCCAGATGCATTATTTTATCAATCTGATTTTTCATTGCTTCATTAAGATGTGGATTATTATGACCTAGTGCCATTGACCAGACCCCTGATTCAAAATCAATATATTTTTTACCTTTTGCATCATATAAATAATACCCTTCTGCCCTTTCCAGATCAGTAATCAACATTTCATTTCCCGTACATTCTAAAACATGTTTCATTTAATTCCCTCCAATCCATTTAAATTTCATAGTATTTTCATAGTATTATTGAACTGTGGTAAAAAATGCTGTTACTTTAAAAGCACCACATCTCGAATCTCGTCGCTGGTCGCTCGTTGCTCGTGTTGAATGACAGTTAAAGTTGAAAGTTATATTTTCATCTTTTCATGGGCAGTATCCAGCGTGAGCGACTACTTAGAAAATACTCTTAAATTATCTCTTATTATTCTTTGCCCAGCCAGGTCAGAATGTTGTTTCGCAAGTGATATTGGATTTCTTCATTTAGCATTCTTGGTGAAGAGGAGTCTGAAATTGGTTTGAACGACAGGAAGTCGCGAGCCGCTTTTGTCCAGGATGGACTATAAAGCGTGTGCCCAATTTCAGCCTAAGCTGAACCTTAGAATGCCTGAAGAAATTCACCTGAACCAAGAAACAACTTCTGACCTAGCAGAGATTATAACTTTAAAACCAGCATGAACGACTTATGTTATCTTTTTATTAAACCCTTAGCTTAAGCATTCGTTTTTACACGCATTCCAAATAAACTATATAAAACATATTTTCTGCCTCATGATAGTTTTCCCTGCATATATATGGACTTTCCGTTACAAAGAGGGCTTTTATGTTTTGAAACTCTAGGTTACCTGGTGTTTTTCAGTTTTTATTCTAAAGAAATATTATTAGGATCCGATCTTATAAATAAAGGAATATCACAAAAGATTGCGAAATATATAATAAAATTTGGATTTAAAAAAGGAGGGTTAAAATGCCCCCCACTCTTTATGCAGCGGTAAAAATAATACTTAAGAAAAAACATTCCCTTCCCAAGGAGTTTTCTCCTGAGGAAGCCCTTGCTTCTGTTACTTCTCTCTTAAATAGCTATTTTCAGCCCTTTTTAGCAGCAAAATTTATAGTAGAAGAATCGGAAGTTAAAGGTATTCTCAATGTTCAAGAAGCGCCGAAAATTCTTCAAATCATTCAACTTGTTGATTTAGAGATGTATCCTGTACGCTTCTACTATGCTTTAGGGGTTGGCAATATCAACAGGAAGATCGAAGAGGAAGCAAAAGAAAGAGGAGGTCCGGCCTGGACCGGAGTAAATAGGGCACTTAAAGAGGTAGTAACCAGTGGAGGAAGCGATATTAGTTTAAGATTACCCTCTCCATTTCTCACCAGAACTATTAATACTCTCTTCTCTGTAGAAAGCGATTTGCGGAATAATTGGAGTAAGGCTCATCGGGAAGCAATCAAACTCGCCCGTCATGGTAGTACCCAAGTAGAAATCGCAGAACTCCTGGGAATCACACAGGCTGCCATTAGCCAAAGGTTAAAACACGCCCGCTGGGAACGGTACCAGCAGGTCTGTGCTACCATTTCTGAGCTGCTCACCCAAGCTAGATGGAAGATGCTACTACCCTGGGATTTAAAAGGTAGCCAAAAGAAATAAAAACAGAGAAAAGATATTATTTAGTTTCAATCCTAGTATCAGTTTGTCGCTCTAATACCCTGTGAAGAAGTTTTAGCGGCAAAGCTGATACCACCTGGGATAACTCTTCTATAGTTAGGCCTGCTCCCAATCCTACCTGTTTAATAAATTTCGGAGTATGCAAGTCTCCAGGTTCGTGAGTATCGGAATTAATTAATAGCTCAGCCCCGGCTTTTCTGGCCAAACTAACAACATGGCCATTTGTTAAGGAGTGCCCTCTCCGTGAGGTGAGCTCAAGAAAAACCCCGTTTCGAGCGGCCATTTCAGTTTCTTCCAAAGTAATTAAACCGGGATGAGCTAAAATATCAACTTCCAGACAGTTAACCGCTGCCCGATTAGTTCCGGGTTCTACTGGTTCAACTATAGTTTCCCCATGAACAACAACTAGCTCGGCCCCATAAGCTCTAGCCTGTTTAGCCAAGGGAGCGACTGAGCCGGCCGGGACATGGGTTAACTCCACCCCAACAATCGTCTTGATCCCCCAATACTTCTCAGCCAAGCGGCAATCCGCTTTTATCTCCTTAATAACCCGTTCCATAGTCGAAATCGAAACATGATCTGTTAAGGCAATTTGTTTGTAGCCATTTACACAAGCTGATCTAATTAGTTCTATGGGAGAAAGTACTCCATCACTTAAAAAGGTGTGTGTATGAAAATCAGATATCTCCTTTATCATCAAAAGCTCTCCATTCACTTTTTTTATTATCTTCTCCGAATATAGCAGCTATCCTTTTTGAAATCTCTATAAATATCTTTATTTTGCTCAATCATAACTGTCTGCAAAATAAGTCAACTCGAGTTTCTTATAAGAGCATGATATATACTTTCCATTACTTCTCATTAGTTAAGCTTCTGCTATTCTCAATAACCTTCTTTGTGCTCCCAATTAGCTAGATTTTATATGAAATGTCAACCAATAGCTGAAAGTTTTGTATAAATCACATAGCGATCCATAATAAAAAAGCCCGGATCATTACCGGGATTCTCCACATATTTGTTCCCAAAACAACGGGAGGTTTCGAAAATCACTTTTTCTAGGCACTATCATTTTAAGACAAATCAATATAAGAATTATTTTCTACTTGTCCGGGAAGTTCTACTAATATTACATCAAGGCCAATCTTCTTAATTTTGTTCCAAGGAATTACGATCTCGCCGGTTTTCCCTAACAACCAACGGAATTTTCCATGAGTAGGTACAACAATGGCAGTTATTCTCCCGGTCGCCGGATCAATCTCGAGATCACTAGTAAACCCTAGTTTTTTCCCATCCAAAATATTTATAATCTCCCGCTCTCTTAATTCCGAAGTTTTAGCCAGCACCGCAGACCCTCCCATCACTCAATATTATATGCCAGAAGCACGAGAGGGTGTCATATTTTAGCGGAAAAGCAAATAAAAAATCCGTTCATCTTCCACGGTAGGAGGAACAAAAGTAAAAGCTTTAAAGGCCTTAACCTTGCTAAATCCCGCTTTTTTCGCCAATTGAGAAAACTCTTCAGTCTCATATAACCTCTGCCAATGTACTTCTTTAAAATGACGAAATAATTCTCCCTTTTGGCGGTGGAAAAAATCCACTTCCATCTGGCAGAGCTTTGATGTAGAATCAAAAGAATTAGACCAGATATAAGCGGAATTTTCAAAAACCGCGGAATAGGTATTATCCCCTAATACTTCGCGGAATTTGAAAGCAGAATTTAAATCAGCAATAAAAATACCTCCTGGCATCAGGTGTTCATATACCCGCTCCAAGGTTGCTTGGAGATGAGTGGGAGAGAGGATATAGTTTAAACTATCACAGAGGCACGTAATCAAAGGAAACTTTTCCCCTACCGCAAACCTGGTAATATCCTGTTCAAAAAGCCTAACATTGTCCCCTGCCTTATTAAGCTTTTCATTAGCAATCGCTAACATAGAAAGAGAGCGATCAACACCAGTAACTAACCATCCCTTTTCCCTCATACAAGCCATAAAATTCCCTGTTCCACAGGCTAAATCCAATATGGAAAAAGGAACTTCATCATTACTCAGTGTAGAGTACTTCCGGAATAGTCTTAGAATATAGTCTGTCCAAAATGGATAATCAATCCCTATCATCATCTCATCATAGACTAAAGCAAAATCCCGATAAGCAAATTTAAAATGGTCTTTATCTACTGATCGCATCTACGCTTTCCCCCAAAGTACCAATAATCTGAATTACCAGTTTATTCGGAGCACAGATAATTGATTCGCCTTGATTTTTTATCCAACCAGTTCGTATACAGATTTTTTCCGGACAAAAATCATCATCCACTGCCAGAAGCCGAACAGCGCCATCTTTTACTTCCAGGTTTGCATCTCCACCTGGCAATGGCAGTTGATATAAGTGAGAATCACCTTCTCCTAAATCAGTACTAAAAATAATCCGACCGTCACAAATTGCCTGTACCTGTAGGGTAGAAGAATGAAAACCCCAAGTCTTCCAGACCCATAATGCAAGGCTAATAACAATTAAGAAAAACGTTAACCATCGATCCGCCTTGTTCATTTCTTCTCCCTCCCTTAGTCGAAGAAAAATAAATCTCGTAGCTGGTCGCTAGTCACTCAGGTTGATTAATCTTTGTAAGCTATGGATGAAAGTTCTATTTTCATCCTTTCATGTGCCCCAGCTTGTTAGGGGAAGCGACTACTAGAAATTAATCTGATGATTCTTGGGAAATCTCTCCATATTCAATACCTAGCCCGGTCAGAAGATTATTTATCTAGCCATTTCAATTAAGGTTTTCCACAATGTATATAATCCCATTCCAATAAAGAGAAACGCCGCACCTAACCGCATATAAGAAAGAGGTATATATTTGGTAAGTAGATCACCAAAAGCTACTCCAATTAAAGTAACCAAAGCCAGAGCCAGTGTAGCACCAAAGAATACCTCATAGGGGGATTTAGATTGTGCTACCAGCGTAAATACTGCCAGTTGGGTTTTATCCCCTAATTCCGCTAGAAAAAGCGTGATAAAGGCTAAAAAAAATATTTTCCAGTTCAATAACCTCACCCCCTTATTATTATTTCTTGTCTCAAAATTACATACATTATTATTTCTAAAAGGGGGTAAAAATAAAAAAAGGGCATAGCCCTTATTATACTTTTTGGGGTGAACGAAGGGATTCGAACCCTCGACCTCCAGGGCCACAACCTGGCGCTCTAACCAGCTGAGCTACGCCCACCATATCGCAAAATTTATAATAGCATAGATATAGTAATTCGTCAATACTTTTTCACTAATTCATTTCAAAAGACGGGTTAGGATTAGATCAAGCCAAACCTACAAGGTAATTATATAATTCCCTTATCTATTAACCATCTCCTCAGGTTCAAAATCCTTTTTTCCCATTAAAAGGGCTTCCATTTCTCGGAGAATATTCTCAGCAGCATTAGGTTTACCCAAACTTTTAGCTTTTTCCCGCATCGACAAAAGTTTATCCGGGTTATCCAGCAGTTCTCCAACTACTGATTTTACCTCATCAACATTCTGCAAATAAATACCTGAACCAGAGCTGGTTAAAAACTCGGTATTCCCATCCTCTTGTCCTGGTGTTGGACGGATAATTAGTAAAGGCAGCCCAGAAATTAAAGCTTCAGTAACTGTAAGTCCACCGGGTTTAGAGATTAAAAGATCAGCAGCAGCCATCCATTCATGCATATTATCTACAAATCCCAAAACTCTCCCTGGCATTTGTAGTTTATTCATAGTCGGCTGCAATTCACTTTGTAATTGTTTATTTTTACCAGTGATCGTAACTACCTGTATTCGATCACGTAATGGTTGCAGAGCTTCTAAAATTTCCGCCAGTGGACCAATAGCATTACCCCCGCTCATCACTAAAATCAGCGGCCTTTCAAGCGGAATCTGTAACTTTTTCCTCACCTCTACCCGATCTAAGTTTTCTCTGAAAAAAGGCCGGGCTGGTATACCAGTCACTCTAATCCGGGAAGCTTCAACACCTAATTCTTTTAATTCTTTTTTCATTCCCTCATGAGCCACAAAAAACATTTGATTATACTGGTAAACCCATAAACGGTGGGAGACATAGTCCGTAAGAATTACCCCATTAGGGATCGGCAACTCAGGAAATAAATAAGAGACCACAGCAGCCGGGAGAAAATGGGTAGAGATAATCGCATCCGGTTGAAACTCATTAATTAATTCAACATATTTACTAGCACCAATGTGCCCATCAAGTTTCTTAGAGAGTGAGCGCGGCCGATCTCCCTTCTCGTAGATAAACCTGTATAAGGAAGGAACACGTTTGGTCATTAAATAATAAGTTTGCTCCACAATTTTGCTCAAAGCCGGACTGACAAAACGGAGAAAGTCTACATGTCGTGCTTCTCCCTGAAACTGTTCCTGATAAGTCCGACAGAGTGCTTCCGCCGCACTAACATGGCCGGCACCTATGGAAGCAGAAAGAATCAAAATTTTCTTCATCCTAAAAAGCCCCTCCAAATACCTATGTATTTTTTAAAAAAACTCGTCAATATTATAGCACGGGATCTGTTTAAAGTCTAAGGTATGATCTTTTTGAATGTTTAATGAATACATAATTAGGTTAAATCAAAATCTAACCTCAATATATTATAACCCCACTATAGGGCTTGTCTATCCTTAATCACATAATTTGATTTTTTAATTTGACTCTACGGTTCTGAATTCGTGACTTATTGATTCATTCCAGGGTAAACGTTATCGCAAGCTTTCACGATTTTCCCTAGATTCCAAAACTACCAATAATGGCACTAAAGTTTTACAAAAAAATAAACTATTATCAAGTGTTAATTTAAACTATTATTGTTATAATTTATATGGTAAGGAAATTGCATAAACTAAAAGCTAAATTCCATCATTCTCAAGAGGTATGCTATTATTAACACACTAATAAAAGCATTGAGAATCAGGCAGTTTCTTTTTATAGTTTTTAAAATTACTGTAGGAGGTGTTTAAGCTGATTTCCATCGGAATAGTTCGCAAAGTAGATGAACTTGGACGTATTGTCATTCCTAAAGAAACCAGAGAACAATTGAATATTGCCATCAAAGATCCTCTTGAAATCTATACGGATGATCAGACAATTATTCTAAAGAAATACCAACCAGGATGTATGTTTTGCGGAAAAATTAATGATCTATATGAGATAAAAGGTAAGTCAGTTTGTAAATCCTGTATCCAAGAGATTTTGGAGGAAACCGAAGTTTAGTAAATTTAATATTTAAAGATAAAATAAAAAAGACCGGGTGTTCATGTTTCCCCGGTCTTTTTATACCGCTCTGTTGCTCAAATTATTAGTTCATTCATTACGTTAATCTTTACTATGATTATTACAATAAATTAATTAATGTTTAGCTGCATTTTTTCTGTTGTAATGTGCGATGTTGATTATTAGATTATTAACTTGATCTGTTTTTTAATACTTGCTGTGTTTTTTGTTAAGTTTCAGAGCTGTATTACATCAACTATTCTACCAGCCGTTTGTTTAGTTGTAAACTAAAAGATTATCCCTTAAATTATGTTTATTTCCGTTTCTAAACATAATTCTTTGGGTAACTCTTATGAGCTTATTTCTTATTCTTCATTAATCTTAAATAACTGAAATGTCGTATACCTTGGATGTTCTCCCCAAAAAGCAGTTACATAAAACGGTTCCTCGCGCTCAAGGATTAGATAAAACTTATACGGAAAGAAAATTCTATTCCAATCGCGTACTCCCATTACATAATAATAATGCTCCTTTGGATCTAAATTACGTATCTGCTCTGGAAGTTGTTTTTTTGCCAACAGTTTCTGTAAGCTTTCTTCTAAAAGTTGTTTCATTTCGACTTTAATCTGTTGCCCATTACTCATATTAATAACTTTGCCTCTGAATCTATTAAATCCTTTTAATTGCAAAGCTTGAACAAAAAAACCGAAAGATTCTAGATCATAGGTATTATTTTCAAGCTTAATATCCTTAGAGTAAAGTACTTGACCTTCAGTTAAAACCTGAAGAACTATTTTCCTTTCTTCCGGATAAAATACAGTGACTCGTTTATCATATCCCAGGTTTTTAATATCAGCTTCATTTTTATAGATTAACTGACTATTAAGTAAAATAAAATATTTATTAAGGCATCCCGTATACTCGTAATTTGCTCCCCGGTCTTTGATAGCAATTTCGCCACTTTTTTCATCTACATTTACTTGTTTCTCATACGAATATAGAACTTGTCCCTTTTTATTAATAATCTCCACCTGATACCTTTGGCTTTCCGGTAATACTATACTAAAATCTTCATAAATTAAATCCTCTTCAGGAGGTCGGGAGAGACAACCGGTCCAAAAAAGCAGAAGAAAAATAGTAAGTAAGAGTAATAAACATTTTTTCATATTATTCCTCCTTAGTTTGCCTTTTAAATCTATTATACTACCGCTTTAAATCCCCAGCAAATTACTTAATCCGTAACTCGTCGCTGGTCACTCGCCCCCATGTTGAATGACAGCCTTTGTAAGCTACTGTGAAAGCGCTGCTTTCATCTTTATTAAAAAAGTACTTAGAGATAATTATGATAACCCAAGTTTTTTAAGTAGCGGACTACTTAAAATATAAACTAAACACCATCTATTGTGTTTAAATGGCACCGTAGATAATTATACAATTCCCTCAGATAAAAAAAGACTTTTTACAGAACTTAATAGCTCCACAAAAAGTCTACAAAAACAATAATAATTCTAATCCTATTCTAAAGAAAAAGTTACATGAACTGTTACAGTAATATCTTTTTCTCTAGTTGAGGTATTATAAATACCATAATCCATTACTTCCGTAGAATAAGGTTCTGTTATCTGAAATACTCCAGCCCTAGCGGTCATGATGTTTTTAATTACATCACCAGAGCTCTTTACGATTTCCTCAGCCCGTTTCTTGGCATCTTTCGTAGCATCAGCTAATAAATCTCTTTTAACTTGATCAATATTAGAGATATAATACTCCAAATTAGATGATTGCAAAAATATTCCCTTATCCGTAAAAGTCCAAGGATTTAAGGCTAGCTTTTCAAGTTGATCCAGATCCTTAGAGATAATAAAGATGTTTTGTACTAAAGTGTACCCACTTACATTTCCTTGCTGATTATAATTCTGGTTGGTATATATAGGATTTATGGTAACTTCATCCTTCTTGATCCCATTTGCCTCTAGAGTAGTTAAAAAGGTATTCAAATCAGCGTTTAGAAGCTTATACCCCTCTTTTAATCCATTAAGGTCTACAGTTTTGGCGATTGATACCCTCCATTTAACAATATCTGAGCTTAAACCTTGGGTAGCAGCTCCCGTGACCTTGATAGTTTTCGTCTCTTGCCTGCTATGATAGAAAAATAAGCCACCCACAACCGAACTGATGATCAAACTAACCCCTAGAATGATGGCAAAAACCTTATCTTTCACCTTTATCCCCCCCTTTATATTTTTTTCCAAAGACCTTTTTGCTCATTTAAACTAAGCATAACACTTATAGATTACGAAATATATAGGTAAATTGCGGGAAAGTAATTATGGCAATTTTAAAAAAAGGAGCCCTTAGCTCCTAAAATCATCAAAATTCAACAATTGATCTTTAAGAAAACCCTTCTTCAGTACTTCTCTTTTTGAATAAGGCCTTAATTGGCATCAATTCTCCATCGGACAGGTAAGACTAGCCCAAAAGTTTCTTTAAATAAGTAACTGATTGGAGAAACGTATCCGGTAAAGGATGGCAATGAGTCTCTACTGTAAGGCAGCCCTTATAGCCTTCTGCTCTTAAATCAGCAATCTGCTGCCGATAATTAATCTCTCCTTCCCCCAAAGGAACATAGAGATTCTTGCCTTCCACTAGTTTTGCATCTTTAAGATGGACATTAGTAATAAATGATTTTAACCGCTCATATCCTGGTTTGTAATCATGTTCTCCAGTTTTAAAGAGATTTCCCGGATCCCAATTTAATCTTAGGTTTTTCATATTTATAGTCTTTAGTATATTCAGACAATTTTCGCTAGTATCAGCCCAAAAACCCGGTTCATTCTCAATCATCACAGTAAACCCATTTTTCTCCGCTCGACGGGCTACATTCCCCAATTCTTCAATTACTTGCTGAAGATCGTCCGCTTGATCGCTGGGATCTCTTTTTACGCCGAAAATAATGATCTTATTGACATCAAGCTCCTCAGCCATAGCCATCGTCTTCTCCATTAATTCACCACGGTGAAAATTAAACTCCTCACTACGTAGGTGAACTTTAAAAGTCCCGGGAGATACAGCCGTATAGGTAAGGGAATACTCTTTTTTAAGCATCTTTAATCTTTTTAGATCATCTTTTTCGATTAAGGGAAATCTTTGGCCTTCAACCCCTCTAATCTCAAAGTGGGTAATTCCTTCCTGAATTGCAATCTCCACACTCTTTTTTAAATCATCCTTGAGAACTTCATCTGTTACAGTAGTTAGTATCATTTACATCTTCCTTTCTTCACAATCCTTTTTTACTCTTCCTGCTCATCAGAGAGCCAACGGATTTGACTAGCTAACAATTTTTTCTCTTTTTCATTCACATCCACTCTCCCCTTTACTACTACAACCCGGTCATTATCTGCTTCCAAATATGTTTTTTCATATAGCTTTGGAAAAACTAAAACTTCAATTGAAGCTGTTAAATCCTCTAAGGCAAAAGTAGCCATTGATTTTCCGGCTTTAGTCGTTAACCGACGCCAATTACTAACCACGCCACCAATTATTATTTCTCCATCTCTAGGCTCTTCTAAAGTTTCAGCAATTGAAAGAAAACCGAACTTTTTAAACTTATCCTTCCATGGATCTATGGGGTGGCCAGTTAGATAAACACCAAGATATTCTTTTTCCATATTCAGAAGGACGGATTGCGGGAATTCTTCAGCCCCTGTCCAGTGCTCACCTGTATCAGCAGTAAAACCCTGGTCTAAATCAAAAAATGATAATTGTCCATCCCGGCGTAATGCTGACAACCGATGAGATTGTTCAAATGCATTCTCTAATGCCTCTAGCATCTCCCGCCGTGTTCTCTTTGTTGAAGCAAAAGCTCCAACTTTGATTAAGCTCTCCACCGCTCTTTTGTTTAGTAATCCCAAATCAAGGCGGCGGCAAAAATCATATAAAGATTTAAAAGGTTCTTTCCTGCGTTCAAGAACAATCTCCTCAATTGCACCCTCCCCCAGATTTTTAACAGCCAACAAGCCAATACGAATTCCCCGGTCTTCTACGGTAAACCGGGCTTGACTATGATTTACATCCGGAGGATAGATTGGGATCCCCAATTTCCGGCATTCTTCAATATAGATTCCGACCTTATCACTTCTATCGATAACACTAGTTAATAAAGCAGCCATAAATGCCTGCGGATAATTGGCTTTAAAATAAGCTGTCCAGTAGGCAATCATGGCGTAAGCTGCGGAATGCGATTTATTAAAACCGTAACCTGCAAAGTATTCCATCAAATTAAAAATTTCTTCCCCAATTTTCCTAGAGATCCCCTGCTCTTCTGCTCCTTTAACAAACTTTTCGCGTAAAGCACTTAAGACTTCCGGTTGTTTCTTACCCATTGCCCGCCGGACTAAGTCTGACTCACCTAATGTAAAGCCACCTAACCGATGGCAGATCTGCATAACCTGTTCCTGATAGAGAATTATTCCATAGGTTGGTTCTAAGATCTCTTCTAGTAAAGGATGAAGGTAGGCATTCCCCTTTTCCCCATGACGTCTCTTGATAAAATCATCTACCATTCCACTTCCCAAAGGCCCCGGCCTGTAAAGTGCCACTAAAGAAATGAGATCTTCAAAGACTTCCGGTGCCAGCTGGACTAAAAGCCGTCTCATCCCACTACTCTCTAACTGGAAAAGGCCCAGTGTCTGACCGGAGCGAAGTAGACTGTAGGCAGCAGTATCTCCCTGAGGTATAGCAGAGAGAGTAAGCTCTTCTCCCTTGGTCTCCCTTACTAATTCCATAGTATCTTGCAGAACCGTTAAGGTGCGAAGGCCGAGAAAATCCATTTTCAATAGACCAATCGTTTCTAAGTCTTCCATTGGATACTGAGTAGTAGCCTCACCCTCACTCGCCCTAGCCAGGGGGACATAATCAGTTATCACTTGGGGTGTGATTACTACTCCGGCGGCATGAATGGAAGCATGCCGGGGAAAGCCTTCTACTGCTCTTGCAATACTCACTAACCTTGATATCTGTTCATTTTCGCGAACCAGAGTATCAAGTTCGGTGGAGTTCTTTAAGGCATCTTCTAAGGTAATCCCTAATTCATTAGGGATCATTTTAGCAATCTTATCAACCTCGCCATAAGGCAAACCCAGTACTCGTCCAACATCACGTATTGCCCCCCGGGCGGCCATTGTACCAAAGGTAATAATCTGGGCTACATGATCACGACCATATTTCTCCTTTACATACTCAATAACTTCCCCACGACGTTCAAAACAAAAATCAATATCAAAGTCCGGCATTGAAATCCGTTCCGGATTTAAAAACCGTTCAAAAAGAAGCTGATGTTCTAAAGGATCAAGCTCTGTAATTCCCAGCAAATAACCTACAAGGCTACCGGCCCCCGAACCCCGGCCCGGGCCCACAGCGATCCCTCTACTTTTAGCATAATGGACAAAATCCCAGACAATCAGGAAATAACCGGCAAAACCGGTCTCTTCAATTATTGAAAGTTCATAGGTAAGCCGTTCTTCAAGCTCCGGAGTTATCTTCTGATAACGATGATGCAAACCATCCCGGCAAAGATACTCCAGGTAAGTTTCTTTATTAAATCCATCCGGTACTTTATAGTCAGGAAGATGATACTTCCCCAGTTCAAATTGGACTTCACACCGCTCGGCAATTGCTACTGTATTTTTTAAAGCTTCAGGGGCTTCCTGAAAAGCTTTTGCCATCTCATCCCCGGTTTTAAAGTAAAACTCATCAGTTGCAAATTTAAGCCGGTCGGAATCATTTATTGTTTTACCAGTCTGAATACATAATAGTACATCATGTACCATCGCATCTTCTCTTTTTATGTAATGAAGATCATTCGTTGCCACTACTCCCAGGTCAAGTTCTTTGGCTAGGGTCAATAATTCCCGGTTAACCTCTCTTTGTCCTTCAAGCCGGTGATACTGTAGTTCCAAAAAGTAATTTTTGGCTCCAAAGACTTCTTTATACCACGCAGCAGTTTCTCGGGCAGAATCCCTGTTCCCTGCTAAAAGGTGTGAAGCTATTTCCCCGCTTAAACAGGCTGAAAGGGCAATTAACCCTTCAGAATAGGCAGATAAGATCTCCCGATCAACACGTGGCCGATAATAGAATCCTTCCAAATGACTGATAGAGACTAATTTTACCAGGTTTCTATATCCATTTTCATTCTCCGCCAATAATACTAAATGGTATGGATCTTCATCCAGTTTAGCTTCACGATCATGTCTTGTTCTCCTGGCAACATAAACTTCACATCCAATTATTGGTTTGATTCCTGCTTCCTTAGCCGCTTGATAAAACTTGAAAGCCCCATACATTACCCCATGATCCGTAACTGCTACTGCACGTTGTCCAGTAGCAGCCGCTTCTTGTACCAAACGATCAAGCGAGGCGGCCCCATCTAAAAGTGAATACTGAGAATGGGTATGTAAATGAACAAAATCTGTCATCTAAATTACCTCCGCCTCATTAATACTGAATATAATTATAACATAATCTGAGGAATTGCATAATCGATTGATTTAAGATTTAACCACAAAATTGGGACTCGCTTGCATAGGCTGTCATTTAATATGAGTAACGAGCAACCAGCGACGAATAAGAGATGATATTGACAATTTGCTTTCTGATGCTTTATAATTATATTAAATTATAATTTTAAAGCAATGAACGGAATTAGTATGTTTTTTAAAGGTTAAGAGAACCGGTGGATGGTGCAAACCGGTCCGGCGAAAAACAGAATGGATCCGTGAGCCCGGAGCTGAAATCATAGTAGGTACCGGCGGCTTCCACCGTTAATAGGAATACGGCTTTAAGCCGGCTTTAAGTGGATCTAACTGATCAATTTGGGTGGTACCGCGATTAACCTCGTCCCAATAAAGGGAATGAGGTTTTTTTGTTTAAAAATTCTTAATAAAATCAAGCCAAAAAGGAGCGATCTTATATGAAAAAAATAGTTTTTTCCGGCGTTCAGCCTAGTGGCGCCTTAACGATTGGTAATTATTTGGGAGCAATCCGGAATTTTTCCCGTCTCCAACATGAAGCCGACTGCTTTTTTTGTGTCGTAGACCTTCATTCACTGACTGTACCCCAAGATCCAGTAGCACTTAGAGAGAATATTAAAAATACCGCCCGGTTGTTTGTGGCCTCCGGCATTGATCCAAAAGTCTCTACGGTTTTTGTTCAATCACACGTCTCCGCCCATTCTGAACTCAGCTGGCTGTTAGAATGCCAGACCTACATCGGCGAGTTAAGACGGATGACCCAGTTTAAGGATAAAGCAAAGAAACAAGAGGTAGTCACTACTGGTCTTTTAACCTATCCCGTCTTAATGGCAGCTGATATCCTACTCTATAATACTGATCTTGTACCGGTCGGAGAAGACCAGAAGCAACATCTGGAGATCACCAGAGATCTTGCGGAAAGAATAAACAACCGGTTCCAAGAAGAAATTTTTAAAATTCCCGAACCTTATATTCCTCCCCGTAGTAGTGGTGGTCGGATTATGAGCCTTACTGAACCTGGTGAAAAAATGTCAAAGTCTTCTCCAAATCCCAAAAGTTTCATCGCATTATTGGATCCACCGGAAGTTATTAGAAAGAAGATTATGTCGGCAGTAACGGATTCTGATGCCGAAATCCGTTATGATGAAGAAACGAAACCGGCAGTCTCTAACCTGATGGTCATCTACTCCCTTTGCTCTGATGATACTATCGATTCGATCACAGAGAAATACGCTGGTAGTGGGTATGGTAAATTCAAAAAGGACCTGGCAGAACTAGTAGTCGAGACGCTCCGCCCCATTCAAGAAAAAGTCCGTGAACTATCTGAACCAGGCGTTATTGAAGAAATTCTAAGAGATGGTGCCATCAAAGCTCAAAAAGCAGCCCAACCTAAACTCTGTATCTTCCAGGAAAAATTAGGACTCTTTCGCTAAAAAAATACTAAAATAGCTTAACTAAGACTTTCACTAATATTTTAGTTGAAAGTCTTTTTAGTTAAGTTGAAAATCTTTTTCCATTAATTTTTTTCACTGTAAAATTTAAGTTAATTGGTTCGGAAATAACTCCTAATAATTTTAGGAGCTAGCTAAATACATTAGTTTACACGTTTTTAGATATAGACTATTTAAGAAATATTAGCTTTGACTATAATCTCCTTTTGTATTATGATATTTTTGTTAGATTGGTGATATTTTTAGCTAATTTCCAGTAGCCAAAATTATGATCAATCTTAACTGCTGTATAATTCCTTTAATTTTAAGGAATTATTGCAGCTAATAATTATAACAATTTAAGGAGGTTTTTTTTATGCTTGGCTTTGTAGCAGTCGCGGTAATTGCATCTCTAGGGTTTGCAGCTTATAATTATTCTTCAGTGAAAAAACGTGAAACTGGAACAGAATTAATGAATGAAATTGCCGGAGCCATTCGTGAGGGATCAGATGCATTTATAATGCATGAATTCAAAGTTATTCTAAAAATTGCCCTACTTATAGCTATTGCTTTAATGGTTGTTGTCTCATGGTATACAGGAGTAGCTTTTTTAATTGGGGCCACAATGAGCCAACTGGCTGCCTTTGTTGGAATGGATATTGCCACTCTTGCCAATGTAAGAGTATCCAATACAGCAAGGAAATCAAAAAATCTAGGAAATACTTTAAAAGTAGCTTTTCAAGGTGGAAGTGTTATGGGTTTGGCAGTTGGAGGCTTAGCCCTTTTAGGCCTTGGAATTGTATACTTAGTATTCGGAAAAATGTTGGGACAAACTGAGGTAATAAATTTAAGGGTTGAAACCAACTGGTTAGGAATAAGTTATATACCTTTTGCTATGTCGGTTTCAGGTTATGCCCTTGGCTGCTCAATCATTGCCATGTTTAACCGTGTTGGTGGGGGAATCTTTACCAAAGCGGCTGATATGGGTGCCGATCTGGTAGGAAAAACTGAAGCCCATATCCCCGAAGATGACCCCAGAAATCCCGCAACCATAGCGGACAATGTCGGTGATAATGTCGGTGATGTGGCAGGTTTGGGATCAGATCTTTTGGAAAGTTATGTAGGGGCGATTATTGCTAGTATTACCTTAGCAGCCTCGATGTATTTACATCCGGCAATACCAATACCGGATGCCCTAATTTCCAAACTTCTTAGTTTTCCAATCATCTTCTCCGCAATTGGAATTATCTCCTGTGTGATCGGTATTGCTTATTTAAGTTTTAAAAAAGTTTCTGATCAACCCCATCGTGAATTAAATATCTCTTTATTGGTATCAGCGTTTCTTACCATCATTGGTGGTGGAGTTTTAACCTACTTATATTTTAAAGGGATGGATGTCAGTAGTGTAGGTTTTAAAGCAGGGATCATGTCTCCTTGGTACGCTGCTGTTTTAGGGATCTTATGCGGAATCGCCATGGGTTGGTTTGCAGAATATTATACTAGTGATGAATTTAGTCCTACGAAAAATTTGGCTTATTCATCTCTTGAAGGCACGGCTCTTACTATTACCGAAGGAATGGCCCTTGGTATGAAATCAACATTTCTTCCTGTAGCTTTGCTGGGACTTACCCTTATTTTAGCCAGCCTTCTAGCAGGTATCTATGGTGTAACAATGGCAGCTTTAGGAATGCTATCCTTTGTCAGTGCCACTGTTTCTGTTGATACCTATGGACCGATCGCCGATAATGCAGGCGGAATAAGTGAAATGTCAAAACTCGACCCTGAAGTTCGGGAAATTACTGACAGACTTGACTCTGTAGGTAATACCACTGCAGCCATTGGTAAAGGCTTTGCGATTGGTTCTGCTGCGCTGGCAGCCATGTCGCTTCTTTCTTCTTATATATACTCGCAGCCTGTTTCTCAGTCCATAGAAGGTGTAGCTAGCAGCTTTGAGCTGGTTCTTAATATGATTAATCCTCTTACCTTAACAGGGGCCATTGTAGGTGCTGCTCTACCATACTTTTTCTCCGGCATGCTAATCGAATCTGTTACCAAAGCAGCCAGAGAAATGGTACAAGAAGTTAGAAGACAATTCAAAACAATGCCTGGTATTCTTACCGGAGAAACCCGTCCGGATTATAAAACCTGTATTACAATATCATCTGCCAGTGCTTTAAAAGAGATGATTTCTCCCGCTTTAATCTCTATACTAACTCCTATTATTTCTGGTTTTATCTTTGGTGCCGATTTTGTTGGCGGTCTTCTGGTAGGTACAGTAATCTCCTCGATCATGCTTGCTCTTTTTACAGCAAATTCAGGTGGAGCATGGGATAATAGTAAAAAATATATTGAATCCGGTAGGATTGAGGGTGTCGGAAAAGGGACAACTGCACATGAATCAGCAATTATTGGTGATACAGTTGGCGACCCACTAAAAGATACAGTCGGGCCTTCTCTAGACATTCTAATTAAAATTATGTCTGTTGTTTCACTAATTGCTGTGTCGGTCTTTGGAAAATATAATCTTTTTAGTCTGTTAAAACTTTTTTAGCAAGTAATTAGTAGTTTACTAACCTTCACTAAAAAACACCATGGAACTTAAGGACAAAAAAAGGCTTTTAACTTATATAGTTGAAAGCCTTTTATCTTAAATTACTATTTAGATAATTTATACCAAGTATTATTTCTCCTGAAAGTTATTAATAAACCTACAAACCAAGCTTCTTATAATATTCGATTGTCAGTCTTACACTCTCATCCGGTGATGGCTTGGGCAGAATCTCCGCTGAGATTGCTCCCTGGTAATTGATTTTTTGCAGAGTATCAATTATCTCTGAAAAATTAATATGGCCACATCCGGGAGCCCAGCGGTTACTATCCGCAAAATGTACATGAGTAATATAATCTTTTGCTTCCAAGATGCTTTTTATCATATCAGGCTCTTCAATATTCATATGAAATGTATCGATTAACATTTTTACGTTGGGACGGTTAATCTTATCAATTAAAAGCCGCATTGATTTAAGGTCATTATAAAGATTGGTTTCATACCGGTTGACCGGTTCTAAAGTTAATCTCACTTTCGGATTATAATCAGCACACTCTCTCATCGACTGGATCAAATACTGCTCCGCTATTTCCCTTTCCATATCTGGGTGAACAGTTCCCCGGATTAATCCAATAATCACCTGTGCTCCGCCAAGTTCAACAGCAAAATCCATTTGGTCTTTAATACGCTGTACAGCCTGCTTCCGTACTTCTTCTTCCGAATCGGTGAAACTCAAACCTTCCTCACCATAAGCCTGACCTGTACCGATCGCTGGCACTGGTAACTTGTATTTCCCTAGTAATTCTTTAATCTCATTGATATCCAATATTTTGGGGTTTCTAACTGCTAATTCTACCGCATCATATCCCAGATCCGCTACTTTTTTCAGACTTTCTCTAAAATCAGCCTTTAAAGCTAAGGCTGAAAATTTAGCTCCCGGAGTTGATACTACAATACATTTTTGCATTATTACTACCTCCATTATTATGATAATTATTATAAGTGGTATAGCTAATTTTTCTCCTATATACTTAAGGGAATTGCCTTAAGTATACTATGTTATTCATACAATTCCTATTACTCCCTGAGCAATATTAATAGTATGATTATCAATTCTCAACAAAGATTCTATCATATCTAAATGCAGAGAGCTGGTGGCTAAAGTTTTTTTATTTCCTAGTTGCATCCGTTCAAAATGACTGTAGCGCAGTTCCTTTTCATACCGTCTAATTTTGGGATGTTCTTTAAGAATCTGGCTAGCTAATTTGGTATCATAATCTTCAAATGATTTTAGAGCCTGCTGGTAATTATTACTTACTATGTGATAAAGAGTCTCAATCTCCCCGTAACCCTCTTCTGAGAAGGTCAACTGCTCAGAGGTGATCTTCATACCGATACTGGCAATATTCAATAAGATATCCCCTATATGTTCCAGATCATTAGCAGCATATAAAACCTGTAGACTTCTTAATAATAAATCCTCAGAAAAATTATTTATATCAAGTGTTGTAACATATTTGACTATTTGTTTGGCTAAAGAATCAACCGCCTGCTCTATTTCGGAAAAGCGATCAAAAAGCGCTTCATTTTCGTAACAAAGGATCGGTAATATTTGGTTTAGCATCTCTTTATAAATAATATGCCCCATCTCCACAGTCTGACGATGAGCTTGATCCACAGCAAGTTCTGGTACTTCCAATAGATTTTCTTTTAAATACCTTGCTTCCGCCAGCCCACCTACCTTATCAGGTACTAATCTTTTCATAAACTCTGCAATTTGCGGTGTAAATGGTAAAAAAACTACTGCCATCACTAATGAGAAAAAAGTATGAGCATTAGCAATCTGGCGACTAATATCCGGAGAACTCAACAGAATAATCCGGGTTATTGGTCGGTAGAGTGGTAGAAAAATCAATCCATTTACCAGTTTAAAAAGAAGATTAGCAAGACCCGCCCGTTTGGATTCCCGCCCCGGGACCCCTAAACACGAAAGAGCCCCAGTAATTGTTCCTCCTAGATGAGCTCCAAGAACAAAGGGAACCAAAGCATAAGGACCAACCACTCCTTGTCTGGCCAAAGTTATCAATAAGGCTAGAAAACCAGCACTGGACTGAAAAATAGCAGTTAAAACCAGAGCAACTAAAAAAGCAAAAAAGGGGTATCTTTCCAGATTAATAATTACTTGTGCTACCACGGGATAATCTTTTACTGGTTCCATTGCCGATGACATGACAAACATTCCATAAAAGATTAGTCCAAAACCAAGAAAAATCTGGCCAAAACTTCGATAACGTGAACCTTTAATAAAAAGACAAAGGAACGTACCGACAAAGATTAAGACTAAAGCTAAAGATGTTAATTTAAAAGCAATTAGATGGACAGTTAAGGAGGAACCAATAGCCGAACCAAGAAGCACACTCAAAGACTGTGAAAGAGTCATCAAACTGGCACTAGTAAAACCAACTACAATCGCAGAAGTAGCACTGCTACTTTGTAAACCTAGAGTAACTAAGGCACCCACTAAAACCCCACGGAGTGGATTTTTAGTTAATACTTTTACTAGTTGTTTTAATTGATGAGCCGCAGCCTTTTGCAGTCCTTCGGAACATAGTTTCATACCATATAGAAATAGGCCTAGACCGCCGGCCAGTCCAATAACTCCCTGTAAGGCACTCACTTTTTTTTAGCCTCCCCTCTTTCGCGACTTAAAAGGGTACCTTTCTCCAATTTCAGCAAAAATCGTAAGTTCGGCAATATTCACTATATGATCCCCAATCCGCTCTAAATACCTAGCAACTAATAAAAAGTTGCTTGCCTGATCAACAAAACTGGGGCCTTTTTTCATATAATCCATTAGCTCTTCAAATAGATGCCAATATAATTGATCAACTTCATCATCATCGCCATGCATTTCCCAAGCTGAGTCAAGATCCCTTTTCAAAAAAGATAGTATACTCTTACGCATCATACCCTGAACAAGTTTTCCCATCCGTGAAACATCTTCTAAAGGTTTAAAATAGGGCCCTTTCTTCGCAAGTAAAAGAGTAGTTTCTGCAATATTACAAGAATAATCTCCAATTCGTTCCAACTCATTACTTATTTTGATTGCTGAAGCCAATAACCTTAGATCCTTATCTATTGGTTGTTGTAGGGAGATTAACTCCAATGCTTCCATCTCCAACTCTTCGTCCAACTTATCAATTTCGTCATCCCCATCAATAATATTTTGGGCTAAATTTTCATCTTGTTTAATAAGAGATTCCATCGCTTTCAGGTGACGATCCTCGACCAATTCACTCATGGTAAAGATCTCATCCCGAATTCTAACCAAAGCCCGATCATAGGTATTCATAATTCTTGCCATTTTCTCCCTCCTTCCAATAGCTTAAGATAAAACGTGATTTTTAAAGGATTCTCCACTAATAAAGAGTTTTCCTTTTATCCTCTTAAGGAATAATATGAAGATTAACCAAACAAATTCCATCTTATCATATTATCTTAATTTCCAAAATAAAAAAAAGCCGGATAAAACCCGGCTCGCAACAGCTTGTCTTAAAAATATGTCTTTGCAAATTAGGCATCTTTACAAATCATGCTCCCAGTCTTCTCACGGTCAGTGCCCATTCCATTTTAACTTCAAGCTTAATAGGGAAATAAGAGAACTCTTGATCCCAATTGAGCTCTGCCCAAAGTTGTGGATGATAGGCCTGGATATACCGGCCTACCCCTAAAATATCTGCCCCTAGATTCTGAGCCTTAAGTATTACCATTTCAATCTCTTCCCTAACCTTCTCAGTCACCTTTCTTTCTAAACCTTCTGTCAATTGCACCATCGGTCCATGGTTTCCGGAGAATTCCCTGGTTTCAAACTTTCCTTGCACATTAATTTTGAATACCGGATTATCACCTTCCTTAACTAAACGATATGTTGAACGAAGATTATTTACCCCTACACAAATTATTTCTTCAGGATGGAACGGACATTTAACCCGGTAATCAGATTCAGTAAACTCATTAAGTAAAATATTTAGTCCCCTAGTTTCAAAATTATTCAACCACCCAATAAACCGGCCATTTTTTAAAACTGCCGCTCCACCTGTCAAAGCAGTCTCTTTTCCTTTGCTAATTCTGGGCAATACAGGATCAATACCCTCATCAGACTCAAGCACCAACCATTTACCTAAATCAGAAATATAATTGAAACTACTCCCGCTTTGGGGGGAGATTAGATTTAGAATATAAGTGGAAGGAGTCTGTCCAATCGGCGGTTGGATATTCAAAATCTCCCTAGCTTCCCCCTCTACAATTGCCACCCTAGCAATTCTTGGGATCCTGAAATTTCGTTTAAAATAATCCAAAACCCTTTCCAGTCCAAAGACACTGGCAACTTCCTCATTAACCAAAATAAGCATGGTATGACCAAAAAATATTTTTCGGTCTAATTGACGCTGGAGTTGAAGAATACTAGATAATACATTATCTGAAGTTGAACCAAAGACCAGAAAAGATTTTCCTCCCGTGCTTTTTCCACTCTCTCCACCAGCCATCTTTTCGGGAATCGGCACTTGGATACTGAAAAGAAATTGATTAGGCAAGGCCTTCGGATCCTCAGGCATGTCAAAGGCGACGGCTGTTACAAAAGCTCTGGCATTTAATTCGCGGCCTTCCCAACATCCAGACTGGGTGAAAAGAATAATTATTGATAAAAAAATAGGAATCATCTTTTTGTACATTATTTTATTTCTCACATTCCTTTGTCAGCTTCTACGTCGCGTCTTTATTAATGCTAAAATATAAAGTAGGGGTATTAATAGAAAACTAATGATCAATACCAAAATAGAGATATATAAGCCCCATTGATTCCAGACAAAATAATTCTTCAAACTAGTACTCAAAAAATATATTAGTGGTGCCATAGACCAAACAAGGATAGCATGATTTTGTAAACCAAACACTCTACTTAAAACTAAAGCCGTAACAAAATAAGAAACAAGTCCGGTAGTAAAAACTGCAGAAATCCAAGAGATCAACAGAACCAAGTCTAGCCGTTCTAAGATTACTACCCCTAAAGTTACGGATTTGGCTAATTCCAAACCAGGCCAAGCCAGATCAACGGTCTCTCTATACCCAAAAACCCCAATTACTGTTATTGTAAAAAAAGTATAAATCAAAGTAACAATTATGTTACCGATGATTGTTGCCCTGGTAGCTTCTTGAGGGTTTTTGACATATGGTAGTACCATATTAACTAATGGAAAACCAGCAAAAGAGAAAGCCGTACCTATTTCAACTCCAATTCGCTCAAAATGTAATTGGTTTCTAGCTAAAATAGGTAAAATATGCACTGGCTCAAAATGCTGCCATGCCAAGATAGAGACAAACAAACCTACAACCAGAGCAATTTCAATCAATAACTCATTTACCTGTGCCAGTTGGGTTATATCTTTAGAAGCTGCATACGCCATTACTAAAATAAAAATACCATTAACAAACCAGCTGGGAGCCTGAGGTAGAAGTGAGATATTTACCAATTCATGCATAATACGGGTCTCAATTGGTACAAAAGAAAAGAAGAAAACCGCAAACAGCATACTAAATAGGATTCCAAGGGGTTTTCCTAAAATTTTTTGACTGTATTCTACAATCGTCTCTTCTGGGAACAGCTGTGCTAACTTTACCGCAACATAAGAACCCCCTGTAAAAACAAACCCAATAATCAATGTACCAATCCAACCAGAAGCCCCAAAAACCCGCGCTACCGCGCTAGGCAGGGTAAGTATTCCAGCGCCAATGGTTAAACCCAAGATCATCATTGTTACCTGACGTGAAGATAAGGAGCGAAGCTTTCTACTCATCTTTTTTACCTGCTCCCTTTTTATTCTTCCCGGGAGGATTAAATAATGCTTCCCACCAGTTTTTAGCTTTAGAACCTTCCCGTTTTACATCCAGTGGTTCATACACCAAAGGCCTTTTGATCATTGTCCAGCGTGGTGCGACAAAAATAGAATCTTTCAAATCAGATAGATTTAAAGGTACAAGCGGAGAAAGAAAAGGTATACCAAACGAACGGATCCCAGCCAAATTAATTAAGAAGAAAATTGTCGCCATTGACAATCCATACAACCCCCCTACTTGTGCCACTATCATTAATGGGAAACGTAAAATCCTCATAGTAATCGCCACTCCGAAACTAGGAGCCGTAAAGGAGCTAATTGCTGTCAAAGCAACGACAATCGTCATAATCGGAGAGATTAACCCAGCTCGGACCGCTGCATCCCCCAGGATAAAACCGCCCACAATACCAATAGTTTGTCCAAAAGGCCCGGGAAGTCTTACTGAGGCTTCTCTGATAATTTCAATCGCAATCTCCATAATTAGAGCTTCCAAAAAAACAGGGAAAGGTATGCCTTCCCTGGTTCCGGCAATTTTAATTGCCAGATTAAAAGGGATTAATTCCGGACTATGTACAGCAAACGCCAGATATAAAGCAGGTAGATATAAGGAAAAAAAGAAAGAAATAAACCTGATTAAACGAAGAAGAATAGCTAAAGGCCAACGATGGTAATAGTCTTCCGCTGAATAATACAACTGCCAGAAGGTTACTGGCATGATCAAAGCAAAAGAAGTATTATCCATTAATACCGCTACTCTTCCCTCTAAAATGGAGGCTACTACCCGATCAACGCGTTCTGTAGTTTGGACTGTTGGGAAAAGACTATAATGTCGATCCTCGATATATTCTTGAATATAAGCACTTTCCAACAAACCATCAATCTCAATCTTGTTAAGTCTTTTTTCAACTTCCGTAACTATCTGTGGTTTAGCTACAGATTCCAAATAAACAATTGCCACATCTGTCTTAGAACGCACCCCTATTTTTAGGGTATTAATTATAAGATCCTGGTCTCTAATCCAGCGCCGAATCTGTGCGGTATTAGAACGAAGAAGCTCATTAAACCCAACTTTAGGTCCACGAATTGCTGCCTCAGTTTGTGGTTCCTGAATCCCCCTATGTTCCCAACCCCTAGTATTGCAGATTATTGCTAGGTCATTATCTTCAATTAAGATGACCGTTTCCCCAGAAAGGATAGCAGTAATAATTTCCGAGCAATCCGACTGAAGGCTTACTTCATTAATGTTTAGAACATAGTCTTTAATATTCCTAGCCAAATTTCTCCGGTCCCGCGACCAGTCAGTTTCAAGCCCTCCTTGAAAGGTTAGAGCCTCAAGGATATACTCATTAATAATTTCTTTAGCGGCTAAGCCATCCACAAAAACTATTACAATCTGCACCGGTTCCGTTAGATCCATAATAAACTCGCGGAAAACCACATCTTTACTTTTACCGATAGTCTCTTTTAAATAGTTTACATTAGTTACAAGATCTCTACGGAGAAATGGCCCTTTTCCTTCTGCTTCTTTCTGCTGTTTCTCTTTATCCTTTCTAATCTCTGAAGGTGGCTTAGGCCGACGAAATTTTTTCTTATCCATATTATATCCTCGTCTATCAGGTAATTCCCTATTATTTTACCCTGTCGCCTCGGTGTTTATCCTTTGCCACTTCCCGCAGCGGTCACCCCAACCCGAAATCTTATTACCTTCGATAAGTACAGTTATTACCTCACATCTATTAGGGCAATCCGGGCATTCAAAGCTATCGACTGCAATCTCTTCCTCACAAATTTCAACCCCTCTAAATTCTGTCTTTACATATTCAACTTTTTCTTCTTTTGCTAGTAGCGCCGCGCCCCAAGCTCCCATCGTATCAAAATATTCAGGGATAATCACTTCATAGCCAAGTTCTTTCTCAAACGCTCTTTTTATCCCAGCATTGGCTGCCACACCCCCTTGAAATAAAACTGGAGGTAGGATCTCTTTACCTTTTCCAACATTATTAAGGTAATTACGTACCAAAGCTTCACAAAGCCCGGCTACTATATCTTCAAGTGTATATCCCATCTGCTGTTTATGGATCATATCAGACTCGGCAAAAACTGAACACCTGCCAGCAATCCGTACAGGATGTTTAGAACGAAGAGCGATCTCCCCAAATTCAGAGATTGAAAGATTTAACCTATTAGCCTGTTGATCTAAGAATGAACCGGTACCCGCAGCACAGACTGTATTCATTCCAAAATCTACTGCTACTCCATTGTTTAAAAGAATGATTTTAGAATCCTGTCCGCCAATCTCAATTACTGTTCTCACTTGAGGATAAGCCTGTAGAGCAGCAACTCCATGGGCAGTAATTTCATTTTTTACTACATCCGCTCCCAATATTGTCCCGATTAACTGTCTTCCAGAACCGGTAACTCCTACCCCTAAAATTTCATGATTCTGAAAATCGTTTTCCAAATCACTGAGAACACTTTGTACAGAACGGATTGGATTTCCCTGAGTCCGAATGTAAATTTTCTTTATTATCTCCCCATTGGTGTTCATAACAACCAAATTTGTACTAACAGAACCAACATCAACCCCTAAAAATACTCCAGGATCTATCACTTAGCAAATTCCTCCTGCTTATCTTTTCTTCGTCGAATTAGATCAACAAAAGCTTCTAATCTCGTCATTAAACCTGCCTCACCCGAATGTTCATCAATTACCAGGGTTAAAACCGGTAGATTATACATTTTACTTAATTCCGGAATAATACTCTGAGCTACAATCTCCGGCATACAAGTAAAAGGAAGTACCTGAATTACACCATCTAAGCGGTTAACTCCCGCATCTACCATTTCAGCTATGGTCTCTCGGCCATGTCCACCAACAAAAGCTGGGAGGAAAGGTCTTGAAAGCAAAACCGTTCTTTGCTTAAGAGCCGGAAAAATGGATCCCAATAAATGCTCTTCTACCCACTGGGACATAGATAAAGGCCTGATCACCTCAACTCCCATTTTCCCAAGAGCGGTCTCCAGATGAAAATTTACCCGTGGTTCTAAAACCATATAAATCTCACCAATAATCTTCACTCTTAAAACGTTATTTTCTATTTTTCGATCTGAAAGTTCCCGTAAACTTTCGAGAAACTCCTGATAATTGAATGATAATCTGCCAACCTTTTCCTGTTCTCTAATGTTTTCCAAAAGCTCCTCGTAAAGCTGACAAGCTTTCATTTTCTTACTGACCCTAGGAAGATAATAACGAAAAGCCTTATTCCCTTCATCCAATAACCGGACTTTTTCCCACGCCAGCCTAAGAAGCCAGGTAGCCCGGGAAAGATTACTATTTTTTAGTAAAATTTTTATCGCTTTATAAAGTTCTTTTGTCCCGCCACCCGGGGGATCCAAAAGCAGCAACTCAAAATCATATCCTAAATCCTGAAGAATTTTTTTTTGGATCTGAGCATAATACCCAAAGCGGCATGGGCCGATCCCCCCAGCCGTTAATATCCCTTCTGCTCCTTCTTCTAAAGCCTCAATAAAATTGCCAAGATTAACCTTAAATGGTAAACAGGCAGATTCAGGGGAATACTTACCCCCTAATTCAAATGTCCGTTTGTTGGTAGGAGGAGGAACCACGGCTTCATGACCAAGTCCATTAATAAAAGTTTCCAGCGGTATTGATAAACAACCCATATGGGGAAAAGTCATACGCAACTGTATCTCCTCTTTCTAATTAATAGATCTAAAAATGCTTCAATTCTGGTTATAATCCCTGCTTCACCGGAATGTTCATCTAAATCAAGTTGTAGCAAAGGCATCCCGATTTCTTTTCCTTCTCTTTTAACCATCTCACCGATTAAAGCTTCCGGACCGCAAGCAAAAGCACTTAAGTATACCACCCCTTCAACACCCATCTTCTGCATTAACCGGAATGAGCCCAGGATCCGCCGGCCCAAAGTCCAAAAGAGCGGTTTCGGAAGATCTGCTAGTTCCGCCTCCATCTTCGCATCAGTAAACATCTCAGGTAAAATCACTTTAAACCCTTTACTTTGTAAAAGATCGATCGTATTTAAATTAACAAAAGAATCATACAGGCAATAGGGATGCCCGATTAAACCAATAGCACTCCCACTATTTTCCCTCGGAATAATGCCATCAAAAAGTATTCTCTCTGCTTCATTTGGTAAATAGCCCTCCTGTAATAAACCTTGATAGGCTTTTAATATTTTTTTTGCCGCTTGCAAACCTTTTTTTACCTTTTTTCTTCCGTAAGCAGTAGAAATCTCTTGTGGTAATGCTTTAATCGAACCCCAAGGACAATTATGGTCACTCTTCCATACAATTATTTGGTTTTCCCCTACTGCTTGCTTTGTCATTTCAGGAAGGCCCATAAATTTCGGACAAATGTATTCTTTCTTACTGATACTGACATATCTGGGGATAAGCAAAAGATCACACTGGGAGGTCAATTCAAGAGCATGACCTAAAAAAATTTTGACCGGTAGGCAAACCTCATCAACTGCTGCTTTTACACCAATGTTCAAGCTATTTTTTCCGGTCGGCCCCGAAATAACTGGGGTAAGACCTATTTCTTGAAAGAAAATCTTCCAAGCCGGACCATACCAATAATATAGGAGCGCCCGAGGAATCCCGATTCTCATAACCTCACTCCTTAATTTTTAAAAAATATATCTATTCTTCATAAAGCCCATGAAATTTAAGGATCTCTTTGATTGCCATTGTTGTAATATTTGCCCCATTTTCTACATCATCCGCCTTTTCCATCTTTCCAAGATCCCCAACACCAACAATAAACGGTATATCTAGCCCATTTAGAACATCAACAGTATCTCCTGCTACATTTACTCTACCAGTGGTTTCCGGGTTTCCTTCTTTATCCACTGGCCCTTTAATAATTTTCCCTTCTCTAGTTATAGATAGATTAACACTTACTCCCTTAACCCGAACAGTATTTGAAGCTACAGCTATGACACCTAATAATTGAAACCTTTGTTCTTGCACTAAGGCCTCCAAAATATTTTCCCCAGATCCTTTTCCTCTTTCTCCGGCATCATCTACCATAATTAAAACCGGATCTTTTGGGGTTTCCATAATTTTATCTTTTAATTCATCAATTGGAATGATCGATGGATTTCCTGCTGAAGTAGAAATGGTCCTTAAACCCAGTTTGTCACCGGCAATTTCAACTGCTTGCTTGGCTACTAGATCTCCATCAGTAATAATTATTATTCTTTTCTTATCCATCCATTTGCTTCCTTTGTATCTCGTTTTTAACTCCAGCAACCAACCTTCTAAGTCTGGGAAGCGAATTAATTATCCCCTTAGCAGCTAAAGGTTTTCCGATCCCACTTAACCTCATCTTTTTTGAGAGAAACCCACCTACTCTGGTCAAAATTCCAATTACAGATAAGGAATTAATCAGCATAATTTGATCTGCCTTACCTAATTGATTTGCCAAACTAATGATTGCCCGACAACAAATTTGGGTCTGGCTATTCAGACCCAAAATGAAAATTTCATTACCAAACTCATCAATCCCCAGAAAATATGGTCTCCCCCAATCTTCTGTTTCTGCCCGATCAAATTCGGGAATAGCCATAATCTGTTCTTTACTAACCGGACCTGTGATGGGAATTGTACCAAGGTGAAGATGGCCCGCGATCACCGATGAGTGAGCTCTTCCATAGCAATGATAGATTACTTTCACTCCTCTAACCCCTTTTTAACTCTTGCCACCATTTCCCCGACTATATTGTACTCTAAGCTACTAATGCCCCAAAATACTGGTGCCTTCCCTTTTTTTTTGCTTTTCTCCATGGTAAGATCAGAATTTACAAAAAGATATTTTGAGCAATCCTCTCCTAAAATTATTGCCGTTTCTATTAATGTTTTAATAACCAGATCTGATTTTGCCCCTGTAGCCAAAAGATAAATATCTTCATCTTTCTTCCCTTGACCAACGTAAAGTAGGCAACCCAAATATTGTTTAGTTAAACCTTCTACAAAAGGAATATTCTTATTGTGAACTAGCTTAAACCCCACCCGGTTTTCAATTTTTTTGGGGAGAAAACCAAGATGCATAGCAGCGGCTAATGGAGCATAGGGGTTTTTCCCGCTCCAGTGATATATTACCTTAAAACTTATCCCTCCCCAGAGGAATCTTGCTCATGATCACCTTCGGAGCCATCACCTGTTTTTATTTTACCGGTAATTCCACCTAAAACATTTCCCCAGCCTCTGTTAAGTAGGATGTAGATTATTACTCCTACCACCACTAATCCAATAATCCATAAGGCTGATTTGGCCGAACCACTACCCACAGACCTTCTACTGGCACTCTGTAAGGATAGAACCTCCTGAGCGGCCGAAGCAAAGATCGCCGCCCCTCTTTCTGCTTCTTCCTTACTATTAGTATGTGCACCCATCTCAACCAGAAGTAACCTAGGGGCTAAATCCTGGTTATACTTACCATCCCCGTAAAATATCCCTTTCACTAACCCGGGGTATTTTTTATCAACTACCGCTTTTACCTGATAAGCAAAAGCTTCATTAGATTTTATATTAGGGTTTTGCTTTCCTATTACCAACTGAGCTTTGGTAACAGAGGTATTATTTACCTGATCAGCATACTCCTCCGGAGGTACTGCATCTCTATGTAAATCAATAATCGCAATTGGATTCTGTTTTAATAAATTGACTGCTGTTCTCCGAGAACGATCATAAGCCATAGAATCATGAGGATCATGGGGTGTTGTATCATGGATAACTGGTGTTCCTTTCTCCTTAAGTGCTTTAGCTAAGGTGCCACCAACTTGAAAGATACCTCCATTCGCCGGTATACTGGAACGCCCATCACTAGGAACATAAGATTCATCCGAATGCGTGTGATAAATACCAATGGGCCTGTTTTTTCCTTGGACATATTCCTCCCCCCTAATTAGGGTAGTTATTATGTTTTTTATTTGGGAATATACAGAAGGCGAAGCAGCTGTTTCTAAGTTGATTCTTTTTACAAATCGAACATGGGCAGTATCTTCTTTAACCTCTTCAACTCGATACATGAGATTATCTTCCGTCAGATACTGGTCTCCTTTTTTTACTTGATGTGCAGTACGGCAAATAATCCGGCCTTCCCCATCAATTAAGGTAAAATAGCCATCGGTTCTTTCTAACTCCCCCCAAACGGAATTAGCAAATAAAAATCCCAATAAAAGTATCACCATCAATAATACTTGTTTCCGCCGGATTTTAATCATGATTATCTCCTCCTTCCCTTTGCTCCGAGCTTTCCTCCGAGTGTCCCGCAGGTACAGGTCCCCCCTGAATCCGCTCCCGGGATTCTCCTATTAATTCAGCAAGCACAACACCGATAATTCCTGCTAGAACCAGAGTATCCAGTACTCCAGCGCCACCAATTCTGGTGGGGGATGGTATTCCTCTGATTGCTGTCTCCAGAGCATGAGCAATATCAGCAAGTAAAACCCCGATTGTAGCCCCGATAAATGCCAGTCTTCTGGAACGTCCAATTATATATGCAATTACACCAGCCAAAATCCCCCACAGATATTGAGGTTCAATAAACCCAACATCAGTATCAAAATCATAAACTTTCGATACCCCATAGATCACCGCACCCACCAGTATCGCACCGATAATCCCACGAACCGTCTCTTTGTTGGTTCCAGCTCTTACTAAAACGTAAATACTAAGTGCCACCGGGATAATTGCCCCGCCAAGATTTATACTGATCGCAGGCGTTCCTCGATAAAGCGGAATATCGATAAAACTACCTACAATCATTGCACCTAAAATAATTAATGCTTGTTTATCATTAAGGTACAACCGATCTAAAACCTGCTGTGCCACACCTAAAAGAATCAATATTCCTGCCCCGATTAAAAGCACGACTCCAAAATTCATTTATCTCCCTCCTATTTTCCAGAGATGTGTACCGAGTCAAATTTTATTATCCCTCCACTTTCAATTCCAATTCACAAAAGAAGTACATCTAACATACAAAAAAAGTAAAAAACCACTATTGAAAATAGTGATTTTTATTTCCCGGAATATATAATAAAGGGCTCCCTTATCGGAAGCCCAAAGCTTTACTCTTTTTTATCTAAACCCATCTTTTCAGCTAGCAGTTCACCAAGGTTAGAAGAAAGCGGAGTATTATCAATCCCAGGAATTGAGTCCCTTTCTTCTTCTGAAGAAAAGCTCTCCTGTTCCTGAGCATCCCGGAGACTCAAGCCAATTCTCTTTTGCTCTGGTTCGACTTTAATAATTTTGACTTTAACCATTTCTCCTACTTTAACAACATCTTCTGGCTTTTCCACTCTTTTATTACTTAGTTGCGAAATATGAATTAGTCCATCAATTCCTGGTTCTAAATTAACAAAAGCTCCAAAAGAGGTAAGACGAACAACTTTTCCTTCAACAATCTCATCAACCTTATATTTTTCTTCGGCTTTAGCCCACGGATGCGGAGAAAGCTGTTTTAAACTAAGAGATATTCTTCTTGCCTCGTGATCAACCTTAATTACAAGAACTTCAATCTCTTGCCCTTCCTTTAGTTGTTCAGAAGGATGCTGGAGCCGTTCCCAGGATATCTCAGAAATATGAAGAAGTCCCTCTACCCCCTGGCCTAAATCTACAAAAGCACCGAACGGAACAAGGCGGGTAATAACTCCCGATCTGGTCTCCCCTTCTTTTATTTCACTATATACTTGATCCTCAATTTTCTTATAATCTTCTGCTAGAACTTCTTTTCTAGAAAGGATAGCCCGACGACGCTCAGGCTCAAAATCAATAATGTAAAACTCTGATTCTATACCAACTAAAGTATTCAGATCACGCACAAAACCAAGATCTGCTTGAGAGGCTGGAAGAAAAACTGTAATACCATATACCTTAACTCTCAAACCACCCTTGACAGCTTGAATAATCTCTCCCTTTACTCTCTGGTGATTTTTAAAATCATCTTCCAGTTTTGACCAAGCTACAACTTGATCGGCGCGCCGTTTAGAAAGAAGAGGCTTATCATCTTCTTCCGATTTTAGTACCATTGCTTTTATCTCATCTCCAACCTTTAATATATCATGGGCTGAAGATAATTTTTCCTCACTAAGTTCCGCTAATGGAATCTGTAGTTCTGATTTCCAACCTACATCAACAAAAGCCACATCCTCCTCAACTAAAACAACGCGACCATTAACAATACTTCCCTCCTCCAAACGGGGAATCTCTTGGTTAAGCTCGCTTACCCCATTTTCAATTGCCGATTCTGAGGTTTCCACTGCATTTACCTCTAATGCTTGCTCATTCTTAATCATATTTTCTTCCATAACTATACCTCCTGCAAATTTGCTTTCAGCCAGTTTACGACCTCAGAGATCTGTTCTTGAGGAGTCGATGCTCCGGCTGTTACACCAATTATTTCTTTACCATGAAACCATTTGGAATTAATCTCATCTATAGATTCTATATGATATGTCGGAACCAGGGAAGACCCGATCTCTGCCAGTTTACGGGTATTAGCAGAGTTTTTCCCTCCCACCACTAATAATAAGTCACTTTTTTCAGCAAGTTCGTAGGTTTCGGATTGACGTTGGACAGTAGCATTACAAATAGTATTATAGACCTTTAACTCTTTAATTAAAGGTAAAATAGCACCTACCACCCGATTAAGATTTTCCTGTTTCTGAGTGGTCTGGCATACTACTCCTGCTTTAGGGCGAAAATCATCTTTACTTAAAAGATCAATATTCAAAGGGTTGATAACTAAGGCCTGACCAGAAACTGACTCAACTACTGCCTGCACTTCTGGATGCTCAGGATCACCAACCACTATTACTTGGTAATCATCATGTAAAAGCCCCTTTGCCAGATTCTGTTCCTGTTTCACAAAAGGGCAAGTTGCATCTATAACTTTTAGGCCTAATTTCTCAGCTTCGTTAAAAATTTTCGGACCAGCTCCATGTGAACGAATAAGTAAAACGCTACCTGGCTCAACTGTTTTAAGATCGTTAATAGTTATTATTCCACACTTCTCTAAGTCAGAAACAACTCTTGGATTATGGATTAAAGAACCTAAAATATAGACCGGACCTTCTTGCTTTTCCCTGCTCTCCAACGCTATTTTTAAAGCTCTTTCCACCCCAAAACAAAAGCCTGCTTGTTTACCAACAACTACTTTTCCCATCTTTCCTCCACCCTAAGCTATTTTAAGCATTTTCCCATAAATAAAGTAATCGGGAGTAAATCTCCGCTGTTCCCTTAATAATCATTTCTTTTTTTGATTCGGCTTGTTCAATAGTGAAAGCCTCTCCAATATAAACTTTTATTTCAGGGAAACGAAATAGTTTTAAATTATTTGTCCCCCGGATGATCATTGGTAAAACTTTTGCCCCAGATTCGGCAGCAAGTAAAGTTGCTCCCTGACGAATCGAATGGATTTTTCCATCTTTATATCTTGTTCCTTCCGGGAACATCCCTAATACCTTCTTCTGTTTTAAAATCTCAAAAGCTGTTCTAAAGGCAGAGCGGTCACCTTTGCCCCTTCTAACCGGAAAAGCCCCCAATTTTTTTATAATCTGACCAAAGAACGGAATCCGGAAAAGCTCCTCTTTAGCCATAAAACAAACTTGCCTCTTTCGTAAGCTACAACCTACAACGATCGGGTCAATAAAATTAGTATGGTTACTTACAACTATTACTCCACCTTCTAAGGGTAGATATTCTTCTCCATAAACCTTAAACCTATGAAATACCTTAAGATATAAGTATAGAATTCTCCGGGCAATATTATAAAGCACCTACTCAAGCCTCCTGCATAAATAAGTAAAAGAATAAGGCGAAACCTACATATTCGCCTGTCCCTAGCTTAGTTCTGATTGTGTTTAGACAAATTTACAATCTTTTCAGTCACTTGTTCGATACTCATACCAGTGGTATCAATAGTAATACTATCATCGGCTGGTCGTAAGGGCGAAATTTCCCGATTTGAATCAAAAGCATCACGTTGTTTTAGATCTTCACTAATCTTCTGTTTCGAAACATTAATTCCTTTTGCTTTCAGTTCCAACCATCGCCTTTGAGCTCTTTCTTCAAGAGAGGCTGTTAGGAAAATCTTTAAATCAGCGTGTGGTAAAACAACCGTTCCGATATCACGACCATCCATAACTACTCCACTTTCAGCACCTATTTGTTTTTGCCTTTGCACCAAGGCTTCCCTTACACCACTAACCGCAGCTACTTGAGAAACATTCTCAGTAACTACAAAAGAACTAATCTCCTCATTAATATTTTTACCATCCATAAACAACTGGTATGCCCCATCCGACATCTTCTTGAACTTCAGTTCAACCTGATTGGCTAAAGCAGTCAATTTTTCGTGATCATCAAGATAAATACCATCCTGTAGTGCTTTTAAGGTAACAGCACGATACATTGCTCCGGTATCTAAGTATAAAATACCCAGTATTTCAGCGACTCTTCTGGCAACCGTACTTTTACCGGAACCAGCTGGGCCATCAATCGCAATTGAAAGTTTGCTCCTCATCTGTTCTACTGGTATTACACTCCTTTTCCTAATCAGCCTTTACTCCTCATTATTATCAATACGTTCTTTGGTATTTCCTTCCTGCTCTGTATATTCATCAACCGCTTTATGGACAACTCTTAAGGCTTCTATAAGGTTTTGCTCTAATTTTTCCAGAATTCCGCGAGCATACTGAGCTAATTCAATCTCAACCTGTTGCGCATATTCATAGGCGTTAGATTTAATTACCCGGCTCTCATCCTCCGCTAACTTAATTAGATGATGTTCAGATAGTAACTTTTTGGCTTCTGCAACCGACTTGCTTTTGATGTTTCCAGCTTCCTCTTCCGCCTTTTGCAAAATTTCATCCCTCATCTTGATCATCTCTTGAGCCTCTTTCAATTCGGAAGGAAGAGTAATACTCATTTTTTCTAAGACCTCTAGTGCCTCATCAGTAATAATTAAAGAACGTCCTGCTATTTTCGGACTCTTCTTAATAATTTCTTCTAAGCGATTAAGAAGAAACACAAAATGGTTTTTAGTCATTATTATCCTCTCGGTTTCGCATCTTGTTTAATAAGGCTTCAAGAACTACTGGCGGAACTAATCCCTCTGGATTCCCCCCAAAATACACGATCTCTTTAATCATGCTAGAACTAAGGTAGGAGTATTCATTTCCTGTCATCATAAACATTGTTTCAATATCAGGATCAATTTTCTTATTGGTTAAAGCCATTTGAAACTCAACTTCAAAATCAGAAAGGGCCCTAAGCCCTTTAATAATAACTTTGGCTTTACGAGACTTAGCATATTCTACTTGTAAACCAGTAAAATAGTCAACACTTACATTATCAAGATGTGCTACAGCCTTTTCTATAAGCTTAACTCGTTCTTCTATAGTAAAAAGTGGCTTTTTCCCCGGGTTTTTGCCTACTGCAACAATAACTTGATCAAATATTTTCGCGGCTCGCTGGATAATATCCAGATGTCCATTGGTCACCGGATCAAAACTACCCGGGCATATGGCTATAACCATTGGTTATCAGCTCCGTTTGTTTTATATTTCCAGAATTCCAAAGACACATCGCCATATACCCTTTTATCAATCCTGATTAATTTACCTATTTCATCAGGTAATAAATTGTATTTAGGAATCTCCAGTACAATTTGGCCATATTCAGATAGCGGTGTCAATTGTGATATATTCTGTAAAATTCTTAACCAAAGATTAGCTTTATAAGGTGGATCAATTAAAATAAGGTCAAATTTTTCCCCTTCCCGGCTGAGTTTAGATAAAATCCGAAAAGCATCTGCCGGGAAGACTCTGACCTCAGCATTTATATCAGGAAATCGCTGGAGATTGTTTTTTAATAAATGTAGACCTCGGTGATCCTGTTCTACAAAGTAAACAGCTCTGGCGCCTCGGCTAATTGCCTCAATTCCTAGAGCTCCGGATCCGGCAAAAAGATCCAGTACCTTTCCTTCATATACAGCATCGCCTAAAATATTAAACAATGCCTCTCTCACCATATCTGAAGTTGGTCTTAAGCCTTGATGAGAAGGGCTCAATAACTTATGTCCGCAAAATTTCCCTCCAGTTATTCTCATTGCAACTCACTTTAATATTTATTTTATAAAGTTATTATTCCGTAAGTCTCACTCTACCGAAAACAAATAAAAGTATAAAGGTTGTCCTCCATAGTATAGTTCAACTTCTGCACTAGGGAAAAGGCTCTGTGCCTTTTCTAAGACATTTTGTGCTTCGCGTTCATTAACATCATGACCATAGTATATAGTAATAAAAGAATCATCATTCTCAACACAAGCTGAGAGCAGATCCAGAAGCACCTGAGCAGCATCTTTCCCTAAACATGTGATATCCCCATCTTTTAAACCAATAATATCTCCTTCTTGGATATTCAGTCCATTATAGGAAGAGTTTCTTACGGCAAAAGTTACTTCACCAGTAATCACTCCGCTTAAAGCTCGAGTCATGGCTTCCTGATTATTTACTAAACTTTCCATTGGACTATATGACATCAAAGCAGCCACGCCCTGTGGAATCGTTTTTGAAGGAACTACAGCTACCGGCATTTCAGTTAATTCTCCTACTTGCCCGGCTGTCATAATTACATTTCCATTATTAGGGAGAATAATCACCTGTTTAGCAGGAATCTTCATTACAGCACGATACAAATTCTCCGTACTAGGGTTCATAGTCTGTCCACCTTCAATGATCTCATCCACCCCTAAGCTACGGAAAATATTTTGTAAGCCTTCCCCAGGTACTACTGCTACGATCCCAATTTCTTTGGTAACTTGTGAGGGCTGATCCCGTCGCATCTTCTCCAGTCGTTGTTGGCTTTGCTCCGCCATATTATCGATCTGGATTTCTGTCATATCCCCTAATCTAGCAGCATAATCTAGAATTAATCCAGGATTATTAGTATGAATATGGATCTTTACAGTATTTTCATCCCCTACTACCAGCATACTATCTCCATGTGGAGATAAATCCAATTTGATACTTTCTACCGAAAGTTCTTTCCCCCGAAGAATAAACTCTGTACAGTATTGAAAAGAAATCTCCTCTAAATCAAGTTCACTATCAATAAAATTAGCAGCAGAAATAATCTCGGTTTTTTCTTCCTTAGGTTTACGTTTTTTTATCGGTTTACCTTTCAGTGCTTCTAACATTCCTAGAAAAACAAAAAGAACTCCCTTGCCACCAGCATCCACCACTCCGGCCTGTTTAAGAGTGGGAAGCATCTCCGGAGTTTTCTCCAGGATATTATCAGCATGTTTGTAAATTTTTTCCATAAAGCTAATCAGATCCGTCTCTTTGGCCTGGATCTTAGTAGCTTTCTCTCCTGCCTCCCTGACTACAGTAAGGATTGTCCCTTCTACTGGTTTTCTCACAGCTTGATAAGCTAATGAAGAAGCTCCATTAATTCCTTTAGTAATCTCAGGAATTCCTAATTTTTCTGCTTTACCTACTGCTTTAGCAAACCCGCGGAAAAATTGAGAAACAATTACTCCGGAATTACCTCTAGCTCCCATTAGCGCCCCTTGGGCAGCAAGTTCTAAAATGTCCGGGACCTTGTCAGAAGCCTTTTCAGCTTCTCGTAAAGCTGCCTGAAATGTCAGAGACATATTAGTTCCTGTATCTCCGTCAGGAACAGGGAAGACGTTTAAATCATCCACTTCTTCCTTATGCTCCGTAAGAGTTTCAACACCTGCAGCAAGTATTTCTTTTAATTTTGGTCCATCGATAAAATCAAGGCTCAATCCTTGACCCTCCCTACACTTTGCCGTTAATTCCCCGTGCGAACTCCCATAACATTAACATTTACCTTAGTCACGCTTAACCCTAACTGGCTTTCAATAGCATATTTTACATTTTCAATTACATTATGGGCAACCTCATTGATTCTGGTTCCATACTCAATAATTACATATAGATCCAGAATAACCCGGTTATTATCAATCCGCACTTCAATTCCTTTTGTTAAGTTTTCTTTTCCCAACAGAATTTCTGCAATACCATCCTGCAGACTCCGAGATGACATCCCAACTAATCCAAAACATTCCAAGGCAGCAATACCTGCTACCATGGCAATGGCATCTGGGGCTACGTCAATAGTTCCCAAAGACTTTTGAGACTTGACGGAGAGGTTTCTCTCCACAGATTAGACCTCCTTTTAGGTGTAAAATCTTAAACTATATTCGCTCTCTTTAGTTAAATTCCTGCTCTTTTCGGAAAAAACCGCAAAAACGAGATCAATTTTAGTTTAAGATACACCTCTTATTATTACTTAATTTATTATTAACCTTCAATAACTTCTTTTAAAAATCATAATCTCCTTCTTTCTCTATTAATATGATAATCTAGGCAAATTTCATAATTAAAGAAATTTCATAGTTCAATTTTTTAATATTCAGCCACAATATATTGGATAGTTCCACTGAGATTTGTCTAACAATATATTATGATAAGGGATTTGGAAGTTAGACAATGCCCTCTAATAATAGCTAAACACTAGGTTTTATGCAATTCCCTCAATTACCTGCAAAATTCATTTAACTACAAAAAGCGCTTATCTTTTATTCGCAGAAATTGTCTTTTTCTAACTTTGCGTATTTAATTAATATTTACCCTAATAATCTTGCGGTACATTTCGTGATATGGTAAAATCTATTCAGTATGGATTAGGGCTTTTTGCGTTGTCATTGATTTTTTCTGTCCCTGGACAATATATTGATAGCCTAATACAAGCCCAACACTATATATTGTGTTGGGACCTTTTAAAAAGAACACAACGCAAAAAGCTTGATTAAGCAAAGTTGGAGGTGTAATTAAAGTGTCTGTACGGTGCGATATTTGCAGTAAAAACCAACAGTCTGGTAATAAAATCAGCCATTCTAATATTAAAAGTAGACGTGTTTGGAAACCTAATATTAAACGGACTAAAGCTATAGTTAATGGTTCCCCAAAAACTATTCGGGTTTGTACCCGCTGTTTGCGTTCAGGTAGGGTACAAAGAGCTATCTGACGTGTAAAGTGTACCCTCAAAAAAGGCCTTTTACGGGTCTTTTTTGTTTGCTACGTTTAAGAAAATTTACCCATTTGTTTCCTCAAATTATGGAGGTGACGCCAATGAGCCAATATAATCGAATGAAACTATTTTCCGGTACAGCAAACCCTGCCTTAGCAGAAGAAATTGCTGCTTTTTTGGGAATCTCCCTTGGTGGAGTCCGAATCTCCCGTTTTGCTAATGGAGAAATCTATGTTCGTTTTGAAGAAAGTATTAGAGGTGTAGATGTTTTTGTTATTCAACCATTTTCAAATCCTGTTAATGAAACTTTAATGGAACTTTTGATTATGGTTGATGCGTTAAAAAGAGCATCGGCAGGACGAATTACTGCTGTAATACCTTTTTATGCTTATGCTCGTCAAGAAAAGAAAACCGCTCCTCGTGAACCGATTACTGCCCGGATGGTAGCTGATATTCTTTCGACCGCTGGTGTAGATCGGATCGTAACTATGGATTTACACTCCCCTGCTATTCAAGGTTTCTTTAATATCCCTGTTGATCATCTCACCGCACTCCCTAAACTCTCCCAATATATATTAGAAAAAGACCTTGAAAATGGTGTGGTGATCGCCCCAGATGCTGGCAGTGTAAAAAAAGCTGAGAAACTTGCTGCCTATTTACATCTACCTTTAGGAGTCATGTATAAAAAAAGGCCAGCGCCAAATGTAGCAGAAATGTCTTTTTTCATCGGTGAAGTAGAGGGAAAAACTCCGATTATTATTGATGATATGATTGATACCGCAGGAAGTCTAATTCAGGTAATCGATGCATTAGAGGAAAGAGGCGCAAAAGCTAGCTATATTCTAGCAACGCACGGGATTTTTTCCCCACCCGCCCTAGAACGTTTAAACTGTCCTAACGTTAAAGAGCTTGTAGTCTGTAATACCTTACCGGTTTCTGAAAATAAAAATCTTCCTAATCTAAAGGTTCTATCGGTTGCTCCCTTACTTGGGGATGCTATTCGCCGCATACATCAGAATATATCTGTTAGTGCGCTTTTCGATTAATATTAATTCACATCTAACCGACGTGATAAAACAACATCTGACCAGGCGGGATATCATCCCGCTCTCATGTTAAATAACAGCAATATTTTGTGGTTAAATCTGATTATGAATTCCTTAATTTTTCGTAATGGATGGTAGCCTACATGAATACTACCATCCATTAACTTATTTTCAATAATATAAGATAAATTGTAAATATTTATGGGAAAAGAGACGCGTATATCGAGTAACAGATCGATAATCAATCTTCCTTCGTCTGGGGAAGACTGATTATTGGCTGCCCACCAAAATAGACCTGTGGTACTTCACCCATTATTATTGCTTCTGTTAGTGGAACTTCCGCTCTAATCTGAACATTAGACTGAAGTAAAGGGACAATAATTCGAACAGTAGTTTTAACTTCCAAATATATTTTATGTCTTGTCTGATTAATACCTGCTTGTTCAAAAAGATCATAAACCTTACTTTCTACTGTACCAACAGGAACAATAACAATAGGTATATCTGGACCACTACCTGCTAAAATCTGACTTCCTAAAAGCTGCCCTAGGGGGATATAAATCTTATCTCTGGTGTTTTTCATTAGTTGTTGAACAGCTATTGTAGCATCAGAAGCAATTCGGTTGATCTCCCCAGTATTTGGTTGCATCAGAACAACCCGTCCTCGGTTATCAACCTTAATTGCAATTAA
>DAIOHK010000016.1:0-50998 GCA_036744795.1 Bacillota bacterium | reverse complement strand
ATTGACGTGAGTCATCTATTTTTTTAGATCTGGGCAATTAATTATACAATGAACCATAAATATCTTTGAAAACGAATCTTTACTTGTTCAAATCTAATGTTATACATTCTCATCTTTCTTACTTACATTAAACTGGGCAATAGCTCCCACCAACTGTTCAGCCATTGAACGCAATTCTTCGGCCACCTGTTTTGCCGTTTCGGCGATTCCAGCCTGTTCTTCAGAAGAGGCTGAAACCTCTTCGGCAGAAGCTGCTGTTTCTTCAGAGATGGCACTGATATTTATAATTGAACTAGCAGTCTGATCTTTAAATTCATTAATCGTTCTTATATTACCTGTCATCTCAGTCATCCGCTTAACCACATTATCCATGGCAGAAATAATCTGTCCAAAAGCTTTTTGAGTTAAAGTAACTGCAGAATTCTGTTCATCTGCAACTTTGTAAATCTGTTCTGCAGTTGATTTCGAAGATTCTGTTCTGCTAGAAATATTTTTTAAAATATCATTAATCACCCTAGCCGATTCCTCGGTCTGAGTAGCTAATTTATTAACTTCATCAGCAACTACGGCAAAACCCCGTCCGGCTTCTCCTGCTCTAGCTGCTTCAATCGCCGCATTCAGTGCTAATAGATTAGTTTGCTCGGCAATATTAGTAATCGCCTCCGTAATCCTACTAATCTGTTGCGCACTACTATTTAATTCATCAATATTACTAACAATATTATGTGTAATCTCATCCGCAAGCTTAGTTTTTTCAATTAATAATTCTACTGCTTCCTGAGCATTATAACTCAATGACTTAGTTGATCCGGTAATGGTTTCAATCTCCCCTACCTCTCCGACAATATCATCAATAAGGACAGCCAAATCCGACATAAGTTTTGAAGATTTCTCAGATTCTGTGGTCTGTTCCATAGTTCCTTTACTGATCTCTTCCATCGCAGCTGCAACATTTACCGCCGCCAAAGCTGACTGCTCGGAATTCTGTTCCATATTAACACTTCGTACTTGAACCGCATCAATAGCTCTTTTTACATCAACAATCAATTTTCCAATATTTTCAATCATATTATTAAAACTATTACCAAGCATCCCTAGTTCATCTGCAGTTTCCACCCTAACTCTAGACGTTAGGTCTCCATATTCCGCCTTTCCCATTGCTTGAGCTACATTTCCCAAAGAATTCGAAATCGTAAAAGAGACATACAGCGAGATTAAGACACTAAGTATCCCACTCAAAACACCAAGCAATAAAATAATAAATCCGATTCGACGGGTTTCACGATATAAATAAGAAGTCCGGGCAATACCCAGTAAATACCAATCACTATCTGAAATTTGCTTAAAAGTTATGTACATTGGCTTTTTATTTACTACATCTGTAAATCCCGGTTTTAGTTCATTTCCACTCATCAATTCACGAAGGTAATCTTTTCTTTTTATCAAATCAAAAATATTACAATTAAGATCTTGCTTGATCGGAGTAGAAATGATTTGACCTTTACCATCAATCAGTAAAGTATAATTTTCCCGACCATTATTTGAGGTATTATCAGTGTCATAAAAAGATTGATTTAATACCTTATCAAAACTGTCTTCGTTAATTAGAAAATAAACATTACCCAGTTTTTCTCCTGTATTAGGATTTTTAATCGTTCTCCCCATAATAAACTGATGCTCTTGCCCTATATTACCAGCTTTTACTGGAGGAAACCAGGCAACCCGTCCCTCAGCCAAGTTAACCGTTTCGTTCAATGTTGATTGTTCAAAATAATTTTCAAAGTTTCTTGTCAAATCTCCCCCTAAATTTAAAGAATCGCCATTAATTGTTACAAATTTTATTGCATATATATCAGAATTAGCATAGATTAATCCATTTAAATAACTTTCCAAGTCTCTTCTTGCCATTAACTTTTCATAGCCTTCGAATGATACAAAATTGGCTAATAATTTGTTAGCCTCCACCGATGTAATCAGTTGAAAAGAGAGATCTTCGTACTTTTTAACAATCAATTCTGTATGTTGTGCTGACTTTGTTAGATTAGTTATTGAATAATCTGTAATCTTATTATTGATCATTACCCTAGAACTGGAATAAACAATTGAACCAATAATAATTATCGGGCCCAAAGAAACAAGGAGAAAAAAGAAGATCAATTTATTCTTGATAGATACATTTTTCATGAATCTTCCAAACAACCTGTCTACCGGCTTCAAAAGTCTTTGCATGTTTTTTGTTTCATCCATTTTTATCATCACCTCAAAATACTTCCTTATCAAACTGAAACATCGATAAACCTTGAAGAATTGCATAATTACCTTAAGACTTTATTTATACTTCTTACATCCTATTCTTTCTATATTTTTTCCCCTTTCCCTGCAAATTTGCATAAAAAAAGACCTTAAAGGTCAATTTCATGTAACAATTGTGAGACCGTTACCAGGGAATAACCCTGACTCTTTAAGGTTTTAATAATTCCTTCCAAAGCAACTACTGTTGGGACCGTAGGATGCATTAGAATAATCGCCCCTGGTTTTATTTTATCAACCACCCGCCGAAAGATAACCTCTGGTGCCGGACGTTTCCAGTCAATAGTATCAATTGTCCACATAATAGTCCGATATCCGAGATTCCCGGCTACCGATACAATCTGTTCATTAAACTCCCCATAGGGTGGAGCAAACAACTTAGCTGGTTCTTTTCCTATTACATCTTTCAATAACATGTAATTTTCTACTATTAAACGCCTTAATTCATCTCTTCCCATCTGAGCAGGGTGTCCGTGGTACAATCCGTGGTTAGCTACTTCGTGGCCATCCTTTGAGATCTGCCGAACAAAATCCGGAAATTTTTTTACCCAGTCTCCATCAAAGAAAAAAGTCGCTTTTACCCCTTGCTGTTTAAGGATTGCTAACATTTCGGGAAGTTCTTCTTCGCCCCAGGCCACGTTAATAGTCAAGCTTGCCCTCTTATGCGTCGAAGGTCCTTGAAAAATGGGAGTAAAATAATCCTTTCCTACGGTTGCAGGGATCGCAAAAGTTACTAAATTTACGTTTTCACCTGGTGCCGCTTTTAATATCCTAGCTACAGTAGTTTCAATATCAACACCTCGACCATCTTGCTCAGGAATCACTTCTCCCGTTTCTGGGAAATACCCAGCGTTCCGGGGTTCAATGGAATATAATTTAGCTAGTTCAGTAACGACCTTTTTCACTTCCTCTGGCAAAAGCCTGGCCATAGATTCTCCTTCTAAAGTAACGCCTTTCCTTACCCCAAAGAGTTTACGCTTAGTATGAGACCACTGTGAAGCCACACCAGCACTTAAAACCGCTAACATAAACCAGCATATTAACTTTAAAACCTTTCTTCGTTCCAAGATAATTAGATTCATAATTTTCCCTCCGTTTACCATCCCAGGGGATTTTATAATTAATTAATCATTCCGGGATCAATTTTTACCTTTGGCACCCTCTTGCTATTACTACTTTTTTTGGGATATTGTCGTCCAGTATGATCAGTATATGTCTCCCCTTTTAGCAGCAATTCTGAGACTGGAACAATAGAAAAACCTCTCTGCCTAAGAGCAGGCAGCAGTTGGGCTACCGTTTGCGGAGTATGTTTACCGGCATTATGGAACAGGATAATGGAGCCAGGTTTAACCTGTCGTAAAATCCTATCCAGCATTGCTCCAGCCGTCAAATCTTTCCAATCTAGAGAATCTACATCCCAAATAATTGTTGAATAACCACAGGCTTTTGCGGTTTCAATTACTTTATTATTATACTCACCAAAAGGTGGTCTAAAAAGAGTAGCATTCTGCCCTGTTAATTCCTTAATCTGATCGTGGGTTCGAAGTAACTCGTGAGTAATCTCCCTTTCTGACAAATTATTCATATGGGGATGAGTATATGAGTGGTTACCCAATTCGTGCCCTTCAATAGCAATTCTCTTCACTAGCTCGGGATACTTCTCAATCCATAAACCACAAAGGAAAAAAGTAGTTCTAACCTTATTTGTCCTTAAAATTTTAAGAATTTCTTCAGTTTGATCCGCACCCCAAGTAGCATCAAAAGAGATCGCCACTCTTTGATCAGGGATTTCTACTGAATAGATAGGAATAATCCGGTTACCTAGTAATACTGAGACCTGCCGTGCAGTATTTATTAAAACCACAGGATGAGAATAAAACCAGAATAAAAAAGCTGCCAGTATCCCCAAAATAATGAGTTTATAACGAGAACAAACAAAAATACGCATGGCCAATCCCTCTTTAGTTTTATTGGTAGGACTAATTGCGTTGGTCATTTGGTCACCTTTTTCAATTATCATGCCATAATTAAGGAATTGATAATTCAATTATTTAAGATTTGGCTACAATTTATTGATATTTCTACTAGTAATTGTCTAAGATTATACAATTACTTTAAATAAAAGATAAACACTATATATTGTGGTCAAATACACGATTAAGGTAATTATGAAATTCTCTCATAATATATAAAAACGCAATTAGCTTTGGTAAAAAATATGTTTAATAGCTAAAGGGTAGAACTAAAAATCATAGGTTATCTTTGGAAAATAAAAAAACATACCCAAACAGGTATGTTTTTTTTAGAAAATATCTATTTATTTATCTAATGAGCCGCTTCGCCTACAACTATTGTCGCTACTCTTTCCATTACGCCTGGTGGCCCCAGAAGCTCCGGTATCTGTAGGAGTTCCCTGCTAATTTCTTTCGTAAACTCCTTTTTTTCTAAAAGATCACGGAATTTAGAGGCCAAAGCCTCTACTGTTAAATCATCTTGGATTAACTCTGGGACTACCCCCCGTCCCTTTACCAGATTTGGTAAAGCAACTATTACTTTCTTCTCTTTCTGCTCTTTATTTGCTAGTAATCGGAAAATAAAAGCCGATAATTTTGTCAGCCGATAAATTACAATCACTGGTAAACCAAGAAGTGCCGCTTCTAAAGTAGCAGTGCCTGAAGCAAAAATTCCAAAATCTGCTGACGCCATCAAGGTGTATACTTCTTCACTTCCTACCGTCTTCACCAGGCCGGGATAATCATATAGATATGAACGGATCTGATCCCGATTAATTGTGGGAGCCACTGGAAGATAAAAACGTAACCCATCTTGCTCTGATGCCACCTTAGCAACTGCTTCCAGCATTAGTGGCAAGAGCGTCTCAACTTCCTGCTCTCTACTACCTGGCATAAGAAGAATAACTTTTTCTCCCTCTGCTACCCCCTGTGATCTCCGCCATAAATCAGGATCAATCTCCGGTTTTACCCTATCTACTAACGGATGACCTACGTATGTTACTTTCACACCATAATTCCGGTAAAAATCCGCCTCGAAAGGGAGAACTGAAGCTAGATGAGTAACACATTTAGAAAGCTTGGCTGCTCTACCTTTCCCATATGCCCAGGCCGAAGGAGGAAAAATACAAACCACTGGAATTGAAAGAGAAGCTGCCTTTTCTGCCAATAACCGATTGAAACCACCAAAATCAACCCACACTAATACATCTGGCTGGTTTTCCCTTAAAAACCGGGATAACTGATTCAAATACTTTTTAAAACGGAAAAGCTTTTTCCCCGCCTCTAAAAAACCAATTGTACTTTCAATCGTTGGATCAATCAGAATTTCTGCCCCGGCTTTAGCCATCAGCGGACCACCCATCCCCCAGATTTTCGCCTGGGGATCCTTCTTCTTGACGGCTCTAATCAGATCGGCAGCATGCATATCTCCTGAATGCTCCCCGGCAGAAAAAAAGTATTTCAACTTTAACCCTCCCTCTCCTGCTCTTCCCGCCATTCAACCCGAATAAAACCAGATTCAATCTTAAAATTAGCTAATCTTACCGGCCAGGGTAATTCTAAAGGAAACTCCCAGGCCAATCTCTGGTTATATTTTTCAAGGATTCCAGAAAACAATGGAATACCACCCACCTTTAAACCACTTGGAGAAAGACGGAGGCTTTTATCGGAGGCTTTCTCTACAATAGCAGTAGCTTTAAATGGTAATCTCCCCTGACCAAGAAGATCAAGAGAACCCTCCAGCTGCACCTCTCCTTCTTCTAAAAAAACAGTGGGATCCAAATCCGGAAGGTCTCTCCTCATCATCAAAGTAAGCTCACTTTCCGGAATTTTAAGTGATAAAAAAGTTTGGACTAGTTCCTGGATCTCTACTTTACCCTTTAGCCAAAGAGTTGAAGGATCAACAGAGATCTCCTGACTTTGTAGATTAAAATCTTCAAAAACAGGTCCCTCAGGAAATCCAATCCTGGCAGCAGAAAAAGAGAAATCCCGGATTCTACCCTTTAAAAGGTCACGTAGCCTTATAGGAGCAAGCTTAATCTTGATCTCCTCAGCTACCCGAGTCTGTTGTTTTATGGAACTTGCTATATTCTTCTCTACCATTCGTGTCAGCAGAGAACCACCGGAGAAAAAACCGGTGATAAAAAGCAAGAGGCTGATCGCACATATACGCTTGTTCAAAGTGACAACCCCTTTATTTAAGATGAAAACCCTCCGAGCGTAAAGCGTATCTACCTTAAGGAATGCATAATTCCCTCACCTATTAATTTAATCTCTTATCCCACATTATATTTTGAACGTAGGAAAGCTTCAATAAACAAGTCGATATCCCCATCCATCACCGCCTGAAGATTCCCAGTCTCTTCTTCAGTTCTATGGTCTTTTACTAAAGTATAGGGGCAAAAGATATAGGAACGAATCTGGCTACCCCAGGCAATTTCCCTTTGTTCTCCTTTAATCTGGTCGATCTTCTCTTGCTGCTCTTTTCTATATAATTCGGCCAATTTAGCTTTAAGAAGTTTCATTGCCATATCTTTATTCTGGAACTGAGAACGTTCGTTTTGACAGGAAGCCACTATACCAGTAGGAATATGGGTTAGGCGGACAGCAGAATCGGTCTTATTTACGTGCTGGCCACCGGCTCCTCCAGAACGGAAAGTATCCATTTTAATATCATCAGGTTTAATTTCAACTTCTATCTCATCGTTGAATTCAGGCATAACATCAACAGAGGAAAAAGAAGTATGCCGCCTCCCAGAAGCATCAAAAGGTGAAATTCTAACCAGTCGGTGGACTCCTTTTTCTCCACGAAGATTACCAAATACATTCTCACCTTGGATAAAAAGGGTTACACTTTTAATCCCTGCTTCATCCCCGGGAAGAAGATCAATCAAATCTACTTTAAAGCCACTTCTCTCCGCCCATCTGGTATACATTCGCAGTAACATACTAGCCCAATCTTGAGATTCTGTACCTCCCGCCCCCGAGTGAATCGTAAGATAAGCATTACTCCGGTCAAACTCGCCCTTTAACAAAGTACGGAGTTCCATATGAGCAAGTTCGGAAGATAATCGTTCCAGATCAACGTCTATTTCAGAGAGAACTTCCTCATCATTCTCGGTTAAAGCCAATTCCAGAAGATCGCGAAGTTCTTCAAGGTTATTCCTCCACTCATTAATTGTACTGATTTCCTCCCGAAACCAGTTTAATTCCTGTAATACTTTCTGGGCCCGCTCTTGATCTGACCAAAAATCCTGTTCTGCAGCTTCTACTTCTAATTCTTTTACTCTTTTACTCTTCTGATCGAGGTCAAAGAAATTCACTCATTTTTTCTACTCTAGATAAGAAATCACTAATCTGATTTCTTAATTCCGCTGGTTCAATCATCCTTACCAACTCCTCATCATTAAATCAATTTATAAATTTAAACGGGACTTCGCTTATCCTCACATTTCATTCCTTCCTGCTTTAGCCAGACTTTTAGTATCCAATTTGTAGAAAACAAAATTATCTTGACTTAACATAAAGGATTCGAAATGTAAGATTATCAATTAGCCCCACAGCATTTTTTGTATTTCTTTCCACTTCCACAAGGGCAGGGGTCATTTCTTCCCACTTTCCGTCCAACTCTCCTTTGGACCACAGTACTTTCCCCATCCTCTCCCCTATTTGTCACTACATTTCTAACTCTTCTTTCTTGTTGGGGGCGCTCCTGCGTCAATTCCATCTTAAACAGAAACCTGACAACTTCTTCCTCAATAAAATAAAGTAAATCCTGAAACATCTCAAATGACTCTTTCTTATAGACAATCAATGGATCTTGTTGTCCATAAGCTCTAAGGCCGATTCCTTCACGGAGATCATCCATATTTTGTAAATGATCGATCCATAGAGAATCAATTGTTTTCAATAACACATATCTCTCAAACGCCCGTAGGGTTTCAGCACCAATCTTCTCTTCCTTTTCTTCATAAAACTTCATTGCTTCAGCAAAAAGATGCGCATTCAATTGTTCCACATTACCAGCAGCTATCTTCTTCAAATGGTCAATAGTAAATAGTTTCGCTGGTAAAAACGTCTGTTCCGCATTTGCTAAGATTCCCTGGTAATCCCATTCTTCAGAAAGCCTGGCATCTGTATGAGAGAGTATCAAGTGGTCAATAACTGAATGGAGAGCCTGAATCACATGGTCCTTCAGATCCTCACCCATTAATATTTTCTGTCTTAAACTGTAAATAGTTTCTCTTTGCTTGTTTAAAACATCATCATATTCTAGGACATGCTTTCGGATCTCAAAGTTTCTTGCTTCTACCCTCCGTTGGGCATTCTCAATGGCTTTTGCGATCCGGGGGTGTTCAATCGGCATCTCTTCTTCCCAACCTAAGCGTTCCATCCAATTAACAATCATCTCTCCTCCGAATAGGCGCATCAGATCATCATCCATTGCCACAAAAAACCGAGAGGAACCGGGATCTCCCTGACGACCAGCCCGGCCTCTTAATTGATTATCAATCCTACGACTTTCATGCCGTTCGGTACCAATAATATGAAGCCCACCTAAAGCCACCACCTTTTCATGTTCATGTTCAGTAATGGTTTTAGCCTCTTGTTTAGCAATACCAATCTCCTCATCTGTAACTTGTTCTGGATCAAGATTTTTCTGTTTGAGGATCTCTTTGGCTAAAGCTTCGGTATTACCGCCCAAAATAATATCTGTTCCTCGTCCAGCCATATTGGTAGCAATCGTGACTGTTCCTAACCTTCCTGCTTGGGCAATAATTTCGGCCTCTTGTTCATGGTATTTAGCATTTAAAACCTGATGGGGAATTCCTTTCTTCTTTAGAACACTCGAAAGATACTCTGACTTTTCAATCGAAATTGTACCTACCAGAACCGGGCGGCCTGTTTTATGGATCTCCTCAATCTCATTAATAATTGCATTAAGTTTTGCTTTAGTGGTTTTGAAAATTACATCAGGAAAATCATTTCTAATCATCGGCAGGTTAGTAGGAATAACCACTACCTCTAAACCATAAATTTTACGAAACTCAATCTCTTCAGTCTCGGCAGTTCCAGTCATCCCTGAAAGTTTATCATATAGCCGGAAATAGTTCTGAAAAGTAATCGTAGCTAAGGTCTGGCTTTCCCGTTCAATCTTCACATTCTCCTTAGCTTCAATAGCCTGGTGTAGTCCTTCGCTATACCTGCGGCCAAACATTAATCTTCCGGTAAACTCATCCACAATAATTACCTGGCCATCTTTGACTACATAATCACGATCCCTTTTCATCAATTCCTTAGCTTTTAAAGCCTGGGTTAAATGATGAATCAAATTAGTATTCTCTGGCGCATATAAGTTTTCTACACCTAACATTTTTTCGGCTTTAGCTACGCCTTCTTCAGTAACTGCTACTGAATTAGCCTTCTCATCAACCGTATAATCCTCTTCTTTTTTTAATCTGTTCCCAACTCTGGTAAACCTGGAGTAAAGATCGGTTGATATATCCGCCTGCCCGGAAATGATCAGCGGCGTCCTGGCCTCATCAATTAATATGCTGTCTACTTCATCCACTATGGCAAAGTTTCTTTCCCTTTGAACCAATTCTTCTTTCGCAATTGCCATATTATCACGGAGATAATCAAAACCAAATTCATTATTTGTACCATAGGTGATATCTGCATTATAGGCCTCTCTGCGTTGAGCAGGATTAAGATTATGAAGAATCACTCCGACTGAAAGTCCAAGAAAACGATAGATCCTGCCCATCCATTCACTATCACGTTTTGCCAGGTAATCATTGACCGTTACAATGTGTACCCCTCGGCCGGAAAGAGCATTAAGATAAGCAGGAAGCGTAGCAGCCAGGGTTTTTCCTTCCCCGGTTTTCATCTCAGCAATCTTTCCTTCATGTAGTACGATTCCACCAATTAGCTGAACATCATAATGTCTCTGCCCCAGTGTTCTTTTGGCCGCCTCCCGTACGGTAGCAAAAGCTTCAGGAAGCAAATCGTCCAGAGTCTCCCCGCTTTTTAACCGGGCTTTAAATTCTTCTGTTTTTTCCCTTAACTCACGATCAGTAAGTTTTATAAACTCTGGTTCCAATTCATTAATTCTAGCAACCAAAGGTGCTATTCTATTAAGTTCCTTCTGATTGGTATCCCAAATATTCCGGAGGAAATTCAACATCTAATAATCCCTCTCTTCCAACAAACCTTTCACAATTAACATAACGTTTTATTAAAAAAAAGGTTTCCTTATCTTTGACATTATATCATTGCCTCCGCTTTGAAACAACAGCAGTTGTTTTTATCAAGTCATTAGAGGGCTCTAATTAAATCCAAAATTATTCAATGACTCTAGTTCACTCGGTTGATCCTTTCCGATTAGTCCCACTAATAAATTACAGTATCTAATGGGATCGAATTTAAATTCCTTAACCAGTTGGAAGCCTTCAATTTCCGAGGTGTTTTTGATATGAATTCGTGGGCCGGTACATGGTATCTTTTTATTACCGATCATAATATGCTCTTCATCACAAAAACTAACATCCAATCCCTCTTTAATATACCGGCAAACCTGCTTCTCCAATTGCTCAATATTAAACTTTGGTTTTTCTGAAAACTCCAACACAAAACCGTGTCTTACATCATTATGAGCAAAATCATCTTCTACCTCCATCTCTCCTAGGACTAAACTTGTTAAATCTTCGGCTGTATGAGCCATCCTGCGGTATTTAAGGGATCTAAAAACTATTTCAGCAAGCGCATCGGGAGAAGGCCCAAAAATATTTGGCCGGGTAATAATCACCTCTTCCCCAATTCCAATAAGTAACTCGGCATTCATTCCAAGCAAAGGATAGATTAATTCAAAATGTTCGACTACAACCCGCCGGTCGCGTGCAACAGCGGACTTGATCGCTTCCGCCAACCGGTAGACCGGGGTAAAAGCTAGTTCAAATCTGATATCAACATGATAGGAATGAGCGGAAAACTCCCCATCTTCGGCATGAAAAAGTAAAGGTAAAGGACGGATATTGATCCCTAAATCATCATTAGTAAGTTCCAAACCAGGGAACATTCCTTTAATCAAAAGCGATTTTCCTGCTCCGGCATCACCAATCACACCAATCAAACGATCCAAAGGACTTAAATGGCGTTGGCCTAGTTGATGTCCTAAATTAAGTAACCGTTTTTTGCCGCGGGGAGCAAAATAGACCGCATATTTTAAAGACTCGTGAGTAATAGAGACTACCATCTTTTATCCTCCCCCTTGCCTTAGCTCATAACCTTCAAGAGTAAACTCAAAATTTAAAAGTGGAGCATGTTGCTGAGCACCATAAACATCGGTCTCTCCTAAACCTCCAGAGGGAAGCGGACGTCGTAAATTAATCTTAATCGCCTTGGCAGGTGGAAAAGGAATTACCTTCAAAACTTCAGATGGCTTAATCCCATAAAGTCTTGCGATTAACTCCTTGGAAAATATATTTTTTTCCAAGACTTTTTCAAAGATGTGATAATCACGAAAGATAATATCTAAAGTAAGTTCATAAGGGCCTGAATTCTTGCTACGGATTACCTCGGCGATATTGATCAGTTTAACCAACATCTTCTCATCCCTTTCCTTTAATCTCCTGAATCTCCTGAGGGAAGAGTTCAAGTGGATCATCAACTTCAATTAAATGATAAAGACTGAAAGCATAGACTTCCCCCGCCTGAAAATCCGATGGCGAATATGGAAAAGCTAAATTTCCGGCTGTAGATACCCGCCCCTTATACCCATAGTGCAACATCGTCGCACGGGCAAAACCACAGATCGCATCTGCCAATTCCTGTGTTGCAGCTACCGCTTCAATAATTATCCCTAACTCATGTCCAGTTGCCACTGGGGAAGGCTCAAGAGCACCCATAACTCCGTTTTTCCCATAAATCTTAAAATCTAAAAAATAAGTAAATTTTTCCTCCCGAAAATTATCGGCTACTCTCTTCCTTACACCATCAATCACATTATCAAGTTCTTTAATCATCAGGGGATCTCTCGTCCCTGCAATGGAGATCGTCCTGTATCCGATTCGCTTGACCCCTTCCAACTTAATCCGATATGGGGAAGTAGTTTTAAACTGGCTTCCACTCACCCGGACAATTCTATCACTTACCTGTTCAAAACGTGCATCTTTTAAATCAAGTAGGCCACCGGGCCCGGGCAGCAAGTAGGGATCGGATTTCTCATATAAAGTATGAGCCGCAACTGATAGGGTTGTACACCGCCGGAGAGGATTTAATGGTTCAACTTCAAATGAATTGTTTTTTAAATAGCCAAAAAGGCAATCACTGCCACTGCCGGGGGTAGCGGCAATCGCCGCACACTCCAAAATCTTACCCAAATGTACACTCAATCCAACCGGGAAACCAGCCTCAATCGCCGGTGCCGCAAAGACTGCCGGATCATAGGCCCGCCCGGCTAGTATAACTTGAGCACCTGATTTTAGAGCTTCAACAATCGGTTCAACTCCCATTTGACCTACGATTCTAATTGTTTTGTTGAGTTCATCTGCTGCTAGATCCGGAGCTGGCTCCAAAGGCAAAAGTTTTTCTTCTTTCCATCTTTTATAAACCAATTCTTTATCAATCTCTGCCTTAATCAGGGCCAGTTTAAAATTCAATCCTTCTTCGGACGCCACCTCTTTTATGATCTCCAGGTTCCATAACAGATGAGGTTCGCCACCACTACCACCGGCTGAACCGATAATCGCAGGTATTCCCATAGTAACTGCCGCCTTTAGAATCACAGCTAAATCCCTTTTAACCGCCCGTCTTTGGGTAAAGGAGACTCCGGCCCCCAGGTAATACGGGCCAGGATCAGTTGAACCGGCATCTACCGCAATCAGGTGTGGTTTTCTTTTCATCCCTTCTTCAAAAGAAGATAAGGGAAAACCATAACCCAAAATTGCAGTAGGAGCAAGTATCCTATACTCCTCCATTTATTTCCCCCCTTGTGGAGATTATATTGTGTAAACCTATATTCTTTTGCTCTTTCTAAGTGCCAAAATCCGGCTCATCTCATTAAAAACAATCATATATCCCTCATCCATTCCCATTCCCGGTTTAGCCAGAATCTGGTCAGGTCCGGTTGCCATCGCAATATGAGTACAGATCTGGGCTGAACGATCAGTCTCATTACAAGTCCCTCCTAGATAAGCGCCAACGCCATGGGCTTTACAATAGAGTATTGCTTCAATCGTATTATTAATACCTCCAAGATCAGGAGTCTTGATCTGGATCATATGTCCCGCCCTTGCCTGAGCAAAAAGTTTAATATCTTCTAAGGTATTACACCATTCATCAGCCACCAGCTCAATCTGGCTCCCCTTCTCATCAAGTAATCTGGTCAAGGTCTGCATCATCCGGATTTGTGCTTCGCGGCTCCCCATATCAACAGGGCCTTCCACCCTTAAATGAAAAGGGGCGACAGTTTGAGCCAACAGTTCCAAGTAGGAAATGATTTGTTCCGGCTCATGAGCAAATGCCATCCCAATCGTCCCATAGACATCTAGATGAATAACCGGCTGATAATCATTCCGAGGTTTTAAATCCTCAATTCTTTTCTTTAACCACTTTACATAGGCTAATAGTTTTTCGCCCCGAAAGCCTAGCTTTTCTTTAACATTATTCATTAGGCCATGAGGTAAGACATCTACCCCTTTAATAATCATCTTATCTGTATTAATATATCTTTCATCACCACTTTGGGAAAAGATCGGAACCGGGAAGTCAAGCGGCTCAAGTCCATATTCTTCAGCAATTACTTCAACCATTAGTTTCTTACGGGCTTTTGCCACTGCATCAAGAATAGCCTGTGTAACCCCGTAACGAATTGCAGTATGTAATAATTCTCCGGTTTCTGGGTTTTTTAATTGATCAATCTCTTTAGCTAACTCACTAAATGAAGTCAATTCCATCCCTTCCAAGTGTGGTTTAACCACCCGGTTAAGTATCGGAATGAACTCTTTAGCCAAAAAAAGCCGATCCCTACCACCAGCTCCCGAATACTGGACAGCAGCACAATCACCAAAAGCAATTTCTCCATCATCCAATATAAGAAGCACAGAAACCGCTTCTCCTGCCTGACGCAGAGCAGAAAAGCCCGGGGTTTCCGGAACACCTTTGTAAGTAAAACCATCATGTTCCACCCCGTTTTTAATCGCCAATTGATCATCAAAGAAAAATCCTGTTCTTCCCGGAGCACAAATTAGTTGAGCAATCTTCATCATTCTTCCTCCCCGGCACTCTTGTACCACCCTTTAAATCTCTTTAATCAAGGGTTTCTTTTATTCATTAGAGCAAAAAAACAGATCATTCCATAGCTAGGCACGGTTACCCTGGTTTTCCGACTAGCATTCCCTTGCCAATGGCATAAATATCATCAATCACCATCTGAAAACTAACCGGCCTCTTTTCCATCTTGGCCCGCTCAGAGATTTTCTCCCGGTGAAAATCTTTAAGATCCTGAGCTAACGGAAGGTTCCCAAACTCCAGATACCTGACAGCCCCATTTTGATCACGAACTGGCATTACTTTCCCCCGATTATACCTGCTGGGGGCAAATGGTACATCAAGTATTCCAGCCGCAAAAGCCCGGACTGCTCCCAATGCCCAGTCCCCTTCCCCCAAACTTTCCACCCCTTCTAAAAGCGATCTTGTCTCTGCACTGGTAATCCCAATCTCTTCCCTTAATTCATTTGCATCCGGCATCTTCTGATCCTGCAACATGTTAAGAACTTGACGGGTTGCTTTTAAAGCATCGGCATTCGCTTCTTTGGTAGGAACACCAAACGCCTCATGAGGCGTTTTTACAATCACCTTCGTAGCACCAGCAAACGCTGCTGCCGCCGCTCCCCAGGCTATCACACCAAAAGCCTTAGCTTCATCAGGAGGAAACCCTCCCATCCATTGGTGAAAAACAGTAGTAACTTTGACTTTATATCCATACCTTGTCAGATACTCCTCAGTCAAGTATTTCAAACTACGGAGAGCTGCCACATCCTGAATTAGATTACCACATTGACCATAACCAACCGTAATACTTTTTACCCCCTGCTCCGCTGCGAGTAACGCTTCGATGATAGCTATCGCATTCGAAAGGCTGGGCGGGACTAATGTTCCGGTCAGCGGTCCAAAGGGTTCTCTATTTATTGAAATACCGTTTTCCTCATAAAGCCCAGCCAAACGGTCGACATATTGCCAGTAATAGATGGTTGATTCTAACGATATATTCTTAGCATAGGGGATATTATAGGAGATCCCACCACCTTCAAATGCAGTGAACCCCGAAGCAAGGGAAACCTCAGCCAATAGACGGGCATCAGGCGTTCCATGCCTGATCTCCACCGGCCGCTTTACAGCTTCGGTTAATCTCCGGCACTCTTCTACCCCGTGATTCACTACTGGAAGGCCATTTAGCATCGAACGTCCGGCATCGATACTCTCTTCAATCCCTTTCTGTGCTTCCCGATACCGGTTTTGTCTGGTATAACTATCAATTGTGACCGGTAAAAGATCCGCTCCTCCCACCTCTTCTAAATACTTTAGCAGGGCAATCTGATCATCAATCAAGGCTACTCCGGCTCTGGGCTGAGTTAGCACCTCTCCGGCGGCCTCCGCCACTCCCATTCTCTCAGCAAACCGTTTGCCCCGGGGGATCTCCTGATGATAAGTAAAAGCTTCTTTCAGGTCTAATTCTCTACCGGTCTGCCACTGCTGTAAAACTTCTTGACGGACAGCTTCAAACTCCCCTAGAGTCAGGCGTTTATTTCTCAGTTCCGGCATGAAAATCCTCTCCCCTTAATCCTAAATCTTTTTTAAGATCAACAATTGCCTGTTCCGGTGATGTCCCCGGAGGATAAACCCGATCAAAGCCCATCTCTTTAAAGACCTTCTCGACTTCAGGAAAGGAGGCTTTCCCTACAACTAGGTTGCCTCCTACATAAAGGAGAATCCTACCGATTCCTGCTTCTATACATTTAGAGCGCAACCCCCTGCAATCCAATACTCCATGTCCATATAAAGAGGAAACCATAATCACATCGGCCGCAGTCTCGATCGCTGCACTGATAAACTCTTCCTGCGAGACCATTACACCTAGATTAACAACATTAAATCCGGCATTAGTAAATACATATTCCAGAATCTTATTTCCTACGGCATGGACATCCATTCCTATTACCCCCAGAACCAGGGTAGGAACTTTCATTTATTTCCCCTCCTGCCTTTCTCTGCAGTTATCCGCTCAGCGGCTCTTTGTATCAGGGTGGTAGAGCCAACATCAAGTTCATGCCAATAGGGTATAACCTCTTTTTCCCCTGCCATGGCTTTGATCTCCCGGTAACGTTTTATATAAACCAGAAGTAGATCATGATCCTCAATAAACTGCTCCAATTCCTCAGCATCGGTAGCAGTTGTAAAATCCATAATTATCTCATAAATACCTAATTTATCTAAAGATCGCTTTACTACCTGAGCAAATTCGGGGCTGAGCGCAATTAAACCGATCTTTGCCTTCCCGGCAAACCGGTTAAGCCGAAGTAAGCTTTCGGTTTTAGGTTGAGCCGCCACCGGAACTACCTCCTGTTTACCCCCGAGTTTCTTTATTTGTTCACTAACTTCAGAAGAATGCGTGGTTGTGGTCACAACTAAATCAATCTGTTTTAATAAATTCTCCATCCGGTAACCACCCGCTAGAAAATCCTTTAATAATATCGGTACTATATTCAACCGAATATTCTCCCGAAACTGGCGGGTAAAATTATGTAATTGTTCTTGATTACAATCGATAAAAAGCATCCGGACTTTCATTAATGATTCTTCTTTCTCTCGTGCACGCACAGTAGCAAAAGCCACAAACTGTTTAACTGAAAAACCTAGTTCTAAGCATTCATCAAGTACTTGATCAATTAGGCGTAATGCCTTTTCTTTTCTTCCCGCTGGTTTCTTTTCCCGTACTTGGATTTGCCGATCAGCGATGAATGTCCCTCTCCCTTGCTCCACCAAGAGCATCCCTTCCTGTTCTAGTTCTTTAAAGGCCATACTTACCGTATTTCTGCTTACCTCCAAACGGTCAGCAAGCTCCCTTTCCGGAATAAGTCTCTCTCCAGGGAGAAGAATCCCCTCATCTACCAGATTTTTTACTTGTTCCTTAATCTGAAGATATAAAGGGACTCCTGAAGATTTATCAATCTTAATCTTCATCTCTCTCCTCCTCAAGCAATAATCGTTTATAATAATGGATCAATGGTCTAATTGTTAGTTCCACTTTTATTATAAACCTTTTGTTGTTAAGAGACAACATATTATGGAAAATAAATAAGGGTCATGCGACCCTTTTTGTCATCTTAATAATTTGACCAATTTATTGTTTGAGGGAATTGCCTAATTACCTTAGCCAAAAAGACTTGCGGTTCTCTTGCTACACCCACTCCCGGTGGAGTCCCGGTAGCAATAATCTCCTCTGGCTTTAAAGTACAATAAAGTCATGGCCGCACTCCTGTCTCCTTGTGACGTTCTATAAAGATGTATAGCTTATGTATGCCAAGTGCACACAAATAGCTTGAACCCGCAATAATAATAATCATCGCACCAGAGGGTAGATTTAAATTATATGAAATAACTAAACCCACAATGGTAAATAACAGGCCTAGCACTATAGCCCAGCCCATCATTTTCCGTAAATTACGGGTAAACAACCCCGCAACAGCAGCTGGTAAGGTAAGAAGAGCAATCACCAGAATCAATCCAACGACTTTAATAAGAATAACCACTGTCAATGCGATCAGGCATAATAATAAAATATAAAGAAAATCTACTGGTAACCCCCGCAGGCGAGCATACTCTTCATCAAAACAGACAAGCAAAAATTGCCGGTAAAAAACCGCAACAATCAGAAGTATGATTAGATCTAAAAGCAAAAGGATCCGTAGAGCGGGACCGGTAACCATCAGAATATTACCAAAGAGAAAACTCATTAGATCTACATTATAGCCAGGAGTCATCGACATGAAAATAATCCCCACTGCCATGCCGACAGCCCAGAGAGCGCCAATTACTGTATCCTCATGCTGCTTGGCTTTTAAGTTAACCAAGCCCAGGAGTATTGCAGATAATAAAGCAGTTACCACCGCACCCACCAGCGGATCTACCCCCAAATAATAAGCAACACCCATTCCACCCAAAACTGCATGAGCAATTCCTCCACTAATAAAGGTAATCCTTTTAACAACCACGTAGGTACCGGTAATACCACAGGCTAGACTAGAAAGGACACCAGCAATCACCGCATTTTGTATAAAGGAATATTTACCTAGTGCTAAAATAAATTCCGTCATTTTTTCACCACACAGATTTTTTATACTTAAGGTTTGTTAACAAAAATCAAATCTTAAAATTAATGTTTTTTATGGGCTAGTCGTCAAAGGCTAACTTTATACGAGCAACCAGCATCGAGATGAGCAATCCAGCAAATCAAGTAAAAACACCCATTAATTACAGCAAACACTGGTGTTTAATCATCTCTACCGAGCTTTGGTATAATTCAGCAATTACCTCTTGGGAGATTTCTTTGGTATTATGAACCAGCAAATTCCGATTAAGGCTAGCTACCTTAGTTACATATGAAGATACAAACCCCAGATCATGGGAGACCATTATGATCGTAACCTTCTTATTTAACTGACTTAGGAGTTCATAAATATCTTGTTCCACCCGGTTATCAACACTTGATGTTGGTTCATCAAGAATCAATAATTGAGGTTTAACAGCCAGTGCCCTCGCAATAAGCACCCGCTGTTTTTGTCCACCCGAAAGTTCGCCGAATCGATAATCTGCTAATTTTTTCACTCCCACCGCACTCATCGCCTCGTAAGCCGCAGTATAATCCTCTGCTAAATAACGGGGGAATAAGCTGCCTAGTGATAGCCGTCCCATCAGAACCACTTCAAGAGCAGAAACCGGAAAATCTTTATTAAATTCCCCGTGTTGTGGTACATACCCGATTAAATGCCGGGCTTTACTGGGAACTTGGCCAAAAACTTTTATTGTTCCTCCTACCGGTTCCAGGAAACCTAGGATCAAACGGAGAAGAGTAGTTTTACCTCCACCATTGGGACCAATTACAGCCAAAAATTCACCATCATCCACCTCGAGATTAATATCTTTCAGAATTAAACGGCTATCATAAGCAAAATTTACACCATGCAGTTCTAAAACTTTTCCCATCATTTTAAAGCTCCTTTTTAATCACCGTTGCAATTCTCCGGAGGTTATTCATATAATCTTCAGCCAGAGGATCAAGCGGGACAACCTTGCCTCCTACCGCTCGGGCAACAGACTCCGCTGCCTTTGTATCAAACTGACTTTGAACAAAGATTACTTTAATCCCCTCTTGCCTGGCCTGGTCAATGACTTTCGCCAGCTCCCGAGGTCCTGGTTCCTTCCCCTCAATTTCTATAGGAATCTGTTTCAGACCATAACGATCAGCTAAATATCCCCAGGACGGATGGAAAACCATTAGTTTTTTTACTGGAAGACTCTGAAAGGTTTCAGTAAGTTCCCTGTGGATTTGATTAAGATCGTCTTGAAATTCCCGAAGATTTTGTTCATAAAAGGCTTTGTTTTCAGGATCAGCAGCCGATAGCTCCCGACAAATCGTCTCTGCCTGTATCCTTACGAATAAAGGATCCAACCAAATATGGGGGTCTTTTACTTCCTTGTCCTCATGTAAGCTGTTATCTTCATGTTTACTCCCCGGCTCAAGCTCATAATGGTTATGCGACCCTTCGATCTTCCTGAGGGGAATCCCCCCCCTGGTATCTACCATTTTCAGCTGTGGGTTAAGTGACTGGATCTTTTTTATCCAGATACTCTCAAAAGGTACGCCAATCCGAAAATAAAGGTTAGCCTCTGTTAAGGCTACCATTTGTTTAGGCAAAGGTTCATAGGTGGCCGGGTTCTGCCCAGGGCCTACCATCACTGATACCTTTACTTTATCTCCACTTATTCTTTCTACAAAATACTTCTGTGGCAAAATACTAACAAATACATTTAGCTGTCGCCTAGGTTGAGAAAGGTGAGAAACCATATTACCTTTACCCATCAGAATCACAAATATCAGTAAAAACATGAATGGCAAAATGTACTTCCAAATACCGCTCTTAATTTCTTTCATCGAAACCCCTCCCTAAAAAAATTCTACTTTGACTCAGCAGCACATACCAGATGAAAGGAATGGCACTCATCGCATTTTTCCACGGCATGATCACGCGAAAATAACTCCCAATGCTTTTGCTGCTCAGTTGTTAGTATTCCCGTTCCACGACAGAGGGGACAAGTACTTTTTAAAGCAGAAAGGATTGCTGCCCGGATAAATTCGGAACGGTTCGGAATTCCTTCCATCGCTTTACCAAGCGTTTCATCAACCTTAAAAGTAATTACTTCCTGTTTCTTTTTGCCTTCCATCGCCATTCCTCCAAAAATATATTAATAATTTAAGACCTAAGTTTCATTGAAACTGTATTCACTTTTTTATAAATTCAAATCAAATTGGTTTTGAGTAAACAGATTAATTTTAGTAATACCTTGTAATACACATGGTATTACTTTGTATTATTTTTGTCAAGTAAAACTCTTGTTGCTAGTTACCTGTCGCTAGTTCATTCTTCGCAGGCCTCATATTTTCACTTTAAAAAAAGTGTAGTTTCCCAATAAATTAATACCAGAAATTATAATGGCAAATAAAACTATTTACAGCGTAAATAGGCAATTGTTAATGCTACACCTTAGTTAAAAACTCTTAAAAATTGCATGGTATTAGAAGTTATGCTAAGATAAAATAATTAGAAAAAGGAAATAGCAATATTTTGGAGGTGCATTCATGAATCCAATGCTTGGACAGAAAACACTAAAAAGGATACTTGGTTTCCAAAAAAATGAGATTACTGAATACCATATCTATAGTCGGCTTTCTCAGAAGATTAAAGGTGCAAACAACAAAAAGATTTTACAACAAATTGCCACAGATGAGTTAAGACATTATAATTTTTATAAGGACTATACTGGGAAAGAAGTTAATCCTAACAAGTGGAAAATCTTCAAATTTTACTGGATCTCTAGGATTTTCGGTCTGACCTTTGGTCTGAAATTAATGGAAAAAGGAGAAGAACGAGCTAAAAATGTTTATGAGGAAGTAGCCACAGAACTTCCAGAAGTAAAAAAAATTTCTGAAGAAGAAGATCGGCACGAACAAGAATTACTTAACCTCATTGAAGAGGATCGTCTTAATTATATTAGTTCAATCGTCCTGGGACTAAATGATGCTCTGGTAGAACTTACCGGAACACTGGCTGGCCTAACTTTTGCCCTGCAAAACACCAGATTAACTGCTTTGGCCGGTTTAATCACCGGAGTAGCCGCTTCCTTCTCAATGGGAGCATCCGAATACCTTTCTAATAAAACAGAAGGAAATGATTCTTCCGAGGCTTTTAAATCTGCATTATATACCTGGACAGCCTATGTAATCACTGTCATTGCCCTAATCCTGCCCTACCTACTCCTAGCTGATTATTTTTTAAGCCTAATCCTTACTTTAGCAGTAGGTATCTTAATTATTCTGGTCTTTAATTTCTATATCTCCGTAGCAAAAGACCTATCTTTCCGGAAGCGATTTTTGGAGATGTCCGCAATCAGCCTGGGGGTAGCAGCCTTAAGTTTCGGGATTGGTTACTTTATCCGGATCTTTCTTGGTGTAGATGTTTAAGTAAGGAAATTAATAAATCCTTAAGGTTTATTTATACAAAAAAACAGTTGATTTTAGTTCAAAGTAATTATTAATTTCCAAAGGCACCTAATTTCTTCACATTAAAATAAGATGAACGCTACAAACTAGTACTGATATTATGAACCTTATCTTTCACAGATATTATCTTTATTTCAAGAAAGAGTGATACTATGAACGGACTCCCTGACTATCTGGGAAAGAAGATGAAAATCCTTTTTATTGGATACAATCCTGGTTTACGCTCAGCAGAACTTGGACATCATTATGCAGGAAGAAGCAATAGTTTTTTCCCGTTCTTATACAAATCAGGACTGATTTCCAAACCACTTACTTATAAAGATGATGCCCTGCTCCTTCCAGATTATGGTTACGGCTTAACCAATCTCGTATCCCGCCCCAGCCTGGGGATTAAAGATTTAACCAGGGAGGATTATCGTGAAGGAGCCAAAGTTCTACGGGAAAAGTTATCACTCTATCAGCCAAGAATTGCCGCCTATGTAGGAATCGGAATTTATAAGAACTTCTCAGCCCGCCAGCAAATTAAGCCGGGAGTTCAAAAAGACTCCATAGTAGAAGGGGTATCTGATTTTGTCCTCCCCTCAACCAGCGGTCTGAACCGAATGCCATACAATGAGAAAATGGCTTGGTTCATTAAATTAAAGAATTTTCTTACTTGTATGCAAAAAAATGATGAATAGGAGGTTTGTCCCTTGTCAACTTTTAAAGATTACTCATACGAAAGACCCTCAATGGGAAGAATCGAAGCAGAGTTTGAGAAACTACTAAAAGAATTTGGCCAAGCAGAAGCATTCGCAGCCCAGGATCTAATCATGGCGAAGATTAACAATTTACGTAATGAATTTGAATCAATGGCAACCCTGGTCTATATTAGACATTCTATTGACACCACTGATGAATTCTATGAGAAGGAAAACGATTATTTTGATGAAATTTCCCCTCTTTACGAAGGTTTAGTACATAAGTATTACCAGTCCCTGGTTAATTCTAAATACCGTGAGGCTTTGGAAGAAAAATGGGGAAAACAACTCTTCAGAATGGCAGAATTAAAACTGAAAACCTTCTCTCCAGAAATAATCGAAGACCTACAAAAAGAGAATAAACTAGCAAGTCAATATACAAAATTAAGAGCTTCTGCAAAGATTATGTTTGAAGGGGAAGAAAGAAACCTCTCACAAATGGCACCCTTCATGGAAGCAAAAGATCGCGACTTAAGAAAAAGAGCCCAAGAGAACTTTACCGGTTTTTTCCTGGAAAATGAAGCACAGTTTGATGAGATTTACGATAATTTAGTAAAGATACGCCATGAAATTGCCAAAAAGCTAGGTTATAAAAACTTTATTGAACTTGGCTACGCCCGTCTTGCCCGCTCCGATTATAATGCCAAGATGGTCGCGGGCTACAGAAAACAGGTCTTTGAGACCCTTGTTCCTCTAGCCACCAAGTTACGGAAGAGACAGGCAAAAAGATTAAATCTGGACACTCTAAAATACTATGATGAACCATTGGAGTTTTTGACCGGTAATGCCGTACCTAAGGGTGATCCGGCATGGATTATTGAAAACGGTAAAAAAATGTATAGTGAACTATCACCGGAGGCTGGTGAATTCTTTGACTTCATGGTAAAAACCGAGTTACTGGATCTGGTAACAAAAAAGGGGAAAGCCGGTGGTGGGTATACCACCTATATCAGCAAGTACAAAGCTCCCTTCATCTTCTCTAATTTCAACGGAACTTCGGGTGATATTGATGTCCTTACCCACGAAGCAGGCCACGCCTTTCAGGTTTATTACAGCAGAAATTATCAGGTTCCTGAATATATCTGGCCGACCTTGGAAGCCTGCGAGATTCATTCAATGAGTATGGAGTTTCTGACCTGGCCATGGATGAACCTCTTCTTTATCGAGGATGAGGAGAAATATAAATTTGCCCATTTAAGCTCCGCCGTTCTGTTTATCCCCTATGGAGTAACAGTAGATGAGTTCCAGCACTGGGTCTATGAACATCCGGAAGCCACCCCGTCAGAACGGAAAGCTACCTGGAGAAAAATAGAGGAAAAATATCTTCCCCACCGGGATTATGAGGAAAATGACCTACTTAACCGGGGAGGATACTGGTTTAGGCAAGGTCACATCTTTAGCAACCCCTTCTATTATATTGACTACACTTTGGCCCAGGTTTGCGCCTTCCAGTTCTGGGTTAAAGCCCATGAAAACAGAACCGAGGCCTGGCAAGATTATCTGCGGCTTTGTAAGGCCGGTGGAAGCAGATCCTTCCTGGAATTAGTAGAACTTGCAAACCTAAAAAACCCATTTACGGATGGATGCATTAAATCCATTATTGGACCGATAGAGCAATGGTTAGATAGGATAGAAGATAGCAAACTCTAATCATTCTCCTAAACAAGTTCAAAATGAAAAGGAGGCCACATCGAAGGTCTCCTTTCTTTTATTACTTCCTCTTATCTTTGGCTACTTTTTGTTTTTCTTTACATCTTTCCAAAATGTCCTTATTGAAATAGCATTTCTTGTAAAAATGTATGAAATAAAATCATCTTATCTCCCCTCGGACGTTTCTCGAGCTCACCTTAATCCAAAGAGGTTTGTTTTAGTTTCCTAACTGTTCAAGATACGTATTCACTCGCTCTTGAGTCCTTGAATCATCTGTAAACTCTAATACTTTTATGAAATACTCCCTAGCTTTTACTTTGTCACCTTTATTCCTATAGGCTAAGCCTAAATTTTCAAGGGTAATTACATCACAAGGATTATAATTTAAAGCTTTTTCAAAATATAAAATTGCTTTTTCCTCGTCTTGGAGGCAATAATTACTTGCCCCCAAATTGGAATAAATCTTTAATAAATAAAGAAAATCATCTGGAATTACATTAGTTAAAGATGCTTCGTAAAAAGCATTAGCTAAATCAAACTCTTCCATATGGAAAAATATGTTCCCGCACTCAAAAAGTCTTTGATAATCTAAATCCTTACTAGACAAAATTTCCTGGGCTAAAGCAACCATTTCATCATAATTTCCGTAAAGGTTTTGTATCCTGAAATTAATATACTTATTAAGTATTAAGTTTTGAGCAATATTTACCCCTTCCAATAGTGCCTCTGCTTCTTTGGGATTGTTCCAATTTACAAAGCATTCTGCCAGTTTTAATAGATGGATTGGGGTATCTTTAAATTCTTGCTTTAATCTTTCTCTAAATGCACCATCCAAGCCCGGGGTAGAAATCGAATAAGTACCTCCTCCACCATCACACGGAGAAATAACTAATACTACCTCAAATGCTTTTAACCCAATGATATTATAATATGTATTTATAGGATTGTTGGGGCATTTTTTTAGAGAAGTAAATAACATATTAAGTGCTTTTTCGGGCTGTTGATTATAATTTAAAATTACTGCTAAATTATTATAAGCCTCAGGTAAATCCGGCTTAAGTATGATTGCTTGTTCGATAAGTTCTTTGGTTTTCTCTGAATAATTGTTTTTATTCATTTCATAAAATGCTAAATAATTATAAACATAAGGATTCTTATCTGACTTAGTCATCGCTTTCTCTAAAAATTCTTTCGAAATACCCAACCCGAGTTCAGGATATAATTCCGCAATAGTTCCTTCCAGTAGTAATATTTGAGGGCAATCAGGGTTTTGAATTTCTTGTTCAAGAAGAATCTTTTTAAGCTTAATCGGGTTACCTAGTTGCAAATAGTTATTCCTGTAAATACCGTATTCTTCATAGCAGGATATATTATGAAAGCATATTCCCGCTAAATAATAATATTCAGGAATAGTTTTTCCGATAATCTTCCCTACTTCAGCAGCTTTTTGATAATCTTCATTTTTTATCGCCGTCCAAAAATCATCCTCACTGCTACTTAGTACTGAAGAAGAAATAGTCATTAATAAGAAGAAGATTATTAAGCCCAAATAATTGTTTTTTTGCAAGGCTACACCTTCTTTATAATGATTGATCGAAAAATAAAAGTACAAACTTGTAACTCGTGGCTCGTGTTAAAAGATCCTTTGAAGCGGAAAACGTCAAGGTAACATTTATACAAATAACTAGAAACAAGTATTAACTCAAGTTTCACCCTACTTTTTCGGTAATACTCTCTTTTTAAATTTCCTTATACCGCCGGCAAGCAACAAAATGACCAGGTTCAGCTTCAAAAAGATCCGGTTCCCCTTGATCCCAACATTCGGGTTTGGCATAGAGACAACGGGGGTGGAACCTACAGCCTTGCGGGATCTCGGCTGCCGAAGGAATCTCCCCTTTAATTGGCACCTCTTTAATAATTCCCACCTTGCCGGAGACTGGTTCCGGGACTGCCGCAATCAAAGCTTTGGTATATGGGTGTAAGGCGTGGTCAATAACTTCGTCCGCAGTTCCCATCTCAATAATTTTACCAAGATACATCACAGCAATTCTATCCGTAAAGTATCTGGCAGTAGACAAATCGTGGGTAATATAAAGGTAAGTAAGTCCTAAGACTTGTTGAACCTCTTTCATCATTTGCAAAAGTTCCGCCCTGGTTGAAAGATCAACCATCGACACAGGTTCATCGGCTACAACAAAACTCGGCGAAAGGATGAGAGTTCTAGCAGTAGCAACTCTTTGCCTTTGCCCGCCACTTAACATATGTGGATAACGATCCATAAACTCCTCAGGCGGGGTCAATTTAACTTCTTTTAATGCTTTTGCAGCTAATTTCATTTTTCCTTTTTCGGTCTTACCTATTTTATGAATATATAAAGGTTCTGATAACACATCCCGGATCCGGAAACGTGGATTCATCGATGCGTAGGGATCCTGGAAGATCATCTGCACCCCTCTTCTATACGCCTGTAGCTCCTCAGAATTAAGCCTGGTTACATCTTCCTCACAAAAAACAATTCGACCGACAGTTGGTTCAAGAAGCTTCATAATTAACTTGCCTGTGGTGGTCTTGCCGCAACCCGACTCACCAATCAAACCAAAGGCTTCTCCCTTTTTTATTTTAAATGATACTCCATCTACTGCACGTACCCATCTTCTTTTACCTCGCAATAACTCTCCAAGGGAACGCTTAATCGGAAACCATTTCTGTAAATTTTCAACTTCCAGAATAAATTCATTCATGAAAACACCTCCAGCAGGCAACTGTATGTGCCGGTTCAATCTCAGTCAGCGGTGGTTCCTCTATTCGACAACGCTCCATTACTTGCGGACAGCGAGGATGAAAACGGCAACCACTAGGTGGGCTTAGTAAATCCGGTGGCGTGCCTGGAATAAAGGCTAGATTATCAACCCTCTGGTGTAATCTGGGAGTCGCTGCCATTAACATCTGGGTGTAGGGATGAGCAGCTCCTTGGGGGCCATAAATCTGTTGATTGGTACCGATCTCCGCTACTTTTCCCGCATACATAATCATAATCCGATCCGCCACTTCGGCTTCGGTTGATAGATCATGCGTAATAAAGATGAAGGAAAGCTTCAACTTTTCTTTTAATTCCTTGAGCAAGTTTATTATCTGTGCTTGAACTACCACATCTAAAGCAGTAGTAGGTTCGTCACAGATAACGATCTTTGGTTCAAGAAAAAGTGCCGTAGCAATCACAATCCTTTGTTTCATCCCACCAGAGAGTTCATGCGGGTATCTTCGCAGAACATCTTCAGATAAGCCGACCAGATTCAGATATTTCTTAATCCTTTCCTCTGCCTCTTTCTTCTCCATCTCCCGGTGAAATTGAATTGTTTCCATCATTTGTTTGCGTATATTATAAACTGGGGTTAGACAATTCATCGCCCCTTGGAAGACCATAGAGATCTTTTCCCATCTGATCTTCTTCCTTAAATCATTCTCACTAAGCTTAAGAATATCTTCACCATCAAGGAGAATCTCCCCACCAACAATTTGCCCAGGAGGAGTGGGCATATTTAAAAGCGCAGTACCCAAAGTTGTCTTTCCGCAACCAGACTCGCCTACTACGCCAAGTGTTTCCCCTGGACTAAGATTGAAGGAGACACCATCAACTCCCCGGACTACTCCCTTGCTCGTATAATAATATAATTTTAAATTTTTAACCTCTAACTTTTCCATGGGGCACCTACCTCGTTTTTAATTTTGGATTCAAGATCGTATCCGTGGCAAATCCTAAGAAAGCAAAGGTCATTCCCATGATGGCTATAAATAGCCCGGGTGGGACGATCCACCACCAAATACCCTGCAAAACAGCCCCACCCTGCATCGCATCATGTAGAATCTGACCCCAGGTGACAATAGTAGCATCACCTAACCCGATCAGACTAACGGAGGCTTCGTATACGATCGAAACCGGAACCTGCAGCGCCATTGAAGCAAAGGCATACGGGATTAACTGTGGAACCATATGTTTGAAGATAATTCGCCGGTTAGAAGCACCCAGAGCATGAGCCGCCTCCACGTATGTCTCCTCTTTAATCTGTAATCCCATGCTACGTACAGTTCGCACTGAACTTACCCAGAAAAAGGAGCACATCATAATAATCATTGTCCAAATACTAGGTTTAAAAACCGCACTAACTACAATCATCACTGGCAACAAAGGTATACTTTGAAAAATCTCGTAAATCCGCATCATAATTTGATCAACTGTTCCACCAAAAAAAGCACTGGTTACACCATAAAAAACCCCAATTACTACGGCTATCGCCGAAGTTAATAAACCTATAAGAAGGGCCCATTTTGTACCAGCGATTACTCCGCTCCATATGTCACGCTTTGAAGCATCTGTCCCCATAAAACCAAAGACCCGGCCAGCTACAGTAATTTCCGGTTCTTGCAAAAAAGAATTGCTCCCTACCGCCACACTGGTAAGCTTAAGTCGATATTCTCCTTTTAGCGGAACCGGATTATCAAGCAACCTGTTTTGTGCCTGAACAAAAAAGACTTCTACCGGTTTTACCGTATTTATAGAGATACCCTGCAAAATCGCTGGATCTTCGTAACTCTTTAAAAACTCCCCAACTATACTTGTGCCTTCTTTGTCCAATGATACTCGTATCGGTGCTTCACTGCTTAACTTAATTGATTTTTTTGTTACTTCAAAATTTATTCCATCAGGTCTTTCCAATTCGATCACCAGGTTAATCAAACCTTTACCAGTTGCCCGAAGAATTAAATCAATAGGTGGAACATCATAAAAATAGTCATATTTGAAAACTGCCCGCACTACCTGGGTATTTGTTGTTTCATCCTCCTTTATTTCGGGATCATCCAAAATAATTTGGGGAGTATTCTTTTTATTTGTAAACCAATTGGTCCAAGCAGGAGCAGCATTCTTCGGATTATCCTCCCAATATGTAATATCTCGCCACCGCTTACTAGCCTCTGGAAAAAGAATTATTAGCGGTTCAAAGATTGCAATCAAAAGAAAAACAAAGAACAGAACCAAGCCTACTATTCCATATTTAACTTTTCGAAATTCCCCCCAAAATTCGCGAAAATTTTCTTTTATGCCTTTGGTGTTCATGCTTTTCCACCTACCTTAATCCGGGGATCAAGAAGTCCATAAATTAGATCTAAAACAACTAGGCCTGACAGATAAAATATAGTAGTAATGGCCAGGTTGCCCATGAGAACTGGAATATCATTCTGCTGAATAGCAACCCAATATAAATTCCCCATCCCCGGCCAACTGAAGATCCCTTCAAAGATTAACCCACCGCCCACAGAAAAAAGGAGAGATAAAATAGACATCGTGGCGATGGGAGGTGCTGCCGAACGAAGGGTATGCCCGTATAATACTTTACGTTCCGGCAGACCGCGGGCTCTGGCTGACATAATATAATCTTCCTGTAAAGTACTGAGTACAATGTTTCTGGTCAGATAAGCCCGGCCCCAAAAACCAATAACAATTAACGTCAAAACAGGAAGGGCTAGGTGATAAAGGAGATCTAGAAAATACTTAAAACCTTCCGGAGGTGGAATAGAATGTAATCCTCCCGAAGGAAAGATCGCAATCTTATAGACAAAAAACATAATAAAGATCATTGCCACCCACCAGGTTGGCATCCCGTAGACAATCATCGTTATAATCGAAGTCGACTGATCTAGAATCTTTCCAGGCTTTTGTGCCTTTTTTACTCCCAAAATTACTCCAAGCAAAATATCGATAAACGTCGCCAGAGTGAAGAGGAGAACAGTACGCGGGATCTTCTCCCCCACAATCAATAAGACCCTTCGGTCACCATTAGCTGATTTAATGATGGTCGAATTCCCAAAATCAAATTTTAAAGTGCTAATTGCCCGCCAGAAGATCCGCGAGAGTGGAGGCTCATCTAGATGATATTTTTTATATTGAAACTCAAGCCGCTCACGTTGATAACTTTTAAGTTCTTCCGGGCTCATTACATGGGTCTTCACCAACATCTCTTGCTTAACTAACTCGTCAATTTGTGCCCTGATCGTAGTCTCCATAACAGTATTAAATAAGGCAGAGTAAATAAAGACAATGACTATATAAGTAAAGACTACAGAAACAATCCGGCGCACTACATACTTCCAGTACATTCAGTATTTCACCCCTGTTTCGTGCATCTAATAAGCTAAATATAAACAGGGGTACCCCCTTCCCGGGGGCACCCCGGTTCAGATTCGAGTGTTAGTTAAAAGATGATTAATGTTTCAGGTATAATAGACGGTATAGCCCCTTCTATAGTAGCATTACCCAACACGGTATAAGAGCCGGCCTCCAGATTCTTGGTAGCACTTCCAGGGATGACCGCTTCGAAAACACCAGCTTTGACCTTTTTAGCATTAAATCGCTTTTCACCCTCATCTGTGATTAGAATCAGATATACCTGGCCATTATCAGCCGCAATTTTATCATCATTCGGATAGATACTCTCGGTCACATTCAAGGTAATCTTAATGTCTTTACCCTTTTCATTCATAATTGGAATATCCATCTTATCAATGGACATTACAATAGTACGGAATTGCTTGATCCAATGGTCGGAAGTATAGGGATAAGTCGGATCACGGAAAGCACGTAATTCCGCAAAGTTGGCAGACGTATCAAACTTAGCTAGATAAAAAGCGCCATTACTAATATAGCCATGTTTATAAGTATCAATAAATTTTATCGCCGCCTGGTATCTCTTTACCGCATTGGCCGGAGTGACATAGCCCTTCAGAGAAACCGGCACATGTTTCTCGGCAATCATCTTCTGGAGCTCTGCCTTGAGATCCACCACGCAGGAAGGTCTTAAGACATCAACTTGGGTTGTACCTTGTTTGTTTTGAGAAAAGCTATAAACTGTACCCGAGGCACTAGTCTTGCTGGCAACCATTCTAGCCAAAGCTTCAACAATTTCCCAACAAACAGCGACCCGATGCCCAGAAGCTGATACCTTAATGCTTGGCGGGAAAGCTCCAACCATCCGTTCTTTAGAGGCAGGGAAGTAGTAATCAAAGAACCAAGTTACCTCGTTTTTCTTAGCATCATAGATACCAGCACGTTTGATTTTAGCATCTTCCCCCATATTGCTTGAATACTCTTCATCATAATAGGGATCATTCTCGCCATCCTTGGTAACCCACTCTTGCAGGAAGGCATCGGCATACATAAAATCAGCCATCCCCATTGGTATACCATGATGGTAATTAGAGAGAACCAACTTATATTTACAAGAGACCATAGACGTTCGGCCTTTTCCTGCTTCAGCCCACTGTTTTTTAGCTGAATCGTAATAAAGGGCTTTTTCTGCGATTGGAACGTCGCCAACCAATTCTCCATTCGCATCCAAGTGCACCTTGGCCTGTACACTATCCATCTGTGGAATAGCTCTGTTTGGGGTTTGAATAGCAGAGACTGGACTCTCAAAGGTTTCCTCATCATATAGCGCCTCAGCAATGTAGTTACTATATACATCATTAAAGCCGTCAGTTCCGACTGGGTCCCAAGCGGACATAAAGAGAGAACCTTGGGCAGAAAATTGAGTAGCCCGGAGTACCTTATTCTTAGTATCTGCCGTATACAAAGACCAGCCATTCAATCCATCACCAAGTCCATACGCCATTCTGCTATTAAAAGCAGCTTTGTTCGCAACATAGTACTGGTTCTGATAGCAGACATAAAGCCGGACTGCATCCTTAACACCAAGTTCCAATGCATCAAGTGCAGTCTCCCAGTATTCTTCCTCTGTTAGACATTTACCGCCATAAGCCTTTTTCGTCAGTACATCTATCTGATCATTAGTATAGTTCCAATTCGAAGGTTCTGCTCCACCGGGCATATAGCCATACCAGGGAGCATACATCTGACAGACAATATGTTCCCACCATGCCCTAGTAGCTCCAGCGCCCCAGCCTTCAGTATATAACTGATATTCGAAATCAGCAGGATTACCAGCATAAACTGTCTGATTAGCTTTTGCCCGATCCCACATTAGTCTTTCCACTTTAATCTTAGCTTTCTCGATCTGTTGGGCAACATACTCGCCTTCTTTGGCTCTCCCCTGCGGGTCATCTACGCGGATAACAAATTTAACGGTAATCGGCTCACCATTAAAATTCCACCAGTCCTTACCCTCTTTTAGTTTTCCTTTAAGTTCTGGTAGCTTTGAAGCAGCAGCCAAAGCATCTTTAATCTCTTTCAGTGCTTGGCTTTCGTCTCCTTCCGGGGTTATTCCCAATTTGGAGCCAATCAAGTTATACCGGTAGGTACCCGGCTGTCCAGGAGTAGCCATGGTTGTCATCGGTCCACCGGCACCGCCCAGAATCTCATCAACAATGTATTGCCGATTAATAAGGTGATTCAAAGCGAATCTGACATCACGGATCGCCAAGACATTAAAATACTCTTTACCCTCCACTTTAACGGTATAAGGAGCGGCATTGGGAATAGGATTGATCAGCAGGCTCCAGCTGCCAGAAGGGATAGAATAGATCTCAAGCTTATTAAGTGTAGCACGATCAAGTCCCTGAATGGACGGACCTTCTACACCGTAATAGAAAACATCTGTATTTCCAACAGCCGCATCCTGAATTCCTATATCCTGTTGCATTCTGACATCAAAATAAACTTTATCAACGACCGGTCCCTTTTGAGCTGCGGCAAAGGCCGTACTGGACAGGGACAAGACTATGAGTAAAAAAATAGCTAACCCCTTAAATTTCATTAAACTACCTCCTTCTATTTCCTGGTTTTTTTGGTTATATATAAAAAAAAATTATTTCCTTTACCACCCCTTCCCAATTATTTTTTAAGAGAATTTACCTTTCAAGGAATTGTATAATTACTTTTAGTATCCATTTGACCGCAATATATATTATTTTCCATATTTTTTATGTGCGCGGGCGGTAGCCAGCGTGAACAACTACTTAGAAAATAGCCCTAGTTGATTCATCTGGTTTTGATTGAATCACTTCGTGATAGTTTGGAAACCAGCATGAACAACTTGTTGATTCATCTGGTCTTGATTAAATCTACAGGACAGTTGGTCGACTCTCCTGGTCTTTGAATTTTCATCACTTCGTTGTACTGGTGGTAGACCAGCGTGAGCGACTACCTAGTAATAACACCATTGGAAAATTATATATAATAGTGAATATAATTATTCTCCAATAAGTGTATTTATCCTTTTTTTTATGTAATATAAATTAATTTGTCATCCATTTCTCAGAATTTTTATTCAACAAGAAAAAGGCGGTAAACTAAAAAAAGACTAGGCCTAAAAACTCAATACAATTAATACCATTCTATTTACGTTTTACTTTTCAATAAAATTTAAGTCAGTAATAAATAAAGCCCCCATTCTTGTCTTCTAACAAAAACGGGGGCTTTAGAATTTAGTTAAAAAGGTAAAACCAGTTTCATTAAGCAATAGATGATTAAATATTTTTAAAGTAGATTTATAGGAAGGAGGTTAATACTAGTCCCTCCCTCCCTAGACAGAAATTAATGTTTTAACGCTTTACCCGCGCATTACCTTCCCAGATACTCCAGACTTGTTCTTCATCAATAGGTTGAGCATAATCCGTTAAGAATGTTGTCGCCATTGCCCCAGTTGCCCAAGCAAACTGCACCCATTTTTCCGGTTCCCAACCCTTTAAAATCGAATAAAGTAAACCGCCAACAAAACCATCGCCGCCTCCAATACGATCAAGGACAGTAATTTGTCGAGGTTCTACTACATTCCAATTATTGCCCTCCAATAAGATGGCACCCCACAGATGACTATTAGCACTAACAACCTGACGAAGCGTATTAGCAAAAACCGAAGCATTTGGAAATGTTTTCTTTACCCGGCCAATCATTTCCTTAAAGCCTTCGATTTTTGCAGGAATATCTTTACCTCCTGCTTCCGGACCTTTTATTCCTAGACAAAGTTGGAAATCTTCTTCATTTCCAATAAGAATGTCCGAAATGCTTGCAATCTCTGTAAAAACATCGTGTAGTTCTTTTTCGCGACCCTTCCAGAAGGAAGCACGATAATTAAGATCAAAGGAAATTCTAGTATCATATTTCTTTGCAGCTCTGGCCAATTCAAGACAGAAGGTACTGGTTTCAGGTGAAAGTGCTGCAATCAATCCCGATAGGTGCACAATCTGTACACCTTCTTTACCAAAAATCCTGTCCAAATCAAAGTCTTTCACATTAAGAGTCCGACCGACTTCACCCGCACGATCATTCAATACACGTGGGCCACGTGAACCATAACCACTATCTGCAATATTAAACTGATGACGGTAGCCCCACGGACCACCTTGAGGAACCTCCGGGCCCTCATAGACCATATGTCGACTTGCAAGGTTATTTTTAATAAACTGAGCAATTGGACTGTCCTTAACAAAGTTTGTTAAAACTTTTACAGGAAGACCAAGGTAGGATGAGATACTTGCCACATTAGTCTCGGCACTAGTAGCTTGTAACATAAATAGATCACTACTATGTACTGGCTGCCCATTAAGAGGGGTAATACGAACTCCCATACTTGTGGGTACAAGCATGGAATAGGTAAAATCTTTTCGTAGTTTAATACTCAATATGAAACCTCCTTTAGATATAGGTTTACCTTTTTAACCTCTTTTATTTCTATAGTAATACATTTTTGATATATTATCCACTAAAAGACCGTATATTGCCTCCAGGAGCATGTAAATCTATTGTAAACATGCTTTTCCGTGTGGAACTACCCGTACTTCCAACTTGACTGTTTATTTTTCTACATCATCTTTAATCTACCGCGACTAACCTCTCCCAACAAAAATTATTGCCAATTTATTCTAAAAAAACAAGTCCTATCAATCGCCATCCTTATAAGTTATTTAAGCCACTTATTCAGAAAGTCGGTGGCCTCACTTCTCATCTCTGCTGTTTCAAGATGGGCTACAAAATATTTCTTTAATTCAAAACGCTCTTCGACCCCAGCTTCTTGATATACTTTTTTTAGTTCTTCATTAATAAGATCTAAACCTTTTTCCGGGGTAACCCGGTCGTAAATCCCATTCAAACTCAGATGTGGGCGCGGACAAATAAGTGCATTTATCTCTGCTGTAGAAAAACGTTTAAGCAAATTAGGTACATAATAATAGACTGAATGCTCTTCTAATCCTCCAAATTCAATCAAAGTATGAAAATCCGTCATCGCACAGATATCAATGCAAACTTTTACTCTCTCATCCAATGCCGCCGTCCACCAAGCCATAGTACTTCCCATCGACATCCCGATAGTACCAATTCGTTCTGTATCTACATCCTTCCTGGTAAAAAGGTAATCAATAGCTTTAATGCTATCAAACACCATCATTCCCCACATCACTTGACCCTTCCATAGCATTTCCTTAAAAATCTCGCCTTCTGTTCGCCCGCTTCTTTCACCAAAAGCCCAAGCATCAATTGATAAGACTGAATATCCCTCTTCGGTTAACTCCTTAGCATATGGTTTTTTATAGCTATAAGGGGCACCTTTTAATACTTCTTCCTTTCCAACATGATAATAACCACCATGGGAATGGTTAAACAAAATTACCGGCTTTTTCTCCTTTGTTTCTTTAGGAGTAATAAAATAGGCCGGAACAGGCTCAATTCCATTTAAATCAAGGACCAGTTTTCCAAGGATGAAATCATCTCTTTCATCCTTGGAAATTAATCTGGAAGAGACTCTATAATTCCGCGGTGGTAAATCACCTAAAAGCCCATAAAGTTCTGCTCGCCTTTTTTCTCTATTCAAGATACTATCCTTCCTTCCGCTCAAAACGGAACCAACCAAAATCAAATTTGGATCCAGGTAGGAATATAAAGCTCACTTTCTTCCTTCCCTTTATCTTTTCTAATTCAAATACTTGCTTTTCATATTCTTTTGAATGCAAAAATTCGATGATCTGGCTGCTCTCTCCTTCATCATCGGTAAAACGTAGATGAATCGTATTTTTCTCCAGCGGAGACCTACCATAAACTACTAACTTTGTGGTGCCTTCATCTCCAAAATCCATCTGCCCAAACTCTAAAGTAACATTATTCCCGATCTCTTCAACGTTACGGTCTTTTATTTTATAGGTATCACCATAGATCTGATCACAATCACTAGCATAAATTTGGGCAAAAGCTCTGCTCTTTTTCGTAAAAGAAAATCCTTTAATATGCATCTTCTGATGGGTCACAAAACAAATAGAAGTGATGCCACGTAGTCGTTTTGATAACTGATAAGTTTCTGCTTGATAAACATTCCACTTTGATTCCTTCTGATATATTACATCCGCTAGTAACGAACTTCCCTCTTCATTAGGTATTCCTTCCCAAATCTGCAGGGGATATTTTTCACTGGATAAGGCAAAAATTGGAACAGTTATCGTATCTGAACCATCCGGACCAAAGTCAAGATCCCGAAAACCTACTTGAGTTTCACTATCGCGACTAGTGGCTACTCCTTTTTCATTACCATTTCCCACTTCGCCTTTAGTATAATCATAAAGCCCAGCAGAGATAAATTCATAAGGATTCTTGTAAACTGTACCAAGACCCTCGGCCTTAAATTCTAGCTGAGAGATGAGTTTCGTCTTATCCGTACCATTTTTACTCATACAACGCAGACGGAAGGCACCGTCACCCAAGGCGATCACCTTAGCTTCATGACCAGAGGCATCTATTTTAGCAAGAGGGGATTCAATCCCAAGATCATTTACTACCTTCCACTCTACTTCCTGGTAAGAAGTATCTTCTGGATATAATCTTGCCTGTACTATGATTTCTCTTCTCGACTTATTAAATACTCGATTGGAATCACAGGCAAGTTCGATCTTACGCACGGGGATCTCTTCACTATTTCCCATCACACAAGGCACTTCCCCATTTTTCATCCGAGCGGAGACCCCGTCAAAAGCTCCCCGCTCGACTGGTAAAGATTCATATTCACCCCTCTGACTAGGTAAACCTTTTGAAGAGACTTCGATTTGGATCTTCCCAGCTTCTAAAGTGGCACCAATGATCGCCATTAACTTACCTTTAAACAACCTTCTGCTTAACCCTTTGTACTGATCAAAATCTGTGCTATCCCCATTATCAAGGCCAATTAAGCGACCAGCCCCAGTAACACTAACATTCACCCGATTATTAGCATTCTCAACCGGATTACCATCTTCATCCTCCATGGTTATCTCCACAAAAATAAAATCCACACCATTGGCCAGAAGTTTTTCTTTGTCCGCCTTTAAGCAAATCTTCTTGGCATCCTTAAAAGATCTCCTTACATCGGTTGCAATTATTCTTCCCGCTTCATCGTAAGCGATTGCTTTGATTTCACCTTCTGTATAAGGTATCTTCCACCAACCAAGCAGTTGGGTTCCATGCTTATGATCAAGATCTTGCGTTCCAATGGTGACACCATTAAACTTTAATTCGATTCGCGGTGCATTAGAGCAGACCCGCACATCGATCATTTGACCTTCATTGAAATCCCAATAAGGGAAGATATGCACCATCGGGCTTTTTTTATAATCGGTCCAGGCTGCTTGATAGATATAATATGAGTCTTTTTTAAAGGTTGCAGTATCAAGTTGGCCAAAATAAGAGTTCTTGGTATGATAAGGTGTAGGTTCACCAATATAATCAAAACCAGTCCAGATAAATTGACCCAGGGAAAAAGGGGTATCCCTGTCTGCGATAATACAGGCCTCCGTTGATTTTGCTCCCCAACTAACAGCACTATTTCCTAAGGCGGAACACTGCTCATCATCATCGGCAAGAAGCGATTTTTCAAAGGGGAAATGATAAACCCCTCTACTTTGAACTACAGAGCTGGTCTCACTACCGTAAATCACCCAATCCGGATGCTCTTCATGATGCTTTTGATAAAGTTTTTCCGCATAATTATATCCAACAACTTTAACGAGATCAGCGCACTTTTGCGCATTCTCCCAAGGCATATAATTTGAGCCAATAGTAACTAGTGCATTTCCCTTCGGATCATATTTTCGCACATAATCGATTAACATCTTTGCTATCTCTTCTCCTCTTACATCGGCATGAGTATCATAAATCTCATTACCAATGCTCCATAAGAGTAAACTAGGATGATTCCGGTCTCGCATTACCCAACTTTTTACATCTTTATGCACCCATTCTTTAAAGAATCTAGCATAATCATAAGGAGTTTTAGCTCGTTCCCACATATCAAAAGCTTCCGAAACTACTAGTATTCCCATTTCATCCGCCAGCTCCATTAATGCTACCGCCGGTATATTATGGGCAGTTCGGATTGCATTAACACCCATTTCCTTCAATAACTTAAATCTTCTCCTTAAGGCCGCTTTATTAAAGGCAGCGCCTAAAGCTCCTAAATCGTGATGTTCACATGTCCCTTGTAATTTCATCTTTTTCCCGTTTAGTAATAAACCTTGGTTAGGCTCAAAGATAATCTCTCTAAATCCGATATTCTGAGCGACCGATTCCACTTCTTTCGTACTTTGATTTCCTTCTTTGTCTTTGGTAATTATTTGTAATTGAGTTATCAGCTGATAAAGTCTAGGCTCTTCCGTACACCATAAACAAGGGTTTTCTACAATTAATCTTTGTTTATTTGGCACACTAGCATCACTTACTGTAATAATGTTTTTTGAATTGGCAATAACTCGATCTTGATCCATAATGGTATGGGTAAGTTCTACATCCTCAAAGATCTTTAGATCAGTGTCAACATCTACGAACCACCGATTCTCTTCTTGATCTGCTTTATGCGTTGATATGTAAATACCATTCGTTACAATATGATTCCGATCTCTAATCTTTAGCCATACATTACGATAAATCCCGGCTCCCGAATACCATCTGCTGTTCGGAGCTTGATGGACTACTTTTACCAGGATTTCATTTTCTCCCTCAACAATCGCCTCTGTTATATCGTGTTCAAAGGAAGAATAACCGTACTTCCATTCACCGATCAACTGCTGATTTACATATAAAGTGGAATCCATATAAACTCCCTCAAAATACAGGAGGATCTGATCTGCTTTGGAACATTTAAACCGCTTGCGATACCAACCAATACTGTTTTCGTAAAGGTTCAGTGTATCATAGATTAGCCAATCATGAGGAAGATCGACCGGTTGAAACTGTAATGTCGCAGTATCTGAAAGTTCGAGGCTGCTTTTAGCAAATTCCCACCCATCATTGGAAAGAATCTTTTGATTCATTCTTAATGAACCTACTTTCTTCTAATTATTATAGTAAATACTTTTTTACTCTATCTAAAAATCCTTATTTATTTTACCTCAACGTCTGCTCGTCGGTGTCTTTTTATCAAAAATCCAAGCATAATTCTTCCTCTTCTGTTATTATATACCAAAAAAAGATAATTCCAATAATTTTATGCTTAGTGCCAATAAGCAAGAGAGCACACCATGGCCACCATCTGCACCTCTGTCACTGTTGGTATATCGTTTCCCTATTAGCCGAAGCGACGGAAGACTTTCCCTGTAAACCTTGGTAATTTCTACCATTTACAATTCCTCCTAATCTTTAATTCACTAATTCACTTAAATATTTGGGCCTAGATAGTAGTTAAATCTGCTTACAGCAACTAAAAAGGAACACCCAATAACTAATACATTAACGTTCGTGGGATTCCCGTCGTTGTTGAAGATTAAACCAGATTTTTTATTGTCCACATTTAACACAACGAGCATTACCAAAAAGCCATTCTTGACCCATCTTGGTTTATTATATATAGTTAATAATGGTTTAAAAATGGCCTTGTTTGACTATTATAAATAACTTTATGTAATACTATTATTATATACCAATATATACAATTTTGCATTAAAATGTAAGTGCTAAAAAAGATATTTTCTTCAGGTAATTGATGCAAACTGTTTAATAAAGACAGAGGAGAGATATCATGAAAATATTAAAAGAAGCATGTGTAGGGAATTTTAAAGAAGCTAAAAGAGCCTACGAACTAGGTGCCGATCGACTTGAGCTTTGCGACAATCTGAAAGAAGGAGGTACGACGCCTAGCTATGGAACTATTTTATTAGCAAAGGAAACTTTAAAATTAGCTATAAATGTAATGATACGACCAAGGGGGGGCAGCTTTGTTTTTACGGAAGAAGAAATCAAGATAATGGAAAAGGATATAGAATTGTGCAGAGAAGCCAAAGTAAATGGAGTAGTCATAGGTGCTTTGACAGAAGATAATAGGATAGATGAAAAGGCTTTAAAAAGGCTTATAAAAAAATCAGAAAAATTAAGTGTTACCTTTCATATGGCTTTTGATGAAATAGAAGATAAAAAAGTTGCATTGGATAAATTGATCGAATTAGGTATAGACAGAGTACTTACTAAAGGAGGGCAAGGCTCAGCTGTAGACAACCAACAAACGCTAAAAGAATTAGTAAATTATGCAGATAATAGGATTATCATACTAGCAGGTGGAGGCATAACACAAGATAACTGTAGGGAATTGGTAAAAAACACTGGAATAAAGGAAGTACATGGGACAAAGATCGTAGGGAAGTTGGTATAAAACTCCCGCCTAGCTTTTTGGCCATGCCTTCTTAGTAGTATCCTATAATTTCTAACAAATCTTTTTCTCCTTCTCTAGGAGATCATCAAATTTCCATCCCCGAAAGCATGATAAAAATCTCCACCACAACCACATAAATGACCGCAAAATAATATAACCAGGAACGTTTCATTTTATAGAGATACAAAAAAACAGCACTAACAATAAATGCACCGATTATCCATACTAAAACAGGCCAGTGATAAAACTGGATACCTACTTCAGAAAGAACAACGATCAGTGGCATGGTCGAGAAAGTTGCCTTAACAAGGTCATTAAGCCGTCTACATAAAACAAACCATGAGAGCAAAAGGACGAGAATAAGATAGAGATAATGCCATGAAAAATGAATTGCCCTGGCATTACCAATCTTATCAACAAACGGCATTATTACCATATCATAAGCTCTCATTACAAAATACGCCAGAATGAACGCCACATTAAATAGAACAAACCCAACTCCTATGAGGATAAATATGGATAAAATGTTTTTTTGCCAGAGCTTCAGTTTCATTTTAAATTCCTCATCTTTATCTAATAAGTTACTTGCTTTTATTATACTATTATTTGACATCGCCCTAAGATCGCATGTACCAATAAATGCCATCATCTTTAATTCCGGAATAATCTATTTTTTAGTTCATTAATCATGTTCTTTCATTCGACAATTAAATTCAACCTCCAAAAGGTAATCTAAAGAAAATGATGTTAAAATTGTTTAACTAAAGATAATGTTCGTAATGTAAAACTATATATTACAATAGAAACTTGTGCATAAATTGCACAAGTTTCTATTGCACTTTAATAATTATTTCTTTTTTACAGGTACCCAAATCTCACTAACATATTCTTCGCTCTGGTTATTCCCATCAGTATATAGCTCAATATCATAATCTGGGATTAATTCATATTCTGATTGTGGAAGCCATTCACTATAAACTCTTTTCCACATATTTTGAATAGTATGAGGCATTGGTCCAACACATTTAAACACTGCCCATGTATATGCTGGAATTGTTAGTTTTTCAAACCCATTTGGAACCTCAGCGTTTTCACTACATTCACTACCAATACCATAACGAAACTCTTTACATCCTTCCTTTTCTTGCTCACAAATCCCAAGCATACCACATACAGTCTTATGTGAACCATCTCTAAAATATTCAGACCAGAACTTAGGAATTTCTTCTGTACTGTTTTCTGATGTAAAATATCTTGTTTTTGCAAGAACTGTATATTCCTCTCTTTTAACAATCTTGTAATCCATAATATTACCGCCTTCCAATTCAATTTTAATGATAAGACGATTAAATGATTTTAGACTAGAACCTTCCCTTTTGGCTTGGTTTGGGGTTATCCCATGAAATCTGCTAAATGCTTTTGTGAAGCTTTCAGGCGTTTCATATCCATATTTTAAAGAAACTTCAATCACTTTTGCGTCCGATATTATTAACTCCTGTCCAGCTAAAGAAAGACGTCTATTTCTGATATACTCTCCAACTGTCATTCCGGTCAACAAACTAAATACTCTTTGAAAGTGAAAACTAGTTGAATGAATATGTTTCGCTATTTCTTCACAGCTTAAATCTGTAAGCAAATGCTCTTCCATATAATTAATTGCGCTGTTAAGGCTTTGTATCCACTCCATTCAATCATCTCCTCACAAATATACAATACCAATTTTCTTGGTAGTTTTCCTGTCATAGAATGCTTTCATTTGTCCTGTAAAATATAAATAATCTTTACTTCGCATAATTCTACTATTATAAAGGTGCATGTTCTTCATGTTTCAACTAATCCGAATCACTTCTTCTCCTTTATGACCTTTTTGTAATAGAAATATGGAGTCTCTCAAATATTAATTCTATAAAATTTGCTTATTTTTCATCAATTTTATTACGATTAATATTTACTCTTCGTTCCCATTTAAAAAACAACCAAGAAAATGCTAGCATCTGCGTAGTTACTTCTGGTATTCCAATTAAATGTTCTGCTAATGGGATTTTAGTATATATTAAGCCTTCAATTGAGCTCGGGGTTGCTGATACTGAACCAATTAAAGTGAAACCCCATAATACCCCAAATAGCATTAACCAACCACGTTTGCTACTAATAATTGTGTCATAAAAAGGATATAGCAATAAAGCAAAGAAACTACCTCGTAAAAATTGAAATAGTGCTGCTGCTCTAACTATAGGGGAATCCAGCGGTCTAAAGTTTGCAAATGCCTCCGATGTTGAAAATACATCTACATAGTTTTGCAATTTCATAAAAATAATGCCCGCAACCACATATGTCAAAACATGAATAAGTGAAAAACGCCCCACATATCCTAGAATCTTTCCTTTAAATTTTTTATTCATAACAATCCTCCTCTTTTAATATAATGTTAAATATCCGTTTTTTCATCTTAAAACCAATTTTATTTGTGGAGAGCCTTGGTGTCAATATACTTATTAGTTGCTGGAATTACTTCAAAGACTTCTTTCAAAGCTTCCTTCTACTCGCCTTTTACTATTAACTCTTCAAGTTGCAACCTTTACTTTTTTGTTTTTGCCGTGCAATGGCCCTAGCTTCAAAGGCTGCCACGGGCAGCAACTACTTAATACATTGCAACACAATTTAAAAGTGAATTAACCATAGTCCATTACTGCAATTATACCTATTGCCTCTTATACTATAACTTTTCGTTTTACATGGTCTAAGGAATTGCATAACCAATTATTTAATATTCAACCACAATATATTGATAGCTTAATAGCTAAACACTATATATTGTGGTTGAATGATGCCAAAGGTAATTACGCAATTCCCTCGGTCATGTATTGAGGAAAAAGGTTTGGCGGTGCGTGTCCTCAGGCTCACGACCGTTCAAAAGTAGATAAGCGCTACTTATTTGCCCTCGACCGCACCACCGCCAAGATTTGCAACGTACCTTTAGGGTACGAGGCCTCAGCCTTACCCAATCACGTAATAGACTAGCATAAAGGTAACTATCGAGACTATCGTTTCCACACCAAAACCAACCAAAAAAGGCTTAATGCCTGCTTTCATTCGTTTAAAATCAGTTGAAAGACCAACACCGGCAAAAGTGAGCATGAACAGCCACTTGCTGGCGTTGTTTAGTATCTTGGCCTGACCCGGGGTAATAAAGCCGACAGTTGCTAGCAAGGAGAATGCAAGAAAGCCTATAAGGAATTTGGGCAGCCTACTCCAGAGAAACGCTACTTTGTTTTCTACTTGCCCAGTAATACCTTTGCGGGCGTACTGAAGGGCCAAGATGAGTACTACAAGACCCATTAGTGCATTGCGCGATAGTTTTACTACGGTAGCAATATTACCAGCAATTTCTGAAAAGGCGAAGCCCGTTGCAACTGCTTCAGCTGTATTGTCTATAGACAACCCCGTCCAATAGCCAAAGGCAGTATCCGACATTCCTAGCCAAGTACCGAGGGCGGGGTAAAGAAAAAGCATGATGGCGCCAAAGAATAAGATAGTGGCAATGGAATAGGCGGCATCGTCCTCTTCCGCTTCAATGGCACTAGTTGCGCTGATAATGGCCGAGACTCCGCAAACCCCAATTCCTATTCCCAGTAAACTCGCTAGCTTCTCCTTTAACCCGAACAATCGCCCTAAGTAAGTAGCAGTAAGAATAGCTACTGTAATTTCAATTATCACCAAGGCAATCCCGCTGGCCCCGATCGAAAATACTTCCTGTAGTGCCAGCCTTGCGCCAAGCAAGACTACTCCTGTTTTCATCCAAAGATCATAGCTAGCAATACCAGGTGTAAAGAATTCCGGTAAAGTAAATACATTGCGTACAATCATACCGATGGCGATTGCAAATAGAACGTATTCAGTATGAGGTATATAATTAGCAACAATTTTGCCGGCGTAACCAACAATAAACATCAAGCAGATACCGGGTAGGTACTTTGTCAGCTTGCTTACCATGGCACCGTAGTGATAAGCCCTATCTTAATGCACAACATTAGTAGACTGGCCAGAATCACTGCCCACCAGTCTTTAGAAATCCGCGTCAATATTTCCACCACTACTCACCTCCCTGCCGCTTACTCGCTGACAATTAGTTGCCATACGGTCTAGGCAAAGCCCTAGCGTGTCGCCCCGTAGGCCACAGCGTAAGGCCTCCAGTGCTAATGTTTCTTCCGGCGCGATGTTGCCGAGATTTACGTTCGGCCCAAAGCGCTTAATTAAGCTCACCTGCTGGCTTTTTAGGGGGGCTTCCCAAATCAAAACAGTCTCAGGGCAAGGGAGGCCATGCACTAAAGCCTCCATTTCAGCCTCTTTCACATTACCGTTTTGATCAAAAATTCCGACGGCCTTACCCGATTCTCGCCCTTCAATAATCACTTTATCGGCTCCATATTCTAGGTCATCTGCTATTATTTGCTTCATGCGCAAAACAGGGATCGGCGTTCCATCTTTCTTACCGACTTCGGTTACCACTTTAAAGCCATGGGCTTTAGCACTTTGAATGGCACGGCGCCGTTCTTTGGTGCTGAGGGGAATAGTGCCATCAGATACCTCAATACCAGTAAAGCCAAGTTCAGTAGCGTGCTGTAAATACGATTCCAGTTTATCTTGCCATATAGCAATCTCGAACAGTGTACCACCGGGGTAAACATCCACTCCGTAGAAACGAATTAGTTTAATTTTGTCGCGGAGCACCGATTCTGGGTAAAGAGCCGATGTGCCAAATGTGAGCTTGATGATGTCTATGTAGTCACAAGCCAGCTCCAACAGATCGCGTGTTTCGCTCAATCCTAACCTCTTGTCTAGCAACATAGTGCAGCCGGTCTGGCGTGGTTTACAACTGTGTCCAGGCAAGGGAAACCCAGACAGTGTACCCTGCCAAGCCAAACGCGGTTTTTGCATTGACAAAGTGCCTCACTCCTCCCATTCTTGCAACTCTCTAACTTTAAGTAAGTTATTCACAAGAATCCGCGGGTGTGACAAAGGAAGGTACGAGAGGACCGAAAAATCCCGTTAGGATAGGGCTTTGCTTTTCTTAAGGAGTTGCTAACTTAATCGTTTTATAAATTTCCTTCCGCACCCCAAAGCAATAAACGTGCTGATATATAACGTTCCTCCCCGACTCCAACGCTTAACTACACTCACCCAAGCACGAATACGAATGCTGAAAGTATTACGCATCAAATAAAAACCAGAATGAATTTGGACAATACTATACTGTTCGTGATATGGGCATTACAAGCAAATCCTTTATTGTCTTGTCCGAATACTCCCTCCCAAAAACCCAACTGGCTACAAACCCGAAGACTATTAAGCCAGCCGCCAATGGATACAGTCTGTGTAAGAAGTCCAACCTAAAATACCTGTCAGGAATATATAGTCTATGGTAAATATTGCATAAAACTCAGGGCATCAATAAAGTTTCTAAGAATCACTTTATAAAACTTCGTATATTGGAGATTATCAATAACTCTGATATAATTATAAAGCTATATATATAATAAATAAATTTGAATCATCCATTAGAAGATGATTCCCTTCCCATTTATGATGGTTTTACTCTACCATTGACACGGTCTTGTGTACGTAAATGTTTGCAGATGAAAAACCATTATGATACTTAATGTACAATAATCGAAAAAATTAAGTTGTTTTGGAGAGTTGACGATGATAAAAATTCCGATTATCTTTGAAGATAATCATTTACTGGTGGTTAACAAGCCACCCAATGTTTTATCTCAACAAGACAGAACCGGCGATACAGATATGTTGACCCTATTGAAGAAAATAATAAAATTACGGGATAATAAACCCGGCAATGTCTTTTTAGGGCTTGTTCACCGTTTGGACAGACCGGTAGGGGGAGTGATGGTTTTTGCAAAAACCTCGAAGTGTGCAGCAAGACTTTCCGATCAGATTAGAAAAAGGGTGTTTACAAAAACCTATTTAGCCGTAATTCATGGGAAGCCACCAAAGTGGAAGGATACATTGGTTAACTATTTACTGAAAAACAAAGAAACAAACACAGTTATTTCTGTTGAATATGGAGTCCAAGGTGCAAAAAAAGCAGTGATGGACTACGAAATTATAGACGAGATAAAAAATTTGAGCCTTGCAAAAATTCATTTATACACAGGTAGACCTCACCAAATCCGTGTACAATTATCAACAATCGGGCATCCCTTATATGGAGATCAACGTTATGGAATCAAAATTAATAAAAAAGGACAACAAATTGCTCTTTGGTCTCACAATATTACTTGTGAGCATCCGACTTTCGGAGCGACAATTTCGTTTACGAGTTTTCCTGAAGACGTTAAACCGTGGAATAGCTTTAATTTAGCATTGGGACAGAGTTTCACCGACCTGGCTGATGACTGGAGTTTAGAGCAAAAGAACGCTTTGGTAGAATACAGAATTAAGCACTTATAAAATGATTTGACATAATGCAGTTTTATCCGACATATACTGAACCCCTATTAATTATTAACAAATTGAAAAATGTAATGACTATTAAATTGCTCCACACCCAGAGCCGGGTACTGCTGTTGTCGGATGTTGAAAAATGATTAGAAAAAGAATAACCAGCTTATCAGTTATAAGAAGCACATTTTTATTTGAAAGAAGAAACAAGAATAAGGTCGATTTCATGCCAAAATTCATTTTTTTCTTTCCATAGACTTTTGCAAGTGCACCCTTGCACAAATATTTTGTTATAGGAAGTGATGACGCTTTTCACCCTATAATCTTTCACACAATATAAGATATGCATCTTAACTAGCAAATAAATTATATTCATATTCCACGATTACTTGTTCGGAATGTCTTCCAGTTCATCATTTTTAACCCAAACGCCGTTTTCATCCTTCAAGTATGGCAGTACTGCAGTAACTGCATCTAAATTAATCAAACCGTAAACATGCGGATAACTTCTTCCACAATTATCCCCATCCTCCCAGCGGATTTCTGATTTAAGCTTTTCTGTATCAATACATAACAAAACCAATTCATCAGTTATATCTTTAAAATTTGGAGCAACTCTCCACATATATTCAACAGGAGAGCAATGAATAAAACCTTCCGACTCAATATTCTTTTCACCATAATATCCTTTACTTTTTATTTCTTTCCATGTTTCTTTTTTCATACAATGCAAAATCATGATTTCACCTCACTATAAATTAAAAAAATAAACTATACTCCCTAATTAATTTTTTTATCATTCTATCAATACCCTCATATACTTCATTCATATTTTGAGATGCTAAAAAGGCAGGCGTACTAATTACTTTATTCTCTTTATCAAAAACAATCTCGTTTGCTTTGCAGTTGCTGTAGTATTTGGACTTAATAAACTTGCAATAGAGAAAAATATAAATTTTTCACAAGTACTTCAATCAGCTTTAAAAGAAAAGCTAGGCATGGGGAAAGGCTCTAATTTTTTCTCGTTTACTAATTCTTCTTTCTTTTAGCATGGCGTATAAAGTCTGCGGGTTTGCGACGGCCATGGACCTTAAGGCGCAGCGTTAAAGCTTAGTGCGACCGCACTTTGATTTAACCAAGCCGGGCGTGGTGCGCTTAGGTCCATGGGTGTGGGCGCGTTCACTTCGTGATTCGACTTCTTTGATTTCGCTTCATGTTCCGCTAGCCGCGCCCCGCCAGCGCAAACCCTGCTGTTAAGTGAAGTTGATCGACTTTTTACTAATATTTTTTAGATTCTTTAAAAGAAACGGTAGCCTTTTGACTACCGTCTAATATTTAACCAATTATAAATTTAATTACTTTTTATTCTATCATCCTTGTTATTATCAATTAATTTCTCTAACAGTTTAACAATTTCTCTTTTTGTTGTTTCCCTTTGAGTATTTGTTATTTCAACAGTTTTTGCAACTGAATAAACATTGTTTTTTATACTTCCAAACATAGAATTAATTTGTTCTTCATTCCAATCTTCCCTTAATACTATAATATGACGAATATTATCCAAAGAATTAGTTACACCCTCAATTGCAATTTTAATAGTTTCCATTTCTTCTGTAGAATTATCTTTATAGTAATTTATAAGCAAACCAATTTGCTCTTTTATATATTCAATTGTCTTATTATCCATTATCTTCCCCCCTTGATTGTTTGAGATTATATCGGTCAAAGCAATCTTATTTTCCCCCACCCAATAAGCGCGTCCTTTTTTAACAAGTCCCTTAGCACGACGTAAATAGGTGGGTTCATATTCTATACCATCGTTATCAATTACAGTTATGTTTTTAGCTATGGGTATCATCCCCTATATTCTAATTATTCATTTCGTTTTTTACTATGGGTTTCTTCCCCCGTGTAACATAATCGTTTTTTATTATGGGTGTCTCCCCCAATGAATATGTATATTATACCATTTGGGTATAATTAATACAATTATTATATAACTGTCCTCCCTGTGTTCTTATTTTATTAAATACGTTCGGTTTTTAGGCTTCTAAACCAACGTTCGATAACTACGTTATCAACCCAGCGTGCCTTCCGTCTATGTAGCATGTTTAATCATCGCTACTAAATTGACTGCCTTGGTCGCTATTAATAATCTCCGGCTTACCGTATTGCCTTATGGGATCCTTGACTGCGGCAAGCACCGGCGTCGTATCAGGGGTATCTGAGAGTTCCCAAGCGACCGAAGGGAGCGGAGCCGGAAACCCTGCGGTTATCTGATGTTGGCCCCACCAGATTCTAAAAATGCTTTAAACCAAAATGTTAATTACTGTATCATATACCTTATCCCAGTCATAGTCTGAGTTATCAATAACATACATTTTTGCTGGCAGTTTACTCATTGCATCAAATTCAATCTTTTTCCTGTGTTGCCAAAAACGTATTGCATTATCAGACCCTTCTTTTCCACGTTCTTTCCATACACGCAAGAGAGTCTCCTTTACATCTGACTGTGTTAGGTAAAATATTACTGGGTTTAAAGTAGTAACCTCTTTTATTAATTTGCCTAAATGATGGATAATAGCTTCCCTTGTGGGATTATACAACCCAATGCCGTGTTATCGGCTGTGCGGTCGGCCCGAATTTGAAGGTGGCTAAGATGGCGACCCCTTACCAAATCTTATTTTAGAAACTTTTTTATGGCCTTTTTAACTTTGTCATTTCCACGGTCATATTCTGTTTTCAAGTATGTTTCCACTCGCTCGTCCATTTGCTCACTAGCAATCTTTCCTAGCACTTCAATAATATCCATTAATAACAAACTCTTCTGAGAAACTTTTCTTCTATTCAAGTTTATTTTTAAAAGCATATCTACAATTTCACGCTTATATTTGGTCGAATGTTCGCAAATTTCGCTTAATCCCTGGATGCATTGACGGGCAGTAATAAACTTTTCATCATCACAGTGTTTTAAATACTTAATGCAAATTGCTCCAAATTTATCTTCCTTATCCCATCTTACATTTTCCGAGATTAACATTAATCCAATACTTCTTTGATAGGAATTATCATCGTCAATCATTCCGGCAAAAGTGTCCCAGTACTTATATACCTTACAGCTACTTAAAGATAATAATTTAAGTAGTAAAAATGCTGCATATCTGATTGTATCATCTTTCTCTTTAAGCCATGCCACTAGCAAGTCAATATCATCTTCCCCGACCTTTTCTAAAAGACAGTTAAGATCATCTTTTTGTCTTAATAGCAATTCCTTTGTTAACATTTCGCTCCCTCTTATTTCTTTTTTTTTATTGCAAAGTATAAGTCTATTTTCGGTTCCAAATTTTCTTTTTTTCCTACACCAAAAATAAACATAAAAGC